>NZ_CANKXK010000008.1 GCF_947487605.1 uncultured Algibacter sp.
ACTCAGCTCGTTTTTGTAAAACTTTGCTGAGTTTTTTTATTCTATTTTTATAAATCAACTTACTTCTGAAAGTGCCTCAAAATTTTGAAATCGCTTTTTATATATTTTAAGTTAAAAGAATTACTTCCCTTTATTTACTTTATCAATATACTTTTTTAAAGCCATAGTCATTGATGGTGTTTCAGGTGTTGGTGCTGCAATATCAACACGCAAGCCTTTTTCCTTAACAGCTTTAATTGTTGTATTTCCAAATACTGCAATACGCGTTTCATTTTGTTGAAAATCTGGAAAATTCTGAAACAATGATTCAATACCAGAAGGGCTAAAGAACACCAAAACATCGTAATAAACATCGGCTAAATCAGACAAATCACTTACTACCGTTTTATAGAATGTGGCTTGTTTCCAATCTACACCAAGTCCATTTAATATTTCAGGAACTGCAGGCTTCACTTTATCTGTATTAGGTAATAAGAATTTTTCATCCTTGTATTTCTTAATTAAAGGAGAAAGTTCAGCAAAAGTACGTTTACCAACATAAATTTTTCGCTTTCTATATACTACGTATTTTTGCAAATAATAAGCAACCGCTTCAGACTGACAGAAATATTTCATTGAGTCTGGAACTTTAAAACGCATTTCTTCAGCAATTCTAAAAAAATGATCTACCGCATTTCTACTCGTCAAAATAATTGCTGAGTAGTTATTTAAATCTATTTTTTGATGTCTAATTTCTTTAGCAGAAACACCTTCAACATGAATAAATGGTCTAAAATCAATCTTCACCTTTTGTTTTTCTTGTAAATCGAAATAAGGAGAATTTTCTATTTTAGGCTCGGGTTGCGATACCAAAATCGTTTTCACTTTCATATGCAGCAAGTAGTTTGTTCAATTAATTCGAAACAAAAACCTTATATAAAATGATATAGGGCGCGATTTCGAGAGCGCAAAGATACAAAATAAAATAAAATAAGTTGTTTTTTATTAAACTTTGATGCGTTTTAAATGAAGTAATTAGCCCAATAATATTAACAGTTAATAATAGAACTCCCATTACATAAAATAAAATTAATGTTGGTTTTAATGTAAAGATTAATAGTGCATTAATTGGCAACAACAAAAGACCTAAATAATTTTTGTAAGTAATTTTTTGAAATAAATATTCATCAATTAATTTATCAATCTCAAAAAGGCTACCAACTAATCGTTCTACCAAAACTTTTATTAAAAAAAAGGCTCCGATACCAAATGTTAACTTAAACAAGAAGTTTATTGATACAACTGTAGTATCTGTTAGATATTGGAATATGATAAACACAAAAATCCCTGCAGAAACAATAAGGTTTGTAAACAATAAAGCATCAAACTTATCGAAAAATTTCTGCTCTCTCGCATATATTTTGAGGTATTTAGTACGTCCAAACACAAATACAAAATCGTAAAATCGCTTGGAAGAGACTAATTTTGCCATGGTAATTATCACTAAACTAGCAACAATTAATACCGTAAACAATTCATTTGAAGAGACAGCGCGAATCATGGGTTAAAATTATTATAAATATTTAATTCAGGCTTAATTATTAAGGAATATTTAAAATAAATAATCGCCTAATAGTTTACATTTGCTAAAATTATTGGTTTTAACCAAACAGACCCATGCAGAACACTGTTGTTATTATTCCAACATATAATGAAGTTGAAAACATAGAGGCTATTATAAAAGCAGTGTTTTCAGAATCTGATGAGATTCATATTCTGATAGTTGACGATAATTCTCCAGACCTAACAGCCTTAAAAGTAAAAGAGTTACAAAAGGATTTTCCTGACAGATTATTTTTAGAATCTCGTAACGAAAAATCTGGATTAGGCACAGCATATATTCATGGTTTTAAATGGAGTTTAAAAAGATTGTATCAGTACATATTTGAAATGGATGCCGATTTTTCGCATAACCCAAAAGATTTAATTCGTCTTTATAATGCATGTAAAAATGATGGCGCAGATTTAGCCATTGGGAGTCGTTACGTTACAGGTGTTAATGTAGTTAATTGGCCTATGAGTCGTGTTTTAATGTCTTATTTGGCTTCAAAATACGTACGCTTAATTACAGGAATGAAAATACACGATACGACTGCAGGATTTATTTGTTACAAACGAAAAGTTCTCGAATCACTTAATTTAGAAGCAATTAAATTTATTGGTTATGCATTTCAAATAGAAATGAAATTTAAAACCTATTTAAAAGAATTTAAAATTGTTGAAGTACCAGTTATATTTACAGATAGAACTAAAGGAGAATCTAAGTTAAGTTCTGGAATAATTTCTGAAGCTATTTTTGGCGTTATTTCAATGAAAATAAAAAGTATATTTAAGAAAAGCTGAAAAGAAGATGAAGTTAAAAACCACACTTATAAAAAATGCCAATATTGTTAATGAGGGTAAGGTTTTCAATGGTGATATATTAATTGAAGGTGAGTTTATAAAAGAAATTAGCGACTCCATAAGTGCTAAATCTGCCGATGTTTATGTAATTGATGCCGAAGGTAAATATTTATTACCTGGCGCCATAGACGATCAAGTTCATTTTAGGGAACCTGGATTAACACATAAGGCCAATATTAAAACAGAATCGAGAGCAGCTATAGCAGGTGGCATTACTTCGTTTATTGAAATGCCTAATACAAATCCACAGACCACAACTATTGAAAAACTAGAAGAAAAATTTGAAATAGCCTCTAAAACCTCAGCTGCCAATTACTCATTTATGTTTGGCGGCACCAACGATAATTTAGATGAAATATTAAAAGTTGACCCAAAATCTGTTGCGGGATTAAAGTTATTTTTAGGCTCTTCTACAGGTAACATGCTGGTTGATGACCCTGCAGTTCTTGAAAAAATATTTAAGAGTACCAATATGGTTATTTCGGTTCATTGTGAAGATGAAGCAACCATCAAAAAAAACCTCAAGGAACATATCGAAAAATACGGAGAAGATATTCCAATTAGCAAACACCCTATTATTCGAAGTGAAGAAGCTTGTTATTTATCTTCATCAAAAGCTATCGAGCTTGCGAAAAAAACAGGAGCGCGGTTACATGTTTTTCACTTATCTACTGGAAAAGAAACAAAGTTATTCTCTAATAAAATACCTTTAAAGGATAAAAAAATAACTGCCGAAGTTTGCATTCATCATTTATGGTTTTCGGACGCGGATTACGATAAAAAAGGCACATTTATTAAATGGAATCCTGCCGTAAAGACGAAAAAAGATAGAACTCAATTACTCGAAGCCTTATTGGATGATAGAATTGATGTTATTGCAACAGACCATGCCCCGCATACATTAGAGGAAAAAAATAATAATTACACAAAAGCTCCTTCTGGAGGGCCATTGGTACAACATGCGTTACCAGCTATCTTGGAAATGTTTCATAAAGACAAAATTTCAATAGAAAAAATTGTTGAAAAAATGTGCCATAATCCAGCTATTTTATTTGAAATTGAAAAAAGAGGATATTTAAAAGAGGGATATTATGCCGATATGGTATTAGTAGATTTAAATAACCCTTGGACAGTTACAAAAGAGAATATCCTATACAAATGTGGATGGTCTCCTTTTGAAGGTACTACCTTTAAATCTAGAATAACACATACTTTTATAAACGGTAGCATGGTTTACAATAACTTTAAGTTTTACAACACAAATGCTGCTAAGCGATTAACTTTTAATAGATGATTTTAAAACGATTTACCATACTTTTAGCTGTGCTTGTTATAGCATCAAGTTGTTATAATCTTAAAGGACCTAAAAAACCCAAGAATTTAATTTCTAAGGAGCAGATGATTAATATTTTAATAGATATTAGATTGTTGTCTTCTGCAACTGGTGCCAACAAAAAAGTATTAGATAATCATAATATTATTCCTGAAGCATACATTTACAAAAAATACAAAATTGATAGCTTACAATTTAACTTAAGCAATAATTATTATGCCTATCATGTTGAAGATTACGATGATATTTATGCCAAAATACAGGATAGTCTTAAATACTTAAAAGAATTTTTTACTGAGCTAGAGAAAAAAGAACTTAAAGAACAAAAAGAAAAAGATTCAATCAAAGCTCTTATGGTTAAAGATTCCATAATTCAAATTAAAAAATTAGATTCAATAAAAACTTTTCTAAAAAAAGATTCATTAAGACAACAATCAATACAAAAGAAACTTGATAAAGGGCTTATTCAACCTGTTTCAGATAGTGTAACCCAACAGCAGTAATAGTACTATCTATAGATTTAAAATTATAATTTAATCTCGATTTAATTTTTTCACTACTATAAAACCCTTCGGTTTGTAATGACCTTGCAATATGCCTTGTAAGTTTTCTTTGTTTTCCTGTTATTTTATGTTTCAACCAATCTAATTTCCAAACCAAATTTAACAACCAAGAAGCGGCTAATTTTTTAGGTGGTTTGGTATTCACAGAAATAGCAAGACCTTGTAAAAAATTTTTATAAGACCAATTCTCGGCAACTAGTAAAAAACGTTCGTTTTTAATATCGCTTTTCAAGAGTGTTACCATTATAGACACAACATCTTCAACAGCAACAAGTCCTAGTTTTCCACTAGTATAAAATTTTAATCCTTTATAAGCTCTTTTAAACAAACTTCCTGAGCCATCGGTCCAAATACCTCCACCTAAAATAACTCCTGGATTAACAATAACAACATCTAATCCTTCTTGGGTTGCACGCCAAACTTCCATTTCTGCACCGTATTTAGTTATAGCATAGACATTATTATCTTCATCTGGATTCCAATTTGTATCCTCTGTTATTGGTTTATTATTTAATTCTTTCCCTAAAGTAGCTACCGAGCTAACATAACACAGTTTCTTAACATTGTTGGCTAAACAAATATTAACGATATTGGCAGTACCTTCAATATTTGTACGTCTCAATAAATGATATTTATCTGGTTCAAAAGAAACAAAAGCGGCGCAATGATAGGCATAATCAATATTTTTAAAAGCTTCGGTCAATGCAGGAACATCTAAAATATCAGCTTTAACCCAATCTATTTTTTTAAATACACTTTCAACATCTTCAGTATAACAAGAAAAAACACTTTTAACATTCTTAAGTTTATTATCGTTCCTATAAATAGCTCTTACCTTTTCATTGGCTATAACTAGCTTATAAAGTAAATGCGCTCCAACTAAACCCGTGCTTCCTGTTACTAAAATCATACAACTAATGTAAAGAATTATTCAGAATGAGTGAGTAATTATACTTGTATTTTTATATTTGCCCTAGTTTATAAAAGATCCTATAAAATGATTAAGAATTTTGTTGAAGAATTAACTTGGAGAGGTATGATTCATACCGTAATGCCTGGAGCAGAAGAACATTTAATGGAAACTATGCGTAGCGCCTATATTGGGTTCGACCCTACTGCAGATTCTTTACATATTGGAAATCTTGTCCCTATTATGTTATTAGCGCATTACCAAAGGTGCGGACATAAACCCGTTGCATTGGTAGGCGGAGCTACTGGTATGATTGGCGATCCTTCGGGAAAATCTAACGAGCGTAATTTATTAGATGAAAAAACATTGCGTCACAACCAAGAAGCTATAAAAAATCAATTGGCTCATTTTTTAGATTTTGAAAGCAATTCTGAAAATGCAGCTGTTTTAGTGAATAATTACGATTGGATGAAAGACTTTTCGTTTCTTGAATTTATTCGCGATGTTGGAAAACACATTACTGTAAACTATATGATGGCCAAAGATTCTGTTAAAAATAGAATTTCTGCAGAAGAAACATCGGAAGGCATGAGTTTTACAGAATTCACTTATCAATTGGTTCAAGGCTACGATTTTCTTCATTTATATAAGGCCAACAATTGTACTATTCAAATGGGTGGTAGCGACCAATGGGGAAATATTACAACTGGAACCGAATTAATAAGGCGTATTGGCGGTGGCAAAGGATTTGCTATAACCTGTCCATTAATTACAAAATCTGATGGTTCTAAATTCGGAAAATCTGAAGGTGGTAATGTATGGCTAGATGCCAATAGGACATCTCCTTATAAATTTTATCAATATTGGTTAAATTCTAGCGATGAAGATGCTGAAAAGTACATTAAGATTTTTACATTTTTAAATGAAGAAGCTATTAATAGCTTAATTAAAGAGCATGCTGAAGCACCTCATTTAAGAGTTTTACAAAAACGTTTGGCAGAGGAGTTAACAACAATGGTACACTCTAAAGAAGATTTAAATAATGCAGTAAAAGCGAGTAGTATTCTATTTGGAAAATCAACTAGTGACGATTTAAAAGCGCTCAATGAGCAAACGTTTTTAGATGTATTTGATGGGGTACCTCAAACAGAAATCTCTAGCGCAGATATTGAAGAAGGATTAGACATTATAGCCGCATTAGCTGAAAAAGGCGGATTTTTAAAATCCAATGGAGAAGCGCGTCGCGCTTTAAAAGAAAACTCTATTTCTGTAAACAAGGAAAAAGTAAAAGAAGCCCATAAAATTACTGCAAAAGACTTGATTAATAATAAGTTTGTATTGTTACAGCGAGGAAAGAAAAACTACTTTGTATTATCTATAAAATAAAGAAAAGCCTGATTTAAAAATCAGGCTTTTAACTAACCAACCAACTAAAAAAATTAATTTTTCTTTTTCTTAGCGATTATATAGTCGTAATGTTTTTACAAACCTTACAACACCATTAAATTACATCCTCGAATATCTGAATTATCAAAGCGTCCAACAATTTCAAAAGAACCATCTTTATATACTTTGCCTAAATCTTGAGTAGCAATAAAAGAGCAAGAATTAATATTTGCTAAGTCAATAATATTAATGCCACCTGTTTGTTCATAATTCTGAATGCTTAAAGCATCCTCGGTATCTCGAGTTAAAACCCGCATCCATTTCGGGCAGTTAAAAGCACCCTCCCCCTTTGAATATGCCTGACTTAAAAGCTCTGTCATTCCATATTCACTATGGATAGTTTCAACACCAAAACCCTCTTTTAATTTATCATGAAGCTCTGCGCGAATTAATTCTTTCCGCCTTCCTTTCATTCCACCTGTTTCCATAATTATGGTGTTTTTTAAATTGAATTTATATGATTCAACTAAATCTAATAAGGCAAAAGAAACACCAATTAATAATATTTTTTTACCAATGGAATCAAGTTTCTTTAAAGTACTTGTTAACTCAGATAAATTATTCAAATAGAATCCGCTATTAGCAGAATGTGATTGTTTAATAAAATTATCGACCATGTAGATTAGTGACGAACCTTCTCTCTCTAAATATGAAGGCAAAAGCGCTAAAATGGTATAGTCTTCAATGTTGCCATAAAAATGTGCAAATCCTTCCGTAAAACTATGCTTGTATAACTCAAGGTTGGTTACATAGTGTTTACTTGTAGTACTTCCCGTTGTACCAGAACTAGTGAAAGTAGCCTCAATGGATTCTTTAGAACTTAAAACATTATGCGTTTTGAAAAATTGTATTGGTAAAAACGGAATGTCCTTTATTGTTTTTACATCACTTGGATCTCGATTAATTAAATCGCAGAAAGACCGATACACTTTGTTGTTTCTAAACTGAAATTTAAAAACCTCAAGAGCCATTTTCTCAAAGTCGCTTTTAGTTTTTATTTTGAATATGGCTTGGGTATCTATCATAAAATATACAATAACACAAAAGTAGCTAAATAAAAAAGCGTCGCCAATAGGCAACGCTTTTAAAATATTGATGAAAATTCTATTTATTGAATAACTAGTTTCTTAGTGGAGATAGAATTATCTTGAGATGCTTTTAAAATGTAAACTCCAGACTTTAATTTAGAAACGTCTAATCGATTATTTTCTAAAGATTCATTTATAACTTGCTTACCAAGAATGTCGTAAATTTTTACTACCATTTTAGAGTTGCTTTTGCTTGAAATGCTTACATATCCTAAACTTGTTGGGTTAGGATACATATTAAATGCCTCTATTTGGTTTTTATTGGTTGATAATGACGAGCAATCTGATAGCACTAAACTTCCAAGGTCTGGACAGCTAGTATCATAAATTCCAATATCAGATAATGTCCATGAAGAAAAGGTGTCACTATCTAAATATTGAATGCCTATATATACACTTGATCCTGCAGAAGGTATACTTATGTTATAATATCCTTCACTACCACTAGAAATAGTTTGTGCTAAAGACCAGGTAGTAATACTACTATCAGGGCAACCACCATATGCATTAGTATAATAAACTGATAAATCAGTACCACTAAACCCTTCATCTGAGTTAAGAACTAATTCTGTTCCAGCCGCACTTGACATATCTAAGGGTCCAAAAACTAACCAACTATCAGTTGTTACTTCTGTACAGCCACTACAGAAACCATTAATCGAATAAGATCCAGGATTAAAAAACCAGTTATCCCCATCTTCATTAGCCGTGATTTGAACAATTTCAAATTCATTGGGGCCTGTTAAATCATAACATGATGTAGGCAGACATTCTGTAACTGGAATAGCACCAGAAGATGTTCTCCCATCACAAAGACCGTTGTCTAACGTTACATCCCAGCTATCACCTTCAGAAAGTCCAGTAATTGTTATAGTCCCGTCTGAAACACTAGCTGGAGCATCACCTCCAATCGAACCTCCAGAAGTTGTAGATAATGTAATTGAGGCATCAGAACCAGTATAAGGAATATTTACTGTTACACTATCAGAATCTCCTGTTGTAGTAGCATTACAAGTATAAGTTGCGTCTCCAAAAGTGACACCACACGAAACAAATCCATCAACAATTCTAATGTTATCAATAGAAATATCTTCATCTCCTGCTCCTAAATCTTCAAAAACCAATCTGATGTCAACAACATTACCTGTTAATAGTGGCACAGCAAATTCTGAAAACACATCCGTTAATGCAGTCCCGTCTCCAATACCATCTAAGTCAGTATCTTGAAGAGGCGCTGAAACATTAGAGCCAGATGTTCCAGTAGTAGCAAATTGTAGTACTTTAGTGAATGACCCCGAATTATCGTAATCAACTTCAATATAAAATAAATCTCCTCCATCCCAATCGAAATTAGAATCACTCGGTTGATCTTCAGCCAAAAGAATAGCTAAGGTAAGGTCAGTATAAGTTGAAATATCAACATCATCAAAAAACAAAGTTTGTGTTGTAGACCCTCCACTGCCAGTACTATTCGCAGCGTCTAAATCCATAGCAGCAAAACCAAAATCATTATGCTGTCCTAAAACACTATAAAATGTACCAACAATTAAATCAGCAGCATCTTCTGCTGTATTATTAAAATTAGTTCTTCCAAAAAAATCTCCAGAACCGTCACTAAATTCAGGAATTGAAGTTGAATATCTGGATCCGTTACCATCAGTTTCAAAAGATTCTTCAAAAACTGTTGTCTGCCCAAAAGTAAGCCCCGATATTAAAAATGTAAAAAATAAAATGTAAAGTTTTTTCATGATTATAAAAATTATTTAAAGAATTAGTCACTCTAAAAATAATAATACTTTTTAATATAAAACTAAAAAAACAGCCAATTAGGCTGTTTTTTTAGAATGTAATAACTTTATCCTTACTTTATTACCAATTTTCTAGTTTCACTAATACTATTTTCTGTAATTTTTATAAAATACACACCTGTGGATAATCGAGAAATATTAAGTTCTCTACCATTTAAAACGGTTGCATAAATTTTCTTCCCAATAACATTAAAAAACTCTATTTGTTTTATACTATTATATCTTGTGGTAATATTAACAAACTGTCTATTGTTGGTTACTGGATTTGGATAAATAGAAAGTGCTTCTATTTTTTGTGTATCAGATTCTTTTCCATTAAAATCTTGTGCAAATACTTTGGGAATTGCAAAGAATGATAAAGTAAAAAATAAAATAAAAACGTAGTTTTTTATCATAGTAGGATTTTATAAGCTAAAGTTAATAAATAATTACAAAAGTTATATCAAAATAAATAATAAAATTATTCTTTTCCTTACAAAGGTTAATAGAGTGTTACCATATTGTTATTTGTTGTAACATTTCTAAAAATTAGCCTTATAAGTTTTATATTTACTTTTGCAATAGTTATAAACTATCAAATTTTATAATGGATAAAAAGGATATAAAAATATTATTAGTCGATGATGAAGCAGATATTCTGGAAATAGTAGGTTATAATCTATCAAGTGAAGGCTACCAGATTATTACTGCAGAAAATGGCTTAGAAGGTTTAAAAAAAGCTAAAAAAGAATTACCTCAATTAATAATTTTGGATGTTATGATGCCAGAAATGGATGGTATTGAAGCATGTGAGCAAATACGGAAAGTACCTAATTTAAAAGATACCATAATTACATTTTTAACGGCAAGAGGCGAAGATTATTCGCAAGTAGCTGGTTTTGATGCTGGCGCCGATGATTATATAACCAAACCTATAAAACCTAAAGTTTTAGTTAGTAAAGTAAAAGCACTATTAAGACGTTTTAAGGAAGATGCGGTTACTAGTACTGTAAAAATTGGAAATCTTGTTATTGACAGAGAAGAATATAAAATAAGCCTGAAAGGAGAAGAAATAATTTTGCCAAGAAAAGAGTTTGAGTTACTGTCTTTATTAACATCAAAACCAGGAAAAGTTTTTAAACGCGATGAAATTCTTGATAAGGTTTGGGGAAATGAAGTTATTGTTGGAGGAAGAACTATTGATGTACACATTAGAAAACTGCGCGAAAAAATTGGTGATAAAAGTTTTAAAACAGTAAAAGGAGTTGGCTATAAGTTTGTAGAATAATGCAACCTAAATTTAAGAAAACATATAGATTTGCGGCTAAAACGTCGTTATATATTACTTTGTGTGTAACACTCTTAATGAGTGTTTTTTTATATTATTTTTTTGAAATAGATTGGCAGCTTTTATCACTACTTACTATAATAATCTACCTAACTTCATTCATTCTTATCCAGTTCCGTATCGAGCGCTTTATTTATAGAAGAGTAAAAAAAATATACGACGATTTAACACTTTTAGAATCCACAACGCTATCTAAAAGCTCTATTACCACAGATATGGGTACACTTACCCAAGAAATAGACAGATTTGCTCGTGACAAAAAATTAGAGATTGAAACTTTAAAAGTACGCGAACAATATAGAAAAGAATTCTTTGGAAATGTATCTCATGAATTAAAAACGCCATTATTTACGGTTCAAGGTTATATCTTAACCCTTTTAGATGGCGCAATGAATGATGAAAAAATACGAGAGAAATATTTAAAACGAGCCAGTAAAGGTGTTGAAAGATTAAGCTACATAGTAAAAGACTTAGACATGATTACAAAACTTGAAGTAGGTGATTTAAGTTTAAAATTGGTGAAGTTTGACATAGTAGAACTTGTTAAAAATGTTTTCGAAATGTTTGAAATGAGCGCCAGTAAAAACAAGGTAACACTTACTTTCGATATGGATTATCCCAATCCTATTTTTGTAATAGCAGATAAAGAACGTATACAGCAAGTATTAACTAATCTCATAGTTAATTCAATAAAATATGGAAATCAAAAAGGTACTACAGAAGTAAGTATTGAAAACCTAATAAAAAACAAAGTTATTGTTAGAGTAACAGATAATGGCGAAGGCATCGAAAAAGCCAATATCCCACGCCTTTTCGAACGTTTTTATCGTGTAGATAAAAGTGGCGCACGTAGCGAAGGTGGCTCTGGCTTAGGACTATCGATTGTTAAGCATATTATTGAAGCACACGACGAAAAAATTTATGTAGAAAGTGAATATGGTGTAGGCAGTGAATTCTCATTCACTTTAGAAAAGGCTAAATAGCTCTTTAAAATTTAAATTAGCTTCTATTAATTCAAGCCCTTTAAAATCATCAACTTCTTTAAGTTTTTCTATTCGAAATTCATCTTGGGTACAACTAGGAACCAAACCTAATTCTGTTAATCGTTTTGCTAAATACTCCTGTTCAAATTGTCCTGGAGTTGGAATAAAAAAAGCTTTTTTTTCTAATTTGGCTAAATCCATTATAGTTGTATAACCCGACCTTGAAATAATAAGAGCACTTTCATTTATTGTTTTTTCTAATTCTTCAGAAGTCATAAAATTATAAATAATCATATTTCCTTTTACCTCATAAGTTTGTTCGTCTTGCATCATCCCTCTTATAAAAACAACTTTCCTTTTATATTTTTTTAGCTCTAGTAAAAGTTTTTCTTCTAACAAGGCACGCTGTGGTTCTGGTCCAGATAACAATACCAGTAAATCATTTTTAATAGGTAAACTAAATTTTGAAAACCGACTTAAAGGGCCTAAATATTTCGTTGGCATATCAAAACCATCAGTATGTCCTAGTTTACCACTTAAATTAATATCTCCTTCACTATCTGGAATCCAGCATTCATCAAACTTACTAATAAATTTTTGATGTATTTTTGTGCTTATCCAAGTGGTGTTTCCACTTAAAACATTTAATTGATGTGTAATAATTACCGATGGTATTTTATTACTGCAAACTCCTAACCTATTGTCCGAAATGATTGCTGAAATATTATAGGTCTCTATAATAACCTTAGTAGCTTTCTTTTCATTATTAATAGCCCTTAATAACTTAGGAGAATTTTTAAGTAATTTTAGTTTAAAATATTCTCCAGACCTTGTATAAGTAACATTATAAAACGGAAGCTCTATAGAAATTAGTTGCGGAAACTCCTTTTGCAAAAGCAATAAAGCAACACCATTGCTAGCAAGTATTGGCTCGAAACCACAATCAAGTAAAGCCTTAATAATAGGAATACAGCGTGTTGCATGACCCAAACCCCAATTAAGAGGCGCAACTAAAATTCTTTTCTTCATAAGCCTATATCTAGAACAAAATAAAAGGTTTTAAAACCAATAAATTAGTTTTCGATAAATTCAAAGGTAAGCATATAAGCACTCTTATATATTTCCTTAATTTTACCAAAAATATTATACATAACAAAAAGTAGTTAATATACATTGGGAAGCAAAAACAAACTTAGAAGATTTAAAGAAAATGAAACGTTTGCTAACGTATTTCAACCAACACGTGATGAATTAGTTAATGCTAATTTCAACTTTAAAGGTCATTGGCAAAAAAACGTTTTTAAAAATAATAACGCTTTAGTTTTAGAATTAGGTTGTGGAAAAGGCGAATATTCTGTGGCTTTGGCTAAAAGATATCCTCATAAAAATTTCATTGGCATCGATATTAAAGGTGCTCGTTTTTGGCGTGGTGCTAAAACTGCAATTGAAGAAAATATTCCAAATGTTGCTTTTCTTCGTACCCAAATTGAATTAATTGACCACGCATTTGCAGAAAATGAAGTAGATGAAATCTGGATTACTTTTCCAGATCCTCAAATAAAATACAAACGCACAAAACATCGCATGACAAATGCTGAATTTTTAAAACGCTATAAGAAGATTTTAAAATCTGATGGTGTTGTAAACTTAAAAACTGATAGTGAGTTTATGCACGGCTATACACTTGGGCTGCTTCATGGTGCTGGACACGAAGTGTTATACGCGAATCATAATGTTTACAAGCAAGAAGGAAGTCCAGAAGAAGTGACGAGTATTCAAACTTTTTATGAATCGCAATATTTAGAACAAAACAAACCAATTACTTATATTAGATTCAAAATTAAATAATAGGTGGACATAACTTTTATTTTCTTATTAGGTTTATTTTTTGCTTTTATAGGTGTTATTCCTCCTGGGTTGTTAAATATGACTGCTGCTAAAATAAGTTTAAAAGAAGGTCATTCTAGAGGCATCATGTTTTCAATAGGTGTTTGTGTTATTGTTTTTTTTCAAACTTATATTGCCTCTATTTTTGCACGTTATTTAAGTAAGCACCACGAGATTGTCGATATTCTGCAGCGAGTAGCTTTAATAATTTTCATTTTAATAACTGTTTATTATTTATTAATTGCAAAATCAAATCCTAAGCAACAGGTAGAACCTAAAATAAGAAGTAAACACAGTCGCTTTTTTCATGGTGTTTTCTTATCTGCAATAAATGTTTTTCCTATTCCATACCAAGCTTATATGACGATTACACTTGCGTCCGTTGGTTTGCTTTCTTTCGACCAAACAAGCATTATATCTTATGTTTCGGGAGCTACAATGGGTACATTTGTTATGCTATATATGTATATATTTTTCTTCGATAAAGTAAAAAGTAAATCCTTTACATCTCAAAAGAATATGAATCGAATTATTGGAGGTATAACAGGTATTATTTCTATTATTACCCTAGTTAATATTATAAGAGAATTCTAAAAATGAAACCTGAGACTCTTAATTTCTTTGATAAGGTATACGAAGTAGCAAAACAAATTCCTTATGGCCGTGTAACAAGCTACGGTGCCATTGCAAAATACCTTGGAGCAGCAAAAAGTGCTCGTATGGTTGGATATGCTATGAATGGTTCTGTAGGCAAAGATGTTCCAGCACATCGAATAGTTAATAGAAAAGGTTTGTTAACTGGAAAACATCATTTTAATGGTACAAACTTAATGCAACAACTTCTAGAAAGTGAAGGGATAAAGGTTGTTAATAATCAAGTTCAAGATTTGAATACTGTCTTTTGGGATCCAATTTCTCTACAAGAAAAATTATAAAGCTTTAAAAACAGGCTTAATAACCAAAGGCACTTTTTCGTCTGTAGATAGTTTTAAGATATTTGAAAGTAGATTTGTTTCATTTTTAAATAGTGATTTTTTTAACAATTGCATTTCTTCTTCCATATTCTCTCGTATTTGTTTTTTTAGCTTATCTGTAAAAGACAGATTAAATACTTTTTTATAAAGGAAAATATGATTTGAAAGAATGACCTCTTCATCGCTAATGCTAACAGCGACCTTATTTTTTTCATCTATTAAATAATACTCATCAGATATTGGAGAAATCAATTTTTTTATTTCTTTGTTTTTCGAAAAATTATTAACGATGTCAACAATATACTGAGCATCCTCTTTCAATGGTTTTTTCTTAAATGTAAACATGATATTCTAGTTTAATTGATCTGTATGAATCAATATGTTTATACCTTTAAGAAGCAACATGCATGCTAAAGTCACAAATATCAAGGGTTTTTCGTTGAAATCATTCAAATTATAGCTAAACAGCATGTTTGACTTGTATTATAGTTTTACCTGATTTTAAACAAAATACGCTAAAATAAGCTCTACAATCAGCATATAATTTACACCAATGTTTTCATAAATAAAAGTTGTTGGACCACCAAGAATAATATGGTTTTAATGTATATATTTGCATTTTAGAATGATTCTTAATAAATATAATGAAGCTCAATAAACAAGATATATTAAAGGCTCTAGAGTCTATTACAGTGCCTGGAGAAGGACAAAATATGGTTGAAAGTGGTGCCGTTAAAAATGTGATAACATTTGGTGATGAAGTTATTGTAGATATCACCATAAAAAATCCAAGTTTACAAGCAAAAAAACGCACAGAGGTTGATATTTTAAAAACTATTCATGAAAAAGTTTATGAAAAGGCTAAAATAACTGTGAATATAAAAGTTGATGCCCCTGCAAAACCTAAAGCAAATGTTATAAAAGGAAATCCAATACCAGGGATTCAAAATATTGTTGCTGTGGCTTCTGGAAAAGGAGGTGTTGGAAAATCAACAGTTACTGCAAATTTAGCAGTTACTTTAGCTAAAATGGGCTTTAAAGTTGGTGTTTTAGATGCCGATATTTATGGGCCATCAATTCCTATTATGTTCGATGTTGAAACTGAGAAACCTTTAGCTGTTAATATTGGTGGAAAATCTAAAATGAAACCCATAGAAAATTATGGTGTAAAAGTTTTGTCAATAGGATTCTTTACGCAGCCAAATCAAGCAGTAGTTTGGCGTGGTCCCATGGCAGCTAAGGCACTAAATCAAATGATTTTTGATGCTCATTGGGGAGAACTAGATTTCTTGTTACTCGATTTGCCTCCTGGAACGGGAGATATTCATTTAAGCATTATGCAATCGCTTCCTATTACGGGAGCTGTAATAGTAAGCACACCCCAAAATGTAGCTTTAGCCGATGCTAAAAAGGGGGTAGCCATGTTTCAACAAGAAAGTATTAATGTCCCTGTTTTAGGAATTATAGAAAACATGGCTTATTTTACACCAGATGAGCTTCCAGATAATAAATATTATATCTTTGGTGAAAAAGGTGCTAAAAATTTGGCTGAAGATTTAAAGGTTCCTTTCTTAGGAGAATTACCATTAGTACAAAGTATTCGTGAGGCAGGAGATATAGGTCGTCCTGCAGCATTGCAAACAGCAACAGCTTTAGAACATGCATTCGAAAAATTAACTCGAAATGTAGTAGAAGAAGTTGTAAGACGTAATGATGATTTGCCACCAACCGAGGCTATTAAAATAACAACTATGGCTGGATGTTCAGCAGTTAAAAAATAGAATATGACTTCAGAAGAATTAAAACTTAATGTTGAAAAAGCTTTGGATGAAATTCGCCCATTTCTTCAAAGTGATGGAGGTGATATTTCATTATTATCTATTGAAGAAAACAATACCCTAGTTAAAGTTCAATTACTAGGTGCATGTGTTGGCTGTAGCGTAAATCAAATGACTTTAAAATCTGGAGTAGAAATGACTATAAAAAAATACGCACCTCAAATAGAACAAGTTGTTAATATTGAAATCTAATTTCTTTTTTTAATTCCTACTAAAATAATAGACAATCTTATTTCTAAATAATTCAGAAAGCTTAAATTTGCGGCACGAATTATGACATGCATTTTATAGTAAATGCTCAAAACACAAATAATGCAGGATATAAACATAAAAATTACAGATAGAGATGGTGTAACCCACGATGTAGTTGCGCCAACAGATATGGCTATGAATTTAATGGAAGTTGTAAGGTCTTACGAACTTGCTCCCGAAGGAACTATTGGAGTATGTGGTGGTATGGCTATGTGTGCTTCTTGCCAATGCTATGTTTTGAGTGAAACTAAATTACCAGAAATGAGTGATGACGAAGAAGCGATGCTATCTGAAGCCTTTGATGTTAAAGATACCAGCCGATTAGGCTGCCAAATACAAATCACTCCAGACATGGAAGGTCTAGAAGTCGAACTCGCTCCAGAAAGCTAAATACAAGTGACATTTTAGATTAATTTGGGTCTAAAATTTAAACATATTTGTTTAAATGACTCAATTCAAAATATTCAGGGATAAATTAGGACGCTACAGGTTTTTGTTTAAACCAAATAGCGAGCTAATCACCTTGACTAGCGAGCCTTATAACTCCATTTCTCTTTGCCTTCAAAATATTCGTTTTTTTAAAAAACACGCTTTTAACGATAGCTATTTCGTAAGACAAAAAGCTAGTTGTGGTAGTCACTATTTTACTTTTGAAAAACTATCTAATAGTGAATTAATTGCAACAAGTGAAAGCTTCTTAACTTTTAATGCAATGGAAAATATGATTACTTTCGTAAAAACTAGCGCCAAAGCAACAAAAATTGACGACTTTGTTTATGCAATATAAAAGTCTATTAAGATGTTTGGTAATCAATTAACTTACTTGGCCCTTCTAGAAGAACTCTAACAATTTGAAGTGTGCCATCTTCTTTTGTCGCAATTTGCCATTTAATTAATGAAATAGCTCCATTTTCAATCTCAATACCAGTAATGCTTCGTGGGTGCACACAGCTACCATCATTAAAAAAAGCAATATCTCCAGGTTCAGGAAAACGTGGCCTGTGGGTGTGTCCAACAATAGTCATTAAATTATTGTTTTCGGAAATCCATTTTTTAGTTCTACGTTCCACTTTTATTAGTTCTTTGTAGTTTTTAGCAGGACTTGTAGGGTCTGCAATTCCCATAACATTTAAGGGTTTCCAAAGTACACGAACCATAAACCGACTCCATTTCCAAAACAAGAAATTCCACCAATCTGCTTGATGCCCGTGGGTTAAAAACAACTCCTGTCCCGTCATGCAATGTTTCAAAACAAGCCCTTCATGGTATTTTATATCGCCAAAAAGTTCAACATCTTCTCCAACTTTTGCATCAAAATAAGTGGATAAATGTTTTTTTACATAATCTGGATTGCGATACACCATATCATGATTTCCCCATATCATATGCAATCTATCGCCCTTATGAAATAACTTCATAAGCATATACACATTTTTATGGGCATTTAAAATAGATTCAAAGGATAGGTTTTCCCAAAGCTCATCGCCATCACCCAATTCGCAGTACTGAAAGCCTTCTGCGTAATAATGCTTTAAGGCATGGAAATAGATATTTCTGTTATTGGCAAAATCATCAGCAAAACTATTATCGCCTCTATGGCAATCGCTAAAGAGAATAAATTTACTATCGCCATCAAAATCGATGACTTTAGCATTCTTGTAGGCGTTATCTAATCTTTTTTTGGATGAGAGCATCTTTTTTAAGTTTTAAGCTACTAGTCCTTAAGTTTGTCTAGGGCTACAGGTAAAATACGTTCAACAAATTTTGAATATGCTAATTTAGATGGGTGTAATCCGTCGCTAGCAACAAGTGCTGTATTCTCTAAGCCCATTCTTGTTATATCTGTAATATTTATATAAGAGATATTATTTTCGGTACAATAATTTTTAGCAAAGGTGTTGTAGGTGTCAATTTCAGCAGAAATAATAGGGTTTCCTCTTCCAAAAGGCGTATAAGCATAGTCAGGTATAGAAATAACAAGGACTTTGCTTTTTCTGTTTGCAGCAATACTTATAGCGGTATTTACTAATTCTGGAAACTCAGTTTCATATAATGAAAAGGGTTTGCCTTGATACTGGTTATTTACACCAATTAAAAGGCTTACTAAATTGTAATCATTAACGATATTTTCGTTATCAATGGCATTAATTAAACTTGTAGTTGTCCAACCAGTACGCGCTATAACTTTTAATTCAAAGGAAGTGTCAGACTCAAATTTAGTAACTAAGCTGTCTTTTAGCTGCTCAGGAAATCTACAGGTATCACAAACACTTGCGCCAATAGTATAACTATCGCCTAAAGCCAGTATTTTATAAGTTATTTGGGTTTGTTCTTGGTCGTCTCCATCATCACTATCATCTCCTTCATTACCATCCCCATTGTTATCATCGTTTTCTTCCTCAGTATCTGTAGGAGGACTTTCTTCCTCTATCTGTTCTATAATATCAATTCTATTTTCATTAACGTTACAGGTAAATAGCAAGCTAAAAAGTAGAATGAAAATAGGTGTCTTGTTTTTCATCTTTTTGATATAAAGATACAACTTCAATTTATGAGAATCAAAATCATAAAAAACGCCCCTTAAAAAGAGGCGTTTTATAGTTTTTGGAACAAAAAGGCGATTAATCAAAAAGAATTCCTCGACGCTCTGCGTCGGGGTTTCCATTGAAATTGTCATTCCCGTGAAAACGGGAATCTAAATATAAAATTTCGATTTTTGACCATTAAAGGTCAAAATGAAACGAACGAAATAACCCTATGGCTCTGCCTCGGGGATAGTTCGTTTCAAGAAATTTTTTATTGAAAGGCGTACTGCATCCCAAATGTTAAATTATAATTCTGTTTAAGTTGAATACCATTTAAGTCTTGGTAAAACGGTGTGGTAATTTCGGTAGCAAACCTTAAACCTTTTAAGCTACCATTAGCTACTAAATAATTTAGCCCAAATCCAGAATTTACAAAAGTCCCTCCAGAGTTTGTAGTATCAGCTGTAGTAACCATCATTGGGTTTAGTAATGAACTAGAACCGTTAATTTCATCAATAATAACGCCTTCTAATCGTACTGAAACACTTAAGTTGTTTCCAGCTTTAGCAGCAATCCAGTTGTTTAATTTATAACGATTTCCAAATTTATAATCTTGGTCATTATCATTTATATTAATCATTCCTGTAATTTGGTGTCCCCAAGAAAACGTATCACATTGGCCTAAATATGTTAACCCTAAATTAGCACCAAAAGAACCAGTTCCTAGTTGCATAGGGTAAGGTAGTTGTACTGCATTACCCATAGAAACAGGAAGCACATTTTTTTCTTCAATACTGCCTGTTGGTATAGAAACACCTACTTGAGCATGCAATGCTTTTCTGTTCTTATTAAAAATGCTGTATAAAGCATTTACAGAAACATCCCCTAAGCCTGAAGTATTCGTTTTAAACTGATTGCCATTACGCATTTGTAAAGTCATATCGTTTTCTAAATAGTTAGCCATAACCATTAAAGTGATTTTATCTGAAGGGGCATACATAACACCTAACATATGCATATTCATTACCATGTCTAAAGGGGCTACCATATAATTAGCATGCGCATCAGTGGTTGCAGCATCATCTGTACCTTGTCTTAATTGGCGCATGTCCATAGTCATGTAACGGTAAGAGAACATTAATTCGCCTTTATGGTGCGTATGGTCTCCCATTACAGAAATTGGCGCATGTCCATCTGGTCTGCTAGATGACCATTGGTTTGATTCTGATTTCGATTTGTTTTGCTTGTGCTGCTCATGTTGCGCGTATGTAAATGTAGTTGCAATACACAGTATTGCAATGATTATATGTTTCATTGAGTATTTAAATTAATTGTAAGTGTAATTATTTGGGCGTTACCACAAGGGTCGCGCTATCCATTTGTAGTTTTGGCTCGATGCTCGCCTCGCCAAAAGCTATCATTACTATCGCTAACGCAAAGGCGTCATAAATATATAATGTAGTTGTAAAATTAAACTAAATCTGGTGGTTGAAACGCACTATTATTATAGCTGAAATCGTAGATTTTTTGATAAAAATAATTTTGATTTTTTACTGAAGCACTATATGATAAAGCATTTGGTATTTTTAAAATAGTAACAAAACCGATAGGATAATTTTCTAATGAAATTGATAAAGCAGATAAAGGCTCTTGTTCTTGTTGCTTTTTAATTTGTTTTACTAAGTGGCATTTACCATTACATTGTAGTTCGGGTTTGTCTTTATTAATACATAAAAACTCAGCTATATAGTCTTGATTAAGCACATATTCAACATATGGCTGAATAGGTCTTAACATGGCAATTAAGTATAAAAAAACTAATAATATAGCAGTTACTCTGTGCAACGATCTAATTTTGGGCAAATATAGATTAAGTTGATAAACTAAAAACCGACTTGTACTCTATTTTTTTGAGGATATTAAATAACTTTCTACTTACTTAAAAGCATTAAGCCCCGTAACATCCAATCCTGTAATTAATAAATGGATATCATGAGTGCCTTCATAAGTAATCACACTTTCTAAATTCATAGCGTGTCGCATGATAGAATACTCTCCTGTAATTCCCATACCTCCAAGCATTTGTCTCGCTTCTCGTGCAATATTAATAGCCATATCCACATTATTACGTTTTGCCATAGATATTTGAGCCGAAGTGGCGGTACCATTTTCTCGCATTACACCTAATCTCCAAGCTAAAAGTTGTGCTTTTGTAATTTCGGTAATCATTTCAGCAAGTTTTTTTTGTTGCAACTGAAACTGTCCAATAGGCTTCCCAAATTGCATACGCTCTTTGCTGTATCGTAAAGCAGTATCGTAACAATCCATAGCGGCGCCAATAGCACCCCAAGCAATACCGTATCTTGCAGAATCCAAACAACCTAAAGGCGCACCCAAACCAGATTTGTTTGGTAGCAAATTTTCCTTAGGAACTTTAACATTATCAAAAATAAGCTCGCCTGTTGCCGATGCACGAAGCGACCACTTATTATGTGTTTCTGGCGTAGAAAACCCTTCCATATTACGTTCAACAATTAATCCGTGTATTCTACCCTCTTCATTTTTAGCCCAAACCACAGCAATTTCACAAAAAGGCGCATTACTAATCCACATTTTAGCGCCATTTAATAAATAGTGGTCTCCTTTGTCTTTAAAATTGGTAGTCATGCCTCCTGGGTTGCTTCCGTGGTCAGGTTCTGTTAAACCAAAAGAACCAATCCATTCTCCAGATGCTAGTTTAGGTAAATATTTATTGCGTTGAGCTTCGTTGCCATATTTCCAAATAGGATACATGACTAAAGACGATTGTACAGATGCTGTACTACGTACTCCAGAATCCCCACGTTCAATCTCTTGCATAATCAACCCATAACTGATTTGGTCTAAACCTGCCCCACCATATTCCATAGGGATGTATGGTCCAAAAGCGCCAATCTCTGCTAATCCACCAATAATTTGCTTTGGGAATTCTGCTTTTTGAGCATATTCCTCAATGATAGGAGAAACATCGCGTTTCACCCATTCTCGGGCAGCATCACGCACTAATTTATGCTCGTCTGTAAGTAACTCGTCTAGGTTGTAATAATCGGGTGCTTCAAATAAGTCTGGACGCATAAAGATTGAATTTAAACGTGTTTTAAATAAAATAATTAATGAAATTAGATATTTATTATCAAATTATCATTTTTAACGCTCAAATTTAATTAATCTTTATTGATTTCATTACATTTTCAAATAGAAATCTTTAGTCAAATTGATGTAATCTTCAGTGTATTGATGTCTTTCGGTTTCAATTATTAAAGATTCAGTAATTATTTCACTTTCGTGGAAAGAGAACTCGATGAGACTTCGTTTTATTTCTGAAGTCGGATTGCCTTTAATATGAAGTTTTCTATTTTGGAATAACTTGTAGTTTGAAGCTAGGTTTGAAAAATGAGATTCTTCTTTAAAAGGAATAACAACAGTAAAAATACCATTTTTAGAAAGCAATTTAGAAACACTTTCTAAAAGATGTTCAAAAGGCATGGCGTCTTGAAAGCGTGCTAAATCTCTTTGTTCGTTGTCTGTTTTGTAATCTTCACTATAAAAAGGAGGGTTACAAACTATTAAATCATATTTATCTTCAATCTCATTTACAAATTCTTTTAAAGAAGCATGGTAACAGAATAATCTATCTCCCCAGGAGGATTTCTCAAAATTATCAACACACTGCTCATAGGTATTATCATCTATTTCAATTGCGTCAATTAGTTCAGCATGACTTCTTTGAGCTAACATTAAAGATAGAAGCCCTGTACCAGCACCAATATCTAAAACAGAAAACAGATTGTCCTTAACAGAAGCCCAAGCACCCAATAATACACCATCGGTGCCAATTTTCATGGCACATTGGTCTTGATTAATGGTGAATTGTTTGAATTTGAATGGTTTTATCATAGTAAATTCCAAATACGAAATTCCAAAATCCAAGTATCTCTAGGATTTGTTTGTTGTTGTCATTCCTGCGAAAGCAGGAATCCATATTTTTATTTTAAGTTCAATTTATAAGATTCCTGCCTTCGCAGGAATGACAAATAATTTACAGATATAAATCTATCAACCCCTCAGGTGTTTCAACAAAAATGGTTTTATTATTTCGATCAACTTTCAAAATAAATTCATCATTCATAGGAATTAATATTTCAACACCATCTCTATCAATCTCAAAAAGCGATTGTGCAGTAGCATCATTTATAGCTTTAATAACTCCTACTTTACCAAAGTTTTTATCCTCAACTTTAAAACCAATAACTTCATGAAAATAAAATTTATCGCCTTCTAACTTTGGTAATAAGTCTAATGGTAAATACAAACCACTCTTCATAATAGCATCGGCATCTGCTTCTGTATCTACATCTTCAAACTTGATACGTAATAACTCCGATTTATGCAATTGTGAGCTCTCAACAAAAAACGGCACCAGATTATTTCTTAGTTCTAAAAAAATAGCATCCAAGTGTTCGTATATATCTGGTTGATCGGTATCTAATTTAGCAAGTACTTCTCCCTTGAAACTATATTTTTTCACGATTTTACCTAAGTAAAAACAATCTTCTATTTTCATTTAATTAATCAATTAACTTTACAAAAGTATTAAACAATATTCATCTTCTTTAAAAGAAACGATGCATTCATATTTTGACAAATTCCTTTTTTTAATTTATAATCAAAATGAAGTTCATCGTTAATAATTTCGGCATCAAAATAATAATTCTTAACAGCATCTAACGCATTCTCAATTTCACACAAACTTAAATCGTGGGTTGCTATTATTCCTGTAGCATTTGAAGCCACTAATTTTTCAACAAATTTTTTAGAACCAATGGCCTTATCTGTGCTATTTGTTCCTTTTAGAATCTCGTCTAAAACAATGAAATAAGGTTCTTGCTCAATAGCATCTACAATATGTTTTAAACGCGTCAATTCTGAAAAGAAATACGAACTATCATCGGTCAAAGAATCTGAAGTTCGCATACTAGTTATTAATTTAACTGGTGTATAATTGCTCGTTTCTGCACAAATTGGCAAGCCCACATTAGACAAAACAATATGTAATGAAACTGTGCGTAAAAAAGTACTCTTCCCTGCCATATTAGCACCTGTAACTATAAAAAATTGTTCCTTGTTTATTAATAAGTCACTACTTATCCTTTTTTCTTTATCTAACAAAGGATGTCCTAAATTTTGAGCATTTATAACAGCTTGATTTTTGGCTATTTTTGGGAATACATAATCGGGATGATTAAATGCATAATTACCTAAGGAATTATATGCATCGAAAAAAGATACGACTTCAAACCAATCGGATACTTTATCTTCATATAGCGCAATCCAATTCTCAATTTGGTAGCTATTCTTGATATCGGTTAAAAACAATCCATTACCAAAAATGGCACCAATTAAATTATTTCTATTATCTAGCGCATCCAAAGCCTTTGAAAATTGCTTAAAAATATCTGATGCTTTTTTATCTCCAGATTGAATCTGTTGCTGTTTTTGATTCAATAAATCTGAAGAAAAAGATTCGTTTTCTATTAGGTCTAATAAATTGGCATATTGCCTAAAAGTATCTCGAACCTTATCTGTATTTGTAGCCAACAGGCTTATCTTTTTAAGATAAATACCCGTAATCCCTAAGCCAAGTAGTAGCCAATAAGCAATTAATGATGGTATGCTTATAACCTCTAATATTGTTAGTACGATAATGATGATTGATGCTACCCCAAAAGCCGTTGGCATCCAAGACATGGCTTTAGGCAAAAATGTTTTATGTGCTTTTAACCAACTAATAATTTGCTTTGCGGGTGTTTCAACAATAACCAAATTAGAGGTTGCCGAATAATATTGTCGCCATTGAGGTTTTGAAGCCAATTCCTTTATAGCGCTTTGTCGTAAATCAATATCATTAATGTTATTAGCTTTTAACGCTTTGGCTAAAACGTTAGTTCCTTCTTTAATGGTTGTTCTATTTATAAACTGAAAAAACGACCCACGACCAAACAAATCGATATCTAAGGAATAAAAGTGGTTAGGGTCTTGAAATTGCAAACCCTGATCTCTGTCAAGAAAATTACCAGACGCCACTTTAATTTCATCTTTATTTATATCCACAAGCGCTTTATTAAAAGCTCTTAGTCTTTTAATATCGGTGTATTTTGATAATAAATAAATAAATACTGAAACCCCTACAACTCCTATTATTAAAGCAATTTGCCACCATTGAAAAAGTAGATAAACACCAAACCCTGTAACTATAAAAACACTCAAACGAAGGAAACTTAGTACTGTCATTTTTTTATAAAGACGCTGCGCTTCAGATTGGTATTTTTCTAAATGCTTATGGTAATAGTCTATAAAATTCATTCTGATGATGATTGGGTGTAAAGAAACAAAAAAGCCCTGAAATACTTCAGAGCCTATTTAAAATTATACTTATTGTTTTTAATGCCTTGGCAAAAAACAGTTAATTCAAGTGCCTTAAAAATTAACTTTTAATAAACTTTTTAGTGATTATGCGATTACCTCCTTCTATTTGTAAGAGATACAAGCCGTTGCTTAAAGATTCAACATTGATAGGAAAGTTAAAGTTTTCTTTAACTTCTTTAATCATTTTCCCTCTAATATCCACAATCTTGATAGAAGCTAGATTAATGTTCTGTGAAAATTTAATTTTTAACTGACTGGATACTGGATTTGGATATACAGTAATAGCTTGTACTAAACTATTTAGGTCTTCAACCCCAAGTATTTGCACAAAGTCACAAACAGGCGTAGATTGATTATAAGCGGTATCGTTATTTGTTTCCCAGTTACTAGCTGTGTTTAAAAGTGTTCTTAAAGTAGCAACATCTGTAAAATTACTGCAATTCCCTGTAGATACCCTAGCATTATCTACTTCTGGGTTTATTGAAATTGAATTTGTCCCATCTGTAAATACAGAAGGCTTAGCAGAAGTTGTTGCCGATGTGGCATCAGCGTCCCAACTACCATTCATATGAATGGCTGCTATAAAACCTGATTGATTAGCGTTAGATGTTGGTATATTAGCAGGATTATAAGCAAATATTTGGTCTCCACCTGTTGCCAAACTTAAAGCCGAACCTGTTAAATTTCCTGCTAGCAGACCATCTTGATCCCTTGCTTCAAAAGGGTCGGCACTTATAATAATCTGAGTGCCTTCTGCATAATTACTAGTAAATTCTAAAGTACATGTGTTTTCTCCAGACCTAAATCCTCCCGTTGAAAACCATCCATTTTCTGTAAAGGCAATTTGCTCTTTATCTAATACATTTCGCAAAAGCACAATAGTAAAAGCATCCACTGGACCTGAAGGGGTATTAGTACTCGTTTCACAACCATAAGCTGAAAATGCGATATCTCCAAGTGACCATTGTGCATTTAGGTTAAAGGTTAAAGTAAAAATAAATAGAAAAAATATTTTTTTAATCATGATATAAAAGTTTAAAGGTTAAAAAATAAAAGATGCATTTTAATACATTTTTTATTTATTAAATTAGTTTCGAGGAGGATAAATACCGTTTATACAAATGCAGTAATTAAGCGCTAAAAATGGTTGCATATTGTTTATAGGTTCACCTACCCCTGTATTGCTTGTTAGCATACTTCCGCTAACTGGTGCGTTAAATGCAGAAAGTGACGTATCTGCTGCACTACTAGCTGCGTAAGCTCCCGAATTATTTGCCAAAATATTCCCTTCTGACTCATCAGTAGTACCATCATCATTTACAGCAGGAATACTAACACCTGCATTAATGTTTTTCCCAGTAAAATCTATATTATGACTATGTGTAGGCATTTGTGTTATATTTAACACATTAGTTTCACTGCCTCCTTTAGCACCCAGCTTATGATTTGACAAACCTGGACCTGTACCCTGATTTATAGGTGTACGCCCTCTTAAGTCTGGTAACCCAAATGTGGTTCTTCCGTCTCCACCATATGTGGTTCCTAATAAAGAAAATAGTGTTTGATATTGCGATATTGGTAATAATTGCCCATTACAAGGCAACCAATCTCTAGGCGTAAAACCAAATGCAAATGCTTGAACAGTTCCAATGTACTCTTCCATAAAATTAGATTTTAAGTTAAACAAAAAATCTATTAAATAGCATTAGGGAGGAGAGAAGTCACTAATATAGCTTTTTTATTTCACAGTTCAAAAGTTTTTCTTACAAATTACAAAAAATACTAAATATAGTCTATGTTTGTAAACAGCGTAACTCTTTTAAACAAAAAAAGCCCTGAAATACTTCAGAGCTTATATGTTTTATCAATTAGTTTTTAATCTCTTCCTCCAAATACTTGAAGTGCCCAATACACTAGAGATGCCAGTGCACCTAAAGCTGCTACAAGATATGTTCTTGCCGCCCATTTAAGCGCATCTTCGGATCCAGCATATTCTTGCTGAGATACCATGTTTTTATTTTTTAACCAAGCTAGAGCACGATTACTAGCATCGTATTCTACAGGCAATGTGATAAAACTAAATAAGGTTGCAAAACCCATCATGACTAAACCTGCAACAGCTACGTAATAACCAAAACCAAGTCCTGCAGCGGCTCCTAACATTAATCCACCTATAACGACCCATTGAGACATTCCCGAAGTTACGCTTACTACTGGCACTAATGCAGAACGCATCTTTAACCATTCGTAAGCTTGAGCGTGTTGCACTGCATGTCCGCACTCGTGAGCCGCCACTGCTGCTGCTGCTGCGTTACGTTGATTGTAAACCGACTCACTTAAATTAACTGTTTTGTTTTTTGGGTTATAATGGTCTGTTAATTGACCTGGTGTAGAAATAACCTCAACATCATTAATACCATGATCTGCTAACATTTTTTCGGCAATTTCTGCCCCACTCATGCCATTACGTAGCTGAACTTGTGAATACTTTTTAAACTTACGCTTTAAAGTGCTACTCACTAACCAGCTAACTAAGGTAATAGCTCCAATTAATATATAATATCCTATCATTTTTTAAATTTTTAATTCTGAAATAAATATAGCAATAATTACACCAATATTTAACGCTGAAAGTTTGTCAGTCGTATTAATTAATTCTTACCGTATTTAATTTTAAAATAAAGCAATAGAAAAGAAGAGACAACTGTTATAATATTTGCAAAAATCATAGATGGGCTTTCCAATAAAATACCATATACCAACCATGCTACTATACCAATAAAAAAGATTATAAGCATGGGTAATGACAAGCTAGAAACGTCTTTTGTTTTCCAAGTTTTATAAACTTGTGGTAAAAATGCTCCTGTGGTTAAAATGGCTGCAATAAAGCCTATAATTTCTGTATAATCCATACTATATAAATATGGTATCTAACCAAATTCATTATATGGGTCGTAAGGTACACCAGTAAATTCTAAAACATCTATGTCGCCATCATCATCATAATCTACTTCAACTTGATAAATAAACTTAGCACTATCAACATCTATAATTTTATAAATAAGCACCAGTACCTCCCCAAAATAGAGACTTATTTCATCCCCATTTAACTCCCATTCTAAACCGGTTGATGACAATGCACACTCCGCGCAAATATCGCAATTTGTAACAACCCGTTCTTCAAAATCAAATTCTTTCCCTTCAGAATTATAGAACTGAAACAAGTCTTTTTCACAACCATCAGTATGTTGGTATTGAAATACCTGATCGTTTATTTTTACAGTATCATAAGCCCATGAGCCAATTATAGCTTCCAGAAAATAAGCTTCTCTTGGATCTGTTTCCTGTTCATTACTAGTATCATCACTAGACGAGCAAGCTAAAAAACTAAAAACAATAAAGTAATATGCTATTTTTCTCATTTGTTATCCTACAATATTTACAATCTTCCCAGGCACCACAATCACCTTTTTAGGGGTTCGACCTGCTAATTGTTCCTTTGTTTTTTCGTGTTCTAATACTGCTTCTTCAATGGCGTCTTTACTCATATCTAAAGGCAGTTCCATAGTAAAACGCATTTTTCCATTAAATGAAATCGGGTAATTCTTGCTGCTTTCTACCAAATGGCTTGCATCAAACTCTGGGAATGGTGCTGTTGAAATAGACTCGTTATACCCCAACTGACTCCATAACTCCTCAGCAATATGTGGCGCATAAGGCGAAATTAAAACCAATAAGGGTTCTAAAATATCCTTTGATGTGCATTTTTGAGCTGTTAATTCATTAACTGCAATCATAAAAGTGGACACCGATGTGTTAAACGAAAAGTTCTCAATATCCTCTTGAACTTTTTTAATGGTTTTGTGTAATGTCTTTAGATTGTCTTTTGTTGGTGTAGCGTCTGAAACTTTCAATCCGTTATCATCGGCATATAATTTCCAAAGCTTTTTAAGGAAACTGTGCACGCCAGTAATACCTGCGGTATTCCAAGGTTTGTATTGTTCTAAAGGGCCTAAAAACATTTCGTAAAGACGCAAACTGTCTGCACCATAATCTGTGACAATGTTGTCTGGATTGACAACGTTGTATTTGGATTTGGACATTTTTTCGACTTCGCGCTTTACTTTGAAAGTGCCATCTTCTTCACAAATAAACTCAGCATTTTTATATTCTTCTCTCCAGTTTTTGAAAGCTTCAATATCTAATTCATCGGATGAATTTACAAATGACACATCTGTATGAATTGAATTAAATCCGATTATGAGGTCTGGTTTTCCTATTTTATCTACAATCAAATTCACTGAATCAACAACTTTATTAGTATCCTTAGAACTAGAAATAATATCAGCTACCCCTTTCGAAACATAAACATTGGGATAATCATTAACTCTATAAACAAAAGCACTAGTCCCCAAAATCATTCCTTGGTTAATCAGTTTTTTAGCATACTCATCAACAGGGACAACGCCTTTATCAAACAAGAATTTTTGCCAAAACCGCGAGTATAATAAATGCCCTGTGGCATGCTCGCTTCCGCCTATATATAAATCTACATCTTGCCAATAGTCCATCGCTTCTTTTGAAGCCATTTCATTTTGGTTATCAGGATCCATATAGCGGTTAAAATACCACGAACTTCCTGCCCACCCTGGCATGGTGTTTAACTCTAATGGAAAAATCGTTTCGTTATCAATCAAATCATTTGAAACCACTTTATTATTTATGGTATCCCATGCCCAAACAGTGGCATTCCCTAATGGCGGTTCGCCAGTTTCGGTTGGCAAATACTTTTCAACTTCTGGGAGTTTTATTGGTAAATGTTCTGCATCAATCATTTGTGGCATCCCATTTACATAATACACAGGAAAAGGTTCTCCCCAATAACGCTGACGACTAAATACGGCATCACGCAAACGGTAATTGGTTTTTCCTTCACCTTGCCCCATTTGCTCCAATTCGTAAATAGCACGTTTGGTGGCTTTTTTATAATTCATCCCGTTAAGAAAATCACTATTTGCAATAACGGTTTTGTCTTTATCGGCAAAGGCTTCTTCAGAAATATCTACCCCTTCAAAAATATTAGGAATTGGAATATTAAAATGTTTTGCAAAATCATAATCACGTTGATCTCCAGATGGTACAGACATAACAGCTCCAGTTCCATACCCAGCCAATACGTAATCGCCTATCCAAATAGGGATAGGTGCTTTTGTAAACGGATGTTCTGCATAAGCCCCAGTAAAAGCTCCTGTTATGGTTTTTACATCTGCCATTCTATCGCGTTCGCTTCGTTTTGCTGTAGCTGCTATATAAGCTTCAACTTCGGCTTTTTGTTCTGGTGTTGTAATTTTTGAAACTAGATCGTGCTCTGGTGCTAAAGTCATAAAACTAACACCAAAAATTGTATCAGGGCGGGTTGTAAAAACTTCTATTTTATGAGATGCTTCGACAAGCTCAGCATGACTATCGTTTTCATTGTTGGCTAAAACATTAAACGATACACTAGCTCCTACCGATTTCCCAATCCAGTTACGCTGGCTCTCCTTTAAAGAATCGGTCCAATCAATTTTATCTAAACCTTGAAGTAAACGTTCTGCATAGGCAGAAATTCGCATACTCCATTGGGTCATTTTTTTTCTAATTACAGGATGCCCACCACGTTCTGAAACGCCATTTACTATTTCATCGTTTGCTAAAACCGTTCCTAAAGCTGGACACCAGTTTACCTCCGTTTCAGCCAAATAGGTTAAACGGTATTGCAATAAAATTTGTTGTTGCTTTACCGAGTCAAAACCGTTCCATGCTTCAGCAGAAAATGGTTCAATATTATCGTCACAAACAGCATTCACATTTGCATTCCCTTCCGAAGAAAAAATACGTTCTAATTCTGAAATATCTTCCGCTTTATCACTTTCATTATTATACCACGAGTTGAACAATTGAATAAAAATCCACTGCGTCCATTTATAATAACTTGGGTCTGAGGTACGCACCTCACGAGACCAATCGAATGAAAATCCTATTTGATCCAATTGACGACGATAGGTTTTAATATTTTCAGCGGTAGTAATTGCAGGGTGTTGCCCTGTTTGAATAGCATACTGTTCAGCTGGCAACCCAAAACTATCGTAACCTTGTGGATGCAACACATTAAATCCTTGATGACGTTTATAACGCGCATAAATATCGGAAGCAATATACCCCAACGGATGCCCAACATGCAAGCCCGCACCACTTGGATAAGGAAACATATCCAAAACATAATATTTTGGTTTATCGCTATTATTTTCGGCTTTAAATGTTTGGTTCTCTGCCCAATATTTTTGCCATTTGGCTTCTATCTCGTTGAAATGGTATTTCATTATAGTATTAATAAAGGTTCTTGTCATTGCGAAGGAGGTACGACTGTGGCAATCTTTTAGTTAAAAATTCAATAGAAAAGATTCCCGCGCTTCGCTCGGAATGACAGATTTTAAAAGCGCAAATTTAAACTTATTATAACAATGTTGAAAGTTTAAACGTTGTAATCCTGAAACATCAGTAATTATTTTAAATTTTGTATTTGAAAACAAAAAATTGCATTTAAATAAAAGGATTCCCGCTTTCACGGGAATAACAAATTCAATTGAAACCAAAAGACTTATGCCTTTTGAAGTTTCTTTTCATATACTTTATTATTTTTACAGCATTAATCCAACAACTTTATGAGTTCATCCTTTGAAAAGCACCAAAAACGAAAACTTGTTTCTTCATACTTTTCGGTTGTTTTAAGTATTGCCTTAGTATTATTCTTATTAGGATTATTGGGTCTTTTGGTACTTAATGCTAAAAAAGTGTCGGATCATTTTAAGGAGCAGGTAGTCGTAACTATCTATTTAAAAGATTCTGCTAAGGATGTTGAAAAAAAACAGCTTGAGAAAAGTTTAGCGATGTCTGATTATGTGAAGTCTACAGAATACGTGTCTAAAGAACAGGCTGCTGAATTTATGAAAGCTGAAAATGGTGAAGATTTTATGGATTTTGTTGGTTATAATCCGCTTCAAAACTCAATAGACGTGCATCTAAAAGCAGATTTTGTAACCTCTGAACAACTTGAAAAAATTTCTGCCGAAGCCCTTAGCAAAAACTTTGTAGATGAAGTTTCTTATGACAATGATTTAGTTAACCTTATGAACGATAACGTTAAAAAAATAAGCTTTTGGGTATTATTTATTAGTGCCATATTTACTTTAATAGCTGTTTTATTAATTAATAGTTCCATAAGGCTAGCGGTGTATTCTAAAAGATTTACCATTAAAACTATGCAAATGGTTGGTGCAACAAAGCAGTTTATTAGAAGACCTTTTGTTTGGAAAAGCATCAAACTTGGCATTATTGGTGCTGTTTTAGCACTTATTGGGATGGCTTTTGTACTATACTATTTAAACCGCACTTTCCCTGAGTTAGGTTTATTAAACAAACCTTTTTTGGTTGTTCTACTTTTTGTGTTCGTTTTTGGATTGGGTATTATTATTACTTGGATAAGCACACATTTTGCAACCCAACGCTTCTTGAATTTAAAAACAGACCAGTTGTATTATTGATTTTATAAAAACCTTAAGATTATCATATAAATAAATTGAGTTAATTTGCACTGTTGAATATCATATAAAATGGGAGAGAAAAAACGTAAAGAAAACACAAAACCAGTTTTTGTTTTTGGAAAGAAAAACTACAAATTTATGTTTATTGGTTTAGCTTGTATTGCCATTGGTTTTATATTAATGTCTGGAGGAGGAAGTGACGACCCAAATGTTTTTAACCCTGAAATATTTTCTTGGACACGTATTCGTTTAGCACCAACTTTAGTGTTGATTGGCTTTGGTATTCAGATCTATGCTATTTTATTGAATCCAGATAAGAAGTAATGGATATTTTAGACGCAATCATTCTTGGTATAATTCAAGGACTTACCGAATTTTTACCAGTCTCTTCTAGTGGGCATTTAGAATTAGGTAAAGCAATTCTGGGTGATAATTCTGTACCAGAAGAAAGCTTACTATTTACAGTAGTGCTTCATTTTGCAACAGCATTAAGTACTATTGTTGTTTTTAGAAAAGATATTTTAGATTTAATTAAAGGCGCTCTTAAGTTTAAATGGAATGATGATTTACAGTTTATTTCTAAAATTGCAGTTTCTATGATTCCAGCTGTTATTGTTGGTTTATTTTTTGAAGAACAATTGGAAGCACTTTTTGGCGGTAATATTCTATTGGTAGGCTGTATGCTAATTGTTACAGCCATTTTATTATACTTAGCAGACAAAGCAAAAGATACCAATAAAAAAGTATCGTTTAAAAATGCTTTTGTAATTGGAATTTCTCAAGCCATAGCTATGCTACCTGGAATTTCGCGTTCTGGAGCTACCATTTCAACATCGGTTTTATTAGGAAACGATAAAACTAAGGCTGCCCGTTTTTCATTCTTAATGGTTGTCCCATTAATTTTTGGAAAAATTGCTAAAGATGTATTAAGTGGTGATTTAACTTATGATTCAGGAAACTTTACAGCATTATCTATTGGTTTTATAGCCGCTTTTATTGCGGGTTTGTTTGCTTGTACTTGGATGATCGCACTTGTTAAAAAAAGCAAGCTCACTTATTTTGCTATCTATTGTGTTATTGTTGGTCTTGTTGCTATTTTATTTTCATTATTAAATTAACATGAAAACACTAGAAGACTACCAATCTGGTCAAGTTCTTTTAATAGATAAACCATTAAACTGGACCTCCTTTCAAGTTGTAAATAAACTGCGTTGGGAAATAAAACAAGCTTTTAAAATTAAAAAGATAAAAGTTGGGCATGCTGGTACCCTAGACCCATTAGCAACAGGATTATTAGTGCTTTGTACTGGTAAAATGACCAAACAAATAGATTCCTTCCAAGCACAGATTAAAGAATATACAGGCACTTTTGTAATAGGCAGTACGACACCTTCTTTTGATCTAGAAACAGAAATAAATGAACGCTTTCCAACAGAACATATTACAGAAGATTTAATAAAAAAGACCACAAAACAGTTTACTGGTGAAATACAACAATTTCCACCAATATTTTCTGCTATTAAAAAAGATGGCAAACGCTTGTACGAATTCGCTAGAGCTGGCGAAGATGTTGAAATAAAACCAAGAACGGTTCATATTTCAGAATTTGAAATTATTAAAATTGACACTTCGACGCAGTCTATCTTGAGCAAAGTCGAAGGGCTCAGTACTAGTTTAATAAATATTGAATTTAGAGTAATCTGTAGTAAAGGGACTTACATTCGTTCTTTAGCCAACGATTTTGGAAAAGCACTAAAATCTGGTGCACACTTATCTGCTCTTAGACGTACAAAAATTGGCAGCTTTAATCTCGATGAAGCCCTTAGTATAGAAGACTTTATAAGGACGCTAAAAGTCTAGATTCTATAATTTTACGTATATTTCGTGAAGAATTGCTATAAATAAACTTGGATTTGCACCTAACAGATCAACATAAAGCCCTACTTATAACGCTCCTAATATCGGGAACCGTTGTCATGTCTGTTTTTAATTTAAGTCTTAAAAAACAGAGTGAATTCCTTTCTGAAAGTTATTATGAAGTCGAGCCTGAGGAAGAATTAACAGAAGAAGAAGTTAAACTACTTGAAGCACTAGAAAAATTAAATGCTAGTAAAGCTGAAACCAACAATGCTTTTAATGAAACACAACAAAGCAAGCAGTTCGCCCAAGCATACAAACCCATTGCGCCTCCTGAAGACTACGAATATCCTAAATCGAACGCAGATAATTTAAGCGACGGTAGCAATCAAGAAACTAAAAAGCATGAACCTATAGAACCTAGCATAGATAAGGATAAGTTATCTTCTTTTGATAAGGTAAACGATTTGCTTAAAAAACAGCAAGACGATGGTAACAATGCTAAAAGTACTATTAGTTTTTCTTTAAAAGACAGAACAAAAGTTCATATACCTATTCCAATTTATCTGTGCGAAGTCGATGGTAAAATTGTTGTAAATATTACTGTAAATGCAAAAGGTGGTGTTACAGATGCTTATGTTAATACCTCCTCTACTTCTTCGAACGAATGTTTAATTGAGCATGCCTTGGAATATGCTAAAGAGTCTTTATTTAGTGCCGACCCTTCCAAAACATCCCAAATTGGCTCAATTACCTTTTATTTTATTGGCAAACATTAGGTTTTAGCTCACACAACATCTCTGTAACGTCTTCAATTATATTTTGACCTTTATCTTTATTATACCAATGCTGTAAATCCTCCTTAAACTCTGGAGTCAATTTGCCATACATAACCTTAAATCGATTAACATAACTTGTTGCTTCGCTTGGTCTTGGCCCGAAAGTATTTATAACCTCTCCCGAGGCATCATCAATCATAAGAAGTTTTGGAATAGCTCTATTACCATTAGTTAAAAAGGCTTCCATTAACTCTGGATTTTCATCTCTTAGAACTAATCTTAAATCAATATTACCTTTAAACTCAGCTAGCTTATTTAACACCGGAATTACATGTGCTGCATCACCACACCAGCTTTCAGTAATCACTAACCAGGTTACTTTTTCATCAAATACATTTAAACGAGCTTTTATTTCCTCAGAAAGTTTTACTGTTTTATCCCAACGCTTCATACGTCTATTGTTAAGCTTTGTGTAATTTGCTAAAGCCTCTGTTTTCTCTAAACCTGTAGTAGAATTTTCTTCGGCTAATTGCTTAACTAAATCTCGATATGCTTGATAAGATATACTTTTCTGCAAGCTATTTTTAACAATTGAACTCATAATCTTATTTTTTGACCATACAAAATTAGTATCTTGGTATTTCAATTAAGATGATATTTGTCATACTTAGTAATTAATACTTACTTTATTTAGATAACTGTTTTAAATGAGCTTATAACTTTTACTTATAATGAAAAAATATAGATGTAATTGGTGTATTGGCGACCCTTTATATGAAGCATACCACGATCAAGAATGGGGTGTTCCAGTTTACGATGATGCTACTCTTTTTGAATTCTTAATTTTAGAAACATTCCAAGCAGGTTTAAGTTGGATTACTGTATTACGAAAGCGCGAAAACTTTAGAAATGCATTTGATAATTTTGATTACAAAAAAATAGCCAATTACAACCAAGATAAAATTGATACCTTATTGCAAGATGCTGGTATTATTAGAAATAAACTCAAGGTAAAAGCGACTATCACCAATGCGCAATCGTTTATGAATATACAAGATGAATTTGGTTCTTTCAGCAAATATATTTGGGCGTTTGTAGATGGGAAGCCTATAAAAAATGCATTCAAAAATTTAAGTGACATTCCCGCAAATACACCCTTAAGCGACACCATTAGTAAAGATTTAAAAAAACGCGGATTTAAATTTGTTGGTACTACCGTAATTTATGCGCACATGCAAGCCACAGGTATGGTGAATGACCATGAAACTAGTTGTTTTAGATATGAAGAAATTTAATCTATTTAATATGCCTTTATAATTTAAACCCATTGAATGTTATATCGTAAAAGCTAAACCAAATCGTTATTTCTTAGACAATATCAAACTGATAAGTTCTCCAAAAATTCATCTCTAGAAATCTCCTCTGCCCCTAAACTCTCAAGATGATTGGTATAAACTTGACAATCTATTAATTTATAATTTGTATTTTTAATGAAAGTTATGAATCCAACTTTACTAGCATTACTTTCTTTTGTAAACATACTTTCACCACTAAATACATTATTGCCTAAATCTATGCCGTAGAGTCCTGCAACTAGCAAATCTTCTTTCCAAACCTCAACAGACTTTGCAAATCCTAGTTCATGCATTTTTACATAGGCTTCTATCATGTTTTCAGTTATCCAGGTACCAGTTTGTCCTTGTCTATTAACTTTAGAACATTCGGTTATAACCTCTTTAAAAGCTTTATTAATAGTTACTTTATAATCTTTAATTCGAAGCACTTGTTTCATACTTTTAGAAACTTTTAGTTTTTCTGGAAACAAAACAAAACGCGGGTCGGGAGACCACCACAAAATAGGCTCTTCTACTTCAAACCACGGAAAAATACCATTCTTATATGCTAGCAATAATCTTTCAATAGATAAATCACCACCAATAGCTAATAAACCATCTGGAGAAGCATTGTTAACGTGGGGAAACCATATATCTTTATCTAAATAGTGCAATTTCTAGTAAAATAAAAACCTCAATGTTTTTTGAATACAATGAGGTTTGATTTATTAGACCCTTCGACTACGCTCAGGGCGACATCTTTAAACTTATTAAAAAGGTAAATCGTCGTGATCTTCTTCTTTTAAATCACCTGCAGGTTCAAAAGCATCCATTGGTGGTACAGGTGGTAAATTATCAGCTCCAGCTTCTGCTTGTAAGGCCTCAATTCTCCAACCTTGAATCGAGTTAAAATACTTAGTTTCACCCTGTGGGTTAACCCATTCTCTACCTCTTAAATTAATATTGACTTTAACTTGTTGACCAACTTGATAGCTGTTTAATAAGTCTGTTTTATCTTGAACAAATTCCACCATTATATGCTGTGGGTATTGCTCCTCTGTTGTTACTACCAATTCCCTTTTTCTGAAACCATTTGCTCCAAACGTTTGCGTTTCACCAATTACTTTAATTCTTCCTTGAACTTCCATTTAATCTATTATTTAATCTTTATTTATACTGTTCGCTTATTTTTCAACTTAACAAAATATTCCAAGCATTTTCTACATCACCAAAACTTAAATAATTCTGCGCTAATTTATGTTTTTCTCTTTGTGTTGCATTTTTAATATTCGGGTAGTTACTAACAACATTTTCTAAAAAAGCATCAACTTTGTCTTGCTTTGGCAAAGCTTCAACATTTGCCAACATTCCCAAATCGTTCCCTGTTAGTATCATACTATTTCTAACATGCTCTGGCAAATTATCTACTCCTATTCCTAAAGTCGATAATGGCTTTGGAATTTCAAAAAACCCCTTATTGGCACGACTGTAATAACTACCTCCTGCTCTTGACACCAAATCTAATTTCTCTTGATTAATTACGCCGTTTGCGTCTAAAACGTCATTATCTATATGAAACTTTACAACTTCGCAAATTATTAAATTTCCGGCGCCACCCTGGGCTCCTAGTTTAATAATATCATTAACCTTACATTCAAACTGAACTGGCGATTCTGCTACTCGAAAAGGTTTTACCACATCCGATTCTAACATGGTTAGACCTGCTTTTTCAAATTCATTTACGCCCTCAGCATATTCTGTACTACTTAAAGACATTTGATGCACCAAATCATAATTAACAACATTTATAACGACCTCCTTAGTTATTTCGGCATTAAGTAATGTATGCTTTACCGTATTATCTTTTACTCGACGCGCTGGTGAAAAAATCATCACAGGCGGATTTGCACTAAACACATTAAAGAAACTAAACGGCGATAAATTAGGATTTCCATCAACATCCATGGTACTTGCAAAAGCTATGGGTCTTGGCGCCACAGAACTTAACAAATAACTATGTAATTTCCCCGTCGCTAATGCTTTAGGGTCGAATGATGTCATACCAATTTTTAATTTGAACAAATGTAACTAATATGCCATGTAACTAAAAACCGATTTACTAACAACTTGCACAATAATATTAACAGATTTGCATTATATTACATGTAAAAATTAATATTCATGATTTTCATAAAGTACAAAAACTCTTTACGTTGGGTAATGATAGCAATTTCATTTGTTATTGTATCGCTTATTTTATGGAATACGTATGAGTTCTTTCAGAATTTTAAGGCTGAAGAACGTGTGAAAATGCAAAATTGGTCTTTTGCTCAAAAAGAATTAAATAAAACCTCAAATTTAAATACTGATATTGGTGAACTTCCTATAGAAATTCTACAAAGCAATAAAACCACCCCAATGATTATAGTAAATCAAGATGGGGGCTATGACACTAAAAACATTGATGAAAAAGTTGCAAACGACTCTATTAAAATTCAAAAGCTTATTGATAAGTTTAAGAACGAATACAACCCCATTAAAGTAACTTATGACAATAAAGTACTGCAAACCATATACTATGGAAACTCTCCCTTGTTAAATAAGTTAAAATATTATCCTTTAGCATTACTGCTTATCATATTTCTTTTTGGTGCTGTTATTTATTTCTTTTACACGAGTAACAAAAATGCCATTCAAAACAAATTATGGTCTGGAATGGCAAAGGAAACAGCTCATCAAATAGGTACACCACTATCTTCTCTAATTGGTTGGACAGAAATATTAAAAAGCGAAAATGTTAACCCCAACTATATAACCGAAATTGAAAAAGACATTGATAGACTACAAACTATCACCGAACGTTTCAGTAAAATAGGCTCTGTAACAGCCCTAGAACCCATAGATATTGTAAAAGAAACTATTGATTCTTACGATTATTTAAAAACGAGATCTTCCAAATTAATTGAGTTTAATCTACTAACACCCAATGAAGAAATAAAAGTAAACCTCAACAAACAACTATACAGTTGGACTATAGAAAATTTAGTAAAGAATGCCATTGATGCTATGAAAGGTCGTGGAAAACTTACAGTTGAAATTGCTCAACTTGAAGACAATGTAAAAATTAATGTAACAGATACCGGTAAAGGTATTTTAAAAAAGAACTTTAATAAAATATTCGAACCTGGTTACACTACTAAAAAGCGAGGCTGGGGCTTAGGTTTATCTTTAACTAAGCGGATTATAGAAGATTTTCATAATGGTAAAATAAAAGTTTTACGGTCTGAAAAAAATAAAGGAAGTACTTTCCAAATCAGTCTTAAACGTGCAAATTAGTTATGTCTGAAAGGCTTATAAACATAAAAGAAGTTACTCTGAAAAATAACTGTCCCGAGTGCTACAGCAGTGATGGATTACGCTTAAATTTTAAGCAAAAAATAAAAGAAACTAAATTCTACAAATCCATTACTCCCGAAGTTATTAATGAACTTAATTGTATAACTTGCGACTCTGTTATTTACCCTGTACAATGGACAAATGATATTGAACGTGTAGTTGCCTATCAAAAAAGAGCTTTTACACCTAAGAAAGCTTCAACCTATCTAAAGAAAATGACTTGGATTGCTTTTTTAACTATTTTTATTGCCATAGCTTTAATAGTCTTTCTAATTCTCTATGTAGAATTATAAATGCGATTTAATTGTATCTGCAATTTGTTGAAACTCTTGCATACTCAATGTTACTTTTTGAATGAATCGAGCATCTTCCATAGATTGTAATGGAATTAAATGCACATGCGCGTGGGGTACTTCTAAGCCAATAACACTTATACCTATTCGTTTACAAGGAACTGCCTTTTCTAAGGCTATTGCTACTTTTCGAGAAAATGCCATCAACCCATTATAAGCAGTTTCATTTAAATCGAAAATTTTATCAACCTCCTTTTTAGGAATGCAAAGTGTATGTCCTTTAGCATTGGGGTTAACATCTAAAAATGCCAAAAAGTCCTCTGTTTCTGCAACTTTATAACAAGGAATTTCTCCGTTTACTATTTTAGTAAAAATAGACCCCATAATTTAATTATCTTGAAATTTCAATAATATCAAATTTCATCACGCCATTAGGCACTTGAATTTCAGCAACATCACCAACCGATTTCCCCAGCAATCCTTTTCCAATTGGGGAATTAACAGAAATTTTACCAGATGCTAAATCGGCTTCACCATCTGCAACCAAGGTATAATTCATTTCCATACCATTGGTTTGATTCTTTATTTTTACTTTAGATAGTACTAATATTTTAGAATTATCCATTTGAGATTCATCAATAACTCGTGCTCCTGCTAAGGCATCCTCAAGTTTAGAAATGCGCATTTCTAACATTCCTTGTGCTTCCTTAGCTGCATCGTACTCTGCATTTTCACTTAAATCGCCTTTATCTCTTGCTTCTGCAATGGCTCTAGACGCTTTTACGCGTTCTACATCTTTTAATTGCTTTAGCTCGTCTCTTAATTTTTTTAATCCCTCAGGTGTATAGTAAGATACTTTACTCATAACTTCATCGTTTACTTAATAAAAAGATTCCGAAACACACTTCAGTTAATTGTAGTGAAGAATTCGGAATAAAAAAATCCCGCTTACACGAGATTGTATAACAAAAGTACAAAATTTTAATGACATATTTAAGAATAGAAAAAAGTACTTTAGCTGCATTATCATAGAAGCGAAAAATGATATTAAGAAATAAACTTAACATTAATACCAATTTACTTTTTGTTGTAAATTGCACATTAAATTTTAAATAGCTAAATGAAATACTTTACTGTAATATTTGGAATAACATTTCTACTTTCATGCAGTAGTAATAGAGAAGAAAATGAAAATTGTAAATTTCTCTTTGATATTCCGATAAACGAAGTTATTAATTTAAACTTCTATCAAGAATTACTATTTTCAGGCAACTCTGTTAGAATTCCTAATGTAGGTAATGGAGGTATTATTATTGCATTCACTGGTGCCGATTATTTAGCTTGGGATGCTAGTGACCCAAATCATGCACAAAGTGCTTGTTCTGTACTTGAACCCTCTGGTTTAAATGCAACCTGTGGTTGTGAAGATAAGAATGAGTACAGCCTAGTAAACGGGCAACCCTTAAAAGATGGCACCTTACGATGTGTATTAAGAAATTACCGTGTGGAACAGAGCGGAAACACGCTTATAATATCTAATTAAAAAAGCGCAGTTAATTTTATAACTGCGCCTTAAATCCCTTCAAAATAAAGTTTAAAATTTTAGTGTCGCTCCAACCAAAAAGTTTGTTGTTGCTTGTGGGTAGTAAAAATTTTCGGTTATAGGCGCATCAAATGATCCTTCTGCTCTATAATAATAACTATAAGTATAACCATTAGACACGTATTCTGAATTAAACAAGTTATTTACTAACAGGTTTACCGCTATTTCTTTAATCCACTTAGGCTTAAATTTGTATGATAGGTTTAAGTTGTTTACAAAATAAGCATCAATACTTTTGCTATCATTAGAAGTGTTATCTAAATATTGTTTCCCCACATACTTAGACAATAACACAATGTTTCCGTTCTTAATTGGTGAAAAAGTTAATGTACTCCCAAAAATAACATTTGGCGAAAAAGAGATATCTGTATCTTCAAATTGGGTAACTACTGGTTCATAAGAAACCGTATTAAAGGTACTAGAATCATATTGAGTGTCATAAATTATATAATTAAATGCCTTAATTTTATTTTGACTAAAGGTAGCGTTTGCATCAATTCTAAATTGCTTAGAAACTTTATAACCTGCTTGCAATTCAATTCCAGCTCTATAACTCTTATCTACATTTTGTCTAATAGCATCACCAACATCATCCAACTCACCAGTTAAAACCAATTGATTATCATAATTCATATAATACAAATTGGCTGTAGTATAAAAAGTTGGTGTTTTAAGTTTGTAACCAAACTCAAAATCATGCAGTTTTTCTGATTTAGGGCGTATTGGGTTTTTAGTTAAATCGTCTCTATTTGGTTCTCTATTAGCAACAGCATAAGACCCATAAATACTATTATAATTATCTATCTTATAAGTTAAACCTAACTTAGGATTAAAAAAGTTATAAGATTCCTTTACATCAATGTTTAATAAATCTGAACTTGTCCCAACCGATTTATAATCTACTTTTCTGTATTGTAAATCTATTAATACGAATAAATTAGAACTCATATTATATTCAGCTTTTAAATATGTATTATAATCTTTTTTATCGCCAAAACTGAAATAATAATTACTTCTAACTGGAATTTCTGAAGGAAATGAATCCCAAATTACTTCTCCAAAATGATCTCCTTTATAAGTGTTGTAACCTCCACCAAGATAAAGGCTTAAATCATTTTTTCTATAGTTAAGTGAATACACTAATGCATAAAAATCATTATCAAGCCATCGCCTTCTTATAACATCACCTTCGTCTGAAGCGTTAGTACTATTTGGAAAATAATCCCCTAGATTTTCATCATCTTTATACTGCTCAAAATATCCTTTCCCTCTGGTATAATTTCCTGAAATATTAGCTGAAAAATGAGAGCTAAACTGATGAGAAGCGTGTAACTGATAATGTGTTTGCTGGTAGCTATCTACCTCATTATCATAAGTATAAAAATTATACGTTCTTCCAGAGTTTAATAAATTTTGAGTCTCAGTATTAGAGGGGAAATTTCTGTCGATAAATGCCTGAATTCCTGCTCTATCATTATTAACAACAGCTTCAGGTGTACCGTACCACGACTGGTAAGTCTCTTCTTTTCCACCAAACACAATAGCTTTTAATGATGTTTTTTTACTTAAAAACCCAGCTTCAAGATAATAGGAATTTAAGTCTGCTCTTGCTCTATCTATATAGCCATCACTTTGAATATTTGATAGTCTTCCTTCAGCATAAAAATTATTTTTAATTCCTGAACCGATACTAATATTATGCTTTCTAGTGCCAAAACTACCAACAGCATTGGTGGTGGTTGCATATCCATTAGTTGAAGGGTTTAAGGTTTTTAAATTCAAACTTGCTCCAAAAGCAGCCGACCCATTAGTTGATGTTCCTACTCCTCTTTGTAATTGTATATCTTCTACTGAAGATACAAAGTCTGGCATATTCACCCAAAATGTGCCTTGGCTTTCTGCATCATTATAGGGTATTCCATTAATTGTTACATTTACTCTGGTGGCATCGCTACCTCGCACACGGATTCCAGTGTAACCAACTCCAGCACCAGCATCACTTGTTGTAACCACAGATGGCAATTGGTCTAATAAAATAGGTAAGTCTTGACCTAAATTGATAGATTCCAGTTCTTCCTTGGTAATGTTTGTAAATGCAACAGGTGTTTTATCTTTAGCTCTAGTAGCAGAGAGTAAAACTTCATCAAGTTTTTCCGTTTTAGTTGAATCTTGTACTGTTTGATTTTGTTGTGCCTGAGCACTGACTGATAACACCAAAAGTGTTAAAAAAAGAAAAATGTTTTTCATTACGATTATGTTTATAATCGAATAAAAAGAGGTAATTATTCTTTGTTGTTAATAATTAGTTTTGAAGCAAAATGCTTCGTTTTCCTAGAGCCAATTGTAAAATCATCAAATTTGAAAATTCTTTGATTATAACTAAAAATGCTTATTAAAACACTTTTTTTGACTCGTATCCCTAAACAGCATTACCTGTTCTAGGTTCGTTGGGTATGATCTCAGCCGATAATAGGCACCCCTTTTTTGAGAACGCTGCAAATGTAATAACCAATTATCAATTATCAATTGTTAATTGGCAATTATTTTCAATCGATATCTGGTTTTTTCCTATTTGCCTTTCTCTGGGATAAAGATTTTTTATTCTTAAGTCGTTTCTCAATTATCGCCCTAGGTATTTTGGTTTTTTTACGCTTTTTAGGAATTATTAAAGATGTTCTTATTAATTCTAAAAAACGATTAATTACAATTTCTTTGTTTTTATGTTGACTTCTACTTTCTTGACATTGTAAAAGGAGAACACCTTCCTTTGTCAATCTACTTTGAAGGTTCTTATAAATGCGTTCTTTTTGTTCTTCATTAAAAACAATAGAATTAGTTAAATCGAACAAAAGTTCGATTTTTGAAGATACTTTATTAACATGTTGCCCACCGCTTCCTGAACTTCTTACAGCTTTAAATGTGAGTTCTTGCAATAAGGCTTCTTCATTAATCATTATAAAAATTGATGTGGTGCTTTTAGCAAATCGTTAACCGTTTTAACTGGGTTAAAAGTCATGAGCGGTACTTCAATAAAAATTGAATTCCAGTGCGCCATACTTCCATTCCATAAACCAGGGCGTTCAAGAGCTTTTATGTCTTGATCGAAAATGGATTTCTGAGTAATAAAATTGGCATTAGTATCTATAAATTCTTTTAAATCGAACAATTCGCCTTTATAGTTTTTTATACCACAAACAAAATCGGTGGGATTAAAATGGGTAGCATTTCTAACTATATTTTTTTGCGCTTCATTACTAAAATCCATTTGAGCAAATTCAACAACTTGCAAAGAAACATTTCCTTTTTTATCCTTTACCCAAAATGGTCCTCCACCAGGTTCTTTTTCATTTTTTACAATTCCTCCCACTCTAATAGGCCGATTAAGCTTATTTCTTAGATATTCTGCTTTCTTTTCTAATGAATATGATTGAAATTCATTTGAAATAATATGATTAAATCTATTAATTAAAAACTCTGATATTAAACTACATATTTCCTCATTTACACTCTCTTTATCAAGTTGATGTAAAAATTGGAAAACCTCCTTTTGGGCTTCAATTAAAACACCTGCTAATATTTTCTTATACTTGGCTAATTCTTTATGGTGCTTTGAAACTATAACATTATCAATGTTTTTAATAAAAATTAAATCATAATCTAATGCATTAAGATTTTCTAACAAGGAACCATGACCCGCAGCTCTAAATAATAACTCACCGCTAGAATCTCTATAAAGTTTATTATCTAAAGTAAGCGCAATAGTATCTGTCGATTTTTTTTGGTTTGAAAATGAAATATTAAAGCTCGTTCGTGTGTGTTCTTCTACATCTTCTTCAATATATTTAAATTCCTTATTAAACTCCTTACTATGATTTGGAGAAATAGTAAAATGAACATTTGCTATATTATTTGATGACGCATATAATGAAGCTTCATATAAGTGTTCTTCAAATGCAGTTGCTATATGATATTTATATCTGTGAAATGGCAATAATCCTTTTGGTAAAACGCTAAAATTTAAGCGATCTTGATTAATCATTGTTTTAATAAATTCCACACGTTTTTCATCATGCGAAAGGGTGTTAAAATTAGGAACATTCTCATGTATCTTATGAACGACCTCTTCAAAAAATGGCAATTTTTCTAAACCCGCAAAAAACACAGCAAGTCCAGAACCTTTATTTTTGTTTATATATCCATTGATGGTATCTTTAGTAATATCATAATCATTTAAAAACTTAAATAAAAACTTAAACATTCTTGTAGCAGCACCAGACGCAGGTACAAATTTTATTAAGGACAAACTATTTCGTTTGTCTTCAAAAACTTTAATATAATGATCCTGCTCATTGGTATCAAGCCTAAGAATGCCATTTCCAATTGAAGCTGCTTCAATTAAATGGGTAAAAGCCATTCCTCTTTTAATAATCTCTATCTGTTCATAAACCTGTTCTAAGGTTAAATCGTGATTCTGAATTTGTGCAATGTCGTTATCTGTAAAATTCAATACTAAATTTTTAAAAGCTTGTTAATATGATAAATAGCCGTTTCTAAACGTTCATTTTTACTTCCTCTTAGCAAAATGTAAGGTCTTTTGTTATTTATTAAAGTAGCCTCAAAAGCATCGAACATTCGTTGTCTGTCATGAGGTTTATCCCTTAAATCATCTGCTTCCCAAGGGGTATCAATATAAGTTAAAAAATATAAATTGTAGGTATTTTTTAGTGCATATTTTTCGAGAATTGGATTGCAACTTCCCAAATAATACGCTTCAGAATACACCTTGGTTTCGAGTAAATCTGTATCACAAATTAATACACTATCTGTCTTTTTACTCAATTCGTTTTCTAGTCGAATTTGCCCCTCTGCTATTGGTAGTAAATCTTTTGGCTCGCAAGTTTTACGCTCATTATTCCATTTGTTTTGCAAATATTCACGAGCATATTCAGGCACCCAAACCGAATTATAATGTCGTGCTAATTGCCTTGACAATGTTGTTTTTCCAGTAGATTCTGGCCCAAACAAAACAACCTTTATGCAGTTTGCAGGTTGTTGTTTATACTTTTCTTCCATGCAATATATCCTTGAACAGCTAATATAGTAAAGATTAAATATTGAAGTGATAACATTCCTAAACCTCGATATGCATAAAGTGGAATGGTAATTAAATTTCCAATAATCCATAAGGTCCAATTCTCTAGCTTTTTATTTGCCATATACCACATAGCGGTAAAGAAAATACCTGAGGTAAAAATATCTATGTAGTTTGGAATTTCTATGTTGTAATTAAACCCTTTATATACTAAATAAGTAACAAGCATAGTAAACAAAAACAATAGAAATCCAACTTTCTTCTCTTTTGCTGTGGTTCTAGAAATTGGAATTATATATTTATCTTCTTTCTTTCTAGACCAATTCCACCAACCATAAATACTCATTACTGAGTAATAAAAGTTCATCATCATGTCTCCAAAATATTGGTTTATATATAGAAGGTACACTGTAATAACCGTACAAATAATTCCTGTTGGATACACCAAAATGTTTTCCTGTTTCGCAAACCAAACGCTTAAAATTCCAAACACAAAAGCTATTGCCTCAAGTATTATTTGACTCGTCGGGGTATTGCGATAAGCATCAACGAAAAAATCAAAAATGTGGTTCATAATTGTATCTATCTGTTTTTACAATTTTCATAAGGAGTAAGCCATTTTCAATGAGATTAAAAGCCTCTTTTATTTCTGAAGTTAATAGTGACATAACTTCATCATAATCTCCGTAAACCTGAGTGCTTAAAGGATTTTCTATAACCTTAAGGTTTGATGCCCTCAATTTTTTAATTAAATGAATAATTGCTGGTTCGAAGTCATCTTGTAAAGGTGTCAACGTTAATTCTACTGATATTTTCATGTTTTATTTTTGTCATTCCCACGAAGGTGGAAATCTTTATCAAATTTATTAGATGCTGAAACAAGTTAAGCATGACAAATTACTTTCGCAATTCATCAAAAAACGATTCATCTTCCTCAAAAGCTGTACCTATAACAACTAAATCTGCCCCAGCATTATAAGCCATTTCCAACTGCTGCTTATTCTTAATTCCTCCACCAACTATTAATGGAATATTCAATTCATTTTTAACCGCAGAAATTATACCAGTAGTAATTGGCTGCAATGCGCCACTACCCGCTTCCAAATAAATTAATTTCATTCCTAAAAGTTCGCCAGCTTTAGCGGTATCTTTAATACTTAAAATATTGTTTCTTGAAATTGGTTTTGTATTTGTTACTTTCTCGACAGCAGTTATTTTTCCATTCTCAATTAAAATATAACCTGTTGGAATGACCTCAAGCTTCATTTTACTTAACTTTGAAACTGCTTGCACATGCTTCCCTATTAAATAATCTGGATTTCTTCCTGAAAGCAGTGATAAAAACAACAACCCATCTGCTTCACTTGTTAGTTGTGTAATATCTCCTGGGAAAAGTAAAATAGGTAGCTGCGTATACTTTTTTATTTCGCCTATCAAAACACCTGTTTCACTTTCATCAACATAACTTCCTCCAACAAAAATATGTGTTGCAATAGATACATTGACTTTCTGTATAAAGGTGTCTATATTTGCAATAACAAACTTATCAGGATCAATTAAAACGGCAAGTAATTTTTCGTTTTTTAAGATTGAAGATTCTATGTTCTGGTATATTTTTCCCATTTATACTGTGGCGTATGCGCAAGTAAATCCTTCAAATTCAAGACTCTGAATGTTAAACCTAGATTTCATACTATTATAATCAATCCAAGCCGTAGTTTCAGCAGAATTATCAGAAAAAGGGATTACCAAACAATGCTCTTTAAAGCTTAATCCTGGAGTTGCAAAAAGTTTATATAATGATTCTTTTACGCACCAAATAGTGGTAAGTTTCTTAATATAATCTGGGGCATTTTCATCTAAATAATTAAATTCATAGTCTATAAACTTATGTGCTATTACAGTTATCTTGTTTCGCTGTTTTTCAATGTCAATCCCAACAGGTTTGTCACTAATTATAACCGAAGAAAAATTAAACGAATGTGTTATAGAAATATGTTTTCCGTTTTTTAAATGAGGTTTCCCATTTTCATCATAAAACAAATCTGAATCTTGATAACCAAAAGCTCGCAATAAATATCTAATGCTTAAAAAACCCCTTCGATGTAGCTCACTTTTCATACCTAAAACGCGATCTAAACTTTCTGGTTTTAGTTCAAGTTCACTTAACAGAACATCAAAAGGTTCTGTTATTTTCCAGATTTTAACAGTTGTTTGTGAATTTGGGCTAATAGTTTTATAAAGTGGCATTTAATATTCTGAAAGTTATTGATTACCTTTGCACTTCCTAAACAATACAGTGCTTTTTGATAAGCGAATTTAAGTATTTTAAAGTACTAATCACAATGAAGTTTAGGTTTTAAAGACATAAGAAAAATTGATATGAGTACAAAAACAATTCCTTACGTAGCTAATAAAGTAAAAGATATTTCTCTTGCTGAATGGGGACGAAAAGAAATAGAATTGGCCGAAGCAGAAATGCCTGGACTAATGAGTCTTCGTGAAGAATATAAAAACGAGCAGCCATTAAAAGGCGCAAGAATAGCTGGATGTTTACACATGACGATCCAAACAGCGGTTTTAATTGAAACACTGCAAGCTTTAGGCGCAGAAGTTACATGGAGTTCGTGTAACATTTTCTCAACTCAAGATCAAGCTGCTGCTGCTATAGCTGCTGTTGGAACTGCAGTTTATGCATGGAAAGACATGACCGAGAAAGAATTTGATTGGTGTATCGAGCAAACCTTATTCTTCGGAGAAGACAGAAAACCATTAAACATGATTCTTGATGATGGTGGCGATTTAACAAACATGGTTTTAGATAAATATCCAGAATTAGCTGCTGGAATCAATGGTTTATCTGAAGAAACAACAACAGGAGTTCACAGACTTTATGAGCGTGTAAAAAACGGAACATTACCAATGCCTGCTATTAACGTTAACGATTCTGTAACCAAATCTAAATTCGATAACAAATACGGTTGTAAAGAAAGTGCAGTAGATGCCATTAGAAGAGCTACAGATATTATGTTAGCTGGAAAACGTGTAACCGTTTGCGGTTATGGCGATGTTGGAAAAGGAACTGCAGCCTCTTTTAAAGGTGCTGGAAGTATTGTAACTGTTACAGAAATTGACCCTATTTGTGCGCTACAAGCAGCTATGGATGGTTTTGAAGTTAAAAAACTAGAAACGGTTATCGGCAATACAGATATAGTAATAACAACAACAGGAAATAAAGATATTGTTCAAGGACGCCATTTTGAAGCTTTAAAAGACAAAGCTATTGTTTGTAATATTGGGCATTTCGATAACGAAATTGATATGGCTTGGTTAAACAAAAACCACGGACATACAAAAAACACCATCAAACCTCAAGTAGATAAATATACGGTTAACGGAAAAGACGTTATTATACTTGCCGAAGGGCGCTTAGTAAACTTAGGTTGTGCAACAGGCCACCCAAGTTTTGTAATGAGTAACTCTTTTACCAACCAAACTTTAGCGCAAATCGAGCTTTGGAATAATGCCGATGCATACGGAAACGATGTATATATGCTACCTAAAGCACTAGACGAAAAAGTAGCAAAATTACACTTAGCAAAAATTGGTGTAGAGCTTACAGAGCTTCGCGAAGACCAAGCAAGTTATATAGGTGTAACTGTTGATGGGCCTTATAAGCCAGAACATTACAGGTATTAATTAATTTTGTCATTCCCACGAAGGTGGGAATCTCATTAATTGAAACTAAATTATTATAAATCCAAATCCCAAGCATTAATGTTTGGGATTTTTTTATTAGGGCGTTACCACAAGGGTCGGGCTTTCGCCACTCGCTCCCTCCTACTTCGGGGATTTCAAACATGCCGTTCAATCCCTAACGCAGAAAATTCGTTTTATTAAAGTAGAATTATTCTTATATTTATGATTTATCTCTTCTTTTTCTATTAGGAAATTGACAGGTCTTAATTTTTAAAGTTTATTATGAAAACATCTACTAGAACTGAGCTACTTGAACACTCAAGAGCTAAGGTTGAATTATTTAAAACCTATTTATCAACTTATCTAAATATAATTTCAAGAGTCAAGCACATCAAAAAAATACATATTTATGACTTGCTTTGTGGTGAGGGTGTATATAGCGACAATTCTGAAGGTAGCCCGATAGCCATATTAAAAACAATTAAAGATCACTATTTTTCAAATAATAAATCTTGTCCAAATATAGACCTTTGGTTAAACGACAATGGACTATCTGATATTGAATCTAATAAATCAAAAATTCAAAGAGTTAAAGAACACTCAAAAGATATTTACAAACCTTCTAATTTAAATATTCAGTTTACAGAAATAGATTATTCAAAAATTTATAAATCAGTTTTAGATAAAGTAGAGTCATTTTCTGAAGACAAACATATAATTTTTATTGATCCTCACGGATATAAGAACATAAAACTAAGTCAAATAACTCAATTACTCAACTTTGGGAATTCTGAAGTTATACTTTTTTTGCCATTATTTGATATGTACCGTTTTGCAAATAAAAGTTATGATAAAAATTTTAAAGGAGGAAAATCTTTAAATTCTTTTTTAAATGACTGCTTCTATAATAAGCAAATGAACTTCACTACTGTTTTTGATTTTACTGAAAAATTAAAAGGTGCTTTTGTTAATCATAATACTAAATGTTTTGTAGATACGTTTCTATTAGAAAAAGAAAAGAGTAATTACTATGGTCTTTTCTTTTTTACTCCAAATGCTCTTGGTTTTGAAAAAATGCTTGAAGCTAAATGGAAAGTTGATACTGATCAAGGTCGCGGATTTAGCATTAGAATTGAAAATCAAAGTTCATTGTTTCAAGTATTAGAGACATCTAGTTATCCAACTGAACTTATTACTTTTCTAAAAAACGGACATAAAACTAACAGTGAATTGTATATTTTTGGTTTAAAAAAAGGATATTTACCAAAACATACTATTGAAATTTTAAAACCTCTTAGAAAAACAAACAAGTTATTAGTTAAAGATTTAGCTGGTATAATTATGCCAAAAAACGGTTATTATTTAGCTTATGAAAATTACAAAACTAATCCTGTTAAGATAGTTAAATACTTTTTAAATTAAGTACTATGAAAAAGACAAAAATAGAGTGGACTGAAGCTACATGGAATCCGACTACTGGTTGTACTAAAGTTTCTGCTGGTTGTAAACATTGTTATGCTGAAACTATGTCTTTTCGTTTAAAAGCGATGGGTACTGCTGGTTATGAAAATGGATTTGAATTCTCATTAATGCCAGAACGTCTAACTCAACCATTAAATATTAAAAAGCCAACTCGTTTTTTCGTGAACTCAATGAGTGACTTGTTTCATGAAGACATGCCATATGACTATTTAGATAGAGTTTTTGATGTAATGGAACAAACACCTAGACATCAGTATCAAATATTAACAAAACGAGAAACTATACTAGCAGATTATTGTAAAACCAGAAAAATACCTGATAATGTTTGGTTGGGAGTTTCAGTTGAAAACCAAAAAACTAAAAACAGAATAGATGTTTTAAGAAACATTGACGCTAAGATTCGTTTTCTCTCATTAGAACCATTATTGGAAGATTTAGGCAAACTTAACTTGTCAAATATTCATTGGGCTATAGTTGGTGGAGAAAGTGGTCCGAAAGCGAGACCAATGAAAGCTGGATGGGCAATTAATATTAGAAATCAGTGTTTAGAACAAGACGTACATTTCTTCTTCAAACAGTGGGGTACATGGGGAGCAGATAATGTAAGAAGAAGCAAAAAAGCTAATGGAAGACTTTTAGAAGGCACAGAATGGAATCAGTATCCAGCAGTGCTAGAAAGTCTTTAAATTCAATCCACTAAATCTTCCTCAAAATACCACCAAAGGCTAGAATCGATTGATTGTTTCATTTTATTAATATCAATACCTTCTTTCAAGAATACGGTAATGTTTTCGCCTACACGATTCTGTCCAATACTTTCTCTTAACTCTATCTCTTCTATTTCTTTGAAATGTCCTAGATGCTTTTTAATTCGTTCGTCTAACGATTCATCACTTAAGAAGATTTTGATGGTAGCTTGCGTTGGGGAATTTCTAATTTCAGATCTAAATGGAAGCATAAGCATAAATTTTAAATAAGACAATCGATAATTGCAAATGCAATAGCCTAAAGTTAATGATTTAATTAATATCTTTTGAAATTAAATTACTAATTATGAGTCATCAAAGAATTAACACCATAAAAAAACTACTAACTGAAATAGAAAAAAACATTCCACTTAAAGACAAAAGAAACCCATCAATTACGAAAACTGATATTGGTTGGCAACTAGATCATAGTCTAAAAGCAATAAACGGTATTTCAACTATTTTAGCTAAAACAGATCCAAAGGAATATAAAAAAGATTTCAATTTCAAGCGCATGGTTCTCTTTACCCTATCCTTTATACCTAGAGGTCTTGGAAAAGCTCCAAAAACAGTAATACCTCCAGACAACATAACTACAGAAGATTTGCAAGCACAATTACATAGCGCCAAAAACCATATTGATAGCCTAAACCAAGTTCATGAAAAAGCCTATTTCAATCATCATATATTCGGAACCTTAAACAAAGCTAAAACATTACGCTTTTTAGAAGTGCATACAAAACATCATTTAAAAATTGTAAATGATATTTTGAAGCAATAAAAAACCCTTTCTGTTTCCAGAAAAGGTTTAATTCCCTTCGACTTGCTCAGGGTAAATTTTAAAGAAATTATTTCTTAAACCTCAAAAGGCTCTATAGAAACATACGATTTGTTATCTTTTTTCTTAGTGAATTTTACAACACCATCAACATAAGCGTGTAATGTATGATCTTTTGAAGAATACACATTTTCACCTGGATGATGTGTATTTCCTCTTTGTCTTACGATAATATTTCCAGCTAATGCAGCTTGACCACCAAATATCTTAACACCTAAGCGTTTCGATTCTGATTCTCTACCGTTTTTCGAACTTCCGACTCCTTTTTTATGTGCCATTTTATTTCGATTTTAATTTTATTATTAACTTAAAGCAGCTATTAAATCGGCCTTCTTCATAGAAGAAATTCCTTCAATCCCTTTAGCTTTAGCCATGGTCTTTAATTCAGCAACTGTTAATTTGCTTAAATCTTGAGTAGCTTCTGCAGTTTTTGTTTCAGCTTTTGGAGCCTCAACTTGTGGTTCTGCTTTTTTAACTTCTTTCTTTGGTGCAGCTTTTTTAGCTCCACTTGCAACAATGCTTTCAATTACAATTTCAGATAAAGACTGTCTGTGTCCGTTTTTTACACGGTAACCTTTACGTCTTTTCTTCTTGAAAACTATTACTTTATCACCTTTAAGGTGCTTTAAGACTTTTGCTCCTACTTGAGCTCCGTCTATAGCCGGGGCGCCTACAGTTATATTGTCACCATCTCCTACTAAAAGAACATTATCGAAAGAAACTTTCTTACCTTCTTCAGTTTGTAAACGGTTAACAAAAACTTTTTGGTCTTTTTCAACTTTAAATTGATGCCCTGCTATCTCTACAATTGCGTACATAGCGTAACGTTTTTATTAATTAATTTTGTTCAAAAATGAGTGCAAATATACTCCTAATTAATTAAACTACAAACGTTTTTTTAATTTTGAATAATATTTCTACTGTTTTTAAAAAGCTGCATTACCGATAGCACACAAACTACTGTTGTAGCTAGACCCATAACCAAAACCACAAATGTTACCATTCCAATATCGGCATTAAAACCACCATTTATTATTTGAAGTAATTCTGGCAAAAAGGAGGCATTAATTTCGGTAGCATAAAACAGAAAAAAAACGGTAAATATTAAGGTTGCTATAAACCCTGTAATAATACCTGTTTTAAATCCTTCCCCATAAGAAAAATTATTAGGGTCTTCAAGCTTTTTTAAGCGTATCACTTCATAAATCCCGAAAGCCGTTATAATAGCATTAAAAAAACTAAAAGCAGGATTGGTATGCTTATTAAATAATGCTAGAATTAAAAAATATGCAATTAATACAACACTGGTTACTAAACCAAAACGAATAGGAAGCGATAAATTTTTCATAATTAAACGGAATTGATTGTCTTAAATTTCGTGAAAAATTGCCTATTAAAATAATTTAGGGTTAATTATTTAAGCTCGCTAACTGTTTTTGAAGCGCGTTTATGTGATAAATAAACCCATTTAGCATAAATATCTTTCATAAACTCTTAACTAATCAGTACTAAAAACTGTTAAATTCAATGTAATAAACGCCTTTATTTAGTAATTTTACACAGAACTTAATACTTAATAATAATGAAGACATTTAGAAACATTATATCTATTATGGTTTTAACTTTATTTTTAGTGAATTGTAAAAATGAAGCTAAGCCAGTAATTAAAACTGTTGAAACTGAAACTGCTGCTGTAAAAGAATTAGATCCTAATGCATCATATGCAAAAGCAGAATTCACTATTGATGGTATGACCTGCGAAATAGGCTGTGCAAAAACAATTGAAAAGAAAATCTCTAAAATGGAAGGCGTTAAATCTGCAACTGTAGATTTTGGAAGAAAACTAGCCATGGTTGAATATAATGAAGCTAAAGTAACCACAGCTTCGCTAGAAAACACTGTTACCAATGTTGCTGATGTTTATAAAGTAAGCAACATGCAAACTGTTGATTCATTTTCTACAAGTAAATCTTGTGATAAAGAATGTTGCGCTGGAAAAACAGATGAAGAAAAAGCAAATTGCAAGAAAGCTTGTTGTGCAAATAAAACAGACGCAGAAAAAAAAGCCTGTGCTGCAGATTGCAAAAAAGAATGCTGTGCTAAAAAAGCTTAAAAACTCAGTTTAAAAATAAACAAAAAGAGGTTGTCTAAAAAGGTATCATTCCGAACAAAGTGAAGGAATCTTTCAAACTCAAGTTGTTGATTATGAGATTACTTCGAAATCAAAATTTCTCGTAATGATTTATAATTGTTACTTTTTAGACAGTCTCTTTTTATTTCCACTTAACAGTTTCCATGATATGCTGAATGTCTTTCTGTAAATAATGTGCAGCAGGAAGAATTGAATCATAATTAGGCTTAGCATAAAAATACAAAGAGCCTGTTAAAAAATGATTCACGCTATCGGTTACATAAAACTGAGATTGCGAAGCTGCATTACCTCCTATTTCATATAGCATTCCGTAAACTTTATCTTGCTTATTGGCATATTCTTTCTCTTTAATTTCATCTGCTTTAACAGTATGTTTTTGAGTGAAATTTTGAGCATCACGTAAAAAATCTATGAGATTTTTTTCGTCTTTTTCAATTGCTTTATAAGTTAAAAAAATGGTTCCTCTTAAAGTTGGATATTCTAAATTAACACCAAAACTTTCAGTGGTTGCTATAACTTTTTTAGAACTTATTTTTGTTGCTAACATGTTATTTTCAAACGAAAAAGGTAAGTCTAAATTCGCTTTAACATATTTTGCCGCTGGATAATCTAAGCGTAAATATGCTTTTGGCTTTGGCACAACATCTTCACCACAAGAAACACACATAGCTAGAACAAATAATACCAAATAAATATTGTATTTCATTAAGTAATAGTGAATTTAACAAGCTTAATACGTTTTTTATCTAAAGCTTCTATAGTGAAAACGTAATTCTGGAAATTTATTTTACTACTTAACTTAGGAAAGCTTCCTGATATTTCTAAAACAAACCCAGCAATAGTTTCAGCTTCTCCTTTATTTTCTTCAAAAATAGATTCGTCTTCAGTTCTAATTACCTTATAAAAATCCTTTAAAGCTGTTTTGCCTTCAAAGACATAATTATGTTCATCTAATTTTGAATACATTAGGTCTTCATCATCAAATTCATCACTTATATCTCCAACAATTTCTTCAATAATATCTTCTAAAGAAATAAGCCCTGAAGTTCCGCCATATTCATCTACTACAACTGCTAAATGGACTTTCTTTTCTTGGAATTCTGCCATTAAATCATCCAATTTTTTATTCTCTGGCACAAAAAATGGTTCGCGTATTAAGCTTACCCAATCAAATTGTTTCCTGTCTATATATGGCAGCAAGTCTTTTACATAAAGAATCCCTTTTATAGTATCAATATTGTCCTCAAATACGGGGATTCTTGAATACCCGTTTGAGATAATCTCAGGCATAATATCGGTATACTTTTGATCAATATTAAGAGCAAAAATATCTATACGCGGTCGCATAACTTGCTTTGTATCTGTGTTTCCAAAAGAGACAATCCCTTGCAAAATTTTCTGTTCTTCCTTTGTTGTATCCTCTTCACTTGTTAGCTCTAAAGCTTGCGACAATTGATTTACACTAAGATTAGATTTTTGCTTGCCTAATTTATTATGAATCCCTAAAGTAATGCTTCGCATTGGTAAGCTTATTGGGGATAGCACCACGTCTAAAACCCGCAATGGTAAGGCCAAAAATGAGACGAATTTTAATTTATTTCTACTAGCATAAATCTTTGGTAAAATTTCACCGAATAATAAAATTAAAAACGTAACTATTATAACCTCTAAAGTGAATCTGAGAATTGAATTCGATATACTTTCGAACATACTAGTCCCTAAATAAGCAAACAATATAACAATAGCAATATTTATAAAATTGTTAGCTACTAAGATTGTTGCTAATAATTTTTTAGGGCGTTCTAAAAGTTTGGAAATTATCTCTATGCGTTTAGAATCTTGTTCTAAGCCTTCATCAATATCTGTTCTTGTAAGAGAAAACAAAGCCACTTCTGCTCCAGATATTAATGCCGAACATATTAAAAGCAAAAATAATAACGCAAATCCACCTGCAATTGAGAAATCAACTGTCATTATTAACGATATAATACTCGAAGGGTCAGGATCCAAATAAATGGGTATTAATTAAACAAAAAAATAAATTTTCTAGTTTACTTATTCTAAATATTAAAGTTTGAAAAATCCATTTAAATTAAAACGGGAGATCATCATTATCTTCTCCAACTGACTCAGCATTTACTTCTGGCTTTACAACTGGGGTTGGTTCTGCAACTTTATTGGAAGCATTTGCATCACTTTCTTTTTTGGTCGATAAAAAAGTAAAATCTGTACATTGAACTTCGGTAGAATACCTGTCATTCCCTTTATCGTCTTGCCACTTTCTTGTTTTTAATCGCCCTTCTATATATACTTTATCTCCCTTACTTAAATACTTTTCACAAATTTCGGCGCCTTTATTTCTAACAACAATATTATGCCATTCTGTATTTGAAATTCGCTCGTTAGTTTGCTTATTTGTGTAAGTTTCGTTTGTAGCTAATGGGAAACGGCCAACACAACCACCTCCTTCAAAATAATGCATTTTCACCTCATCACCCAAATGCCCAATTAGCATCACTTTATTTAATGTTCCAGACATAATTTATTTTATTTAAAAAAGCAAAATTAACTAATTGCTTATCATTTTTTTAAAATTAGTAAAAAAATATGATTGTTATAACTAAACTATTAAAAATTAAAGCTTTCTATAAAATTCCCTATTAAAATAGGAACTGCAAAATCTCTAATTTTATTAATACTTACTTTATTACTAGTATGTAGCGTTGGAACATTTACAATCCAAAATTTTGTGTATAAATGTTGATGAGACAATTTATGTACAATAACATCTTCATTATATAAAGATAGACTATATGAAATATGCCTCAATAAATCATGATTTTTAACACAGTCTTTAAATCCTTCAATGCCTATATTTTTATTCGTTTCTACTAATGGGAATTGATATAGATTTTGCCATATCCCCTTACCTTCTCTTTTCTCTAAGATTGTTTTTCCGTCTTCAGTAATAAACACTAGAAAATTAAAATATTTCTTTTTTGCTTTAGTTGGTTTTATCTTAACGGGTAATTTTGATATCCTATTTTTATTAAATGCTATACACTTGCTATTAAAAGGACATGTAATACAATCTGGATTATTAGGCGTACATTTAATTGCCCCAAACTCCATAATTGCCTGGTTAAAATTAGCAGGTTGCTTTTTATCAATAAGTTCTTGTGCTATTTTTTTAAATTCCTTAGCGCCTTTTGTGGAGTTAATTGGTGTATCAATTCCAAAAAAACGAGAAAGGACTCTATATACATTACCATCGACTACTGCTGTTTCTTCACTAAAACAAATTGAGGCAATGGCACTTGCTGTATAATCGCCAACACCCTTTAATTTTAATAGGTCTTTATAATTGTCTGGAAACTTGCCATCTAGATTTTCAACAATATGCTTTGCAGTTGCATGTAAATTTCGTGCTCTTGAATAATATCCTAGTCCTTGCCATAATTTAAGCACCTCACTTTCATCTGCACTTGCAAGATAAAAAACCGATGGGTATCTATCTAGAAACGATTTATAATATGGCAACCCTTGTTTTACTTGTGTTTGCTGTAAAATAATTTCGGATAACCAAATACAATAAGGATCTTTCGTTTGCCGCCAAGGCAAAATACGCTTATTAATTGAATACCAATTGATTATAATTTTCGAAAAATGCATTAATAGAAATTAATATGCACGCAAAAATAAACCTTTATAATCTTAAATTTTAATGAATTAGGTTTGAAATATTGAATTTTAAATTCCTATATTTGCATCCCTTTAAAAACTTATATAATAACTAAAAATAAAATATAAAAAATGACGAAGGCTGATTTAGTAGCAAAAATTTCTGAAAAATTAGGAATTGAAAAAGGAGATGTTCAAGCAACTGTTGAAACATTTATGGAAGAAGTAAAAACTTCTTTAGAAAGTGGCGATAATGTATACTTAAGAGGTTTTGGAAGCTTCATAATTAAAACTAGAGCCGAAAAAACTGGTAGAAATATTTCTAAGAATACCACTATTAAAATTCCTGCACATAATATTCCTGCATTTAAGCCAGCAAAAGTTTTTGTAGAGGGCGTTAAAACAAATGTAGACGTTAAATAAGCATTAAAAATAAATTATTAATTTAAAAGACACTATTTATGCCAAGTGGTAAAAAACGTAAAAGACATAAGGTTGCTACGCATAAGCGTAAAAAACGTAGACGCGCTAATCGTCACAAAAAGAAAAAATAAATCAAAAAAGTAGTTAAACTAACTACTTTTTTAGGTTTTAAAAACAACAAGTTCTTTGAAATGAGTTCAATAATTTTTTAGCACCTTTTGGGTGTATTTTGAACTCCACGGATTAAAATCCTGTGATAAAAAATAATGTATAATCCATCTGTCATGTTTAATACGTGATGGAATAAAATTAACTAAATGGATAAAGAATTGATTATTCGATCTAGTTCCGAGCATGTTGATTTTGCCTTATTAAAAGATGGAAAACTTATTGAATTACAAAAAGATGAAGATGATAATAACTTCTCGGTTGGCGATGTGTTTATAGCCAAAATTCGAAAAGCTGTTCCTGGACTAAATGCTGCATTTGTTAATGTAGGTTATGAAAAAGATGCGTTTTTGCATTATCATGATTTAGGTCCAAAATTACCTTCTCTTTTAAAATTCACAAAACGTGTAAGCACAGGTAAACTAAAAGATTTTTCTTTAAAAAACTTCCCATTTGAAAAAGATATTGAGAAAGATGGCAAAATTGCCGACGTCTTAAAATCTAATCAGTCGCTATTAGTACAAATAGTAAAAGAACCAATATCAACTAAAGGCCCTAGAATAAGCTCCGAGCTTTCTATTGCTGGTAGATATATTGTTTTAGTTCCTTTTTCTAGCCGCATTTCTATTTCACAAAAAATAGAAGACCGCGAAGAAAAAGACCGATTAAAACGATTGGTTAAAAGTATCACACCGCAAGGTTTTGGTATTATTGTTCGTACAGTAGCACAAGGCAAAAAAGTAGCAGAGCTAGATAAAGATTTACAAAATTTGCTTAGTCGTTGGACGGCAATGTGTAAAAAGCTACACAAAGCGCATCACCCTAGTAAAGTATTAGGAGAAATGAATAAAGCCTCGTCAATTTTACGAGATATATTTAATGACTCTTTTACAGGAATTACTGTCGATGATGAAGAGCTCTATTATCAAATTAAAGATTACGTGCAAGAAATTGCACCAGAAAAAGAATCAATAGTTAAATTGTATCAGTCTAAAAATCCAATTTTTGAAAAATTTGGAATTGAAAGACAAATTAAAACCTCCTTTGGTAAAACCGTTTCTATGGCAAAAGGCGCCTATTTGGTAATTGAACATACCGAAGCACTGCATGTTATAGATGTAAACAGCGGTAATAGATCTAACAAAGCAAACAACCAAGAGGACACAGCATTAGAAGTTAATTTAATTGCAGCAACAGAAATGGCGCGCCAATTGCGATTACGCGATATGGGTGGTATTATAGTTGTTGATTTTATTGATATGACCAATGCTGCAAACAGGCAAAAATTGTTTAACCACCTTCGTGATGAAATGAAGGATGACAGAGCTAAACATAAAATATTGCCTCCAAGTAAATTTGGATTGATACAAATAACAAGACAACGTGTACGACCAGAAATGAACATTAAAACCAGAGAGGAAAACCCTAATGGCATTAATGGTTCTGAGGTTGAAGCACCCATAGGATTGGTGCAAAAAATAAATCACGATCTTGAGGGACTATTAAAAAAAGACTATAAAAAGTTGACTTTAAACACACATCCTTTTATAGCAGCCTTTTTAACAAAAGGTTTTCCATCTGTACGTTCAAAATGGTTTTTTGAACACAAAAAATGGGTTAAAGTTTTACCAAGAGATGCTTACACATACCTTGAATATCATTTTTTCGATAAAAATGGTAAACAAATTAAATAATTAAAAACCCGCTACTTTTAATGTTTGCGGGTTTTTTTGTTTTTTAACTTAATTGGAATTAATTATTTTTCCTGACCCAGAAATATTAGCCTCTATAACTGGTGCTCCTATGTAATACACATCTCCACTTCCTTCAATACGAACATTTAAATTATTAGTGCAATTGACTTTACAATCACCACTTCCAATGATATTTACATTACAATCATTTATTGTAAATAAAAGTCCTTCAAAATTTCCACTACCCTCATTTTTTAAAGTAAGGCTTTTGGCACCCCCTTCAATACTAATATCTCCTGTGCCAGAATTATAAACATAAAAATCCCCAATAGTGTCAACATCTATTATTGTAATATTTCCAATACCAGAATTCTTAATACTATTAATGCTTGGAACAATAATATTGACTTTTAGACTAATGCCTCGATAATTATAATCATCATCAAGATAAAGTTTTAACTCATCATCTTCAACGTTGGTTTTTACTTCGTTAATTATATTATCATCTGCAATTACTTCTATAGATTGAGAAGCTCCTTGTGTAATTATTACATTAAAAACACCTTCACTATCAACTTTAGTGAAATTTGCAACATTTCTAAACTCTGAAGTAAGACTACCTGAACCAGTAATGGTATCTCTTGAGCATGAAGATAGAAAGGTCAATAATAAGGCTATGGGTAAAATAACTAGGTTTTTCATTTTGTTTGTAATTATATTTAATTCATTATTTAGTTTTACTGTAGGAATCCAATGGAAATTAATAGGAGACCATCCTTCTTTGTGATTTTTCAAATAAACTGTACTCTCTTTCTTTCCTGAATACACATGTTTCGTTTTAATAGTTTTTGTTTTCATTTATATTAAAATTTATTGTTTTTATTTATCTGTAATTATAGTGAATGCTGTTTATTGGCTAGAACTCAATTTTATAACTTAAATTTGGGATAACGACTTTACTGAATTTAGTTTCTACTAGACCAGTATTTAAATTGTATATATCTTTATCAAACTCCTTAGTTTGTCCTGAATTTAAAACTTGTAATGACCAAACAGACGCATGTTTTTTCTTATTTTTTCTGAAAGAAACTGAGAAAGAAGTTATTGGCACATCATTAAATTTTTTTGCAAATGAAAGCTCACCATTTGTTTCTCCATAAACAACATCTTGTTTATCTATTGACCTTTGCTCATCTATAGATTCGATTCGGTTTCCGCCAAGGTAATTAAGTCTAATATTGGCACTTAATAAGTTGTTCTTACTTTTGCCTACTTGCCACTCTTTACCAATCAATGCATTTATAACATAGTTTTTATTGAATATGGTGTTTCTTTCTACTCCATCAATAGCAGTATATTTTGAATCAAAAAAGGAAGCCGATAATACATAATAAAGCCCTTTGTTTAAATAACGCTCAAGCGATAAATCGACACCTATATTTCTTCCTTTACCAGAGCTTAATAACTCATAATCAAAAAATAGACTGTTTTCAAGATTAAGCGTTGATATATAACCCGTTGGAGCTACAGGAACATCTGTTAAAGATTGATAATAAGGCTCTATAATTATTTTTAAATTGTTAGTAGGCATATAATCATATGAAATCACAAAATGATTAGATTTCATTAGCTTTAAATCTTTGTTAGGCTGACTACCGTTTACATTTACAAAATATATTGGTAGCGATTCAATTCTACTATGTCTTCCATACGCAAATGATAAATTTTGTTTTTGATTTAGGTTATATTTTAATGCTATACGTGGTTCAAGAGAATGATCTTTGTTTAATTCGAAATATTGGAAATGTAGACCTGCATTTAATACTAGTTTTTGGTTTAGCTTAAATTTTGATTGACTAAAAAATTGATATAACATTGAATTCCCTTTTCCATCTACAATAGTCTTGAGAGTTGAATCTAGTGTTTCAAATCCGTTTTTGATTTCCAAATCATAGCCTAAACGATTTACATAAAACCCTGTTCTATTGTAATGATTATTATTAAAATATGTATTAATCTGTGATTGAAATGTCAACTTATAAGTGCTTTTTTTAGAATCTGAAGGAAATGTTTCTTCAAGATCATCCTCCAAGTATTGCTCTTTAAAGGTTATCCCATTTCCAGAAAAAGCTAAAGTTGAATTAAGAAATGATTTATCACCTATTGATAGTTTATGATTTAAACCTGAACCTAATAAATACTGACTCAATTGAGAACTCCATCTATCATCATCCGACTCCCATTTTTCTTGCTCTAAGGCCTCAGAATCAATACTATCATATGCCCCAATTCCCCAAATAGAAAACGTTCCTGTATTTTTTGTTGGAAGCTTAATTTTGTATGATAAATCCTGATACTTAAGTATTCCTGCATCACTTGGTAAAAAAGGCGTTATAAGTGCTAATGTTGAGTAACGATAATTAACCAAATAAGTAGCATCTTTCCCTTTTGTAAAAGGACCCTCAGTAGCAAAATCAATACCTAGAATTCCAGCTTGAGCAGTGTACTCTCGTTTCGATTCGTTTCCTGATCGTAGATTAATATCGAACACTCCAGATGTAGCATTTCCATATTCTGCTGGAAAAGCACCCGTATAAAAATCACTATTACCCATTACTTGACTACTCAATACGGTTAAAGCGCCTGCACCTGCAATTTCTAAATCGGCAAAGTGATTTGGGCTGGGTATTTCTACACCTTCAATTCTCCATAATAGCCCTGAAGGACTATTCCCTCTTACCGAAATACCATTACTACTAATAGAAGGTGCCGCTACTCCAGCAAACGAAGAAACCAAACGTGCCGGATCATTTAATCCTCCTGCAAAGCGCTCTGATTCTTCAACAGTAAATTGTCGACTGCTTAAAGTTGCCATCGTGTTAAGAGGTTTTTCTTTCTGTCTTTTTGGTGTTAACACAATCTCATTTAATTGTGTTGCAACTTCTTGAAGTTTAACGTTAAATAAAACTTGTTTTCCTGAACTTACTAGAATATCATTAATATGAATAGTTTCATAACCAAGCATTGAGACTTTAAAGCTTCGTCTACCAACAGGCACATTTTTCATAAGAAAACCACCATCGAGGTTAGACATAGTTCCTATTAATGGTTGAGAGTCAATAAGGGTAATATTTGCTCCAACTATTGGTTCTTGAGTAATTTTGTTAAAAACCTTGCCTTTAACTGTTTGTGTGATGTCTTGTGAAAAAGACAACCCGAAAAACCCTATTACACATACAAGTGTTAATAATATTTTTTTCATGATATATTGTTTGTTTGATTAAAAAAGAATGCTTTATCGTTTAGAATGATATAAAGTGCAAACACTATTAATAAACAGGTTTGAATAACCTTACTCATTGGATGTGTTGCAAATATTTCGTTAAAAAAACCTGCTGCTATATGAAAAAGAATAGGCAGAATAATGTTACGGTTGGCTTTATAATAAATCCAATTCATTATGATTACAAAAGGAAAAAGACTTACAATAAAATTCAGAGAATAAATCCAACCCTCTTCAACTAGATTGCTATGGTAATAATTATTGATGCTTGCTAGTGGTAAATGCCAAATCCCCCAGAATAAAGCAAACAGAATAGATGTTTTTAAAAGATTGTGTCGTGAACGTAAAGAATCTGTTCCGTATGAGTGCCATGCCAATTCTTCAAGAAGTGGAGCAATAATGAGCATAAACCAAACTGGGAAAACGCCTGACGTAAAAGAAAATGAGTTTGCAAGTTGGAACTGCTCTATACTATAACCAAATAAAAGGGAAACTGCTTGTGCTATTAAAATGCTAAATGGCATCAGAATAATTGTAAGTATAATGTAAACTGAATTGATGCCTTTAAAATTAAAGAAACGCTTCTTTAAATCATGTACCATTTGTTTATTGCCTTTGGCAAGAAAAAGGGTAATAATAACTGGAGCTAATAATCCCAAAAAGGCTACAATACTAGACCATAATTGAGGTGCTTTACTTCTGGTTTCAATATGGCTTATATAACCAGCGATAAACCACAATACCCATGGTATTAAAGTTGATAAGCCAAAAAATAATCCTGATTTTTTGTAAATATGGATATTCATAACGTTTCACTTTTGAAATGTTTATGATGCAAAGATTCATCATAAACAAAGGGGAATCGCCCGAACGTGAAAGACTGAACTTTTTTAAAGTGCGAACGTAAAGGATAGGACTAGAAATAGATTATTTTACGGAGTACGACACACAAAAAATTATTTATTTTTGAATGATAGGAATTATTTATTGTTCCTTTAAATTGGTAATATACTGGGAAGGTGTAACAGATTTAAACTTTTTAAAAACACTATTAAATGTAGATTTAGAATTAAACCCAGAGTCATAAGCATGACCAAGTAAACTGAAGCTTTTGTTTCTCTGTGCTTTTAATATAAATTCTTCTACTCTGTACTTATTTACAAAATCATGAAAGTTTACTTCTTCATACTGATTGATAATTTGGGATAAATGGTTGTTTGATATGGATAATCTTTTTGCAAGTTCAGTTAACGTAAGTTTCGGGTTTAAAAAAGGCTTATCATCATTCATCAACTGTAATAATTTATCATGCTTCTCTTTAGCTACCTCAATCTTTAAGCTTGATTTTTTATACAAACTCACTGTTTTAACAAGCTCTTCTTCGTTTAACTTTGTATTCGAAAATAAATCTTGTTGCCGTATTCCCGAATATCCAACAAAAACGACAAAACCAACAATAATTGAATAAAACAAAATATCGGCATTGAACGGAAACTGAAAACCAACTACTTCACGCAAAATAGACACTAAAGCAGCAGTTATAAAAATAGATACAATTCCCAAAATAGCATAGCGCAACCAGTTCAAATTAATACGGTTACTATATGAAAAATTCTCTTCTACAACCCGCTCGCGTTGCACAAGTTTTCGATAAGACAATACCGAATAGCCTATTCCTGATAAAATAAAACCAAGAAGAAGAAGATTAGAAAAAAGGTTATGATCATTAACCAAACCTTTATCAACTTGTACTTTTTCTTCGGCTGTATAGAAAAAATAAAATGGTATCATGTACAAATAGGAAAGCAATGCTGGAGCAAAGTGTAAATAATCTGTTTTTCGTAAACGATTTTTACTTTTTATGGAATACGAAACATATAAATATAGAAACGGTCCATACAAAAACGGTAATGGTGCAGTAATTCCAATTAGGTGTGGGTAAATCTCCCAATACCCTTTGTTGTATATATAGGTGCTTGTTAAATGAATGCCGATAGCAACCAACCAAAGCGATAAAATATTATCAGTAAGGACTTTGTCCTTTTTTGAAAATAAAAGAACCCCTAAAAAGAAAGATAGTACAATACCAATATTTAATACAATTGCCATACTAAAGTTATCTTATAATAATCATGTTTTTTATTCAGATTTTACATTTAGACACCTATCTAAAGATACTTATAATTTGTATTTAATTTTATGTAATATGTTATAAATAGATAAAAAGGGTTTTCATAAAGTCAACAATCAACTAGCTGGATTAGGTATAGTCTCATGAACCGCCCCACCACCACTAAGTGGAGCAAGCAGTAGCATAATTGGAAATTAATTCAGTATGAAATAGTTATGGTGCCGGATTAGGAATTACATTATGTACTGCGTTTATTTGAGCCAATACATCATCACTTAATGTAATATTTATACTGTCAATATTCTCCTTAAGTTGCTCTAAATTAGTAGCGCCAATAATATTACTAGTTACAAAAGGTTGCTGGTTTACAAATGCTAAACTCATTTGTGCTAAAGACATATTATTATCCTCTGCTATTTTTAAGTAGTGTTTTGCTGCTTCAGTGGCTGTATCTCCGCTATATCTAGCAAACCTTGGAAATAATTTTAGGCGTGCATTATCTTCTGCAGTTCCTTTTATATATTTTCCAGAAAGTACCCCAAAAGCCATTGGGGAATAGGCTAACAGGCCAACATTTTCTCTTAAAGATACTTCTGCTAAATCAGTTTCAAAAGTTCTTGTTAGCATGGAGTAGGCATTTTGTATCGTTGCTACTCTTGGTAGATTATGGTTTTTAGATTCTTCTAAATAACGCATGGTTCCCCATGAGTTTTCATTCGAGATTCCTATGTTTCTTATTCTACCTGCTTTAATTTCAGCATCTAAACTGTGTAGTACTTCGTTAAAATTATCTTCCCATTTGGTGTCAAGCTTAAAATCTCTAATTCCAAATCTATTGGTATCTCGCTCTGGCCAATGGAGTTGATATAAATCTATATAATTGGTTTGTAATCTTTTTAGTTCTAAATCAATCGCTTCTTTTATGGAAGCTGGACTAAATCCTGTGGTTCTGATGTGTGCTGTATAATCTCCTCCGCCTGCAATTTTAGAGGCGATAATAACTTTATCCCTATTCCCCGATTTTTTTAACCATGTCCCAATTATTTTACTGGTTCGACCACTTATTTCGGCTGTGGCAGGAACAGGATATAATTCGGCAGTATCAATAAAATTAACACCTTGGTCTATGGCATAGTCCATTTGCTCGTGTCCTTCGGCCTCGGTATTTTGATTTCCCCAAGTCATAGAACCTAAACATATTTTGCTAACTTTTATGTTGGTGTTTGGGATGGTTGTGTATTTCATATTTTATTTTTATTATTCTCGCGAAGGCGGGAATCTTTTTAATTGGAACTTAAAACTTAATTGTGGAATCCTGCCTGCGCAGGAATGACAAATCGATTTTCTTTTACAAGAAACGTAAAGATAAAAAACCTTTAAAAGCTAATTAGCTTTTAAAGGTTTTTTATGCGTTAGGGATTGAACGATCTGTTTGAGCTCGCCGACGTAGGAGGAAGCGAGTAGTGAAAGCCCGACCCTTGTGGTAACGCCCTAATACTTTTTCTTATTCTACTCGCTTAACAGCTTAGAAAGTTCATCTAACTTTGGTGTTAAAATAACTTCAATACGTCTGTTTTTGGCTTTACCATTAGCAGTATCGTTTGAAGCAATTGGTGCAAATTCGCCTCGACCAGCAGCTGTTAGATTTTCTGGATTAATAGTCGCATTTTCTCGTAATATGTTTACAATAGCTGTAGCTCGTTTGGTCGATAAATCCCAGTTACCACTTAATTGACCCGAACCTTTGTATGGAACATTATCTGTATGTCCTTCAATTAACACTGCGATATCTGGATTATCTCCTAATACATTGCCCAATTGTTCAACTGCTCTTCGACCTTCACTGCCTACTGCCCAACTACCAGAACTGAACAATAACTTATTTTCCATAGAAACGTAGACTTTCCCATCGCGTTGTTCTACGGTTAAACCCTTGCCTTCAAAATCGGTTAGTGCTCTAGAAATAGCATCTTTTAAAGCTGTCATTGCCGCATCTTTAGAGGCAATAACGTTTTCTAATTCTGCTACGCGGTTAGAACGGTCTTCTAATTCTTTTTTAAGCTTTTCTAAGCGTGCGTTTTCTGCTGCTAAAGCTTGTTCTTTTGCTTCAAGTTGCGCCAATAACTCTCTATTTTTTTTCGAGTTCTCTGCTATAGCTGCAGAACTGTTAGCTTCTAATGCATTGTAAGATGATTTTAAATTATCATAATTTGCCTTGATTGCGCTATAATCGGCTTGTAACTTATCGCGATTTGCAAGTGCCTCCTCATAAGCTGCTTGAATTTGTTTTAATTCGTTTTCTGCTGCATTTTTTGCGCTTAATAAGGTTTCATTTTCATTAGAAAGTTTTCTGTTTTCGTTTTTTAGATTGGCATATTTCGCCTCTAATTCTTTATATACTTTTGGAGAAACACAAGATGCTAAAACGACAAGTGCTAATAATGTGAATACGCTTTTTTTAATCATTTTATTCGGGTTCATTTGTTATTGTTTTATAAATACTATTAATTTTCAATTTCTACTAGAATAGGGCAATGGTCGCTATGTTTTGCTTCAGACAGTATAACGGCTCTTGTAATACTTTCTTGTAATGGTTTAGACACCATGGCATAATCTAATCGCCAACCTTTATTATTTGCTCTGGCATTGGCACGATAACTCCACCAACTATACTGTTGTAATTCAGGGTTTATATAACGAAAAGAATCAATAAACCCGCTTTTAATAAAACTACCTATCCACTCGCGTTCTACAGGTAGAAAGCCTGAGACGCCTTTCATTTTAGGGTTATGTATATCCATTTCTTCATGGCAAATATTATAATCGCCACAAATTACTAAGTTTGGAATATCTGCTTTTAGATTGTTAATATAGTCCTGAAACATATCCATATACTCTAACTTATGATTCAACCTTGCATCATTTGTTCCAGATGGTAAGTATAAGCTCATAACAGATACACTATCACCGCCTGCGGAACGGGCAGGAAAATCGGCACGTATATTACGCCCTTCAAAATCCATAGATTCTATTCCTGTACCATATTCAACGTGGTTAGGTTCTATCTTGCTTAAAATAGCTACGCCACTGTACCCTTTTTTTTGTGCACTAAACCAATAATGGAATTTATAGCCTGCCTCTTCAAAAAGACTCAAATCTAACTGTTCTTTTAACGCCTTAATTTCTTGTAAACATATTACGTCTGGGTTGGCGCTAATTAACCAATCGATAAAACCCTTATTAATGGCTGCACGAATACCGTTTACGTTATAGGATATTATTTTCATTTTTTAGTTAAATTTTTAGAATCAGACTGTCTAAAAAGTAAGATTCTATATAATATTGAGCTTGTCGAAATATTTTAACTCACTAATAAATCAAAACCCGTTTCGATAAGCTCAACTTGACATATTAAATTCAATGTCTTTAACTTTCTTTTTAATCAAGAAGTTAATTTCAGCTAAAATAAATAATGCGTTACATTTACACTATTAAATATATCAGGAGTTTTAACGAAGCTATCAACAAAATATTTTAAACGAAATACAGTTTAAGTATCAAATGAAATTTATAGTTACTTTTTTTCTTTTTCTACTTAGTTTTTGTGTTTCTGCTCAAAGTAAAACTTCAAACTATAAAACCAAGAAAATTGCTGTAAAGGATTCGATTAAAATAGATAGTGTTAGTATTAACTCCAATTATTTTGAACTTAAAACCAAACAAGGCACTATAATCGACACTTCATTTTATCATGTTGATTTTACTAAAAGTATTTTAACCTTTAAAAAACCTTTAGAGACAGATTCTTTAACAATAAATTATTTAAAATTTCCAGATTTTCTTACCAAAACTTATAAGCAATTGGATGAGAATATTATTGTTGAGAATACCGATAATCTTCAAAAGCTTTACAAACTTTCTGAATCTAATATTTCCAAGAGTTTCATTCCTTTTGATGGCTTAACTACCTCTGGAAGTATCTCGCGTGGTGTTACCGTTGGTAATAATCAAAATTCTGTTTTAAATAGCGAACTTGACCTTCAAATTACAGGAAAGCTTAACGACAAAGTATCCCTTAGGGCTTCAATTCAAGATGCTAATATACCCCTACAAGAAAGTGGCTATTCGCAACGGTTAGATGAATTCGATCAAGTATTTATAGAACTTTTTAGCAACCGCTGGAACATTCGTGCTGGAGACATCGATTTACAAAACTCAAATTCCTATTTTGCCGAGTTTTCTAAACGTGTTCAAGGGCTTTTTATTAATGCCAAATTAGGTAGTGAGCAACAAACCAATGTGTTTGCTGCTGGCGCATTAGTTAGAGGTCAATTTACTACAAGTCAATTTACAGCTCAAGAAGGAAACCAAGGTCCTTATAAGCTGCAAGGACAAAACGGCGAATTATTTGTACTTATAGTATCTGGTAGTGAAACCGTTTACGTAAATGGTGTTACTGTTGAAAGAGGCGAGGACAAAGACTATATTATCGATTATAACGCTGGAGAAATTATTTTTAATTCTACCTTTCCTATTACTTCCGAGATGCGTATTACGGTAGATTATCAATTTAGTGATCGCAATTATTCTCGTTTGGTAGCTTATGGTGGTGGGAATTATGAAACCGAAAAGCTGAAAATTGGTGTTTCTGTATATTCTGAAAACGATTCTAAAAATCAACCATTACAGCAGAATCTTTCAGAAGAACAAGTGCAAATATTGTCTGAAGCAGGAGATGACAGAAACTTAATGGTAGCCCCTTCTGAAGTTTTAGAGACACTAAACGAAAACAGAATATTATACAAAAAAGAGCTCATTAATGGCGCTGAAGCTTTTGTTTTTTCTAATAACCCAGAAGATGACCTTTATAGAGTAACATTTACTTTCGTTGGCGATAATCAAGGCGACTATAACTTAAGTAGTATTAATGCCATTAATAATATATTCGAATATGCTGGCGTTTCACAAGGTAATTATGCACCTGTTGTACAGCTAGTTGCTCCAACACAACTTCAAATTGCAGTTTTAAATGGTGAATACAAACCAAATGATAAAACCAATATTAGCTTTGAAGCTTCCGGAAGTAAAAACGACCTAAATTTATTTTCTGATATTGGTGATGATGACAATGAAGGTTTTGCTGGAAAACTTAAAGTTGAACAAGCCATTGTTAAGCAAGATAGTTCTTGGATATTAAAAGCTTTTATTGACAGTGATTTTATTGAGTCTAATTATAGAAATATCCAAGGCTTATATAATCCAGAATTTAATAGAGATTGGAATTTAGACCAACAGCCAACAAGTAATCAAATAGCTATTGGTTTAGGAAATCAAAAATTAATCTATTCTGGTTTACAAGCTTATCATCCAAAAAAAGGCAATTTGACTTACCAATTTGAACATTTGAATTTTTCTGAAGGCTTCAATGGTAATAGACATGTCGCTAGTGCTAATTTGATTTTAAATAAATTTTTATTTCGATCTAATTCTAGTTTTTTATCTGCAAAATCAAATCAAAATACTTCCACTTTCTTAAGATCTGAAAACATATTATCCTACAGTTTTAAAAAATCATGGGTTGGCACAAAATTGGCTATTGAAGATAATGAACAAGAAGATATTGCTACGCAAACATTAACGCCTCTTAGTCAAAAATTCAAATCCTATGAGGTTTTTTCTGGTGTTGGAGATAGCACTAAAGTTTTTGTTCAAGTAGGCTACAAAAACCGTGTAAATGATAGTATAAGAAATAACGAACTTAAAAAAGTAAATACTTCTAACACCTTTTATTTAGATTCTAGATTAATAAAAAATAAGCAAACCAATCTTTCATTATATGCTAACTACAGGAATTTACAAAGTGCGGATGCTGGTGTAAACGACGAACAATCTATAAATTCTAGGCTACAGTATAACCAAAAACTTTTTAATCAAATTATCATTTGGAATACCATTTTCGAAACCAATTCTGGCACACTTCCACAACAAGATTTCACCTATGTTGAAGTAGAAACTGGACAGGGTATTTATACTTGGATAGATTATAACAACAATGGCATACAAGAATTAGAAGAATTTGAAATAGCACAATTTCAAGATGAAGGTAAATATATACGTGTGTTGTTACCTAATCGTGTTTTTATAAAAACACACCAAAATAGGTTAAGTCAAACGCTTACAATTAATCCAACCCAATGGTCCGGAAGTGAAAAAAAATCTCAAAAATTCTGGTCTCATTTTTATAGCCAAACAAGTTATTTAATTGATAGAAAGTTAAAGCGTGAGGGTACAAGTTTTAATTTGAATCCTTTTGAAAACAATCCAGATAATCAATTGGCACTTCAATTAAATTTTAGAAATGTTCTTTTTTATAATCGTGGAAAACAACGCTATACAACGTCTTACACATATCTATCCAATAAATCAAGAAATGTTTTATCTATTGGCTTTATTGAAAACAATTTAAAAAGTCATCAATTTAATTTTAACCATAAAATAGCTGAAAGTTGGCTCATTACGCTAACATCAAGTTTTGATAATAATGAAAGTGTCAGCGAAAATTTTGCCAGTAGAAACTATAATTTTGATGAAACTAGATTGAACCCAAAACTTTCTTATTTATTTAGTGATAATTCAAGGTTCGATGTATTCTATGAACACGCAAACAAAGACAATACCATTGGTAATCTAGAGTCACTAACTCAACAAAAATATGGTGTTTCGTTTAATTTTTCGAAAAATGAAAAAGGCGCTATAAATGGAGAAGTTAATTATTTTTCAAACAACTTTTCTGGTAACGCTAACACACCTGTTGCCTACCAAATGTTAGAAGGATTGCAACCAGGAAAAAACTTTACTTGGACTTTATTGGCTCAAAAAAAGCTAACAAATTTCTTAGATCTTAATATTAGCTATTTTGGAAGAAAAACGGAAACCAGTAAAACAATACATACAGGTTCAATACAGTTGAAAGCTTATTTTTAAAATGATGAATTATCTATTTTCTTGAAAACAGAGATAATAACATTAACAGCTTCGGTATAAAACTCTGGATGAATATTTTCATAATCATCGGTAGGTTTATGATAATCTTCATGATCTTCAACACCAAAATAAAGAAAAGGGATACCCGCTTTATAAAATGATGCATGGTCTGAAGAATATGTCCAATTATCTAAGCCATCGTATCCATCATGTCCAGCTATAAGTTTAACTTTCCCACAGGTTGATTTATAACTTTTAACGATACTTTTTAAATTTTCATTAAATGAAGTACCAACCGCAAACAATTCATTTTTATCACTTCTACTAATCATATCCATATTAACATTAGCAATAATTTGTTTCGATGGAACTACAGGATGTTTTACATAATACTTCGAACCTTGTAGCCCTAATTCTTCAGCATCAAAAGCAGCTAATATTACTGAATGCTTAGGTGGATGCTCTTGAAAATGCTCCGCAAAACTAAATAAGGCAGATACGCCAGAAGCATTATCATCTGCACCATTATAAATACGCTCATGTTTAACACCCTCGTGGTCATAATGTGCGCTTATAACAATATACTTTTCTGGTTTTAAAGTTCCCTTAATAAACCCTAAAACATTAACACCTTTATAGTCCCTTCTATGTTGTGAGAACGAAAATGATTGCTCAAAGGTCTTGCCTAATGGCTTAACTTTTAAACTATAAAACTGATTTATGATATATTTTTTTGTTTTAATAGCACCTTCAGTTCCTGTCCTTCTTCCTTCAAAACTATCAGATGATAATGTCTTAACATGTTGCAACAAAGATGATTTACTGAAACAACTTTGAGAGGAACTAAAATTCACAGATAAAAAACAAGCCAGTAAGAGGTAATATATTTTAGGCATTTATAAGTATTCTAATGAATTGCCCAAGATACATTTTTTTTAAAAAACTTATTAGTAATTTAGTATTACTATGAATTTAAAAAACGAAAAGCTCATACCACAAAATGATATGAGCTTTTCAATTTATAAAATTTTGTTTTAAATAGAAGCCTTCATAAGCTCTCTATTCATACGTGCAATATTATCTAACGAAATTCCTTTAGGACATTCTACCTCGCAAGCCCCTGTATTGGTGCAGTTTCCAAATCCTTCTAAGTCCATTTGCGCTACCATGTTTTTAACACGGTCTGCGGCTTCAACCTGTCCTTGTGGTAATAATGCATATTGAGAGACTTTAGCTCCAACAAATAACATAGCACTTGAATTTTTACAAGTGGCTACACAAGCTCCACAACCAATGCAAGTTGCAGCGTCCATAGCTTCGTCTGCTGCATGTTTTGAAATAGGGAGCGAATTAGCATCTTGAGTATTTCCTGAGGTATTAACAGAAATATACCCTCCAGCTTGCTGAATACGCTCAAAAGCCATTCTATCTACAACTAAATCTTTAATTACAGGAAATGCTGCTGCTCTAAAAGGCTCGATAGTAATGGTATCACCATCTTTAAACATACGCATATGCAATTGACAAGTTGTAATGCCTCTATCTGGTCCGTGAGCTTCTCCATTAATATATAAAGAACACATCCCACAGATCCCTTCTCTACAGTCATGATCAAAAGCTACTGGCTCTTCCCCAGAGTTTACCAATTGCTCATTTAAAACATCCATCATTTCAAGAAAGGACATATGCTCTGAGATATCATTAACTTTATAATCGACCATTTGACCCTTAGCAGAAGCGTCTTTTTGTCTCCAAATTTTAAGTGTTAAATTCATAATGTCAATCTTATTTGTATGAACGTTGTTTTAGTTCAATATCTTTAAATTCTAATTCTTCTTTATGTAATACTGCATCAGCAGGTTCTCCTTTGTATTCCCAAGCTGAAACAAATGCAAAATCTTTGTCATTTCGTTTTGCTTCTCCTTTTTGTGGTCCATCCAATTCTGCAGATTCTTCTCTAAAGTGCCCTCCACAAGATTCTTCTCTAGTTAAAGCATCTTTAGCGAATAACTCACCTAACTCTAAGAAATCAGCAACACGACCCGCTTTTTCTAATTCTGGATTCATTTCATTTGCTGTTCCAGGAACAGAAACTTCTTTCCAGAATTCTTCACGAATGGTTTTAATCTCAGCCATGGCTTCTTTTAAGCCTTTTTCGTTCCTAGACATTCCACATTTATCCCACATCACTTTACCAAGTTTTTTATGGAAGTAATCAACAGACTTTGTTCCTTTATTAGTGACAAAGAAATCTATTTTAGCTTTTACTTCTTTTTCAGCTTCATCAAATTCTTTTGTATCCGTTGGAATTTTTCCTGTCCTAATATCATCAGCCAAATAATCTCCAATAGTATATGGTAACACAAAATACCCATCAGCCAAACCTTGCATTAAGGCTGAAGCTCCAAGTCTATTAGCACCATGATCAGAGAAATTAGCTTCACCAATACAATACAATCCAGGAACCGTAGTCATTAAATTATAATCAACCCAAACACCTCCCATTGTATAATGTACTGCAGGGTAAATCATCATTGGAGTTTTGTATGGATTTTGATCTACAATTTTCTCATACATTTGGAATAAGTTTCCATATTTAGCTTCAACAATAGCTTGACCTAACTCGTATATTTTTGCATCTGAAGCATTTTCAATATTATGAATTTTAGCTTGCTCTTTTCCATAACGTTCAATCGCTGCAGCAAAATCTAAATATACAGCTTCACCTGTCGCATTTACACCATAGCCAGCATCACAACGCTCTTTGGCTGCACGAGATGCTACATCTCGAGGTACTAAGTTACCAAAGGCAGGGTAACGACGTTCTAAGTAATAATCTCTTTCGTCTTCTGATAAATCTGTTGGTTTTTTACGTCCTTCACGAATTGCTTTTACATCCTCTAAACTTTTTGGCACCCAAATACGTCCATCATTACGTAACGATTCAGACATCAAGGTTAATTTAGATTGATAATCTCCCGAACGTGGAATGCATGTTGGGTGAATTTGAGTATAACAAGGGTTTGCAAAATATGCCCCTTTTTTATGAATTTTCCACGCAGCAGTAACATTACTACCCATGGCATTTGTTGATAAGAAATAAACGTTACCATAACCCCCAGTCGCTACAACTACCGCATGAGCTGAATGGCGTTCAATTTCTCCTGTAATTAAGTTTCTTGCAATAATACCTCTTGCTTTTCCATCAACTTTTACAACATCAAGCATCTCGTGACGATTGAACATTTCAATCTTACCGCGAGCAATTTGACGGTTCATTGCTGAATATGCTCCAAGTAGTAATTGTTGTCCTGTTTGCCCTTTAGCATAAAACGTTCTAGATACTAATACCCCACCAAATGAACGATTATCTAACAATCCGCCATAATCACGTGCAAAAGGCACACCTTGAGCTACGCATTGATCGATGATATTTGCAGACACCTCAGCTAAACGGTAAACGTTAGCTTCACGCGAACGGTAATCGCCTCCTTTTACAGTATCATAAAATAATCTATATGTAGAATCTCCATCACCTTGATAGTTTTTTGCAGCATTAATACCTCCTTGTGCAGCAATAGAGTGTGCACGTCTAGGAGAATCTTGATAAGCAAAAGCTTTTACATTATACCCTAACTCTGCTAGCGTTGCGGCTGCAGAACCTCCAGCCAAACCTGTACCCACAACTATAATATCTATGTGACGTTTATTAGCTGGGTTAACTAGGTTAATTTTATTTTTATAATCTGTCCACTTATCTTTAATTGGACCCTTAGGTACTTTTGAATCTAAAGTTGCCATATGCTATGATAATACGTGTTTAAGATGATGAAATAAAGCAATAATAATAAACCCTAACGGAATTAATATAGAATATGCTTTACCTATATTTTGAAGTCTCTTTTTACGACCTGCTGTAACTCCCATTGATTGGAATGCAGATGTAAATCCATGTGCCAAATGCAGTCCTAAAAGAATGAACGAAACAACGTATGCAATTGTCCTTAAATGACTGTGAAACTTATGCGTAAGTTCTTCAAAATATCTAAAATTTTGAGTTCCCTCTATAAGTCCAGACATATCGCCAGCTACATATTTAACGCTTAATTCTGGAATCCAGAAATCAATAAAATGTAACACGATAAAAGCTAGAATAACCAAGCCACTATAAATCATATTTCTACTCATCCAAGTAGAATTAGCAGCACCATTATTTTTAGCATAACTAACACCGTTAGCTTTTTTATTTTTGACTTCTAATACAAATCCCATAACAAAATGGAATACTACGCCAAATATTAAAACTGGTTGTAATGCAAATTGCACTAGCGGATTTGTTCCCATAAAATGAGATAAATCGTTAAATAATTCTTCACTAAAAAGTGAAGTAATATTTACCGCCAAATGAATTATTAAGAAAAACATGAGGAAGAATGCAGAAAGCGCCATGGCTACCTTTCTTCCAATCGAAGATTTAAAAAATCCGCTCATTTTTAAGAAGTTATTTTAAGATTCTTACAAAGGTAGGTTAGCGACGAGTTATAGACAAATAACAAATGTCATGTTTTCACTATTTAGAATGAGTTTAATTAAATAAAGAATTAATTAATTTACTATAGGAATAAGTCCTCTTAAGCCCATGTCAACAAGCATTTCTCCTGCATTAGGTTCAAACTTCCCATCAGCGTTTACTTCGATCCATTCAAAACTATTGTTAACAGAAAAGGACAATATCACTTCTACATCTTCAGTTTCATTACCAGAGATGAGTAACCCATTTTCAAATTCTCCTGTTACTACACAGGATCCTTGAGGTATTGGCGAGGTATTAAATAATGGGTTTGGAACCGTAGTTGCACCTTCTGGTGCTTGCCCCGAAGAAGAAAAGCCTAAAGATTCAAACGCCCAAAAACCTTGTTTTTTATTTTCGTTTACTACAATAGAACTTCCATTTAAATCGAAAGAGGTAATATAATTATTGTAGCCTACAAAACTTGCTAGAGTGCCATTAAAATTGGTTCCATTTAGAAGAAAATCAATATTTCCTTCTTGGTAAGCTAAAGAAACTCTTACCCATTTGTAGTTTCCAACAGATACTTCATTTAAAGGGATTGTTATAAACATTTCGTTGTTTCCAGCAAATTTTGCTTTCTGAAAATCGATTGCTTTACTTCCACCTGCTTCTGTTTCTTCCCCATTAAAAATAATTTCCCCTTCACCTAAAAGCGTAGTTGCTGTTTGGGCAAACTCAATATAATTCGCGCTCATTTTAGCAAACGAAGGCGATTGCGCTGCATTGCCACTTGCTATATTTGCTGGTTGTCCTAAATTATTTAAGCGCTCTTGAGTAGGATCGAATTTAAATTTAATAACAAGATTGTTTTGGCTTGTATTGTTAGCATCATTGTTGTCTTTACTGCAAGAAGTTAATACAATTAGTAAAACTATAATTGAGCTAAATGATTTCATGATATTGGGTTTGTGTTCACATATTTAACAGAAAAAAACACAATTTCTTATATGCTCACAAAACAAAATTTTTAAAATTGAATCTATTTGATATAGAAATAAAGAAATTCTCAGTATAGTATTATTCTGTTTGCTTAATTTTAGGGAATTAAAAATTTAATAATATGAAGTACCATTCCATAAGCAAAGAGCTTTTTATAAAAAACCGTAAAAATTTCGCTTCTAAAATGAAAGCTAATAGTTTGGCGGTATTTAATTCGAATGACATATATCCTATTAGCGCAGACAGCACTATGCCTTTCGAACAACATCGAGATATTTTTTACTTAAGTGGTGTTGACCAAGAGGAAAGTATTCTGGTGTTATTCCCCGATTGTCCAAAGGAAAAACACCAAGAAATACTATTTTTAAAAGAAACTAACGAGCATATTGCTATTTGGGAAGGCGAAAAACTAACTAAAGAAAAAGCATTTGAAACTAGCGGTGTGAAAACAATATATTGGTTGCAGGACATGGAGAAAATTATGTTTGAAATTATGACCCAATGCGATACTGTTTATGTTAATACCAATGAACATTATCGAGCCAATGTTGAAACAGAAACACGTGAAGACCGTTTCACCAAATGGCTTAAAAATAAATACCCAGCACATAGTGTTGCCAAAAGCAATCCTATATTACAAAGATTACGTTCTGTAAAAGACGCTATTGAAATTGAATTAATACAGCAAGCTTGCAATATTACCGAAAAAGGGTTTCGACGTATTTTAAATTTTGTGAAACCAAAAGTTTGGGAATATAATATTGAGGCAGAATTTATGCATGAATTTTTAAATAACCGCTCAAAAGGGTTTGCTTATACACCTATTGTAGCCTCTGGAAATAATGCCAATGTACTGCACTACATAGAAAACAACCAACAGTGTAAATCTGGCGACCTAATATTAATGGATGTTGGAGCAGAGTATGCAAATTACTCAAGCGACATGACACGAACTATTCCTGTTTCTGGTAAGTTTTCTAAAAGGCAAAAAGCCGTTTATAATGCTGTAAATAGAGTTAAAAATGAAGCCACTAAAATGCTGATTCCCGGAACAGATTGGGCAGCATATCATATTGAAGTTGGCAAAATAATGACCAACGAATTGTTAGGTCTTGGTTTATTAGATAAAGCCGATGTACAAAATGAAAACGCCAACTGGCCTGCTTATAAAAAGTACTTCATGCATGGTACTTCGCATCATATGGGACTCGACACACATGACTATGGTATTTTAACAGAGCCTATGCAAGCTAATATGGTTTTTACTGTAGAACCTGGAATTTATATTCCTGATGAAGGCTTTGGTATTCGATTGGAAGATGATGTTGTTATTCAAGAAAAAGGAGAGCCTTTTAATTTAATGCGCAATATTCCCATTGAAGCAGACGAAATTGAGGAAATAATGAATAGTTAAAAAATAATCTCTTATAATATAAAAGGGTCGTTTAAAAAAACGACCCTTTTGCTAACAATACTAAATTTTGCAATTTAAAGAGTGACTAATTCAAATAAATAATTGTTTAGTTTGTTCAGCGAAGTAACTTTACCTTTTGAGTTTATTAAGAGTGAAATATTATTTTTGCTTCCGCCATAAGAAATCATTCTAATTTTTACATCTTTTAAAATTTGAAATAGCTTAAAAGTACTTTCATGATTCACAATTGAATGCCCTACTAGACATACAATGGTTTGTCCTTTATCGACTTCTATGGTTCCAAATTCTTCTAATTCAGTAATAATTTTATCTAAATTTCTATCGTCATCAATAGTAAGTGACACAGCAACTTCAGAAGTTGTAATCATGTCTATCGACGTTTCATAAACTTCAAAAATCTCAAATACTTTCTTCAAGAAACCATGCGCTTGCAACATGCGCCCTGATTTAATTTTTATAGCTGTAATATTATCTTTGGCTGCAATTGCTTTAATACCATTTTCAGATGTTTGGCTAGATATTAAAGTCCCATGAGCTTCTGGAGCCATTGTATTTTTTAAACGTACTGGAATGCCGTCTTCCCTAACAGGCAATATGGTTTGAGGGTGTAATATTTTTGCGCCAAAATAAGCAAGTTCGGCAGCCTCATCGAACGACAAGTTTGAAATAGGATTTGTGTTTTCTACATATCTAGGATCATTGTTATGCATCCCGTCTATGTCTGTCCAAATTTCTACTTCTTGCGCTTTTATGGCAGCACCTATAATAGTTGCGGTATAATCACTTCCACCACGTTGTAAATTAGAAACATCTCCCTTTTGATCTAAACAAATAAACCCTTGTGTTATATAAATATTGGTCTCTGGAGCAGAAGCCATTACATTTTTCAACTGCTTTTTAATATAGAAATGATCAGGTTCTTTTACACCATTTATACGCATAAATTCTAATGCTGGTAATAGGGTCGAACTAATTCCTTCTTGATTTAAATAAGCGTTAAACATATAAGTTGAAAGCAACTCGCCTTGAGCTACAATATTATTCTCTAATTTTTTTGAATAGCCTTCATAGGTACATGTTACTAAAAAATTAAATATACCTGTTACGTATGCTTTGGTTTCATCTTTTAACTGTGTGTTAGAAAGAAGTGCATCAATGGTTTTAAAATAAGATTCATGCAATGTATTAATTGCATCAATGGCTTTGTTTGGCGTCTTTTCAAAAATATAATTTGCAATTTCTACTAAAGCATTAGTAGTACCAGACATAGCAGATAACACTACGACTTTCTTTGTGCCATCATTTATAATGTTCTTCACATTACACATGTTTTTAACTGACCCAACAGAAGTACCTCCAAATTTTAATACTTTCATCCTACTTAATTTGATTACGAAATTATAATCATTTGATACAATAACCGCATTTTTAAAAAAAATAGATTATTTTTACACAAATTGTTAAATAGTTAACATGAAAACTGTAAGTAATTGTGTTGAAGACATATTAATAACCCAACCTTACTTGGAAGAAGCCCTTTCAAGAAACATTATAAACTTTAGTGCTTTAGCGGTAGAATTGACTGAGCCAATAAGTAAAATGCTTAAAAAAGATGTAAAACCAGGTGCGATTATGATGGCTTTAAGACGCTATAGTCCGCCTCCTACTTTATCGAATTCGGTTAAAATGAAGAAGGTAATTAAGAATTTAGGCGATATTACCGTGCGTTCTAACCTTACAGATTTTACAGTTAAAAATTCGGAAACCTTAATAGATAATCATGCCAAGATTCTGGAAAAAATAAATTCGGAATCTAAATTATTTTATACGTTTACGCGTGGTATTCATGAAAGTAATATTATTATTTCAAGTAGTTTAAAAGATTTTATTTTAGAACATTTAAAGCTCGAAACATTTTTGGCTGTTCAAGATGGTCTTACCGCTATAAGCATCAATTTACCTGAAGACAACTCGAAAATAGCAGGGTTATATTATCACTTTTTTAAACGTTTAGCTTGGGAAGGTGTCGTACTATACGAAGTTATTTCTACAACAAACGAGTTTACTATTTTAGTTGAAGACGATTTTGTAGACAAAGCCTTCACTGCTATTAAGAAGGTGAAATCATGATTTTAGAGTACAAAGGTGTAAACATTTTTTACACCGATAACGGTCATGGGAAAACAGTCGTTTTCCTTCACGGTTTTTTAGAAAACAGCTCTATATGGAATCCTTTTATTCCTGAATTAGCAAAAAATAACCGAATTATTTGTATTGATTTATTAGGCCATGGTAAAACTGAATGCATGGGATATATTCATACTATGGAAACCATGGCAGAAGCTGTTCAAGCGGTTTTAGAACATTTAAAAATTAAGGAAGCCATATTGGTTGGTCATTCTATGGGTGGTTATGTCGCATTAGCTTTTGCTGAAAAATATTTAAACCTTACAAAAGGTATAGCATTGGTTAATTCTACATCTAAAGCAGATAGTGCAGAGAAGAAAACTAATAGAGATCGTGCTATTGCAGCTGTAAAGCATGACTATAAAACATTTGTTAGAATTGCTATTTCTAATCTTTTTAATCCAGATAAAAAAAGCAGTCTAAAAAAAGAAATTACAACCATTATTAATAACGCTTTAAAAACACCATTACAGGGAATTATTGCTGCACTTGAAGGCATGAAAATACGCAAAGAAAGAACAGACATTCTTCAAAATTTTAAGCACAGAAAGATGCTTATTGCCAGCAGAGAAGATCCAGTATTAAATTACAAATCTCTTTTAGAAGAAGCCAAAAAAACAGGAGTAAAAGTGGTAAAATTTCCAGATGGACATATGTCGTTAATCGAAAACGAAGCCTTATTCTTTCAAAATATTATGTATTTCATCGAAAATTAATTACTTTTCAACGATTATTTGATTTTTTTTACTATGTTTATCAAGCCTTAAATCAAATATCATGGAAAAAACTACACAAAAACCTACCATTGCATCCAAAATGTACTGCAATTTTTTTGGTCATGATTATCACGTAACTAAAAAAGTAACACAGCATGTTAAAGAGTATCAATGTAGCCATTGTAAAAAGGAATTAACCACAAATAGCAACGGCAAACTAACAGAATTAACTGCAACTTTTAAGGAAATAAACGACATCTTAGAATTTATGTATCGTAAAAAACTTATGAGAATGCGAGAAAGAATGTACGGAACAAATGCTGCTTAATGAGTTTTTGCTTTTCTAATAATATTTTATACCTTTAACTCCCTTATAATTAGTTAATAGCATAAAATATGAAGAGCATTTATTGTTCGCTTTTTGGTCATGATTTTAAAGTGACCAAACAAATTACATATCACGTAAAAGAATTTAAGTGTGTCCAGTGTCAAGAACAGTTCACTACAGATGAGTCTGGACATTTAACTAAGCTTACCCCTAAATATAGAGAGATTAATTTGGTGCTAGAAAAAATTCACAATAAAAAGTTGCGCCGTAAATCTTATCAAGCAGTTAGCTAGAAAAGTTTTTCCACCCTTGTGCTTTCAAAGGAATTTTAGAACCCGCCCTTGTTACTAAATGCATTCCTGAGTTTTTATCAGCCATATATCCAATTATCGTAAAATTTGGATTTGCCTTAATCTTTGGAAAATCCTCTTGCGAAATAGAGAAAAGTAATTCGTAATCTTCACCTCCATTTAAAGCAACCGTTGTACTATCAATATTAAACTCTTCACAAGTTGCAATTACTTGTGGATCTAAAGGAATTTTTTCTTCATAAACATCACAACCTACATTACTCTGTTTGCATAGGTGCAAAATTTCAGAAGATAACCCATCACTTACATCAATCATCGAGGTTGGTTTTACATCTAAATCTTTTAATAATTTAATAATATCTTTCCTAGCTTCAGGTTTTAATTGTCGCTCAATTATATAAGAATAAGATTCTAAATCTGGCTGGCTATTAGGATTTACTTTATAAACTTCCTTCTCACGCTCAAGTACTTGCAATCCCATATAAGCTGCCCCTAAATCTCCAGAAACAACCAATAAATCATTTGGTTTTGCACCAGACCTGTACACCTCATTATCACTTTCTACTTCACCAATAGCAGTAACAGAAATTAATAATCCAGTTGTTGAGGATGTTGTGTCACCACCAATTAAATCTACATTATATATTTTTGCAGCCGTTTGTATTCCTGAGTATAAATCTTCAAGTGCTTCTAAAGGAAACCTGTTAGACACAGCTATAGATACGGTTACTTGAGTTGCTGTTGCATTCATTGCATACACATCGGATAAGTTTACCATAATGGCTTTATAGCCTAAATGTTTTAACGGCATATAACTTAAATCGAAATGAACATTTTCGACTAACAGATCTGTTGTAACAACTATTTTTTTATTTTCAAAATTCAAGACAGCTGCGTCATCTCCAATTCCTTTAACCGTAGACACTTGTTTAATTTCAAATTGCTTTGTTAAATGCTCTATAAGAGCAAACTCTCCTAACTCGCTTAATGGTGTTCGCTGTTGATTTTTATCTTCTATCATGCCGCAAAAATAAGAAGCTATTTTATAACCATATCATTTCTACTAAGGAAAAACACCTTAATAAGTTCGTTTAATGAAAATTTTATACACATTTAGACGTTAAAATGATAAAGTCCTATGGCTTATAACTATATATCTGTTAAATTTGATAGAAAAAGTATTAAAAAAATTACGCTATGAATTTCTTTAAAAATAACATCAAATATATTACTATCCTGTTTTCTGGACTTTTTGTTTTATTCGGATTAATTGCATGCGATAATGAAGATAATAATAATTCAACTATAATAGAATCGGATGCATTGTTTCCATGCGAAAATGGATTTGCCGATATTTATCCCTGTAACGGTTATGAATTAATGGCTCAAATACCATTAAGTACTTTCGCGGCTTCTGCTGGAAATGATTCTTGGGGTTGGACCGACCCAACAACTGGTAAAGAATATGCCTTAATGGGATTAGATAACGGGACAGCTTTTGTTGATATTACAGACCCATTAGAAACTATTTACTTAGGAAAACTACCTACAGAAACAATAAGTAATAGTTGGAGAGATATAAAAGTTTTTAATAATCATGCATTTATAGTAGCAGATGTTGCTGGAAACCATGGCATGCAAGTATTTGATTTAACAAGATTGCGAAATGTAGCAAACCCACCTGAAACATTCACTACTGATGCTTTATATACAGGTGTTGATAGCTGCCATAACGTTGTAATTAATGAAAATGAAAGTATCGCTTATTTAGTTGGTTGCTCGAACAATGGTGGAGGGCCAATTTTTATAGATATATCTTCCCCTACAAACCCAACATTTTTAGGAGAATATACAGCCGAGGGATATTCGCATGATGCACAAGTTGTAACCTATAATGGTCCTGACGTAGAACACCAAGGCAAGCAAATTTATATAGGCAGCAACGGTTATAGTAATAACGTCGTTATTTTAGATGTTACAGATAAAAGCAATATAATTCCAATAAGCAGTCTTAGCTATCCACAAGAAGAATTTGCTCATCAGGGTTGGTTTACTGAAGATCAACGTTATTTTATTCTCGGAGATGAGCTTGACGAAGGAGCATTTGGATTTAATACCAAAACAATTATTTTTGATTTTAATGATTTGGATAACCCTGTTTTGTCCTCAACATTTTTCGGCCCAACCCTAGCAGTCGATCATAATGGCTATGTAAAAGACAATACTTATTATTTATCGAATTACAGAGCTGGTATGCGAGTTTTAGATATTTCGAATATTTCTGATTCTAGCAACCCTATGACAGAAATAGGCTTTTTCGACACATACCCAGAAAATAATAACGCAGGCACTGTTGGTGCGTGGAACGTTTACCCTTATTTTGAAAGTGGAAATATAATTATAAGCGATATTATTCGAGGTCTGTTTGTCGTTAGAAAAAGTAATTTATAATATTCTGAAAGTTCCATAATGAAAATAATAAAATACAATTATCGCTTTTGTATTCTTATAGTATTTATAGGCATTTTTAATTGTTCTTCAGATGAAAGTACCGAAAAAACGACTCCTTTATTTGGTGTTAAAGTTCTGGGAGGCTCGCTAAACGATAGCGCCCAAGCTATTACAAGCACAATAGATGGAGGTTACGCTGTTTTAGGGTTTTCGCAAAGTGATGATGGCGATGTAACTTCTAAACAAAACAAAACATTTGACTATTGGTTGCTAAAATTCGATTCTAATAACGCACTAAGTTGGCAAAAAACTTATGGAGGGAGTGGCGACGACAGAGGTAATGATATTATTCAAACTAACGATAATGGTTATATCATTTTTGGCCAAAGTTCAAGTAGCGATGGCAATATAACCAACAATGCTGGTTCTTTAGATTTTTGGCTATCTAAAATAGATAGTTCTGGTAATATAATTTGGAATAACTCCTTTGGTTTTTCTGGGGTAGATAATGGCATCTCACTAATTGAGACAAAAGACAATGGTTATCTATTAACAGGAGTTTTAGACGTTACTGCATCAGGAGGTGAAGGAAATAGTAAGTTTTCAACTTCAAAAAGGCATGCTGGAGGAGATTATTGGGCTATCAAATTAAATTCTAACGGAGACAAACAATGGAGTAAATTCTATGGTGGTACATTTACCGATACACCAAATGATGTCATTCAAACTACAGATAATGGCTATTTAATTATTGGTTCATCCGACAGTAATGATGTTGACATTAGTGACAATAAAGGTTCCTATGATATGTGGATTATTAAAATTTCGGAAACTGGAAATCTTCTTTGGGAAAAATCTTTTGGCGGTTCAGAAATTGATGAAGCTTACAACATAACAAGCACTAACGATGGAAATTATTTAATAGTTGGTAACACTAGAAGTAGCGACAACGACGTTTCTTTTAATAATGGTGCAGCCGATTTATGGATGATAAAAATTTCGGAAACTGGTAATATGCTATGGGAAAAAACTTTGGGCGGAAACAATTTTGACTCCGGAAGTGCTGTTTCAAAAACACAAGATGGCGGGTTTATTTTAAGCGGTAATTCAAGAAGTTTAAATGGAAATCTTATAGAAAACAAAAGTCAGAATGATGCTTGGCTTATCAAAATAGATGCAAATGCTAATATAGAATGGCAAAAAACAATTGGCGGAACTGAAATCGATTTTGCTAACGATATCACCCAATTGAATGATGGCACTTATGTTGCAGTTGGAGAAACTAGTAGTTCCAATGAAGATATTACAGAAAACAAAGGGTTTGCAGACCTATTAATTATCACAATAAATGAATAAAGTAGCTTCAATATTTCTGTTTGTTTTTATTACGCTTGTTTCATGCCATAAAGACAATGATGACAACGTTTCAAACGTAAATATCTCACTCCATTTTACTCATAATTGGGATGGCATTCCTGTTTCTAATTCAGATTTTAACGCTCTTAAATTCACTAATGAAAATGGAGAAATGTTGAGCATAGAACGCTTACGTTATTTAATATCAGACATAACATTAACTAACTCCACAGGAGAGTCTTTAACAATTGACGCATACAATTTGGTTGATGTAACAAATAACGGAAATTTAGAATTTTCACCAGAAGTATTAATCCCAACTGATGCATACACCAACATTTCATTTACTTTCGGCTTTACTAACGAAAAAAATATTGATGCTGCATACCAAGATTTAAATTCTGCTTCTTGGTTTGTTCCAGCCATGTTAGGTGGCGGTTATCATTACATACAGTTTGATGGAAAATTTTTAAATAGTTCTAACATCGAACAAGGGTTTAATTATCATGCCATAAGAGCGGTGGATAATCCTGGAGCAAACCCAACCTTTCCACAAGACACTTTTATAACCGTTAATTTAGGCGCAGTCACTATTACAAGTAATATCGTTTTTAATATTGAAATGAATATTGCCGAATGGTTTAAAACTCCTAACATATGGGATTTAAATGTATTCAACCAATCGCTTATGCCAAATTCTACCGCGCAAATTATGATGTTTGAAAACGGGCAAAATGTATTTAGTTTAAAATCAACAAAATAATTAAAATTTGAAACGTTGGACATTACATATCTTAATTATTGTTGCTTTTATTATAACATCTTGTTCTAATAAAAGTGTAGAAGTCTATACCTCTACTCCAAGCCCACTAAATATACCGCAGCTTTTTCAAGACAAAATTCTAAACCCCGTAATTCCAATTGATAATCCACAAACAGTTGAAGGAATCGCTTTGGGTAAAAAATTATTTTTTGACCCCATTTTATCTGCAGATAATTCTCAAGCCTGCGCCGATTGTCATGCTCCAGAAAATGCCTTCTCGGATTCTGATAGGTTTAGTGATGGTATTGATGGAAGTTTAGGAAACCGAAACTCCATGCCACTTTTTAACTTGGCTTGGAATTACGATGAAAAATTCTTTTGGGATGGTAACACATTTAGTCTAGAACATCAGGCTTTTGTTCCTGTTACAGACCCTACTGAAATGGCAAGCAATTGGACTCAGGTTGAAGAAAAATTACAACAGCATTCAGAATATCCAAATCTTTTTAATCAAGCTTTTGGCACTTCAGCTATAGACTCTACTTTGGTAACAAAAGCCATCGCTCAGTTTGAACGTACGTTAATTTCATCAAATTCAAAATTCGATAAATTTTTACTAGGGGTAGCCACTTTAACCCCAGAAGAACAAAATGGCTTTAATATTTTTATGGATGAAAACAAAGGTGACTGCTTTCATTGCCACGGTAGTGAAAATAATCCACTATGGACAGATAATATTTTTCATAACAATGGCTTAGATAACACATTTACCGATTTAGGTTTAGGAGCAGTTACTGGAGACCCAGCAGATAATGGAAAATTCAAATCCCCTTCCCTCAGGAATTTAGCATTCACAGCACCTTATATGCACGATGGTAGATTTGCTACTTTAGAAGAAGTTATCAATCATTACAGTGAAGGGCTAAAACAATCATCAACCATCGACCCATTAATGAAAAAAGTAGCCCAAGGTGGTGTGCAACTTTCAGTACAAGACAAAGCCGATTTAAAAACCTTTCTTTTATCCCTTTCAGATTATGAATTTATAAATAATTCTGCCTTTAACAATCAATAACAAAAAACTATAAAACCATATATTAATATAATGTTAGGTTATATGGAAATCGATGACTTATATTGTATATTTGCTCTCTATTTAGAAACTGTCTTAATAAAATATTATTAATTTATTTCTAAATTTAATAAAAAATAAATATGATAAAAGTCTCTGAAACAGCTAAAAAGAAGGTCGTAGAACTTATGACTGACGATGGCTATAATGCTACTACTGACTATGTACGCGTGGGTGTAAAAAGTGGAGGATGTTCTGGATTATCTTACGATTTAAAGTTTGATAAAGAACAACAAGATGGCGATAAAGTATTTGAAGATAATGGTGTTAAAATTATAGTTGACAAAAAGAGCTTTTTATACCTTATAGGAACTACTCTAGAATATTCGGGAGGTTTAAACGGAACAGGTTTCGTGTTTAATAATCCTAACGCTAACCGTACTTGTGGTTGTGGCGAATCATTTTCATTATAACAAAATAAGAAAGCATTATGTCGAAGTACACCGAGGATGATTTACGCGAAGAGCTAAAAACCAAAGAATATGAGTATGGGTTTTATACTGATATTGAGTCTGATACATTTCCAAACGGTTTAAATGAAGATATTGTTCGTGCCATTTCTAAAAAGAAAGAAGAGCCTGAATGGATGACTGAATGGCGCCTAGAAGCATTTCGTGTTTGGAAAAACATGGACGAACCAGATTGGGCAAACGTAAATTACGTAAAACCAGATTTTCAAGGCATCTCTTACTACTCTGCACCAAATAGCAAACCTAAATACGACAGTATTGATGAGGTTGATCCAGAATTATTAGCAACTTTTGAAAAGCTAGGTATTTCTCTTGACGAACAAAAGAAACTTGCTGGTGTAGCTATGGATGTGGTTGTAGATTCTGTTTCGGTAGCAACAACCTTTAAGAAAACTTTAGGTGAAAAGGGTATTATTTTTATGAGTATCTCCGAAGCTATTAAAGAGCATCCAGAACTTGTAAAAAAACATCTAGGAACCGTAGTTCCAACAAAGGATAATTTTTATGCCGCTTTAAATTCAGCTGTGTTTAGTGATGGCTCTTTCTGTTATATTCCAAAAGGCGTAAAATGTCCAATGGAATTATCAACATACTTTAGAATTAATCAAGCAGGAACTGGTCAATTTGAAAGAACTTTGGTAATTGCTGATGAAGGTAGTTATGTAAGTTATTTAGAAGGCTGTACAGCTCCTAGTCGTGATGAAAACCAACTACATGCAGCCGTTGTAGAGCTTATTGCTTTAGATGATGCTGAAATAAAATACTCCACAGTACAAAACTGGTATCCAGGAAATGCTGAAGGTAAAGGTGGTGTTTACAACTTTGTAACCAAGCGCGGTTTGTGTGAAAAAAATGCAAAAATCTCTTGGACACAAGTAGAAACTGGTTCTGCTGTTACTTGGAAATATCCAAGCTGCGTATTAAAAGGTGATAATTCAGTTGGCGAATTTTACTCTATTGCTGTTACCAATAATTATCAGCAAGCAGATACGGGAACAAAAATGATTCACTTAGGAAAGAATACGAAGTCCACTATTATTTCAAAAGGTATTTCTGCTGGAAAATCTCAAAATAGTTACCGTGGTTTAGTACAAATTAGTTCTAGAGCAGAAAATGCACGTAACTTTTCGCAATGTGATAGTTTATTAATGGGTAATGACTGTGGTGCACACACCTTCCCATATATAGAAGCTAAAAATAAAACAGCAAAAATAGAGCACGAAGCAACAACTAGTAAAATTGGTGAAGACCAAATTTTCTATTGCAATCAACGTGGTATAGATACAGAAAAAGCCATTGCCCTTATTGTAAATGGCTTTAGCAAAGAAGTATTAAATAAATTACCAATGGAGTTTGCTGTTGAAGCTCAAAAACTATTAGAAATAAGTTTAGAAGGATCTGTAGGATAGATAAATTTTAACGAAATGTCACACTAAGCATTACCGAAATGAAAATATATTTTCATTGAAAGTACCGAAGCAGAGCTTCACTAAGTGTCTCATCAATTAAAACTTTAATTTAAATGAAAAAAATACTTTTATTCTCTTTAGCGCTAACAGTATTTGTTAGTTGTAAAAAAGAAACCAAATCTGAAAAAACAGAAGAAACAATTTCTGCTGATAGTACAGAAAAAACAGCAAAGCAAAGCGATGGGTTAACTTTATTAAAAGGTGATTTTGTTTATTATGATGGTGCTGCTGTATTACAAACACATGCCGATATTTATGGTGTTTTTGTAACCGATAAAATGTTGGAATTAAACACGCAAGCTGAATCTTTTAAAAAAGTACCAACCGATATGGTACAAGTTGAAATAAGAGGAAAGATTACCAATAAAAAAGACGAAAAAATTCTTTGGGAACGCAAAGTAGAAATTGTAGAAATTTTAAAAGTTTCTGCTCCAAAAGAAGATAACGACGTTGTAAAACTAGGAAATTAATCAAAATATAAGAATCAAATTCCAAATTCCAAACCTAAAAGAACAGATTAAACAAACCATTATAATTTGGTGCTTTAAATTTGGGATTTTAAATATTTAATATGTTAAAAATAAACAACTTACACGCAAGTGTTGAAGATAAAAGTATCTTAAAAGGTATTAACCTTGAAGTGAAACCAGGTGAAGTACATGCAATCATGGGACCCAATGGGTCTGGAAAAAGCACTCTAGCATCTGTTATTGCTGGGAAAGAAGAATACGAAGTAACCAAAGGTAATATTGAATTTGATGGCGAAGATATTGACGAACTAGCTGCCGAAGAACGCGCTCATAAAGGTGTGTTTTTATCATTCCAATATCCTGTTGAAATTCCAGGAGTGTCGGTAACTAATTTTATTAAAACGGCTATTAACGAATCTCGTAAAGCCAAAGGCTTAGATGATATGCCAGCTAAGGAAATGTTGAAATTAATTCGTGATAAAGCCGATTTATTAGAAATAGATCGAAAATTCTTATCGCGTTCTCTTAACGAAGGGTTTTCTGGTGGCGAGAAAAAGAGAAACGAGATTTTCCAAATGGCTATGTTAGAACCTAAATTAGCAATTCTTGATGAAACCGACTCAGGTTTAGATATCGATGCCTTAAGAATTGTTGCAAATGGTGTAAATAAACTAAAAAACAAGGACAACGCAGTAGTTGTTATAACGCATTATCAACGATTGTTAGACCATATCGTCCCAGATTTTGTTCATGTATTACACAATGGTAAAATTGTAAAATCGGGAACAAAAGAATTAGCGCACGAACTCGAGAAAAAAGGATACGACTGGATTAAAGAAGAAGTTGGCGCTTAACACGAATAAGCAGTATTCTGTTACTGTTAGCAGTCTGCTTACTTGTAACCGAACACTAAAAAAGTTTAAAAAAATAGTAAACAGTTTTTTTGTTTTATTCTCATTATCTGAATACTGAACACTGCAACTGAAAACTGAAAAGAATGGAATTAAAAGAAAAATTATTATCATCATTCATGGTCTTCGAAGACAAAGTAGATATAGATACTTATGTTCACGATATTAGAAATGAGGCAATAAAAACATTTGAAGAAAAAGGTTTCCCTACAAAAAAGGAAGAAGCTTGGAAATACACATCTTTAAACAAACTATTGAAAGAAGATTATAGTGTTTTTCCTAAACAAGAGAACGCTATTGAATATCGTGATGTAAAAAAATATTTTATTTACGATATTGATACTTATAAAATAGTATTTATAGATGGTAAATATTCTTCTCACCTGTCACAAACTACACATGATGGAATGGATGTTTGCCTTATGTCTGCAGCACTTACTAAACCAAAATACCGTTTAGTAATTGAAAATTATTTTAATAAAGCAGCCACAAAAGATAGCTTACCATCTCTTAATACTGCATTTTCAAGTGAGGGTGCTTATATCCATATTCCTAAGAATAAATTAGTAGAAAAGCCTATTCAAATAATTCACTTTTCTACAGGAAATGAATCTGCAACCATGTTACAACCTCGTAACTTGATTGTCGTTGAAGAAAACTCACATGTTCAAATAATTGAACGTCACCAAAGTTTAACAAGTAACCCAGTACTAACCAATAGTGTTACCGAGGTATTTGCAAAAAAACGCGCTATAGTCGATTATTATAAAATACAAAACGACAACCTTAAAGCATCACTTATAGACAATACCTTTCTTAAACAAAAACAAGAAAGTATTTGCTCGGTTCACACGTTTGCATTTGGAGGAAAGTTAATACGTAATAATCTTAATTTTTATCAAGAAGGTCAACGTATTGATTCTATTTTGAAAGGGGTTACCATTATTGGAAATAAGCAACACGTAGATCATAATACACTTGTACATCATATCGAACCTAATTGCGAAAGTCATCAAGATTATAAAGGTATTTTTGGCGAAAACTCTACAGGTGTTTTTAACGGAAAAATTGTTGTTGAAAAAGAAGCGCAAAAAACAAATGCTTTCCAATCGAACAATAATATTTTAATAAGCGACAAAGCCACAATTAACACCAAACCACAATTAGAAATTTTTGCAGACGATGTTAAATGCTCACACGGTTGCACCATCGGTCAATTAGACGAAAGTGCCATGTTCTATATGCGATCGCGAGGTATTCCAGAAAAAGAAGCCAAGGCGCTTTTAATGTATGCATTTAGTAACGATGTTATGAATTCTGTTAAAATTCCAGAATTAAAACAGCGCATCACCAAAATTATAGCCAATAAACTAGGTGTAAATCTTGGATTCGATTTATAATCCATTATGTCATTCCTTCAAAAGGAAGGAATCTCATAATACTAATTAAAACATTATTAATTTGAAGCTATTTCCCGCTATCCGCTGTATCTTTTTCTCGTTCCTCAAAAAAGATTAAGACTATAAAAATAGTCGAACGGCGACTACGGGGCTAAACTATCTGCCATGTTCAATGTAGAAGACATAAGAAAGGACTTTCCTATACTATCCCGTAAAGTAAACGGCAAATCTTTGGTGTATTTAGATAATGCTGCTACTTCGCAAACACCACAACAGGTAATTGATGCAATAGTCGATTATTATTCAAATTATAACGCGAATATCCATAGAGGTGTACATACCCTAAGTCAAGAAGCAACTGATTTATACGAGCAAGCTCGTCAAAAAATTCAAGCACATTTTAATGCAAAATTTTCGCATGAAATAATTTTTACCTCTGGAACAACCCATAGTATTAATTTAGTAGCAAACGGGTTTTCCTCATTACTAAAAAAAGGTGATAACATTATAGTTTCTGCACTAGAACACCATAGCAATATTGTGCCATGGCAAATGTTATGTGAACGAACAGGAGCAACATTACAAGTTATTCCTATGAACGAGGATGGTGAATTGGTAATAACAGAATACAACAAGCTACTTTCTAAAAACACAAAGTTAGTTTTTGTAAATCACGTTTCTAATGCATTAGGAACTGTTAACCCTATCCAATATATTATTGAAAAAGCGCATAACGTAGGCGCAGCAGTATTAATAGATGGTGCCCAATCGAGTCCGCATATTAAAGCAGATGTGCAAAACCTAGATGCCGATTTCTATGTGGCTTCAGCACATAAAATGTGTGGTCCAACAGGCGTTGGTATGCTCTACGGAAAAGAGTCATGGTTAAAAAAATTACCGCCCTATCAAGGCGGTGGTGAAATGATTGCAGAAGTAACTTTTGAAAAAACCACATACGCCGATTTACCCCATAAATTTGAAGCTGGCACACCAAATATCGCTGGAGGTATTGTTTTTGGTGCAGCAATAGATTATATGAACTCAATAGGCTTCGAAAACATTGCTACCTACGAAAACGAATTACTAGAATACGCCACAGAAAAACTTTTGCAAATAGAAGGCTTAAAAATCTATGGGACTTCTAAACATAAAACGGCTGTTATTTCTTTTAATCTTAAAGGAATACACCCTTATGATATTGGCACAATACTAGATAAATTAGGAATTGCTGTCCGCACTGGGCATCATTGCGCCCAACCCATTATGGATTTCTACAAAATACCTGGAACTGTTAGAGCCTCATTTTCATTCTATAATACAAAAGCAGAAATAGATTCGCTGGTAGATAGTATTAAGAAAGCTAAAATGATGCTATCCTAAGTATTATTAATTTTCACAATTCAATCAAAAAAACATCTTCCAACTTACATTTTTACTGTTAATTATCTAACAGTTGAATGCTGTTTGTCGAATAATTAACAGTTTTTTTAATAAATTTTTAATTATTTAACAAAAAAAACTATCTTCCCCGTCGACTAATTCAAATAATTTTTAAAATGAGAAAAGTACTTTTAAGTATGGCTGCTGTAGCCCTATTATTTACAGCGTGTAATGATGATTCTAAAGCAATAAATCAAGAACAAGAAATCGACATGAGCGATTTTTATGTTTATACTGATGGCGATGATGGATCAGCTTCCAAATCTGCAAATTCAAAGAACAAATTAAAAACCTGTCATACTATGAATATATTGAACAGGCAACTAAACGAAAACCCTGGGCTTGCCAAAAAAATGTATGATATTGAATATCAAACAAGAGCATTCATCGCTGGAAAAAAAGGTGGCAATGGCAATGGCAACGGTGGTGGTGGAAACGGAGGAGGTGGAGAACCTACACCAGATAATTTAGGAATAATAAATATTCCCGTTTATGTACATGTTGTGTATAGCAATTCTAATGAAAACATAAGTGATCAGCAAATTGCTTCGCAAATAACTGTTTTAAATAAGGATTTTAGAAAAACAAATAATGATATTACTCTTGTACCTTCAGAATTTGATGCAGTAGTAGCCGATAGTGAAATTACATTTTCATTAGCGCAAACTTTCAGACATTCTAATTCTAGAGCCTCTTGGGGAACAAACAATGATGTTAAAAGCACCTACCCACCAGTATCTCCATCTACTCATTTAAATATTTGGGTTTGCAATATCGGAGGTGGAATTTTAGGTTATGCTCAATTTCCAGGTGGTAGCCCATCTACAGACGGTGTAGTTATATCACCTCAATATTTTGGAACCCAAGGTTATGTTTCTGCTCCTTTTAATGGAGGTAGAACTGCTACTCATGAAGTTGGTCACTATTTGAACCTTCGTCATATTTGGGGAGATGGAAGATGTCGTCAAGACGATTTCGTTTCAGACACACCTTCATCTGATAGACCAAATTACGGATGTCCATCTTATCCAACAGCACATTGTAGAAGTAATGATATGACTATGAATTACATGGATTATGTTGATGATGCTTGTATGTATATGTTCTCTGAAGGTCAAAAATCAAGAATGCGTGCTATTTTTGCTTCAGGTGGTCCTCGTGAGAGTATGGCTCCATAAATAATACTTTAAATAATATTAAAAAGACGCCAACTTTGGCGTCTTTTTTGTACATTAAATTGAAAACAAAATTACTTCAATGAAATTCATCATAGCTATTCTAAGTATAATTATACTTCGTTGTTGTTGGGGACCCTCTGAATATCAAGTCATGCAAAGTTTACAACTCAACGATTCAATTATGAAAGAACTAAACGGAACCTATAAAATCACAAACTTGCATAACGCAGATGTTTCATCATTTGAATTGAATATAACATTCAACAAAGACACGAAGGGAGTAAATGGTTTTTCTGGGTGTAATCGCTTCTTTGGTTCATATACACTAGATAATGAAAAACTCAAATTTGACTCATTGGGGTCTACAAGAATGTCCTGTCAAGATGATGCCAATAACATTGAAGCGCAACTGCTAAAAGCACTAGAAAGTGCGAATACTATTCTGTTTAATGAAGAAGGTTTTTCATTATTTAAAAATAAAATCTTACTTCTTTCCGCTATAAAAGAAACACAAATCATACTGAATTTTGAATACACTGCTAGCTCTCGTGGCTACTATAAGAACATAAAAATTAACAAAAAGCAAATTTTAGTCTCTAATAAAAGAGGAAACGAGCCAAAAAGTAATGTGTGTTCAAAATCTAATTATAATAAGCTTATTGAGTTTGCAAAAAAGATTGAAATCAATAATCTTCCAAACTTAGAACCGCCATCTAAAAACCATCAATTTGATGGAGCTCCCTTAGCTAGACTAAACATTACTTACAATGGAGATACATATGAAACTCAAAGTTTCGATCATGGCAATCCTCATATAACAATAGCATCACTTGTTAAAGAAATCTTATCAATAGCCGAAAACATTGAATAGCAACTTTTGATGTTGTATTTTTGCATTAAAATTTGTGATTGTGACTATTAAAAACATCCAAGACGAAATAATAGACGAATTCTCAATGTTTGAAGATTGGGAAGAACGTTATCAATATATGATTGATTTAGGGAAAGAATTACCCCTAATAAACGACCAATATAAAACGGAAAGCAACATCATAAAAGGTTGTCAAAGTAAAGTATGGGTGCATGCAGAAATGAAAGATGATAAAATTATATTTACTGCCGATAGTGATGCCATTATTACTAAAGGTATTATAGCAATTTTGATTCGCACGTTTTCAAATCAACACCCAAAAGATATTATTGATGCCAACACCGATTTTATTGATAAAATAGGATTAAAAGAACATCTATCGCCTACCCGAGCAAACGGATTGGTAAGTATGGTAAAGCAACTAAAAATGTATGCAATAGCATATCAAACACAGTTGAATTAAGCTAATGGTTTGCTGTGGAGTCGTTTAGAGCCTTCTCGACTTAACATCAAACAACTTAACAACAAACAATTTAGATTATGAGTGAAGCAACAATAGATACCGCCGAATTAGGTGAAAAAATAGTAAACGTTTTAAAAACAATTTACGACCCAGAAATACCTGTTGATATATACGAACTTGGGCTAATCTACGACGTTTTTGTAAACGAAGATTACGATGTTAAAATATTAATGACCTTAACAACACCTAACTGTCCCGTAGCAGAAACATTACCTTTAGAGGTTGAAGAAAAAGTAAAATCGTTAAACGATGTAAAAGATGCCGAAGTTGAAATTACTTTTGACCCACCTTGGACACAAGATTTAATGAGTGAAGAAGCAAAACTTGAATTGGGAATGCTTTAATTTAGTTATAATTGTCCTTATACCTAACTGGTTAACTACAAAAATTGAAACACCATATTTCCATGCCAGACGAAATTATAAATCGCGTTGCGAATAGCAAATTAGCAACTATTGATTTGGAAGATTTTTATCCAGAAGGAAAACGCATTCTATTCGATATTAAAGATTGGTTGTTTGAAGGTTTTGTGCTCCGTGAAAAAGACTTTAGAGATCAAGTATCAAATCATGACTGGAGTCAATATAAAGACGCTTATGTTGCATTAACATGTAGCACCGATGCCATTATTCCAGGATGGGCCTATATGCTATTAAGCATACATTTAGAACCGTATACTAATCGGGTGATAACTGGTGATTTAGAACAACTAGAAACTTCCATTTACCAAGATATTATTAATAATCTTGATGTTTCAGATTATAAAAATAAACCTATTATTATTAAAGGCTGTGCTAACAAGCCCGTACCACAGAATGCCTACATTATGCTTACCAACAAGCTTAAACCTTTTGCAAAATCAATTATGTATGGGGAAGCCTGCTCTTCGGTACCCTTATACAAGAAAAAATAATTGTTAGTGACCAATATATATTACAGTGTCTAAACCTTATATTTGCACAAATTTTATACCCAAATGAAAATGAAAAAATTATTACTCGTGTGTGCCTTTTTTATTGGAATTATTTCAATGCATGCACAAACAAAGGAAGAATTACAAGCTCAAAAAGCCGAAAAGCAAGCCGAAGCCGATGCTGCTCAAGCTGAAGCTAACGCATTGCAAGCCCAAATTGACGCTCTTCCAGGGTGGCGCACAGGTGCATTTGGAACCATTGGTGGTAGCTTGTCTAATTTTAATAATTGGTATGCACAAGGAACTCCTAACAACTCCTCTGGAAACATTGGATTTACATTTAATGGTTACGCCAATTTAATCCAAGAAAAATTCTTTTGGAGAAACGCTTTAACCACCAACCTAAACTGGGTAAAGCTTGATAACAAAGATGATCCTAATGACGATGATAGTTTTAACCCTACAACTGATGTCTTTAATTTGTCTTCGCTTTACGGAAGAAATATTACCAAAACATTAGCTATCTCTGGGTTAATGGAATATAGAACTACCTTACTCGATAACTTTAACGACCCAGGCTATTTAGATCTTGGTGTTGGAGCAACTTGGACACCTATTGAAAACTTGATAGTGGTTATTCATCCATTAAACTACAACTTTGTATTTAGTAGTGGAGATACTGTGTTCGAATCTTCACTTGGCGCAAAAATAGTGGCAGATTACACCAGACAAATTGGAGCTATTAACTTTAAAACGAACTTATCTATGTTTCAAAGTTATAAAAGCTCAGATTTTTCAAATTGGACCTGGACCAACTCTTTTAGCTATACTCTGTGGAAAATGATTGGTGTTGGTTTTGATTTTGGATTAAGAAGCAATAAACAAGAAGCCTTAAATTACGTATTAGGACAATTTGATCCTTTGGCAGTGCCTGCTCAAACAGAACCAACTTTTGAAAATATAGATAACGACTTACAAACCTATTATACAGTTGGTTTAAGTTATAAATTCTAAACATCAATTATAACTACTATTAAAAAATGTGCTTTCTTGAAAAAAGGAAGCGCATTTTTTGCGTTAGGGATAGAAGTGGTAGCTTTTTGTCCCGCTAGGGCGGGAAGCCAAAACTATTAACGGATAGCCCGACCCTTGTGGTAACGCCATAACACTACTCCATGTCTTCGTAATTATAATCTGGATATAAGAAATGGTTATATGGAAAACGGGTGATATGAATCTGCCTAACCTCATCGTAAACCCGCTTTTTAAAATCTTCAAGATTTTGCTTGTTCAATGCAGAAATAAACAAAGCGTTATTACCCACTTTGCTCATCCAGGTACTTTTCCATTCGTCAAGAGAATAATGTTTTTCTGTACGTTCTGTTTCTAAATCATCTTCATCTAGTGGTTCTGCTTCATAAGCATCAATTTTATTAAACACCATAATGGTTGGTTTATCCCCACTTTTAATTTCGCCTAAAATTTTCTCTACAGAAGCAATATGCTCTTCGAAATTAGGATGCGAAATATCTACAACGTGCAGTAACAAATCGGCTTCTCTAACTTCATCTAAAGTACTTTTAAAACTATCTACCAATTGGGTTGGTAACTTTCTAATAAACCCAACCGTGTCGCTTAATAAAAATGGTAAGTTTTGAATAACAACTTTCCTAACGGTTGTATCAAGTGTTGCAAATAGTTTATTCTCGGCAAATACTTCGCTCTTACTAATAGTATTCATTAAGGTAGATTTACCAACATTTGTATAGCCTACCAAAGCAACCCTAACCATTTTTCCTCGGTTACCGCGCTGCACTGCCATTTGTTTATCGATGGTTTTAATACGTGCCTTTAACAATGCTATTTTATCTCGAACAATACGTCTATCTGTTTCAATTTCTGTTTCACCTGGTCCGCGCATTCCAATACCCCCTTTTTGACGTTCAAGGTGTGTCCACATTCCTCTTAATCGTGGTAACAAATATTCGCATTGGGCTAATTCTACCTGTGTTCTGGCATAGCTTGTTTGTGCGCGTTGCGCAAAAATATCAAGTATTAGATTTGTTCTGTCCAGCACCTTAACATTTAGTATTTTACTAATGTTACGTTCTTGTGCTGCAGATAATTCGTCATCAAAAATGGCTGTACTAATATCATGTTCTTCAATATATTCTCGTACATCTTCCATCTTACCTGTTCCTATAAATGTTTTAGGGTTAGGCATCTCCATTTTCTGTGTAAAACGTTTCATGGCATATCCCCCAGCGGTAAAAGTTAGAAACTCTAACTCATCTAAATATTCTTTAGATTTTTCTTCGTTCTGATCTTTAGTAATAACACCAATTAACACTGCTTTTTCTAATGCACTATCTTTCTTTTCAATCATATAATTAAATATGTTGCAAAGTTACATAATTGAACTCATTTTCGTTTTTATATTTTTAAGCCTATTTTTGATTTATGACAAACACCTTCGACGATATACCCGTACGCCACAATATGCAAACCGTGGCGTTTTACAATCTTGAAAACTTATTCGACCTTAATGATGACCCGCATACAAATGACAACGACTTTCTGCATACATCTGTGAAAAAGTGGACACCTAAACGCTATAAAAATAAATTAAGAAAATTAGGCTTTGCTATTTCTAATATTGGAAGAAGAGAAACAGGAAAGCATCCTGCTATTGTTGGACTAGCCGAAGTTGAAAATGCCAAAGTAATTGAAGATTTAATCGCATCGAAACATCTAGAAAATTGTAATTATAGCTACATTCATTATGATTCTTTAGATGAGCGTGGTATTGATGTTGCTCTTTTATATGATAGCACAGCCTTTGTTGTGCAGCATTCTGAAACATTTACAATTCAATTAACAGATGATGATGGGACTCCTGACTACACACGAGACATCTTGCTCGTATCTGGATTACTTGATAATGAATATATTCATGTTATAGTTAATCATTGGTCATCAAGACGTGAAGGCGAAAAAGAGACAGAACATAAACGAATTGCTTCTTCTGATAAAGCTGGAGAAATAATATCGTCCATACGAGCTAATAATCCTGATGCTAAAATTATAGTAATTGGCGATTTTAATGATGACCCATCTAACAATAGCATTAAACGTTTAGTAGAAGGTTTTGATTTGCACAACCCAATGGAAACTCTGCGTTCTTTTAATCGAGGCACCACAAACCATAACCGCCAATGGAATTTATTTGATCAAATATTTTTTTCAACTAACTTTTTTAAAAGTACTCGCGATAAGTTTGAATTTAGCTCTGCTAATATTTTTGATGAAGATTTTTTAAAGCTATTTAACGGCAAATATAAGGGCACACCGTTTAGAACTTATGTAGGTAAAAGATATAAGGGTGGTTATAGTGATCATTTCCCTGTATATGCCATTTTTAAGAAGTAACATTAGACCTGTCAGGTTTAAAAACCTAACAGGCCTGTAACAATTAAACTGCTTGATATACTATATATGTTAAACCCAAAACAGCAAAGGGTAATAACCAAAGGAGGTATATGTTGTGTGTTTTAGATTTCTTTTTAATCATTTTTGTATTTATCATCATACGTCTTTTGCCGGTGTATTGCATCCAGTTTTTAAAATAAATAAAAACCATGGCTAAGACAAATAAACCCCATGCTTTGGTCGACGACATAGTAACCATATTCATTTGCCTAAAAAACCCAGCAAAAAATACGCCTAAAAGTAGAAGCAATGTTCCTTGCAAAAAGGAAATATATACAATGGCAATACTATTGGCTTTTTGTTTATGGTTATTTTTATAAAATGAAAATACGGTATAAAAAAATTCATCAAAGACTGTCATGGGCTAAAAATATAAAAGCCTGCTAGATTAGCAGGCTTTATGTTTGAAAATATTAAATATTTATGGAACAGAAATTTTAACCAAACTAATATCAATGTTGGTAGAAACTGTAGCATCAGCACTATCATAAACAAATGCAATTACAGCATTTCCAGATATACCTGACATGTCTATTGGGTTTGTGCGTTCATAAATATTATCATAAAAACCTGTATTGTCTTCTAATGCATCAATTTCAGATGAGCCTATCTCAACCCAAGTAGCAATAGAAGGATCCTGACCAGCACTGTAGTCTTCTGAGTAATATGCCTTTAATGGCTGACCATTACTAAACGCATCGCCTATTTCTAGTATCATTTCTTCATTTTCTTGAGCATCAAAATCTATTGATGGTGAAATTAACCAACTTACCATTTGTACAATATTTCCAGATGAAAACGCAGTTCCCCTAGCATAAGAAACTCCTCCAAAACCAGCAGCTCTCCAGCTTTGAGTGCCTACAGTATTGGTCACTTCCCACCCATCTAAGCCATCGTTAAAGTTTTCTTCAAAAACAGGGTCGCAACGTTGTCCGTTATCAAAACTTATATCTCCAGCACTATTAGTTATTAGAACACTAAAGTCGTCTCTAAAATCTCTACTGTAGATTCCTTTAATAGATCCCCTGTCTTGTGGAATCTGCAAAGATTTAAAATCTGCAAAAGTACTTGTTTGCAACTCAATTTCTCCTGTTGCATCACAACTTAAAATAGTTCTAAAACCATCAAAATTATCACTAGGTTCACCTGCAAAAGTTAATGGTAACTCTCCTAAACCAAACTGAACATTGTCTAATTGAATATAAGTGTTTTCGTCATCCTCAGTTAAATCTTCAATAGCAGAAATTTTAGGTGTAATTTCAGAAACCTCAGAACTTCTTATAACTATATCTTTGTATTCAAATTCTTGAATTTGTTCTAAGTCTTCCCCTTCTCCTTTTGCAATAACTAATACCCCATTTGAAACTCCAATTGTTAGTCCACTTAACTTTACATATACTTTACGACCAAACTCATATGTGTTATATAAACTACCAACATTTACTTCTACTTTAAAACCTAGTCTTGGATCTTCAGTTGGGTCGCTATCATCTATTTTATTTTGAATGATTAACTCTTCAAAAAAGTTACTTGCTTTATCGCTTGATACTACATATCCTTCAATATATAACTCTTCATCTAAACCTATTATTGCCGTAGGATCTCCATTAGCTTGAGCTTGTTCTAATCTCGATTGGATAGCTTTAAATGTTGTTATTTTATCTGTTGGAATATCTGGTTCGTTAATGGTTAAATTTGGCGTGTCATAATCGTCGTCGTGCACACATGATGCTAAAACAATTATAAATGCAAATACACTTAAAAGGGATATAATTTTATTCACTTTATTCATAATTAGGTTTTTTTCTGATTCTGGAAATGCTAAGCATTTCATATATGTTTTATTATTAAAATCTAAAGTTTACGTTTACAAAATATGTTGTTCCGCGTCCATACCAATATTTAGATCCAAATACAGGTGTATCCAAAGCTTTATCGTCTCGTAACTGTCTATAGTTGGCATTTCTACCTTGTTCAAACCCTCCAGTTTTATATACTTCATCTAATAGGTTATTAACACTAGCAAATATGCTAATGTACTTATCGCCTAATTTCCAGGATTTACCTCCAATAAGATTAACGACCATATAATCATTAAAACGCTCTTGTTCTAACAACTCTCTTGCTAAGTCTTCATCGTAGTCATTAAACGTGTTTCCATCAAAATCTGAAGTGAAATTTTCAGATCTGGTTAATGGACTAACATCAATATATGTGTTGGTGAAAAAATTAGCCGTTGCTCCAACCCACCAGTAATCTGGATCTCGATATTCGAACCCAACAGAATATGCTCTATGTGGTCCAGCAGCCAATTTATAATCTTTTAAGTTAGCTTGTCCAAAATCCTTAAATCCTTCAACAAAACCTGCTGCTATTGACTCATCATCAGCTTCAGTTGTTAGAAATAGGTTTGGATTATTATCGTAAGTATATTGACCTACCGAAGCAACTCCTTTTAATTTAATAGTAGGTGTTACTTGTGCTTCAATCGCTAATTCACTACCAATGTGTCTTTTATCAATGCCTTGCAATATTTCTTGAACAAATGCGGTATTATCTCCACCTATACCATCTGCAAAAAAGAAAGATATCTCGCTCGCATCTTCAATTTTAGTATAATACCCTGTTAATTTAGCCTTCACGATAGGAGAGCGAAAAATATAGCTCGCATCAACCGATGCTATTTTTTCTTCTGTTATATTAGGAACGACATTATGATTTTCTCTAGAATTAGAATAGGTGTTTCTTAGTGATGGCGCACGTGTTATATAGCCCGCATTAACATCAAATAAATGCTTACCAGTAAGTTTATATGTTAAACCTCCTTTTGCTCCAATACCAGTAAAACTAAGTTTGTCTCCTTTACCTACTGAATTATCTGGAAAGCCTCCATTTTGGTAAATACCTTCTCTTTGATATTGGGTACTTGTAACGCTACCAGACAAGTAAAAGTCTACTTTGTTATATTTAAATTGGGCTTGGGCATAACCGTTAATAATATTTGCAAATAAATTATAATTATATGCGAATCTATCGCCCTCACCTACTAATCGGTTAGGATTTAATAGATCGTTTTGAGCTTCATCAATATCGGTTGCAAAGCCATCTACATCTAAATAAGTTGTCGCTCCTAATAAATCAATTATCTCAGCAAAATTTTCAGATTTTAGCGATTTATAATTTAAAGCCGCATTGATTATAATATTTTCATTCAACTCGGTATTAAATATTGTATTAACGGTAAGTTGTTTGTCGTCTACTCGGTCTTCATATAGCGCAAAAATAGCATTACCACCATTTTGTGCGTTTGAAATATTTGCTTGATACAAAGCATTCCAATCTATTTGACCATCATTAATAAATTTTTGTTGAGCACCAAAAGCAAACTCTAAATCATCTGGAAAGTTCCTAACTAAATAACTTGGTAATTTTTGATAATATGCTGGACTTGGATTTTGCGCTCCTCCTTCTGGAAAACCATTAACTAAATCTGTGCCGTTATTATTTAAACGGCTGTTTCCAATTTTTCCGAATTGATATCCAATATTTGTATTTAATGATGTTTTGCTATTTATATCCCAATAATGATTAAGCATAACAATAGGCTCCTCCACTTCTTTTATACGTGAATTACGCTTTTCTCCATCTTGCCAACCCCAATACTCATTGTATCTAATATCTTTTAAATCATATATTTCTTGAGTATTAGGCGAAGATTTTCCTCTTCTATTAGGTGTGTAAATAGACGTAAAACTTAAACTATGCTTATCATTAAACTTCTTCTCAACAGAAGCAAAAAAGGAATTAGAATTGTAAAGTGTGGCATCTTGATAACCTTCATCACCCCAACGACGCGCAACAGAAAAAGTGTATGCAAAACCATTTTTTAACAATCCAGATGCATATGTAGCCATTAGTCTATTAGTATAACTTCTATTTGAAGATGAATACGTAACGCGACCTCCAGGTCTTGCCTGAGATGCACGAACATTAATGTTTGTAGTCCCTAGAATACCTCCAAAATTATAACTAGAAGGTGTTAACCCGACTGTTAGCTCTTGGTTTCTTACCACATCATTTAATCCACCCCAATTACTCCATTGTGGTCTTCCGTTATAGAGCTTATTCATTTCTATACCGTTAATAAGCACTGACCCATTATCGGAGTCTAAACCTCGAACTCTAAAGAATGACGAGCTAAACTCGAATGCAGCGGTTCTTTGAAATAAATCTAGTGAAGATGCTAGTAAACCTGAAATATTATCGGCTCCACTTTCATCATTATCCAATTGGTCATCGGAGAGTGTGATTGTAAATAATTCATCGGAAGATGAATTATCAACTTCTAGAGTCATATCCGTAATATTTACTGTTTGATTTTCGTTGACAATAATAGGATACCTCTTAGTAGCATAACCAATTTTTGAAATTCTTAAAATCTGCTCTCCTAAAGGCACATTCTGTGTAAATTGAAACTCTCCAAGTTCATTTGTTTGAGTTGTTTGTTCAGTTTCTTCAATAGTAACTAAAACGTCCACTATAGGTTCGAAAGATAAAGCCTCTTTTACACTTCCTTTTATTAGTGTTTGTTGTGAAAATGCTGTGAAAATTGAAAAAAAACCGAATAAAAAAATAAGTAATTTTTTCTTCATACTTGAATTTATAATTAATACCTTCATCATGTATTTAAGGAACACAAATTTACATTTTTTCTAGATAATTCATAATTTTGGCTCAAGATTTGTAGTCAAAATAACGATAAATTAATATTCTGCTAATGAGAACATCAATACCTCTTCTACTTATAGCTTTTTTTTGTTTGTTTTTTAATGCTGAAGCACAGCAAAAAAAATATAAAATTCACACCATTGCATTTTATAATCTCGAAAATTTATTCGACACTATAAATGACATTACTAAATTTGATGAAGCGAGCCCCATGATGGAATTAAAAGGAAATCGTGATGTCGTTTATAAGAAAAAAGTTAAAAATATGGCTCGCGTTATTGCCGATATTGGAAGTGACGTTACTAATAACACGCCTGCTATTATTGGTGTATCCGAAATTGAAAACCGAGAGGTGCTTGAAGATGTTGTTAATGATTCTTCATTGATTTCTAAAGATTATGGTATTATTCATTACCATTCTCCAGATGCTAGAGGAATAGATGTTGCCTTATTATATCAAAAGAAATTATTTACCCCTATTTCTACTAGCAGTCATGAATTAAAAATTTATGATGACTTGTCCAGAAAACGAGTTTATACTAGAGATCAGCTATTAGTTACGGGTAAACTAGAAGGAGACCTGATACATGTTATAGTCAATCATTGGCCTTCTAGAAGTGGTGGTGAAGCGCGTAGCAGACCAAAACGTGTCGCTGCTGCCAAATTGAGTAAATATTTAGTCGATTCTTTACAAGTTATAGATCCATATGCAAAGGTTTTTATTATGGGCGATTTCAATGATGACCCAACCAACAATAGCGTAAAAGATGTATTAAAAGCTCAAAAAAACAGAAAAAAGGTTGGTCTTAAAGGTATTTACAATCCTTATGAAAACTTCTTTAAAGATGGTTTGGGCACGACAGCCTATAGAGACGCATGGAGTTTGTTTGACCAAATACTTATTACAAAACCATTACTTGAAAAAGACTATTCGTCCTTTCGTTTTTACAAAGCAGGAATTTTTAACAAAAACTATTTGATTAATAAAAAAGGGCAATATAAAGGATACCCTTTTAGAAGTTTTTCTAACGGTGGTTTTACCGATGGTTTTAGCGATCACTTTCCTGTATATACGTTCGTTATAAGGGAAGTGAAATAAAAAAGGGAGCTAATTAATTAGCTCCCTTTTTTATTAACCTAACCAAGCATTCCATGGAATTCTCGATAAAAACAATGCCAAAGCTATACTATAGAAAATAGCAATTGTTTTTAACTTGCCTTTAGAGGTTAATTTCTTTTTATGCTTTGAATACCCAATGGTTATTAAAGCAACAGCGATAATGTTTATTAATGGGTGTTCAACTAAATACAATCTATTTACCGCATCTTTCATTATTTCTCCCATACCAAGCTCGCTAAACAAACTTAAACGCGGCGATACAAAATATAATACGAGTCCAATTAACAATTGAATGTGCGAAACAATTAAGGTAAACAATGATATTCTAAAATCTTTTGCTTCGTATTCTTTTCCTCCTATTGATTTAATTATGGCATTACCTGTTGCTAATATTAAAATTAATAAAACTAAATATGCCCAATATGAGTGTAATATTTGAACGCTACTATACATTGTATTTGATTAATTAGTTATGTTGCACAAATGTAATAATTTAAAGTATAAAAAAACCGCTTCAATTGAAGCGGTTTTTAAGTTATTTAAAAGCAAAATTTAATTGGCTACCCATTCACCTCCTGTTTTTATAAGCGAAAAATCTTCGGTTGAATCACCTGGAGCCCATGTTGCAATTGTAATAATATATTTTTGCCCTTCTGCAGCACTTGGATCCAAACTTTCTAATACAATAGCAAGACCAGTAACTACCATTTCGTCACTCCAGTTTGTACTTCCTCCAGATCTATTAAAGTTTCCAAAGCTATTTAAGTTACCTGCAGCATCCTCAAATCCAGGTTCTGTAAGTAATGCAGTTGCCACTAAATCATAATCTGATGCGACCAAAGTATATCTAATTGTGTTGTCTGGCACCCAAACTCCGTCTTCTAAACCAAATTGTAAACTTGTACGTATTACTTGCTCATGTCCAACCCAATTGCCATCAGTAAACGTATATCTATTACCTCTAATTTGAGCTCCACTAAAACTAGAAAAATAGTCGTATACCATTATAACTTCGTCTTCTTCCTGCCCATAAGCCCATGGTTCTGTGAGTCTTAAAAAGGTTGGCAAATAATCTTCTGCTGGAGTTGAACTTCCAAAATTATTAAATCGTCCTGGTTGACCAGATTCTTCACCCATTGAATCAAAATCTGAAGCACTTAAAAAATACACTCCATCTACAACTTCCCATTCACCTCCATCATAAACAAAATGCGTACCTTTTTTATCGGTACTTCCGGTAACACCTATAGTTTTTATTGCAAAAGATTCTACACGCCATCGTGGAGAGTCTGAGTCAGTAGAACTGTATTTAAGTGCAACATGAATAGTAGCTCCTCCATACGGGAAGTCTATGTCTTCGGAAAGTGACATATCTCCAAACAATGATTTATCAAAACTTACAGCCGTCCAAGTTGCTGCCATAGGATCACCTCCTGTTGTATAGTCAGTTGAAATTAATACATCAAATAATGAAGGATCCCCTAAGAAATCAATTTCCTGATTTATCTGAAATTTTAAATTGGTCATTCCAGTTAAATCAATTTCAGGAGAAATTAACCAATCTTCATTGGCTAAAGCTCCTCCATTAAATCCTGACCCTTGAGCATATCCAGATTGCGAGGTCCAACCTTCTGCTCCTAAAACATCAATATTCTCAAAATCACCAAAATTAGCAGGGAACGATGCTTGGTATACGTTAGCCAAACCAACTTCTGGATTTTCAAAATATTGCTCGTATTTAGCTAACACAATATCTCCTTCTGTAGCACCTGTAATAGCTGCATCTAAAACAGCAGGAATTTCTTCGTTTGCATAAACGTTAGGATAAAACCCAAAAGCATCACTACCTGTTGAAGCATAGTCGGCATTGGTTAACTGATAAATATCTGCCCCTGAATAATCGCTAACTCCTTCTGCATTACCAATAAATAAATTATAATTTACAGTTACAGAAGACCCATCACCTAAAAATGGATATAACTCTGCTAAAAAATCTGGTAACATAGTTTTAGCATCGTCTTCAGAATCAAATCTTGTACGATCTAAGCCCAAACCTCCATCATCTATGTCTTCAGTATAATCATCATCAGTAAGTGTAAGTTCCACTGCCTCAATAACACCAGGTTTATTTGCATTAATTTCATTATTAATATCTTCCAAAGGATTGCAACCAATCATGATTGATCCTAATATAATTACGTATAAATAATATATTCTTTTCATCTTTTTTTAAAAATTAACTGTTAATCCTACACTATATGTTCTACCTGGACCATAGTATACTAAGGCTGTTGCTGAAGTTCCATCTACATCATTTGCATCTGCTACATATTCTGTATTAAATACATTATTAATTTTAGCATTTAATATTGCTTCAAATGAACCCATGCTAAAGGCATGACTTATTCCTGTATCAAATAAACCAAACTCTGGAACTTTCCATGTATCTGGAAGGCCAGCAGTTCCTCTATTTGTAACTTGATATGACGCATACATATCTCCTGCATAATTATAATCTACATAAAAACTAGATTTTGTAGCAAATTTATAATTTGCCCCTAATGCAAATGTTGTTTGAGCCGCATCACCAACTTTTAAATCTTCGGCAAATACATCTACTTCGCCAACTGGAGTTCCATCTTGTGTTCTAACAATAGCAGAAACGTTACTTTTCCATTTCCAATCACCAATAGAAGCCATTCCTGTAAAAGTTAACTCATCGGAAAACTTATATCTAAAATCAATTTCAATACCTTGGTGTAGTGCATCCATACCAAGTAGGTTATATAAAACTCTTTCATCTCCTGGATTCACACCTGGAAGTGAGCCATTTATACCTTTATCTAACCAAGTTGTTCTATAAAGGTTAACATTAGCAGAAAGCTTTTCGCCTCTATAACCGTAACCCAATTCGACACTAAATACTTTTTCGTTTTCTGCTTCCTCATTTGGGTCTAATAAATCGTCATCTTGAAAAGCAACACCATCTAAAAATGGTGCTTTTGAAAAATATCCTACATTAACAAATACATTATTATTTATATCTAGGTTATAATTACCACCTCCTTTAATACCAAAGCCAAAGAAATTAATCGCATCCGACTCTCTATCATTAATAGGTATATCGGAATTCATAAATTCTTTCTTTTTATAATTTGTATTTGAAATGTCTGCAGCCATAAATAAATTTAAAGACTCATTAACCTGATATTCTGCCTGACCAAAAATACCCGATCTTAAAACAATACCATCATAATCTTTATTATAGCGATCTCCGACTCTTAAAGGTTTTCCAAAGGCAAACGTATCATCTTCATTATCTAAGAAAAATTGCCCTCCTAATAAATCTTCTACTTCATACCAGTGATGACCTACATAATAACGCGCATCTAATCCTCCTGAAATGGTTAACTTATCATTAATTGTATTCTTATAAGTAGACAAAATTCCATACCATTCATGAGAATTTCTTGAAGCAGAAATAATATCGGTAGAGCCTGCTGCTCCATTAGCTATATTCTCGGAAACAATTCTATCAAAATCGATTGGTTGTAATCCTGAACTACCAATTCTATAATCGCTTGAACCAATCTTAGAACCTTCATCTCTTCTTCCACCACCTGATCCAAAAGATGTATACAATGCAGTAGACAAAACAGAATTATCATTTATTTCCCATAAATGATTTAAAGAGATTTGAGGTTTATGATAAAAATTATAGGATGCATGATACACTTCACCATTTTTATAACCCCAGTCTTTATTTGCCTTTTGTGGTCCAGAATCTGTATCTAATAATTCTGCAATAGTTGAGCGATTAAAACGTTGTCCATGAGTTTGCTGAGCTCCAAATGCCGTAAACGTAAGTCTATTTCTTTCATTTAATTGTTTTGATAAACTTAAAAAATAATTGTATCCTGAAAATTCTCCACCATCAATATAACCATCACCAGAAATTTTTGATGCACTAACAGTTGCCGCAAATCCTTTATCTGATAATCCCGTAGAATATGTCATTCCATATTTAAAATAGCCATCATTAGCAATACCAGTATTAATAATACCGCCTTGTGTTGCATCTGTACTTTTAGTTATAATGTTTATTGTTCCACCAATTGATGGTACAGCAACCTTAGAAGCTCCTAGGCCTCTTTGCACTTGCATTGTGCTCGTAACATCTCCAAGACCAGCCCAGTTAGACCAAAATATTCGTCCATTCTCCATATCATTTACCGGAACACCATTAATCATTACAGCAATGTTTTCGGAACTAAAACCTCTGAGGTTAATTCTTCCATCTCCATAACCACCACCCGCTCTAGTAGCATACACACCAGGTGTAGATTTTAAAATTTCAGGAAATTCTTGTGTACTTAATTTTAAGGAAATGTCAGCCGCTTTTATCGTAGAAACTGCAACAGGTGTTTTTCTGTCTACAGCAACAGATGCAATAATTTGCACCTCTTCTAGACCAACTTGGCTAGACTCTAGCACTACATTTCCCAATGCTATATCTCCAGTAAAGGCTATAGTTTTGCTAGTGTACCCTATATAAGTAATAACAATTTCTCCTGATGATGTTTGGGTTTTAATAGTAAAGTTCCCATCAAAGTCTGATGTAACTCCATTAGTAGTCCCTTTTTCAATAACGTTAGCTCCAGGGAGTGGCAGACCTGTTCCAGTCTCCAATACTGTACCAGAAATAGTACTTTGAGCCATAGCAGAAATGGTAAATAATAAAACCATAGCTACCATTAAAAAATGAGTAGTTTTTTTCATAATTTTAGAAAAGAATTAATTAATTATTTGAAATTAGTCAAGCCAAAAATAAGCATAAAGCACTGATTATCATTAAGCAAATGTTAAGAAATTTAACAATTGTTAATAACTAAAAAAGCTGTTAACATTTCCATATTAACAGCTTTTTTCGAATATTGTAATGATATTGTTACGTTTCTAACTCTTACTCTTATAATAACTCAACAAATTACTGGTTGATGAATCATGTTTATTAACAGCATCACTGTTAAATTCATGTAAAATTTTGTTCGCCAATTGCTTTCCAAGTTCGACCCCAAATTGATCATAGCTAAAGATATTCCAAATAATACCTTGTACAAATATTTTATGTTCGTACATAGCAATTAGCTTTCCTAAGCTCTCTGGAGTTAATTTGTTTATAAAAATTGTGTTTGTTGGTTTATTCCCTTGAAATATTTTAAAAGGGATGATATTATCGTTTGTTCCTTCTGCTACAACTTCTTCTTTTGTTTTACCATTTAATAAAGCTTCGGTTTGTGCTAAAAAATTCGACGTTAATTTATCTTGATGGTCTTGATTTCCATGCAATGACTTTGTGAAACCAATAAAATCGGCTGGAATTAATTTAGTCCCTTGATGAATTAACTGAAAAAAAGCATGCTGCGAGTTTGTTCCTGGTTCTCCCCAAATAATAGTTCCTGTTTGATAGTCTATTGCTTTGCCATTTCTATCTACACTTTTCCCGTTACTTTCCATGATACCTTGTTGTAAGTAGGTAGCAAATTGATTTAAGTATTGTGAGTAAGGAATAATCGCTTCACTTTCAGCTTTAAAAAAGTTATTATACCACACACTAATTAATGCTAGAATAACTGGAATATTAGTATTAAAATCTTCGTTTTTAAAGTGCATATCCATTTTGTTAGCTCCTTTTAACAAGCTATCAAAATTGTTATATCCAACTGCCAAACTAATTGTTAAACCAACAGCACTCCACAATGAGAATCGACCACCAACCCAATCCCACATTGGAAATATATTGTTTTCATCAATTCCGAAACCTTTAACTTTTTCTATATTAGTTGAAACCGCCACAAAGTGTTTTGCAATTGCTTCTTGATTTGCCGAATGTAAAAACCACTCTTTAATAGTATTTGCATTAGATAAAGTTTCTTGTGTTGTAAAAGTTTTGGAAACTATTACAAATAACGTTGTTTCAGGATCGAGTTTTTTAATGACTTCGTTTACATGATCGCCATCAACATTACTTACAAAATGAGTAGTTAAATGGTTTTTATAAAACTGTAGCGAATCTACAACCATTGCTGGACCAAGGTCTGAGCCACCTATACCAATATTTACAACATCGGTAAATACTTTGCCTGTAAAGCCTTTTCGTTTGCCAGTTACAACTTCGTTTGTAAAGCCTTCAATTTTTTGTTTTACTTGATAAACTTCTGGCATGACATTAATACCATCAACTTTAAATTCATCAGTTTTTGAAGCTCTTAATGCTGTGTGTAATACAGCTCTTCCTTCGGTTTGATTTATTGTCTCTCCTGAAAACTGACTCTGAATAGCTTCTTTTAATTTAACTTCTTCTGCTAATTTTAATAGAAATTCTAAGGTGTCTTCTGAAATTCTATTCTTTGAATAATCTACATAAAAGTCTTCCCACTTTATGGTAAACTTATCTGCTCTTTTATTGTCCTTTGAAAATAAATCTTTCATGTGGACATACTTCATCTCTTTGTAGTGGGATTCTAAATTTTTCCAAGCTGTTGTAGTAGTTGGATTTATCTTTGGTAATGACATTTTATTTTAAGTATCTAATTGTGTAATTATTGGTTGATTTTTTTCTTCTTCGCTTATAATTTCTGGTTGAAAAAATATATTATCTAATTTATATTTTATTGGTTTTATAAAGTCTAGATATTGAACTTTTAAAGAATCTGAAATGGGTTTTGCTTCTGGTAATTTTTGTTTGAATGGGTCCACTTGCTTTCCATTTTTCCAAAAGCGATAACACACATGGGGTCCACCTGTGTTTCCTGTCATTCCTACTTTACCTATTACATCGCCTTGCTTTACAAAATCACCCACTTTAGCTAAGCGCTTACTCATATGTAAATATTGCGTTTCGTAAGTAGCATTATGCCTAATTTTTACATAATTCCCGTTGCCTCCTTTTCTTCTTGATTCAGTAACTGTACCATTAGCCGTAGCCATAATTGGTGTGCCAATAGGGGCTGCAAAATCAGTGCCTTTATGTGCACGCACTTTATAACCGTAAACCGCAATTCGACGCCTTAAGTTATATCTAGAAGATATTCTGCTAAACTTAACTGGCGCTTTTAAAAATGCACGACGCAAATTTTTAGCTTCATCGTTAAAATAATCAACAATCCCTTTTGTTGAATCTGTTTGAAAACGAAAGGCATAAAAGGGTTCGTTTTTATGTTCAAAATACGCTGCTTTAACATCGTGTACACCTACATAAATACTATCGTCTATATACTTGTCGGTATAAATCACTTTAAACCTATCTCCTTTTTGCAAACGATTAAAATCTATAGTCCATGCGTAAATTTCGTCTGCCAATTTATTTGTTAATACTGGGCTTGCTCCTTGCTCATCAATAGTCTCTGAAATACTACTTGTAACAATTCCTGTAATTGTTTTTTCAACATATTTAACAGGTTTTCTGCTGGTATAAGCATGGATAGAATCTTTAAAATTTATAACAACATATTCTTCTTTATTGGGTTGATAAATAAAGGTTTCTGGTAATTCTAATGAATCTTTAGAACACAAAATTGTGTAGGGTTTCCCCTGTTGAAAAAAACGTGCAATATTATAAGTTTCTTTTGTCTTTTCTGCTATATGAAAAATCTTCGGGTATCCTATTCTATTACGTTCTAATATTTGCCCAAAACTCTCTCCAGATTTTACAGTATCTCTTTTAACCACAAAGTCGTTAAGCTTAAAACCAAATTCGAACACATCTTGTGGTTCGACTTTGGCAATTTCTTCCTTTTTTGGTGGTTGTGGGTCATCCTTACAAGCTATAAAGAATACCCCAATAACCATCAATAAAATTAAACGTCTGTTCCCCAATTTTCTAATTCTTCTTTTGTCCATAATTCTGGAAAGAATATTCTTTTTTGATATTTTGGATGCATATATTTTACCCATTCACTTCCTCCTGTTGCTTTTGCGGTTTCTCCTCCAATATTCAAATAATGATTCGCCGTATTATAATGTGCCATTACCCATTTAATGTTAACAGTATAATCATAATGCCTCATGGCTTTAATTAATTCTTTGTTTTCCTTGGCTTCTTTAGGTAAGCTTTTAAACTTAGACCAAAGATTGTTTTTGTTATAAAAACGCGTAAACCTTATAAACTCATCTTTATATTTCTCTTCAAAAGCTTTTAAAAGGTAGCTCTTTTTTCCTGTTTTATAATCTTTTCCTGCAGCTTGCCAATATAGATGTTCGAACGCATTTTCATACGACGAATTTCTATCTATTGTGCTTCTAAAACGTTTATCAATAAGGTTAATTAGCTCCGTAGAGGCAAATTCTATTTTTCGGTATTGTGCACTTTGAAACCCGCTTGCTGGGGTTAAAGTCGTCCTAAATTTATTGTATTGATCTATATCCATTCCATCTCTCATAATGTTGAAAGAGGAAGTAAGCATATCGAAATAGCGACTAATTCGCATTAATTTTGAAGTAAACAAACACGCATCAACTTCATTTTTTTCGGCTATTTGATGAATTTCACCAAGTATCATCTTAAATAATAACTCGTTTATCTGATGATACATTATAAATACCATCTCGTCTGGAAGAACTGTACGTTGCACCTGAAGGTTTAGGAGTGCATCTGTTTGAATGTAATCCCAATAATTAATAGGTTTGCTATATAACAATCCTTCTAAATGGGTTTCAACGTCTTGACCAATTTGGTCGTATTTTTCTTTGAGCTGGTTGGTTATTTTTTTGTCCAAAGTTCCTTTAATTATCTACAACTATTTTAAAAGGATGTTTTAAGCCTTTAAAGGCTTCTAAATCTGCTCTTAGTGACCCAACAGCAAGATCTGCCTTGATGCGCAAAGGTACTTTATTTTTATCTTTTGATACCCATAGTGTTAAACTTTCTTCCTCCTTAAATACTCTTCCTGCCATAACATATGGCCTAAATTTTAAAGACTTCACTTTACCAAAATCAGTCTTGATAGTTTCTTCTCCTAAGTATTTTAGTTTAAACCCGTAATTCTCACCATCAAAAAACATATCTATCATTACCTCATCTCCAATTTTTAGATTGCTTGTGTCTAAATTATTACGCAAATAATAAAACGTTGAAACCATATCTTGAATATTTGGTTTCGTATTATAAACCGATTTTGTTTTATGCTTTTTATCATTTACGTAAGCTTTATTAGCTTTTTGATCAAAATTTATTTCTAAATTTTTTGTGTGACCTCCTTCATCAATATTTCTAATAAACCTGTATGGTATTATGGTTTGTTTATCAAAATAACTTTCATATCTGTCTTTTACTTTAAAAAACCATTTTATCATACCCGTTGTCCAACCTTTGCCAACAACGTGATAAACATCTTTATTATTTACTTTAGAATCCTTAACGGTTAAAGTTGCATTTCCTGCTTTTAAAAAACCACTATAGCTCATCTTAAATTTAAACCATTCACCAACACCAAAAGAAGACTCTTTACTTGAAATAGGTGTAGTGATGTCTTGCGAAAAAGACAACTGCATTGTACACAATGTAATTATTATAAGTAGTATTCTTTTCATTCTATTTTATGTAATTGTAATATAACTTTAAGCTTATTACTTTATTGTTATACTCTAGAAATTACAATTACTGTTCCAAAAGTATTAAAACAAAAAAACTCCATCAAAATTATTTGACAGAGTTTTCATAAAAAAATAATAAATAGTTGTTAAAGTGTACCTCGATTTGCTTGTTCTCTCTCAATAGATTCGAATAGGGCTTTAAAATTTCCCGCTCCAAATCCTCGAGCACCCATGCGTTGTATGATTTCGAAGAATAACGTTGGACGATCCTCGACTGGTTTTGTGAAAATTTGAAGCAAGTAGCCCTCCTCATCGGCATCAATCATAATTCCTAAACTTTTAAGTGTTTCTATATCTTCTCTTAATTCATGACTATGCTCTTCTAATCTGCCTGGAACCGCTTTATAATACTCTTCTGGCGGAATAGATAAAAACTCTACCCCACGTTCCCTTAAACTAGTTACAGCTTTTATAATATTGTCTGTAGCTACAGCTATATGCTGTACACCAGCGCCTTCATAAAAATCGAGATATTCTTCTATTTGCGAACGTTTTTTGCCTTTTGCAGGTTCGTTAATTGGAAATTTTATACGACCATTACCATTACTCATCACCTTACTCATAAGTGCTGAATATTCTGTATGGATTTGTTTATCATCAAACGACAAGAAATTTTCAAAGCCCATAACATCCTCATACCATTTAACCCATGTATTCATTTGTCCCCAACCTACATTACCAACCATATGGTCTATAAATTTTAATCCTATAGGCGTTGGATTATAATCACTTTTCCATTCCCTAAAACCTGGTAAAAAAGAACCATTATAATTTTTTCGTTCAACAAACATATGCACTGTTTCGCCATAGGTGTAAATTCCGGCTCGAACCACTTCCCCATTTTCATCTTTTTCTACAAAAGGTTCCATATACCATTTTGCGCCTCTACTTGTAGTTTCTTGATATGCTTTTCTAGCATCTTCAACCCAAAGTGCTATAACTTTAACACCATCGCCATGCTTAACTATATGATTATTTATTGATGATGAACTATTTAATGGCGTTGTTAAAACTAACTTGATTTTGTCTTGTTTTAACACGTAACTTACTGAGTCTTTTGAACCTGTTTCTAAACCTTTATATGCATACGATTGAAAACCAAATGCTGTTTTGTAAAAATGTGCCGATTGCTTAGCGTTGCCTACATAGAACTCGACATAATCTGTTCCTAAAAGTGGTAGGAAATCTTGCGCGCCTTCAAATATTTTTTCTAAACCGTAGTTTACTGTTTTTATTTCTTTACTCATTGTTTTAAAGTTTATTCGTTTATGAGTTTAATTGTTTATTCGTAAAGTTAAATTTTAACTCTTATTTAATAGCCCTGATTGAAGTGGCATCCTTTTTTGATTTTTCTTCAAAAAAGATACAACAGAAAGCAGGAAATAGCTTCTAATAAAAAATTTATTCTAACCAAGATTTATAATAATCGTCATCGGCTATTTTCATAGCTTCTTCGGTAACCATTAATGGTTTAAAAGTATCTACCATAACCGCAAGTTCGTCGGTTTTCACTTTACCTATACTACGCTCTGCAGCTCCTGGATGTGGCCCATGTGGAATACCCGCTGGGTGCAACGAAATATGGCCTGCATCGATATCGTTTCTACTCATAAAATCGCCATCTACATAATATAAAACCTCATCACTATCTATATTACTATGATTGTATGGAGCAGGAATGGACTCTGGATGATAATCGTACAACCTAGGTACAAAACTACAGACTACAAAAGCATCGGTCTCGAATGTTTGATGTACTGGCGGTGGTTGATGAATACGTCCTGTTATAGGTTCGAAATCGTGAATTGAAAAAGCATATGGGTAGTTATACCCATCATAACCAATAACATCAAAAGGATGTGAGGCATAAACCATTTCAATAATATCATCTTGTTTTTTGACTTTAATTAAAAAATCGCCAGACTCGTTATAGGTCTCTAGTTCTTGAGGCCTGCGAATATCGCGTTCGCAAAATGGCGCATGTTCTAATAATTGTCCAAACCAGTTTCTATAACGTTTAGGCGTGTAAATTGGTCGACGGGATTCTACAATAAACAATCTATTATCTTCTGTATTAAAGTCAATTTTATATATAATTCCACGAGGAACCAACAAATAATCTCCATATTTAAAATCGAGATTGCCTAGCATGGTTCTTAATTTACCAGTGCCTTTATGGATGAAAATTAATTCATCTGCATCTGTGTTTTTATAAAAATAATCGCTTGTGGATTGTTTGGGAGCTGCCAAAATAATGGCACAATCGCTATTAATTAAAACTGTTTTTCTGCTTTCTAAAAAATCTTCCTCTGGACTTACTTGAAAACCTCTTAAACGATAGGACTTAATATTATTTGCTTTAGCAATCTTAGGCGCAACACTGTATTGGTTTTTTATTTTTTTAACCTGTGTTGGTCGTTGCTCATGATAACTGTTTGTTGACATGCCATCAAACCCAATAGTTCCAAATAATTGTTCGTAATACAAACTGCCATCTGGCTTTCTAAATTGAATATGACGTTTATAGGGGATTTTCCCTAACTTATGATAAAAAGGCATATTTTAAATATTAAATATTAAAAACTATAATATAACCTTCTGCTATTTGAAGGTGGTATTTAACTGAAAATGGACGTATCTAAAGATACAAAAAAATGCCTGCTTACTCAGGGTTTCTCTTGATAAGGTAGTGAAGAAATGATAATAAGTCTTTCCAATAAAGTTTCATCTGAATACAAATATCGGAAAAATAACGACATTATAAAAAGAATAGCTTCACACCCATTAATGAGATTCATTAATTTGGTTTCTTAATATCATTATTTTATATATTTTAAAAGGTTTATGCCTTTGCGGAAATGACAAACAAGCAATTTTCTAGAACCAGAAACCTATATTAAAAAACCAAGTGCTTTGTTTCTGTTCTGGGGAATAACTAAATTTTCCTTGAATAGGACCAATAAATGTATCAATGCCATACCCTAAAGAATAGCCTCTATAATCTGGAAGTGTAAACCATTCTCCCGTTTCAAAAATATCGTCATCTATATTAGCCCAATTTCCTTCTACAGTAACATGATGCTTTTTAAACACCTCATAATCTGCAACAAAAGATGCTTTGACAAAGCTATTTCCTGTAAGTGACACAAAATCGTAACCCAAAAAAGGAATAAAATTATTTATTAAATTGTTACCATAACCTCCCAAAGCAAAATCTAGTGCTTGTGTTGATTTATCTCCCAATTTAAACCCACCTCCTATTTGTAAATTAAAAGCAAGTTTATTAGAGACACTAAAAGCATATCCCAAATCTGCTTTTGATATGGAAAAATTATCAAAAGTCTCATTAAAATGCGATGCAAATAAGTACATATGTATATCGCCATCAAAATAAAACCCTTTTTTTGGAAAATATTTATTGTCGTAAGTGTCCAACTTAAGCCCTCCGAATGCACTAAAATAGTCGGTATTTTCAAATTGAAATTCATCTCCTATATTGTTACCCGTTATTGTTTCGGAGTCTATTTTTAAACGCTTATGTTCTGCTCCAATGCTTAATGCAAAATCTCTTAAAAATATAGTTTGCAAATAAAATTGATTGGTTTGATCACGAAGCTTTACATCAATTTTATTTAATTCTGGAGTTATTATTTGAGATTCGTCCAATAGTAATTGTGCACTAATATTTTTTTCAAATTGATTATATCTAGATCTTATTCCAACACTCCAATAAAAACCTTTATCGATCAAATATTCGAAATTATAGCGCACATTATCGCCGAGAATAATATCTAATGAAGCTAAGTCGTTTTTAAAAAGTAAGCGTTTTTTTGTTAAGTTTAAAAGTGCAGCACTCTTATATAAATCGTCATAATGAATTCCTAATTTGAAAAAAGTGTTGACTTGAGACTCCTTTATATTTGAAACTAAATCATAACCTTCTTTATCTTCAGAATTCTTTAATTGATATTCGAACGAATCAAAATTATTAGTTGCGACTACATTATTTATGCCTTTTCTAAAATCCTCATAACTAATTTTTTTCTCATTTTTAAATTTGAGTTTTCCTAATATATAAGACCTAGTATAGTTCTTATTACCTTTTATTGTTATGCTATTAATTTTAACACTATCTGTTACAGGTGGTTCTAACTTTAAGTTATCTACCTTTTTTCTTAACGCTAACTCTCTTAAAATATTTAATTTAGACATGGCAGCATATCTGCCCGCCTCTATAATTTTAGCACCATCATTAAACGACACAACATTAAAATCTTTTATATTAGGCTTAATATACACATCTGTTTTCGGGACTTTGAGCTTCATATCTTTAATCGTCCTGAAATTATTAATTTGAATGAGTACATCTGGAGCCGAGGTTAACTCGTCTCGATTAAGCAAGTCGTCTTGCACATCAACTCCAATTATAATATCAACGCCTTTTGCCCGTAACTCATCTATGGGATAATTATTCACAACACCACCATCAATTAAAACGGTATCATTAATTTCTACTGGTTGAAACAATGATGGTAAAGCCCCACTAGCCATAATTGCTTGTGTTAAATTGCCTTTGTCTAAAATTACCTGTTTACCTGTTTCGGCATTTGTAGCAATACAAAAAAACGGAATTGGGAGCTTACTAAAATCCTTTATCTCATTTACATGCAAAGTCAATTTTAACAATAAACTGTAAGTATTATAGCCTTTTGAAAGTGCAGATGGCAGCTTAATTTTAAAATTATCGAAAGGCAACTTTAGCGCGTACTTTTCATTATTATCTCTTTCTAAAAATGATTTGGATGCTCTAGGTAAGTCGTCGTTTATAATATCATCAAAATTAATTTCTTGAAACAAAGAATCTAATTGATTTCCTGTATACCCAGATGCATATAAGGCACCAACAATAGCCCCCATACTTGTTCCTGCAATATAATTGACCTTAACGCCTAAGCTATCCATCACTTTTAAAACCCCTATATGCGCTAGTCCTTTTGCGCCGCCACCACTAAGTACTAGGCCAACTTTGGGTATCTTTTCTTGTGTTTCATTTTGCGCTTGTGCGGAAAATAAAGCAAGTAAGCATAGGGTTAATATGATAATTTTGTGATTCAAAGAATACTATTTGTGATTTTATTTTTCATGATAATAATTATAAACCTTTTCGGCTCTTGACAAACCAACAACTGCTTCCAGTTCATCTAACTTCGCATTCGCAACTCGTTTTGCCGATTTAAAATGTTTTAACAGCTCCACTACTGTTTTTTCACCTACACCATTTATGGTTTCTAGCTCCGTATTTAAGGCACTTTTACTACGCTTATTCCTATGATGCTCAATACCAAACCGATGTGCTTCATTACGTAATTGTTGTATTATTTTAAGTGTTTCGCTTTTTTTATCTAAATATAATGGAATTGGATCGTTTGGGTAATATAATTCTTCTAAACGTTTAGCAATTCCAACAATAGCAATTTTTCTTCTTAAATTAAGCGCATCCAAACTTTTTAGTGCAGAAGATAATTGCCCCTTCCCTCCATCTATGACGATTAATTGTGGTAAAGGTTGCGCTTCTTCTTGCAATCTTTTATATCTGCGGTAAACAACTTCTTCCATAGAAGCAAAATCATCTGGACCTTCCACCGTTTTTATATTAAAATGGCGGTAGTCTTTTTTACTAGGTTTTCCATTTTTAAAAACTACACAAGCGGCTACAGGATGCGTTCCTTGGATGTTTGAATTATCGAAACATTCTATATGCCTCGGCTCCTCAGTAAGGCGTAAATCGGATTTCATCTGTGCCATAATTCTATTGGCATGTCTATCGGGATCTACGATTTTCATTTGTTTGAAACGCTCCATTCTATAGTACTTTGCGTTTCTAAGCGATAAATCTAAAATATGCTTTTTATCTCCCAATTTAGGAATAGTTACTTTAATACCTTCTCCCAAATCAACCTTAAAAGGCACATAAATTTCTTTTGAATTAGAATGGAATCGTTGCCTAATTTCAGTTATTGCTAATTCTAACAATTGTTGGTCGGTTTCATCCAATTTCTTTTTTATCTCTAAAGTATGCGAACGAATAATGGATCCATAAGAAAGTTGTAAAAAGTTAATATAGCCATAGCTTTCGTCGCTCATTATAGAAAACACATCTACATTGCTTATTTTAGGATTTACAATGGTCGATTTTGCTTGATAATTTTCAAGGATTTCTACTTTTTCCTTGATTTTTTGTGCTTCTTCAAACTGCATGTTCTCAGCATATCGCTTCATTTGCATTTTAAACTGAGACAACGAATCTTTAAAATTCCCTTTTAAAATTTCTTTTATAGCTTTTACGCTTTCGCTATATTCAGTTTCAGTTTCTAATCCTTCACAAGATCCCTTACAATTTCCTAAATGATATTCTAAACATACTTTATACTTACCTGCTTTTATCTTTTCTTCAGCCAAATCATAATTACAGGTTCGTAAACTGTATAATCCTCTTATTAAATCTAATAAAGTATGAACTGTTCTCCCACTTGTATAAGGCCCAAAATACTCACCACCATTTTTAAAAACACGTCTTGTAGAAAATACTCTAGGAAACCGTTCATTCTTTATACAAATCCAAGGATACGATTTGTCGTCTTTTAGCAGCACATTATAACGTGGTTTATGTTTTTTTATGAGGTTATTCTCCAGTAATAGTGCGTCGGTTTCTGTTTCAACTACAATGTGTTTTATGCTATCTATTTTTTTTACAAGGACTCTAGTTTTTCCGTTTTCATGGGTTTTAGTAAAATACGAACTAACACGCTTTTTTAAGTTTTTAGCTTTTCCTACATATAAAATAGTGCCTTCAGAATCAAAATATTGGTAAACCCCGGGTTGATTTGGCAAGGTTTTAAGTTGTATGTCTAGGGTAGGCTTACTCATCTTTATCAAAGGTATAGTAAAAGTAACATAGTTAAAAATTCGATATGCTTTTTTAGTATATTGCAGTAAAATTATAGGTGATTAGTGAACATTGTTATTCTTTCTCGGAACGAAAATTTATATTCTACAAGAAGACTTATAGAAGAAGGTGAAAGTCGTGGTCACATTATGGAGGTAATAGATCCCCTAAAATGTGATATCATTATTGAAAAAGAAAAACCTACCATATACTACAAAGATCGTTATCTGGATTATGTAGATGCTATTATACCACGTATAGGAGCCTCTGTTACATTTTTTGGTTGTGCAGTTGTACGACAATTTGAAATGATGAATGTGTTTACATCGGTAACCTCTGATGCTATTATTAGATCGAGAGACAAATTAAGAAGTTTTCAAAGGCTTTCAAAAGCTGGAATTGGAATGCCTAAAACAGTTTTTACTAATTACTCCAGAGATGTTGAAGAAGTGATTTCTCATGTTGGTGGTACACCAGTAATCATCAAACTTCTTGAAGGAACTCAAGGCTTAGGTGTCGTTTTAGCTGAAACCAAAAATGCCGCCGAATCTGTATTAGAAGCATTTAACGGATTACAAGCACGTGCTTTAGTGCAAGAATATATTGCAGAAGCAAAAGGTGCCGATTTACGAGCATTGGTTGTTGATGGGCATGTTGTTGGAGCGATGAAACGTCAAGGGCGTGAAGGTGAGTTTCGTTCAAATTTACACCGTGGTGGTTCTGCAGAAATAGTAAAACTTACTGAAGCGGAAATAAAAGTTGCAATGAAAGCCTCTAGAGCTTTAAAATTACCCGTTTGTGGTGTAGATATGTTGCAATCTGGTAGAGGTCCGCTGTTACTTGAAGTGAATTCAACTCCTGGACTAGAAGGAATAGAATCTGCCACAGGAAAAAACATTGCTAAAAGCATTATTACCTACATTGAAAGAAATAGACGTTAGTCTTCTTTAAAAAATGCCATAAGATACATGAGTGCTGAAAAAAAAATACTGACAATTCTTAACGAAACTATTGCTCGTGGAGAAAGTAAAGAAGTTAATTTTGATGTTGCCAACCTTCATACCTCAACACCTGTTAACGTTCCTGTAATTATTGAACGATCTAAAAAACCTGGCCCCACAGTACTATTTACAGCAGGTATACATGGCGATGAAGTAAATGGTGTTGAAATTGTGAGACAACTTATTGCTAAAGGCATTAATAAACCTAAATGCGGAACTATTATTTGCATGCCTGTTATTAATATTTTCGGATTCATAAACCTGAAACGTGAATTTCCAGATGGTCGCGATTTAAATCGTGTGTTTCCTGGTAGCTCTAAAGGCTCATTGGCTAGTAGGGTCGCTCATAAATTAACAAATGAGATTATTCCTCATGTAGATTATATTATGGACTTTCACACTGGGGGATCGGGCAGGTTTAACGCGCCACAAATAAGAATCATTCATGGAGAACAAAAACTTAAGCAATTAGCAAAAGTATTTGGTGCGCCCTTTGTATTATACTCTAAAAACCTTAATAAATCTTTTAGAAATACTTGTTTTAAAAAAGGCATTCCTTTATTGCTTTTTGAAGGCGGCAAGTCATTTCACATAGACGATTTGGTAACTAATTCTGGGGTTAATGGCGCAAAGCGTGTTTTAAGTTATTTAGGTATGTTAAGTTCAAAATATAAGGCATCTGCACCAAAGAAAAATTGCATATTTATTAGTGACAGTAAATGGAAACGTGCTAAATATTCTGGCATGTTTAAAGCTGCTGCTAAAATTGGTTCTAAAGTAGATAAAAATGATATTATTGGTAATATTACAGACCCCTATGGCAAGTTTAATTATTTTGTTAAAGCAGATAATTCAGGATATATAATTAATGTGAATGAATCGCCTATTGTGTATCAAGGTGATGCTTTGTTTCATATTTCTACGGAACTTAAAAGATAGTATGTTACGAGACCTGTCTGGTTTTAAAACCAGACAGGTATAAAAAAAGAGAGCCAAATGACTAAAGCTGAGTTACGAAAAACATACAAAGCACTTCGAAAAAACTTATTTGAAAATCAGATTGACGATTTGAGTTTAGCCATTTCAAATCAGCTTTTAAAACTTCCTATTTGGGAACATACTTTTTACCATATTTTCTTAGCAATAGAAGAACAAAAAGAAGTAAATACCGATTATATTTTGAATATTTTATCGGGTAAAGACAAAAATATTCTCATTTCTAAAAGCGATTTTAAAACAGGTGCTATGACGCATTTTCTTTTGACTGACAACACAGTCATCAAAAAAAATAATTATAACATCCCAGAGCCTGTTGATGGTATAGAAATTTCGAACAATAAAATTGATGTTGTTTTTGTTCCGCTTTTAGCGTATGATAAAGCTGGGAATCGTGTTGGTTATGGCAAAGGATTTTACGATAAATTTTTAGCTCATTGTAAACCAGAAACTACAAAAATAGGCTTATCTTTTTTTGAAGCAGAGGATGAAACCATAGATATATATGAAAGTGATGTTAGGTTAGATTATTGTGTGACGCCAAAGCACTTTTACAAGTTTTAATTTTCACAATTCTCACAATAAGTTTCTCTTAAATATTCATCTTCTAATAATTGAAAGGTGACACCTCCATCTTCAACAGCATTAAACAATTTACAGAAACGCGTTTTATTCATATTAATTGCGTTTAGCATAATGGTTCTGTAGTCTTCATTCTTAGTAAGTTCTTTATTAATTAATGTTAGGTTTAAATAATAAAAAAGTAAATTCTCGTTTATATCTATGCTTTTGGCTTTGTTCTCGAGCAAATTAACTGCCATATTGTTGTTGGCATAATAACTAAAAAACTGCGCTAAACTTAAATAATCATAATCAGACAATTGGAAGTTTTTGTAATTACCATTAATATAATTTACCGAGATATCTTTATTTTTATAATCACCCTTTCGCATATAGTTTTCAGACTTTATAATATGGTAATTCACCATCATTCTCGAAATTAATGAGGTTGGAATTTTATAATTCTTTAATGCGTTAATTTGTCCTTTCAATTTAATTTCGTTTACCTCTAAAGCCTTATAACGCCATAGTTTTAACTTAATAGCAGCAATATTATACTTTACTTCTCCATTTTTGGGAGATAGCTTATCTAATTTTAGCAATTCATTATAAACAATCATAGATTGCCTAACATCTAACATGGCTCGATATGCGGAATTTTTGTTGAAAATTTTAACAAACTTTGCTTGATTTGGTATTTCCATTTTCTTTAAGAAGTCTGGAGACACCTCTTTGTTCTTCAATTTTTCGAAAATAGAATTCTGAATTTCTAAAGCTTCTGTTATATTTTCGACACCAATAGCTGTATTGAATTTACCTAACAACTGTTCTGGAGTCATATCTTTATATTTATCCTTCTTTTGCAATTCTAGCTCTAGAATAGCTTTCCTATGATTTTTTAAAATAGGCTCTAAATCTGTGGAAAGCTGTCCAACTAATTTTCCTTTTACTTGTTCTTTACTTAATTGAGATAAAGATTCATGCTTTGTTCCTTGTATATCGTTTAAAAATTCAACCCAATTTTCCGAAGAAGAAATGTCTGTTTTTATAGTTGGCTTCTGAAATGTTTGTAATGCTGCTGCTATACTGCTTGCACGTTGTTCTTGTAATTCAACATTACGTTCTAAACTTCCTTCAATAGATGCATAAGCCTTAATATTTATAGTTTTTATATTAAAGTCTGTAAGTCTCAAAGAGTCATAAATGGGACGAATATCTTCTTGAGAGTATTCAGATTTGTTTTTTTCAAAAGGAATTTGAAATTTCAAAGTCTTGTATCGAAGTATATACCCTTCCTTTCCAACTGGTTTAATTTGTTTGATATTATAGGTTAAAGAATCTAAATACATGCCCATATCTAACAACTCCCACGGATACGATTCTAAATCATAAATCACGTAATAACTGCATAAATTTTTATTACTTAAAAATAAAATATTGTACTCTAACTCCTTATTTAAATAAGTATCTGATAATCGTCCAACATGAACTCGAAATCTATTTTCAGAGCTTGGTTTCAATCCACTTCTTAGTTTTTTAGAGTAAACTGGTTTAAGCAAAACCCCTTTTATTTGTTCATTTACTATTGACTCATTACTGCAATCATATCTATTTTTTTCAATAACGTCCACAGCAATACCATCGCCTGAGTTTTTAAACAAAAGATTGAACCATTGTTTATTATTTACCTGAAAATATAGATTGTTATTCTCCCTAACAATTGAAAATTTTACCTCTTTGGGCTTTTTATTAAATATTTGAATACACTGCTTACAAACTTGATCTCTGTTGATATCTGGAAAAATAATATCATAGGTGTTTTGAGAATACGATTGTATTAAACTGAAAAAACTAAAAAGAATAAGCAGGTACTTTATTTTCATAATTGAATATTATATTTCGATTTAAAGATAAAAACTACATCTAAAATAATACTATGCTTACGTGAATTTTTTACACATATTCTACTTTTTAAAAGACTTTTAATTTTACTAGGATTTTAGTTTTCGGAAGAATTGCAAATTACAATATATCTTTTGGTATAATCTTTCGTGTCCAAGTTTTTAATCTTTTAAACTTATTCACCTCGGAATCTGGGTTGAAATCTAAAGTGGTTTCCCAAGAATTTTCAGGTTTAAACTCATCTTCCATTCCTTCCAAAACACCTTTGGCTATTTTTTCAGAATTGACAATAACAATACACTCTGTATTTAAATTGGCGCTTCTAGGGTCTAAATTAAAAGTACCTATTACTGTAGTCTTATTGTCAACCACCATTGATTTGGCGTGAAGACCAAATATTGGTTGATGATTCAATTTTTCTTGTAACTCTCCAGTCATTATCTTTTTTCGTTCAGCAGCATCTGGTCTAAATTCAAAAATTCGAACACCTGTATTTAGCAATTTTTCTCGATCTGATTGATAGCCACTAAATGCCTCTATATTATCTGTTGATGCTAAACTATTTGTAAGTATTCGAATAGTCACACCGCGTTCTACAGCTTCCTTAAACAAATTTCTACTTAACTCGGTTGTAATTAAATATGGTGTTTGAATCTCAATAGATTTTTCTGCTGCTTTAACTAATTCAATTAAAGCATTTGTAGAAATACCTCCGCCACCTAAGCCTTCATTTCCATCATTTTTACCTGGCGCATCCGAAATAAAAGAAACATCGTTTAACCATACCAAATCACTTGAATTTTTAATAATGCTGAATGTTGCTGGTAAATTCTCTATTCTTTCTCTTACTTGTGGCCAAAAATTATTTGGGTTACAGGCATATTCATGTAAGTTATCAAATGTGTTTTCTGGATATTCTTTACTAGTGTCCTCTTCAATAATATTGGAAATCTTTTTACTCAAGGTATCATTCCAGAATTCGTTAAAAGACTTGTTTACACTTTCTGATTCTTTTCCTAGCAACAAAATATCTCTATCTCGAAAATTATACTCATGATCGTAATCGAAATATTCATCAGCAATATTGCGTCCACCGGTTATTACCACTTTACCGTCTACAATAAATGTTTTATTATGCATACGCTGGTTGGCACCTCTAAAATCTGTAGTAAATTTTTGAATTTTGCTAAAAATATTCTTACCTAAATTAACACCTGGATTATAAATTTTTACAGTTATATTTTCATGTGAATTAAAAGTTAGTAAATCTTCTATATCTGCATCAACCATAATATCGTCTACAAGAATCCTTACTTTAACACCACGATCTGCAGCTCGCACTAAATAATCGCAGGCTATTAGTCCAACATTATCTGTTGAAAAAATGAAATACTGGATATCTATTGTGTTTTCTGCGTATTCACATAACCATGCTCTCGCGACCATAGAGCCACTTCCATCTTCCAGAACATAAACCCCTGTTTTAGTTCGCATTAAGTCAGACACATCTTCTAATTCTTTAGACAAAGACACCTTATCATTCCTATGAATCTGAGAACAAAAATCGGTAATAACCTCTTGGTTTTTTGATTCGTTACACGATAAGAATAATACTAAAAGAATAATCCAAATATTATTAATTTTTAAGTTTGAATTCATTTTTTAATAATAATTGGCAATGCACTAATTATAACTGTTAAAAACACCACAAGATAGTAAAATGAAAATACTTGTTAATCCCTACTTTTTTTAGAGACTTGTGGTTTATAGAAACTAAAGTTAATCTGCTGAAGTTTTTTTAGGAAACGCCTTTTTATTAAAAACAATAAGCATTATAAAACCTGTGCTTATCGCCATATCGGCTATATTAAAAACGGGTTCAAAAAATGTAAAAAATTCGCCACCATAAAAAGGTATCCAATCGGGTAAATATCCTTTGTATAATGGAAAATAAAGCATATCTACTACTTTACCATGCAAAAGTGTATCATATCCTCCTGTTTCAGGTAAAAAGGAAGCTATTTGTCCTTCGCTACCGCTAAACCAAACTCCATAAAAAACAGAATCAATTATATTACCTAAAGCACCTGCAAAAATTAATGTGATTGCTAAAATCAAGACTTTTGGGCTAAACTTTCTGGTTGCAGAGTACAACCAATACCCTATTCCGAAAATAGCCACGACCCTAAAAAGGGTTAAAAACACCTTAGCAGAACGGTCTGAAATAAAAGATACAAAATCACTAATTTTTGTACCCCAAGCCATCCCGTCGTTTTCTATAAAATATATTTTAAACCAAGTAAATACTTCAACACTATCATGAAGCATAAAATGTGTTTTAATGTAAATTTTACTAATCTGGTCGATAAGTAAAATGATTATGATAAGAATTATAGATTTTTTGAGTGACATTTTTTTAATTTAAGACCTTTTGACTGCGCTCAAGGTGAAAAAAGTATTTAAATAAAAAACGCCTCAAAAACAAATGAGACGTTTTAAATATATCATTTAAATAGGATTACTGCATATTTTTAGCTTCAATGCTTAATGTTGCATGAGGCACTAACTTTAAACGCTCCTTATTAATTAGTTTTTTTGTAACACGACAAATACCATAGGTTTTGTTTTCAATTCTAATTAGTGCATTTTTTAAGTCGCGAATAAACTTTTCTTGACGAATAGCGAGTTGCGAATTAGATTCTTTACTCATTACTGCACTTCCTTCATCAAAAGCCTTAAACGTTGGTGATGTATCTTCGGTACCATTATTATGATCGTTCATGTACGCACTTTTAATAAGCTCTAAATCGTGTTGTGCTTTTTCTATTTTTTCTTGAATTAGCGTTTTGAATTCAGCTAAATCTGCATCGGAATATCTTACATTTTCATCCATAATTTTAATGTTTTTGAATAAACAGTTTGGTATTTACATCATCAAAAGCAACATCTATACCTTCGTTTATTTTGTCTTTAATTTCTAATTCTTCGGTTAACGTTTCCGTTTTAATATACTCGATATTGGTACGAACGGCATTAATTATTTGTTCATCTTTTTGAAGTATGACGTCAATTCTGTCAGTAACTTCGAAACCAGAATCTTTACGCAAATTTTGAATACGGTTTACTAATTCTCTAGCAATCCCCTCTTTACGTAATTCTTCGGTTATTATAACATCTAAAGCTACAGTTAAGGCGCCTTCATTCGCAACTAGCCATCCTTCAATATCTTGCGATGTTATTTCTACATCTTGAAGCCCTAAAGTAATATTTTTTCCATTAATTACAACCTCTAAAACACCCTTTTGCTCTATTTTTTTTATATCTGCAGATGTTAACTCTTTTATGGTATTGGCAATTAATTTCATATCCTTACCAAATCGTGGCCCTAATGCTTTAAAATTAGGTTTAATCTGCTTCACCAAAATATCTGAAGCATCTTCTAAAAGTTCTATTTCTTTTATATTTACTTCATGCTTTATTAATCCTGAAACCGCTAAAATTTCTTCCTTTTGCTGTTTACTATCAATCGGAATCATAATTTTTTGAAGCGGTTGACGCACTTTTATCTTTTCCTTAGCTCTTAACGATAATACTAAAGAAGATATTGTTTGTGCACTTTCCATCTTCCTTTCTAAACTCTTATCAACAAAACGTTCATCGTAAACTGGAAAACCTGCTAAATGTACACTTTCAAATGCTTCTTTTTTGGTGACTGAATTTAAGTCTAAATACAGCTTATCCATAAAGAAAGGTGCTATAGGTGCTCCTAACTTAGCAATTGTAACCATACAGGTATAAAGTGTTTGGTATGCCGAAATTTTATCTGCTTGATAATCCCCTTTCCAGAATCGCCTTCTACTTAAACGTACATACCAGTTACTTAAATAATCTTGGGTAAAATCTGAAATAGCTCGCGCTGCTCGCGTAGGCTCGTAATCTGCATAAAATGCGTCTACTTTTTGTATTAAAGTATGTAATTCTGAAAGAATCCATCTATCAATTTCTGGTCTTTCGTTTAACGGAATGTCCTTTTCAGAATACGTAAAATTGTCAAGATTTGTATATAACTGAAAGAATGAGTAGGTGTTATAAAGTGTTCCAAAAAATTTACGTTTAACCTCTTCTATTCCTTCTAAATCAAACTTTAAGTTATCCCAAGGGTTTGCGTTACTAATCATATACCAACGTGTAGCATCGGCACCATAAGTGGCTAATGTTTCAAAAGGATCAACAGCGTTTCCTAAACGTTTGGACATTTTTTGTCCGTTCTTATCTAAAACCAATCCGTTAGACACCACATTTTTGTAGGCAACCGAATCAAAAACCATAGTTCCAATAGCGTGAAGTGTATAAAACCACCCGCGAGTTTGATCCACCCCTTCAGCAATAAAATCTGCTGGGTAGGTTGTCCCTTTATCAATTAAATCTTGGTTTTCAAACGGGTAATGCCATTGTGCGTAAGGCATAGAACCAGAATCGAACCAAACATCAATTAAATCGCTTTCGCGGAACATTTTTTGACCTGTTGGTGATACTAACACAATATCATCAACAATATTTTTATGTAAATCTATTTTAGCATAATTATCTTCGGCGTTATTCCCCACTTCAAAATCGGCAAAAATATCTGCTTTTAATACGCCTGCTGAAACTGCCTTAGCCATTTCAGATTTTAATTCCTCAACTGAACCGATACAAATTTCTTCTTTACCATCTTCAGTTCTCCAAATTGGTAATGGAATACCCCAATAACGCGAGCGTGATAAATTCCAATCGTTTGCATTTGCCAACCAGTTACCAAAACGCCCTGTTCCTGTTGATTTTGGTTTCCAGTTTATGGTTTCGTTAAGCTCAAACATTCTTTCCTTAACATCGGTCACTTTAATAAACCAAGAATCTAATGGATAGTATAAAATAGGTTTATCCGTACGCCAACAGTTTGGATAACTGTGCTTATATTTTTCAACCTTAAAGGCTTTATTTTCTTCTTTTAATTTAATAGCAAGTTCAACATCAATAGAACGCTCTGGTGCTTCGCCATCAGCGTAATATTCGTTCTTTACATACTTACCAGCAAATTCAGCCATTTCTGGTCTAAACTTTCCTTGTAAATCAACCAAAGGCACTAAATTATCATGCTCATCCTTAACCAACATTGGTGGAACTTCTGGTGTTGCTTGTTTTGCAACTAACGCATCATCTGCTCCAAATGTAGGTGCGGTGTGTACTATTCCCGTTCCGTCTTCAGTAGTAACGAAATCTCCAGAAATGACTCTAAACGCATCTTGCGGATTATCGTTTGGCAAAGTATAAGGCAATAATTGCTCGTAACGAATGCCTACCAAATCTTTTCCTTTAAATTCAAGGTTAAAAACTTGATAAGGTATCTTACCTCTAATTTTTCCTAAAAAATTAATCCTTTCTTTTATTAAATCAGGTCTATCACTAGATTTAAGAATAAGTGTTAAATGATCTAGTTCATCATTTATACTCTTTTGAAAACTATCAAAAGTGTGGTTTTCTCTTAATTCACTTTCAAAAGCTGTATCACTTGTTATGTTAATAAACTTTCCATCAAATTGTTTTTCAACCAAAGAATCTGCTAAAATCACATTTATAGGTTCAAATGTGTATTGATTAAAAGTTTTTACTAAAACATAATTAATCTTTGGTCCAACAGTTAAAGCCGTATTGCTTGGTAAGGTCCATGGTGTAGTCGTCCAAGCCAAAAAATAAATGTCACCTATACTTTGCAAAAAATCTGGTAATGTCTCTTTTATTGCTTTAAACTGAGCCACCACAGTAGTATCTGTAACATCTTGATAGGTTCCTGGTTGATTTAACTCATGCGAACTTAAACCTGTACCAGCCTTAGGAGAATACGGTTGAATGGTGTACCCTTTGTACAACAAACTTTTGTTGTAAATCTGTTTTAATAACCACCAAACAGATTCCATATATTTAGGCTCGTAGGTAATGTATGGATCGTCCATATCTACCCAGTACCCCATTTTTTGAGTCAAATCATTCCAAACATCTGTGTAACGCATCACTGCTTTTCTACAAGCAGCGTTATAATCTTCAACCGAAATGGTTTTACCAATATCTTCTTTTGTAATTCCAAGTTCTTTTTCAACACCTAACTCAATAGGTAAACCGTGCGTGTCCCAACCTGCTTTACGCTTAACTTGGAAGCCTTTCATGGTTTTATAACGCGGAAAAATATCTTTAATAGCACGTGCTAAAACGTGGTGTACACCAGGAAGTCCATTTGCAGACGGAGGGCCTTCAAAAAACACGTAAGATTCTGCCCCTTCTCGGGTTGTTACACTTTTTTCAAAGATGTGGTTTTCTTGCCAATATTGCAGAACTTCGTTTGCTACATTTGGTAAGTCAAGTCCTTTATATTCAGGAAATTTAGCGCTCATTTACTATTGATTCTTATAAGTTCGCGAATTTAATGATTTTTAGGAAAAAAAAAGGTGTTACGAGTATAATTTATGATAGCTATTACAAGGAGTTGAGCGATGTGGTAATCTTATACTAAGAATTTAACAGAAACAGATTGATACTCAAACAAAAAGTGTAATTCGCAATGGCTTTAAACAATCAAATCTACCAAATCTTCAATCTTAGAAATTAATTGAATCTGAATAGCAGTATTTTTCAATGAAATTTTATTGTATTTAGACACAAAAATGGTTGAAAAACCAAGTTTTTCTGCTTCAAGGATGCGTTGTTCAACACGTTGTACTGGACGTATTTCTCCAGACAAACCAACCTCAGCAGCAAAACAAAAATCTTTTTGAAGCGATACATCTTCATTGGAGGATAAAATAGAAGCAACAACTGCCAAATCTATTGCAGGGTCATCAACTGTTATACCGCCCGTAATATTTAAAAACACATCTTTGGCTCCTAAACGAAATCCTGCTCGTTTTTCTAAAACAGCCAGTAGCATATTAAGACGTTTCGCATTAAAACCTGTGGCGCTACGTTGTGGTGTACCATAAACTGCTGTACTAACTAATGCTTGAACTTCAATCATTAGTGGACGCATACCTTCCAAGGTTGCAGCAATAGCATTACCCGAAAGCTCTTCGTCCTTTTTAGAAATTAAAATCTCTGAGGGGTTTGAAACTTCTCGCAAACCTGAACCTTGCATTTCATAAATACCCAATTCATTGGTAGAGCCAAAACGGTTTTTATGCGCTCTTAAAATTCTAAATACATGATTTCGGTCGCCCTCAAATTGCAAAACGGTATCTACCATATGCTCTAAAATTTTTGGACCTGCAATATTTCCATCTTTTGTGATATGACCAATTAACAATACAGGGGTTGCTGTTTCTTTAGCAAACTTTATAAGCTCTGTAGTACACTCTTTTATTTGCGAAATACTACCTGAAGACGATTCTATATAATCGCTATGTAAGGTTTGTATAGAGTCAATAATTACTACGTCAGGTTGGAGCGAAGCGATTTGCTTAAAGATATTTTGTGTTTTAGTTTCCGTTAAAATATAGCAATTACTATTTTCTGGATTGATGCGTTCGGCACGCATTTTTATTTGTTTCTGACTTTCTTCACCTGAAACATATAAAGTCTTGTATGGTAATTTTAATGAAATTTGAAGCAACAAGGTACTCTTACCAATTCCTGGTTCTCCTCCTAACAAGGTTAATGAACCTGGAACAATACCCCCACCCAAAACACGATTGAATTCTGAATCAAAAGTATTTAACCGTGGTTCTTTTGAGGTATCAATTTCATTAATTCGTAAAGGAACTGAAGCGCGTTTTACACTTGAAGTTGGCGTTTTCCAATCGCTCTTTTCTGGCTTTTGAATAAGTTCTTCAACAATGGTATTCCATTCTTTACAGGCATTACATTGTCCTTGCCATTTAGCATATTGAGTTCCGCAGTTCTGACAAAAAAAAGTAGTTTTTACTTTAACCATAGCTTAAGATATTGGGTTATTGAAGGTTTTTAGTAAATACCTTAAAAACTATTTTACAATTCATCTTTTAGTAGCCAAAATCTTCCTTAATTAAATTGGCTTTTTCTAGCATTAAATCTTTTGTTAAACCCGCAATTTCATCAAGAATGTAAGCCGATTGATAGGTTCTCATAGCCTTTTTAGGTTCGCCCGTTTCTTCGTAAAAGCGCGCTAAATAATAGTTTCCTAACAAGGCTTTTGGATATTGCTTTCTGGCTATTTTACCAAGCTCTTCATAGTATTGAAAGTCTTCGTTTTTTTCGATAGCTGCCGCTATAGCTTTAAAATCGTTAATTAATATTTGCTTATCTATAGCAAACAAATCGTAGATAGTTTGATATTTTTCTTGTAAATAAGTCACTGGAGAATCCTCTAACTTAAGGATAGATTCTTTGTATTCTTTTTTAGATATAGGTTGAAATACTAGAAATATACTCTCTATCGCTTTAGGAATCGCATGTGCAGGAATCGAATAATGTGAAGGCCCCTCGAAATTATCATAGTTGTATAAAACATTTTTATTATCGACAGTTTTAATGCTTGTGTTTAAAGCTTCTGTCATTTGTCTTATGGATTTGGAATCATTATTGGTACCAGCCAAATAATAAAAAATCTTTGATTGTACTTTCCCGAGTCTTTCAGGAATGTAATCCAACATGTTTGGAGCTAACTCTGGACTTATTGCTATATAAGCTTGAAATAATGGATCTGATTTTAACAAATAATAATTGATAAAATTAGCCGTTTCCCCATGCCCTACTGCAACTCTAAAATTAACCGTTCTATAGGTGCTCTCTATATATGGAATAAGTTCCATTCCTAAGAACTCGAAAAAAGCCGCGCCTGTTTCAATTGGTAACGAATTTTGTTCAGAATACAAGCAATCGTCGTAACGCTTATCTAATTGATTGACGCCAACCACTATGGCTTCTGGCATATCTTCCCAATAGGAATAATAATCTACATTTCCAGCAACAGCTTCAAACATATAGTCGCCATCTAAAGCAAGAATTATAGGATAGCTTTTATCTTCATTACTATTATAACCACGAGGTACTTGTATTTTAATTTCTCGTGTTTCTCCTAATTTTGAAGATTCTATAGTTTCGTATTTAACCTGGGCGAAAGTAATATTCAACATACAAAACAATGCTAAAAAAAAGAGGGTTGGTTTTTTCATTTTATGACGATTTGAGATTTATTACGGGCAAGTTAAGAAATTAACCTAGAGATAAAAAGCAAAGTTTTGAAACCTTATTAAAGGGTTTTAAACTTTTTTAGGCTGCTTCTTTCTATTATAAATTGGCAAGTATATTAATGATAGCCCTCCTAGAATAATAATCATAAGTGTTTGTGATGCCCACATAATCCAACCAAAAGCGCGACTTGGGTCTTCTGGAATATTGAATAATAAAAATGCTAACACAATGGCTTCTGGATAAGAACCTATACCTCCATTTGTGGCAGCAATGCTAAAACTTGCAGCAATAAAACCTATTAAAATAGCTGCAAAAGGTATGTTTTGCATTTGCTCTAATGAAAATGAGGTGACATAAAACATGAGTACATACATCCCCCAAATAAACAAGGTATGAAAGATGAATGCCCATTTCTTTTTCATTTTAAAAATACTTAAAGCACCCTCAATTAAACCATTTACAAAGTTTTTAATCTTTAAAGCAATTTTAGACTTGCTTTTTTTTATAAATCTTGTAAATAAGAAGATTAAAACTAATAATCCTCCAAATGCCATTGTTATTTTGGTTGGATTAAATTTTTCTACTAAAAAGCCATAAATAAAATCGAATTGCAGAAAAAGTGTAACACTTATAATACCAATCATAACAATCATATCGGCTATTCTTTCTGCAACTATAGTCCCGAAACCTTTTTCAAAAGGGACGTCCTCGTAATTTGTAAGAATGGAAGCTCTAGCCACTTCTCCAGCTCTTGGAATTGTATAGTTTATTAAGTAGGTAGCAAATACAGCCATAACACTATTAGCTAATCTAATTTTATAGCCCAATGGTTCTAACTGAAATTGCCAACGATAAGCTCTAGAAAGGTGACTTAATAGTCCTAAAAACATACCCAGAATAATCCAGGTATAGTCAGCTTTTTTGACATATTCTAGCAATTCAACAATAGAAATCTGAGACAGAGAATACCAGACTAAAAAAACTCCCAAAAGTAATGGGAGTGCTATTTTTAATATTCTCTTAATATTTAGTTTCAAAAATCTATTTTAATAAATTAGTTGCTTCATCTGGAAATACTAACGAAGGCTTAAATACTTTAGCTTTTTCAATATCCATAAAAGCATAAGTAATTAAAATAAGGGTATCTCCAACAGATACTTTACGAGCAGCCGCTCCATTAAGCGTGATTTCTCCACTAGCTCTAGGCCCAGGAATACAATAGGTTTCAAGACGTTCCCCATTGTCATTATTTACAATTTGAACCTTTTCTCCTTGAATTATATTAGCGGCATCCATTAAATCTTCATCGATAGTTATACTACCTATATAATTGAGTTCTGCACCTGTGCATTTAACTCTATGAATCTTAGATTTTACTACTTGAATTTGCATATGGCAAAGGTAATTAATTTAATGCGATATTATCAATCAGTCTAATATCATCTGCATATACGGCGATAAAGGCTCTATATGCTTTTTTCTTTGATTTTCTTTTGATTGGTTTTAAGGTTTTAGCATCTGCTATTATGAAGTATTCTAATTCTAACAAATCATGCTTAGCAAATTGTTTTTCAACCCACTCCGAAACTTTATTAGCACTTTTTGTGCCAAATTTTTCGTTGGCAGATTTTAAAGTTTTATAAATGAAAGGTGCTGCTTTAGCATACTCTGGTTTCAACCTTGTATTTCGCGAACTCATAGCCAATCCGTTAGTTTCACGATGTATTTTACAGCCAATTACATTAACTGAAATATTGTGTTTTTCAACCAACTTCTTTATTATCTGTAACTGCTGAAAATCCTTTTCTCCAAAATATGCATCGTGCGGTTTTACAATCTCAAATAAACGCTTCACTATAGTACCAACACCATTAAAATGCCCATTACGAAATTTGCCTTCCATTTCAAACTCCAAACCATCAAATTCAAAATTTTTGGAAACCGCATTTCCTTCGTAAACATCTTCCACCGTCGGTGCATAAACACATATTTTGTCCTTACTTACCGTTTTTAGTAATTCGACATCGCTCTCCAAAGTTCTTGGATATTTTAGCAAATCTTCCTTATTATCAAACTGGGTTGGGTTTACAAAAATGCTAACAACAACTCTTTCATTATTCTCAAGAGCCTTTTTAACTAAAGCCAGATGTCCCTCGTGCAAAGCTCCCATTGTTGGAACTAATCCAACACTAAATCCTTTGGCTTTAAAAGATTTTAAGAATGCCTTTAATTGATTTTTTTCTGAATAAACTTCCACTTTTTAATAAAAAATTAACGCTTGCAAACTTAAGATTTTACAACCAATCTGCATAAATTTTTGTACTTTTGCGTGTTTTTTATTTTGAATCTTCAAAAGCAAACTATTTATGAAAGATAAGAGGATATTATATGTATCATCTGAAGTAGTACCTTATTTACCTGAAACCGAAATTTCTTCAATGTCGTTTGAAGCACCAAGATTGGTGAATCAACAAGGTGGTCAAATAAGAATATTTATGCCAAGATACGGGAATATTAATGAGAGAAGACATCAACTACATGAAGTTATCAGGCTTTCTGGTATAAACTTGGTAATAAATGATTTGGACATGCCTCTTATTATTAAAGTAGCATCAATTCCGAAAGAACGTATTCAAGTTTATTTTATTGATAATGATGAATATTTTAAGCGTAAAGCTACGTTAACCGACGAAAATGGCGAGTTGTTTTCTGATAATGATGAACGTGCTATTTTCTTTGCAAAAGGTGTTATTGAAACGGTAAAAAAATTGAATTGGTCACCAGATATAATTCACGTTCATGGTTGGCTTGCTTCTTTATTACCTTTATACTTAAAAGAGTATTATAAAGATGAGCCGCTTTTTAACGAAAGTAAAATTGTAACTTCTATATACAATCAAAGTTTTAACAATACGTTAAATAAAGATATGTTTAATAAGATTAAATTTGACAATATAGATGAAGAAGCCTTTAAGTCGCTTGAAGAACCTACATTTAATAATTTGATGAAAATTGCCATTGATTATTCTGATGCTCTAATAATAGGCTCTGAAGAACTTCCAGAAACTTTAAACAATTATTTAAAAGACTCAGAAAAACCTATTTTAGAATACAAAAGTAAGGATGAATTTGGTCCAGCTTACACAGAATTTTTTAATTCAGAAGTTTTAAGCTAAACGATTCATTAATAAAGATATATGAAGAAGATATTTAAAGCCCTTAAATTTACTGGTGCCGTTGCATTTTTAATTTTAACACTTATAGCTTGCGATAAAGAGTTCAATTCCATTGACAGTGATGTTCTAGGAAAAGAAAATTCGAATTTTAGTACAAGCCTATACAACATAACTCCATTAGCCTACAATAAAAAACTAGAGGCTGTACAAATAAATGGATTACAGTCTAATCTCCTAGGCTATTATAATGATCCATTATATGGGGGCACAACAGCTAGTATAATTACTCAGTTAGTGCCTGTAGCATACGATCCAGATTTTGGTGTAAATCCAGAGATAGAATCTGTGGTATTAAACATACCATATTTTAGTACTGCAACTGGTGTCGAAAATGAAGTTACTACATATAAATTAGATTCTTTATATGGTAATGCATCTGCCCCGATTAAACTAACAGTTTATCAAAGTAATTATTTCTTAAGAGATTTTAATCCAGAAGGTGACCCTAATACTGCACAAAACTATTTCTCAAAAGCTGATAGAGACTTAACAAACCCTACTCATAATTTTGCTATGAGTAATAATACTACTGTAGACTTTGATGATCAAATTATTGGTCTACCAATTCTTGAAGTTTCAAATTTTACACCAAGCCCTTTAGCTACAGAAATTATTACAGGAACTGGAGAGGATGAAGTAAAAACGTATTCAATTCCTGCTCTTAGAGAAGAACTAGACAATGATTTTTGGAAAGCAGCCATTATAGATAAACAAGACGACCCAGTTTTAAGCAATGCTAATAATTTTAAAAATTATTTTAGAGGCTTATATATAAAAACAGAAGCTATAGCTGATAACGGCAGTATGATTTTACTTAATCTAGCTTCAACCGATGCTAACATTACCATTAATTATACCCATGGAGAAACTGATGCTAGAACAGAAGCTACTTATGTTTTAAATTTTAATGGCAATAGGCTTAATACGTTTATTAATGACTACAGCTTCAACTCGATGCCACTTGCTGATGGTGATGACGGTTTAGGAGATGAAAAATTATTACTTAAAGGAACTGCTGGATCTATGACAATTATAGATTTATTTGGAAGTGAAGATTTAGAATCGCTAAAAGCTGATTTTATAGAAGGTGATAATGTAAAAAGGCTTATTAATGAAGCTCGTTTAACAATTATCGAAGATGAGCAAAGCATTGACCCTGACGATGAAAATCACGAATATGACAGAATTTATGCTTACGATATTAATAACAATAATGTAACTGCAGATTATAGTTTCGACCCAACCGAAAACACAGCACAGCCTTTAAATTCTAAAGTTGTTAGCTTAGGGCAAAGAGATACTATAATGATTGATAATACAATACATAAAGGCTATAAAATACGTATCACCGAGCATATAAAAAACATTATTTTTAGAGACTCCATGAATACAAAGCTAGGTTTAGTAATTTCTAATAATGTTAACTATATTACAGGTGTAGAAATTATAAATAATAATGACCTTGAAAGAATTCCAGCTGCTACTATTTTAACTTCTAGAGGCACTGTATTACATGGTAGCAATGACAACGTTGATGCAAAAAAGCGTTTGAAATTAGAAATATATTATACAGAACCCAATAACTAAAAAAGTATGTGCGGTATTGTCGGTTATATTGGTTCTAGAGAAGCTTACCCAATCATTATTGAAGGCTTAAAACGCTTAGAATACCGAGGATACGACAGCGCAGGAGTAGCACTATTTGATGGTACAGAACTTAAAGTAAGTAAAACCAAAGGAAAAGTTGCAGATTTAGAGGACCGCGTTCAATCTGAAATTAATAAAAATGGCAGCCTTGGTATAGGCCATACAAGATGGGCAACACATGGCATTCCTAACGATATAAACTCACATCCGCATGTATCAAACTCTGGTGATTTAGTAATCATCCATAACGGCATTATTGAAAACTACGAATCTCTTAAAAAAGAATTAATTACTAGAGGTTATACATTCGAATCAGACACCGATACAGAAGTTTTAGTCAATTTAATTGAAGATGTAAAACTAAAGGAAAATGTAAAACTTGGCAAAGCGGTACAAATTGCATTAAACCAAGTTATAGGTGCCTATGCTATTGCTGTTTTTGATCAAACTCGCCCAGACGAAATTGTAATAGCACGCTTAGGAAGCCCATTAGCAATTGGTGTTGGAGAAAATGAATTTTTTATTGCAAGTGATGCTTCTCCTTTTCTAGAATACACTAAAAATGCCATCTATCTAGAAGATGAAGAAATGGCTATTATTAGGCTCAATAAAGATGTTAAAATAAGAAAAATTAAAGACGACTCTTTTGTTGACCCCTACGTCCAAGAACTTCAAATAAGTCTGGAACAAATTGAAAAAGGTGGTTACGACCATTTTATGCTTAAGGAAATACATGAGCAACCTAAAGCAATTAATGATACTTATAGAGGTAGATTAAATAGACAACAAGGTATTATAAAAATGTCAGGCGTCGAGGATAACATGAAAAAGTTCTTGAACGCAAACCGAATTGTTATTGTTGCATGTGGTACCTCATGGCATGCTGGCTTAGTTGCAGAATATATATTTGAAGACTTAGCTAGAGTTCCTGTAGAAGTAGAATACGCTTCAGAATTTAGATACAGGAATCCCGTTATCACAGAAAATGATGTCGTTATAGCTATTTCACAATCTGGAGAAACAGCAGATACATTAGCTGCCATAAAATTAGCAAAATCAAAAGGAGCTTTTGTTTTTGGAGTATGTAACGTGGTTGGTTCCTCTATTGCAAGAGAAACACATGCTGGAGCGTACACCCACGCAGGTCCAGAAATTGGAGTCGCTTCTACAAAAGCATTTACTACGCAAATAACAGTATTAACTTTAATGGCTCTTAGATTAGCCAGTGCAAAAGGAACAATAAGTAGAGTAGATTTTCGCCAACATCTTTTAGAATTAGAAATGATTCCAAAAAAAGTTGAAAAAGCTTTAGAATCGGATGCTCATATAAAAATGATTGCCGATATATATAAAGATGTTAGTAATTTCCTTTACTTAGGAAGAGGTTATAATTTTCCCGTTGCCCTAGAAGGCGCATTAAAGTTAAAAGAGATTTCTTATATCCATGCAGAAGGCTATCCAGCTGCAGAAATGAAACATGGCCCAATAGCTTTAATAGATGAAAACATGCCAATTGTAGTAATCGCTACCAAAAAAGGACATTACGAAAAAGTTGTAAGTAATATTCAAGAAATTAAATCTCGCAAAGGGAAAATAATCGGTATTGTTACCGAAGGAGATATTCAAGTTAAGGAATTAGCAGATCACGTTATTGAAGTTCCTGAAACTCTTGATTCCTTATCACCTCTAGTAACAACTATTCCGCTACAATTGCTATCTTATCATATTGCCGTACTACTAAACAAGAATGTAGATCAACCCAGAAATCTGGCCAAATCTGTGACCGTTGAATAAAACGTGCGTCTAACTCTTAATTGACCTATAAATTATTAAAGTCTTGCTTGTTAACAAAAGTATTGGAACGACTTAGCTATTGCTCAGTTAGATATCCTAATTTATCTTTAGAAGACATTATCGGATAATTCTTGTGCTAAGACTCTTTAATTTTGTGACATGATATTTTACGATTTTTATAAAATAACTAAACTAAAAATGCATAATTAACAAAAAAACAGCTATATTTTTTGTTAAAAAATATTATGCATGCATAATTTTTTATTGATTTTATTTAATATTGAACATATTATATTTATATTGCTCGAACAAATTAACTTAACTAATTTCTAATGAAGACAATTCTCCCAATTTTAATGTTTTTCTTTTGCGGATTAACATTTGCTCAAACTACTGTTACTGGTTCCGTTAAAGATGTTAATGGACAACCTATACCTGGTGCTAACATAATTGTAATTGGCACATCGACAGGGACTGTAACCGATTTCGATGGTAATTTCACTATTACTTTTAGTCAAAATCCACCATTTTCTTTACAAGCAAGTAGTGTTGGTTTTGAAACAACAACTTCAGAAATCACCACTAACCCACAAGCTGTAAACTTCGTGTTAAAAGAAGGTAATAAGCTTGATGAAATAGTGATTTCAGCTTCTAGAACACCTGAAAGTGTTAGAGAATCTCCAGTTACTATTGAAAGATTTGACGCTAAAGATATTCAATTAGCGACTTCCCCTGACTTTTATTCAAGTCTTGAAAATTTAAAAGGTATAGATGTTAATAAAGGAAGTTTAACTTTTAATGCGGTTAACACGCGTGGATTTGCCACTTTTGCAAACACACGATTTGTTCAACTCGTTGATGGTATGGATAATGCCTTACCAGGATTAAATTTTGCATTGGGAGATCTTCTTGGGCTTAATGAACTCGACATAAGTAGTGTAGAAATATTACCAGGTGCTTCTTCAGCGCTTTATGGAGCCAATGCCTTTAATGGTATTTTATTTATGACCAGTAAGGATCCTTTTAAACATCAAGGAGTAAGTGCCTATATTAAAACAGGATTGACAGTACAAGATGAAGCTGGCGATAACCACTTTCATGATTTTGGCTTTCGTGCGGCTCATGCATTTAGCGATAAATTTGCTGCAAAAGGCTCTTTTTCTTATATGAGAGGAACTGATTGGCATGCATCAGATGACAGTCAATATGACCAAGGAGCTGTAGGAACAGCAGATACTGTAACCCCTTTTACATCAAATCCTGCGCATAATGGTTTAAATATATATGGTGACGAAATAAGCTTAGGTGCTTTAGGGTTTAACCTTAACCAAATAGCACAACAATTAGAAGCTGGCGGACAATTACCTCCTGGCGCAAGTGCTTTAGTTCCTGCTGTTAATGTAGCAAGAACAGGTTACAAAGAATCTGATTTAACAGACTATAAAGCCGAAAGCTTAAAGGCATACTTTACTTTAAATTATAAGCCTTTTGGAAACAATACTGAAGTTATTTGGAGCTCTAAATTTGGAACAGGTTCTGCTATCTATCAAGGATCTAGTAGATATGCCATAAAAGATTTCGCATTACAACAACACAAATTAGAATTTAGAGGAGACAATTTTTTTCTTAGAGGCTATACAACTAGTGAAAACGCAGGCAACTCTTATGACATGTTTTTTACAGGATTTAATATGAATGTAGAAAGTGCCTCTAATTGGTTTGGTGCTTATGCTGGAGGCTATGCTACAGGTGCTGGAGCAATATTAGCTGGAGGTGGTAATCCTGCCGACCCAGCAGCACAAGCTCAAATTCATGCAGGAGCTAGAGCTTTTGCCGATGACTTAGTTACGATAAAACCAGGTACTCCTGAATTTACCGCGCTTTTTAATAAAGTCACAAATGACCCCGACGTGTCTACTGGTTCTAAACTAGTAGATGAATCAAAAATGCATATAGCTGAAGGGAATTACAATTTTAAAGACTTATTAAATAACGTTTTAGATTTACAAATAGGCGGGCAATACAGACAATATTCGTTAAACTCAGGTGGAAATATATTTACAGATTACGATGGTCCCATTGAGTATCATGAACAAGGTGCGTATATACAAGGTATTAAAAAATTAATGGATGATCGCTTAAAAGTGACAGCATCAATACGTTATGATAAAAATGAATTTTTTGATGCTAGTTATTCGCCAAGGCTTTCTTTTGTTTACGGGGCTGGAGAAAATAAACAACATAGCTTTAGAGCTTCTGTTCAAACAGGGTTTAGAAACCCAGATACCCAAGCACTTTTTATTGGTTTTAATGTACCAGGATATATATTGGTAGGTGCAGCACCAGCCAATTTAGACAGAACATTACAAAATACAACATTAACAGGCAGAGATGCTTACTTCAATTCATATAGTTTCAACTCTTATCTAGCTTTTAGGGATAGTGGAGGAGCAACGCCTTTAGAACCTGTTCAAGGCACCGGAGTAACACCTCTTATAGAACAAGAAAAAGTGACAGCTTTTGATATTGGGTACAGAGGTAAAATAGGATTTGTAACGGTTGATTTTAATGCTTATTATAATACTTATGACAATTTTGCAGCTCAAAAATTTGTTATTACACCTGAAACTGGTTCTGTAATGGATGCGTCTGGGGTAGCAGCTATTGCAGCTGGAAATTTTCAGCAATTTAATGTTTACACAAACTCATCTGCAGATGTTAGTTCTTATGGTGCTGTCATTGGTTTATCTACAAAAATTGCTAAAGATTTTAACTTTGGATTAAATTACACCTATGCCAAATTAGATTTTGATCAAGCATCAGATCCAGATTTTAGCACAGGCTTTAATACGCCTGAGCATAAGTTGAAAGTATCTTTAGGAAATCCCGAATTATTTAAGAATTTCGGATTTAACGTTAATGCCCGTTGGAGTGATGAATATTTCTGGCAAGCAACATTGGCCAATGGCATGGTTCCTTCAAGAACGGTAGTTGACGCTATGATTAATTATTCCGTACCATCTATAAAATCTACTTTCAAACTAGGAGGAACTAATTTAGGAGGCAAAGAATATCAAAGTGCTGTTGGTTCACCATTTATTGGATCACAATATTTTGTTTCATGGACTATAAATAATTAATTTATTTTAAACTTATTATACATATTAAACACCTTCAGATTGAAGGTGTTTTTTTATTCTAAAAAAGCTTTAAAAACAACTTTTATTTTAAATTAAAAAATATATCTTTGCAGCGCGAAAACAGAACGTGTTTTCACTCAATTAATTAGCATAACAAAAAGATATAAGTAATGGCTAAAGTTACAGGTAAAGTTGCACAGATTGTAGGTCCAGTTATAGATGTTGAATTCGCTGCTGGTTCAGAACTTCCAAAAATTTACGATTCATTAGAAATAAAAAGACCAGATGATTCTTTATTAGTACTAGAAGTACAATCTCATATTGGTGAAGATACTGTTCGTACTATAGCAATGGATTCGTCTGATGGTTTAAGCAGAGGTACTGAAGTTACTGCAACTGGAGCACCTATTCAAATGCCAATTGGAGATGATGTTTACGGACGTTTATTTAATGTAATTGGAGATGCCATTGATGGACTTGGAGATTTACCTAAAGCTGGAAAAGCTGGATTACCAATTCACCGTCAAGCACCTAAATTTGAAGATTTATCAACTTCTACTGAAGTTTTATTTACCGGTATTAAAGTAATTGACCTTATCGAGCCTTATGCAAAAGGTGGTAAAATTGGTTTATTTGGTGGTGCTGGTGTAGGTAAAACAGTATTAATTCAAGAGTTGATTAATAATATTGCAAAAGGTCACGGTGGTTTATCAGTATTTGCTGGTGTAGGAGAAAGAACTCGTGAAGGAAATGACCTTTTAAGAGAAATGTTAGAATCTGGAATTATTCGCTATGGTGATGATTTTATGCATTCTATGGAAGATGGTGGATGGGATTTATCTAAAGTTGATAAATCTAAAATGAAAGAATCTAAAGCAACCTTTGTATTCGGACAAATGAATGAGCCTCCTGGAGCACGTGCGCGTGTTGCATTATCAGGTTTAACAATTGCTGAATATTTCCGTGATGGTGCTGGAGAAGGACAAGGGAAAGATGTACTTTTCTTCGTAGATAATATCTTCCGTTTTACACAAGCTGGATCAGAGGTATCTGCACTATTAGGTCGTATGCCTTCTGCGGTAGGTTACCAACCAACATTGGCAACAGAAATGGGTGCGATGCAAGAGCGTATTACTTCAACAAAAAGAGGTTCTATTACATCTGTACAAGCGGTTTATGTACCTGCGGATGATTTAACAGATCCTGCGCCTGCTACAACCTTTGCTCACTTAGATGCAACAACAGTACTTTCTAGAAAGATTGCTGAGTTAGGTATATATCCTGCGGTAGATCCATTAGATTCTACTTCAAGAATTTTAACTGCTGATATTTTAGGTGCAGACCACTATGACTGTGCTCAGAGAGTGAAAGAGTTATTACAACGTTATAAAGAATTGCAAGATATTATCGCCATACTTGGTATGGAAGAATTATCTGAAGAAGATAAAATGGCTGTAGGTAGAGCGAGACGTGTACAACGTTTCTTATCTCAACCATTCCACGTAGCTGAGCAATTTACAGGTATTCCTGGGGTTTTAGTAGATATTAAAGAAACTATCAAAGGATTTAACATGATTATGGATGGTGAATTAGATCACTTACCAGAAGCCGCGTTTAACCTTAAAGGTACTATTGAAGAAGCTATTGAAGCTGGAGAGAAAATGTTAGCTGAAGCATAGCCAGAGCTAATACTGAACTTGTTTCAGTATCTCTTTATTGTGAAAAATTGAACAAAAATTAAAAGACCCTGAAACAAAGTTTAGGGTAGTTAAACAAGTTTAACTATGTATTTAGAAATTGTGTCACCAGAAGCAACATTATTTAGTGGCGAAGTAAATTCGGTATCTGTACCAGGTGTCAACGGTGAATTTGAAATGTTAAAAGATCACGCACCTATTGTATCTTTATTAAAAGAAGGCTTTGTTAAAATTTCAGGTAGCATTGAATTAGATGAAGAAGTTCAAGACAAATTCACTAAAGGTGATAAAAACACAACTTTATTGAAAATAAATTCAGGAACTTTAGAGATGAAAGACAACAAACTTATTGTTCTAGCAGATTAAAATCGAATAATAATTAAGTTTTTTTTGAACTTTATATTACAAAATTTAAAAGCTTTCTAAAACTAGAAAGCTTTTTTATTTATATTAACCCGTTGTGCATTTTAAGGGAAATTTGTCAATTCGAGTGAATTTTGTCTACCTTATACAGTAAAATTAGTATCGAGAAGCCTATTTTCTATTTTAAAACTTGTTCTCGATACGATTTTCTGTTGAAAATTATTCGAACTGACAAATTAGTTTAGTTTAACAAAAAATCAAAACACACAGCGCGTTATATTATTTTAAACTAATATTCGTTATATATAAATATATTTGAAGTTGAAAAAGGTATTATGTTTCGAAAACTAATTTTACTTACATTCTTTTTAATCCCGTTATTACAATTTTCTCAGGACTTTTCTGAATTATGGGAAGGGCATTTTTCATATAATAATATATCAGAAGTCGTACATGGAAATAATAAAATCTATGCTTCTGCTGAAAATGCTATTTTCAGTTACGATACTGTAACAAATGAGTTAGAAAAAATAACCACCATAAATGGTTTATCTGGTGAAAATATTAACACAATAAACTACAGTAAGACCTTCGAACTATTAATAGTAGGTTACGAAAACGGATTGATTGAAATTCTTTTTGACAATGATGATGATGTGCTTTCTGTGGTTGATATTATCGAAAAACCAACCATACTTCCAGCTAATAGAGGAATCAATCATTTTAATATTATTGATAATCTAGTATATATAGCAACAGATTATGGAATTTCTGTATATGATTTAGAAAGACTCGAGTTTGGAGACACCTATTTTATTGGAAACTCTGGAGAGCAAATTCAAGTTACTCAAACGACAGTTTTAAACGATTTTATTTATGCCTCTTGTTTAGGAAATAATGGCATAAGAAAAGCGCAAGTTTCAAATCCAAACATTATAGATTTCAGTAATTGGCAAACTATCTCGGCAGGTAATTTTAGGGCAATAGAATCAATATCCAATCAGCTTTATACTATTCGAGCGAATAGAAAAATATATAGAATAGTTAGTGATACTTTAGTAGAATTATTTACTTATCCAATCATCCCAGAATCTTTAAAAGCTGTTGAACAAAACTTAATTGTAGTTTTAAATAATACTGTTTATATATACGACGAAAATTTTAACCCTATCATTCAAGCATCAACAAATAGTGAATTTAATACCAAATTTACATCGGCTACTTTAGACTTGGAATATATATATGTTGGTACAACAAATTTTGGTGTACTAAAGGCTTCCTTAGACAATCCAACTATCTATGAAGAAATTAGACCAGATGGTCCTTTGCTAAATATACCTTTTGCTTTACAAGCAGGTCCTAACAATTTATGGGTAACTTTTGGAGAACATGATTTATTTCTAAATCCTTACCCACTAAACAGTAGAGGTATTAGCCATTTAAAAGATGAAGAATGGGTAAACACACCTTTTAATAATGTCCTTGGAGCAAGGAGTTTAAAACCTATATCAATAAATCCATTTATGACTAGTCAAGTACTTATTGGTTCATATATTGATGGTTTATTAGAAGTAAATGACGAAATTCCCACGGTTTTATATAATCAAAATAATAGTGGCTTAGAATATTTGATTAGCCCTAATAACCCAAATTACATAGGAGACATTCGAGTTTCTACTTCTGTTTTTGATAACAATGGATTATTATGGACGCTTACAAATTTTGTAGATCCCGCTTTAAAAACATACAACCCCTCTAACAATCAATGGACACCCTATAGTATAGAAGAAGTTGTTCCAAAAGAGAATAATGGTTATAATGATATTGTTATTGGGAATGATGAGACTAAATGGATTGCCACTTATGAATATGGGCTTATTGGCTTTAATGAAAACAACAATTCCCTTAAGAGAATATTAGGGGAAGAGAGCAACCTTCCAACAGAATATGTTACCGCTTTGGCTATGGATAATAGAAACCAATTATGGATAGGCACATTTAAGGGATTACGTGTACTTTATAATACAACTAACTTTTTTGATGAAGAATTTACAAAAGTAGATGAAGTTATCATACTTGAAGACGGCATTGCTAAGGAACTTCTTTTTGAACAATTTATAACAGACATCAAAGTAGATGGCTCTAATAATAAGTGGATTGGTACAAACGATTCAGGGTTGTTTTATTTCTCATCAGATGGTCAAGAAACCATTTTTCATTTTACTAAAGATAACTCGCCTTTACCTTCTAATAGAATTAATGACATTTCTATTGACAGTTCTAGTGGAACAGTCTACATAGCTACCGGAAAGGGTCTTGTCTCATTTCGTGCTGGAGGATCTAATCCATTTCAGGATTTAGAAAAAGCTTTTGTTTATCCCAATCCTGTAAGGCCTAGATTTAATATAGTAGACAAAAAAGTAAAAATTAAAGATATTTCTGAAAACGTCAATATTAAAATAACTGATATTGAAGGTAATCTTGTTGCCGAAGCTCAATCAAGAACCAACCAGCGCTATAATGGTTTTAATTTAGAAATTGATGGTGGTACCGCCTATTGGAATGGTAAAAACCTAGCTAATAATATTGTAGCCTCTGGCGTATACCTCATCATGCTATCAGATTTAGATACTTTCGAAACAAAAGTTTTAAAATTAATGGTTGTTCGATAATGCTAGTTAACACTAATGCCATTGTCTTATCTAAAATTAAATATCGAGATAATGACTTAATCGTTAAATGCTATACCAAAAAATATGGAACAATAAGTTTTTTACTTCGGGGTGTTTTAAAAAATAAAAAAGGGAATACGAAAGTCGCATACTTTCAATTATTATCCCAAATTCAGCTTGAAATTATTTATAAAAATAATAGATCGTTACAATCTATTAAAGAGGTTAGGATAAATCAATTATATTCCAGCCTACATTCTAATGTGGTAAAAAGTGCTATTGTAATGTTTTTAGCAGAAGTGCTATCTAATTCCTTAAAAGAAGAAGAAGAAAACGAACTCCTTTTTAGCTACATTGAAACCACCTTACAATGGCTAGACACACATACTGATTACGCTAATTTTCATTTGCTTTTTTTACTTAACCTTACTAAGTATTTAGGATTTTACCCAGAAACTATTAATTCAGAATTTAATTTTTTTAATTTAGAGCATGGTAAGTTTGAAATAGAGGCTAAAAGTAAGCATAGCATTTCAGGAGAAAATTTAACACTTTTAAAACAACTATTAGGCACAACATTTGATGCATTAAATACAGTAAAAATTAATGCAAAGCAAAGGCAATCGTTTTTGAATATGATTTTGCGCTATTTTGAATTACATTTGGGCAGTTTTAAAACACCTAAATCACTACAGATTTTTAACCAAGTTTTCAATTAATGAAATTTATTCAAACGATATTTTTCTTTTTATTCGCTTCAATTTGCTTACAGGCTCAACAAATAAAAGTTCTAAATAAACTAACCGCAGAACCTGTTTTTGGAGTTGCAATCTACAATGCAGATAAAACTAAAAGTGTTATTACTAATTTTGAAGGCGAGGCATCTTTAGATAAATTTACTACATCCGAAATTCTTTATTTTCAGCATTTAACCCATATCACAAAAACCATAGTAAAAGGTAGTATAAATAAAGATAATATTGTCTACCTAAATTCTAACACGCAAGGTCTTGAAGAAATTATAATTTCTGCTTCAAAATTTGAACAAAATAGCAAAGATATTCCTCAAAAAATTATAAGCATTAAAGCTAAAGACATTCAATTTACCAACCCACAAACTAGTGCAGATATATTAGAAAATACTGGGCAAGTATTTGTACAAAAAAGTCAATTAGGAGGCGGTAGCCCCATGATAAGAGGTTATTCTACCAATAGATTACTTATAACAGTTGATGGTGTTAGAATGAATAATGCCATTTTTAGAGGAGGTAATTTACAAAATGTTATTGCTATCGACCCGCTTTCTATACAAAACACCGAAGTAATATTAGGCTCAGGATCTGTTATCTACGGTAGCGATGCTATTGGAGGTGTGATGAGTTTTTATACCCAAAAACCAAAACTTTCTTATACTGATTCGCTTTTATTTAAATCGAATATCATGCTACGCTATGCGTCTGCAAGTGATGAAAAAACAGGTCATTTAGATTTTAATTTAGGCTATAAAAAATGGGGGGGTTACACCAATTTAAGTTATAGTAGTTTTGGAGATTTAAAAATGGGGCAGCATGGTCCTAACGATTATTTAAGACCAGAATTTGTTAGCAGATTAAATAATGAAGATATTATTGTTTCAAATAATAACCCTTTAGTTCAAAAGTATTCTGGCTACAACCAAATAAACCTAATGCAAAAGGCGCGTTATGAAGCTTCAGAAAATCTAAGTTTCGACTTAGGTTTATACTTCTCTACCACTTCAAACATTCCTCGATATGATCGATTAATTAGATATAGAAATGATACTTTACGTTCAGCCGAATGGTATTATGGACCACAAAAGTGGTTTATGTCAAACTTTCAAGCCACTAAGCTAAGTAGCCGATCTGTTCTTTATGATAAAATTAAAGTCACTATTGCTTATCAAAATTTTCAAGAAAGTAGAATTGATAGAGATTTTCAATCTGATATAAGAAATGTTAGAGAAGAAGCAGTTGATGCCTACTCCCTAAATTTAGATTTTGAAAAAAGATTAAATGCAAAAACAGATTTCTTCTATGGTACAGAATTCATATACAATAAGGTAAAGTCTGATGGTCTCGAAGAAAACATCAACACAAATTTTACTTCCCCAACTGTTTCTAGATACCCCAATGGTGCTACTTGGAAATCTGCAGCAGTTTACACCAGTATAAAATATAAGCCCAATGTAAAGTTTGTATTTCAATCGGGTTTACGATTTAATCATATCGTCTCTAAAGCTAATTTTAAAGAAAATAATGCCTATCTAAATTTACCTTTCGAGTCTTCATTAAATAAATCTGGAGCTTTTACGGGGACAGCAGGAATAAGCTGGTTACCAAACTCAATTTTAGAGTGGAAATTAAATGCGTCTTCAGCTTTTAGAGCTCCAAACATTGACGACATAGGAAAAGTCTTTGATTCTGAGCCAGGGTCTGTTGTTGTACCCAATGAAAATTTAAAACCAGAATATGCTTATGGTGGTGAATTAGGGTTAAAATTGAAATTGAAAAATGTTATACTTGATATGAGTTCGTATTACACTTATTTAGATAATGCGCTTGTGCGAAGAGATTATAATCTAAATGGCGAAACTCAAATTCTATATGATGGCACATTAAGTAATATTCAAGCTATTCAAAACGCATCAAAAGCTTGGATTTATGGTTTTGAAATAGGTGTAAAAGCAAAGATAACACGACAATTAAATTTGCTATCTCAATATAGTATTATTGGCGGAACCGAGGAGAATGATGGCATCGAAGTTCCTGTACGCCATGTTTCACCTAGTTTTGGAAACACACATTTAACATGGAATAATAAGCACTTAAAAATTGATTTTTTTGCGAATTACAATGGCGAGCTTTCTTTCAATCAATTAGCCCCTTCAGAGGTAGAAAAAGACTTTTTGTACGCCTCAGATTCTAATGGCAACCCTTACTCTCCCTCTTGGTATACTTTAAATTTAAGGACGCAATACCAAATTGGAAAAACTACATTATCGGCAAGTTTAGAAAATATAACCAATCAAAGGTATAGAACTTACTCTTCTGGTATTACTGCTGCAGGTAGAAACTTTGTTTTATCTCTAAAATACAGTCTTTAAAAATTAATTTTTTATAAACTTTTTAGTGACTATAACTCCGTTAGAAAGTTTAATCTTAGCTATGTAAAACAATCTATTCAACTTAGATAGTTCGATTGTTTCTGTTGAAGAATTACCTTTTAATCTATAAATAAGGTTTCCAGAAAAATCAAATATCGAAATTTCATTAAGTAACAAACTGTTAGTTGCCGAAAATAAAAACTTATTGTTATTAAGTTCAACAATGTTTAATGCATTTTTTTCTGAAGCAACTAAACTATTAGTAGACCCCGTCTTTTTGAATACTATTTTAAAACGATTATTAAATTCGCCTACTTCAGAAGTAAAAGTATAATCCGATTCAGATAAATTATGCGTTTTATTTACGAGATTATCCTTTAGATAAATGGTGTTATTTTCTAAAAAGTCTCCTTGCAATTTATAAATTGATAATTTATAAATAGTTGGCACATTAATAGCGCTTTGAAATCCAAGATTAATTCTTTCATTACGAGTTAAGTCTTTTACACTCTTACCTTGAATAGCATACTTTTTATCAGATTTTTTAATTGTAGAATACAAAATTGCCGATTTATTGGCAGATATAACCTTTTGAGCATCATACTTAGCCCCATCATCCAAACTGGTAGCTCCATTAACGTATCCTATTAATGCTTGATTAAAAACACCATTGTTTGAAGTAAGATTTATCCATAATTTATTATCCAAATCGCCAGCAGTAATTGGTCTCTTAGGTTTTGAGCTTTTAAAAAATTGATTATTATTTGTTGTTCCAAGTACACGCATACTATTATTAAAAGTAACCGAACCTTCGCTAATGTTTCCAGATGTTGAAATTGGTGTCGCAGCATCATCATAAATAACAAAAAAACCTTGGCCAGAAGGAATAAATCTATTTGGGGTTACTCCATCACCACCTGCAGATTCTCCCGTGGCATTTATCATAGCATAGTCCGAATCTGAAAAATTTAACACTTCATTTCCATTTGCCGAAGTACTTGGAGCTGTGTTTTGTGACCAAAAATATATTACCCCATCTACATCACTATTTAGTAAAAAAAAGCTATCTGCATCTATTGCAGACGGATATGGATTCCCTATAAAATTCCAATTATTATCATTAGTTTCAGAATCGTTTCTATACAATGGAGTATTAATAACACCATTATTAAATATTCCATTAAATGTATAAACAAATTGTTTAGGCGACCCTGGGCTACTTTCAAAAATAACTCGATTATGTGTAGATGCATACCCAACTCCTGGAATCATAACAGTTGTTCCATTAACCAATCTCCAATCGTCGCCGTTATCGTCAATACCATCTTGTCCAGGCATAGCGGTATTATCATTATTTGTTTCCATAGTAGCATCTAAATAATTTTGGGCATTAAAATCAAAAACCCTATCAGATTGACCATCAGATAACCCATTGGAAATAGTTACTCCATTTACAGGAGAACTCCAGTAGGTGTACTCATACCAGTTATTAGCTGGTGCTGTTTCTTTTTCAACCGTAATGCGTCCTGTAGCAGTTACAGTTGCTAAATCATTTACTTGCACGAAGGCTCCCTGTGGTCTAACTATTATAGCACTACTACAAACTAAATCATTTTGAACCTCAACATAATCTCCATTATCAATTGAAAGTGTTCCTGAATTTATTGTTAAGGAGCAAGCACTAAAACTTCCATTTATTGAAGTATTATAATTTCCATTAATTATCGCTGCACTTGAGCTATCAGGAATAGTTGACCAGCTTGTTCCATCCCAAGTAGTAGTTGAAGCGCATTGAATTATATTTACAACTCCATTAAAAATGAAATCATTAATACTTAATGTCCCATTTGTATTCGATCCTCCCCAAGCATATACCCTAAAAGTGACCGCACTAGAGATATTTTGATAATTAATATTAGATAAATCAATAGTTGATTGTGTTACAACACCTGATCCACCAATAGTAGGAACACCAATATTAGACGCATATCCATCTATACTACTCCTAACAGCAATTTGTACTGGTCCCGTATTTGAACGCTCTACATTAAAAACTAAGCTTGCGAAATCAATCTCATAACCTAAGTTAGGTGTGAGCGTAAAATAGAAATAGTCACCAGAGTCAAATGCTGTTAAATTCCAATCTCTTGCATTATATCTATTATTGGCGTTATTACCGTTTATTGCAGGTCCTCTTCCAATACCAGATACAGTTAAATTAGGATCGACTACTTGCCCAATTACATAAGGGTTGTCATTGTTAGGTCCATTTGTAGCAATATCATTGGAGAATATACTTTGCCCGCAAATAATAAAGGGGTGTACCAATACTATGACAATTGAAAAAAAGAATTTCATTTAAGTTAAGTTTAATTTTTAGATTTGGTAAAATAAAAATTGAACATTGCTATTAATTAATTCTTATTACCTTAATCATTATGTTTAAAAAACAAACATACACACTAGATGTAGCTAAAAAAAAGCTTGAAAACTATTGTGTATATCAAGAACGCTGTCATAAAGAAATTAAGCAAAAGCTTCAAGAAATGCATATGATTCCTGATGCTATAGACTTAATAATAGTGCATTTAATTGAACACAACTTTCTAAATGAAGAACGTTTTGCCAAAGCATTTGTAAGGGGTAAGTTTAATATTAAAAAATGGGGTAGACACCGTTTAACTTTAGAATTAAAGAGAAAGGGGATTACCAAAACTAATATAAATGCTGCAATAAAAGAAATAAATGAAGAAAATTACTATAAAACGTTAGATGAGTTAGCTGAAAAACGATTTTTAGCCCTAAATGAGAAGAACAAGTTCAAAAAAAAGAAGAAATTAATAGATTATCTTTTGTATCGTGGGTGGGAATCACATCTAGTCTATGAGAAAGTAAATGAACTTATAAAGTAGCGTTTTTTTTATGTGTTCTTATTATTGCTTGTTCGTTCTTCCAATCAATCCATTTCTGCCCTTTAATTCTGCGCATTAAATTATCATAATTCCTCATAATAAAAACATTATAGACTGCTTTCGAAAAATTGATTGGGTTTCTTGCTATTGCACGAAGACTCATTGAAAAACCAGGCGTTATATAACGCATATAATGCCAATAACCTTCTGGCATGTACAAAACCTCTCCATGTTTAAGCTCTGTTTTATAACCTTTAGCCTTTTTTAACATTGGCCATTTTTCGAAATCTGGATTATTAAAATCTATATCTTCTCTTGTAATTAATGAATGTGGTATTTTATATAAAAATTCATTTTGATTTTGATCAAAAAGAATACATTGTTTTTTACCTTCAAAATGAAAATGAAAAATATTAGCCAAATCAATATCATAATGCATGAATGTATACGAATCACGACCTCCAAAAAACAGCATTGGGATTCCTTTCATTAGGCGTAAACCAAAATCAGGAAACGTAAAATCTTTTTGCAAAGCTGGAATTTCCTTTAAAGCATTCCATAAAAAAATTCGATACTTTGTGGGTTCTTGTTTCAATAAATCTACATAATCACACAACTTCATTTTAGCATGTGGCTCGTTAAACCCATCTTTATAATCTACAGGTCTATCATCGTAAAGTGGCACAGTAATTTGTCCTCCAATCGCTTTCATATAGTCTAAATTCCATTTACTATATGCTGGCCAATTTTCAATAAAACGCTCGATAACTACAGGTTTCTGTGGTTTAAAGTAGTGTTTTAAAAAATCCGCTTTAGTAATAGTCTTTACACGCGGAATATCTTGTAAGTTTAGTGGCAAAGCTTATCTAGTTTGGTCTTCAAAGTTAAGAAAACGATATTAAAACCAAAATAGTATTTTAATTAGAACGCCTAAGATTCTTCTTGAAATAAGTACTTTAATTTCGTTGTATTCTTTCAAACATTATGAATATCAATATTTTTATAAATTTTAGATTTTCCGCATGTGCAAAATAAATATTAAGTAATTTAGTAAAGTTGTTAAACCAATCGAAAAATGATACTAAACGATACAAACTCTCTTACTTTTTTTACTCCAAAAAATTCAAATAACTTAGGAGCTATTTATTTCGACACAGGAATTTCGGCAGGGTTTCCTTCACCAGCAGAAGATTTTAAAGAACAGCGATTGTCTTTAGACAAAGAGCTTATAAAAAACAAAGAAGCTACATTTTTTGCCCGTGTTAATGGACAATCAATGATTGGAGCTGGGCTAGATGATAACGACTTATTAGTAATTGATAGAAGTCTTGAACCTGTTAACAATAAAATTGCTGTATGCTTTCTAGATGGGGAATTTACGGTTAAAAGATTAAAAGTAGACAAAAATGAAGTTTGGTTACAACCTGAAAACCCTAATTATCCAATAATAAGAATAACAGATGATAATGATTTTATTATTTGGGGTATTGTTACTAATGTGATTAAAAAAGTATAGCACATTTTATATGCATGGTATCATTTACAAAAGAGCTACTACTCATAATGAATTGCATCAAATCTTAGAACTTCAACAAGCAAACATTATAAATTCAATTTCTGAAAAAGAAAAATTAAGCGAAGGATTCGTAACTGTAAATCATAGTTTCGAAACTCTAAATGCTATGAATAATGCTTGTTCCCATATTATTGCAAAACAAAATAGCGAAGTCGTTGGGTATGTTTTATCTATGGTATCCAAATTTAAGGACACTATTGAAGTTTTGGTGCCTATGTTTAAAGAAATAGACAAATACCTAAATAATGAATATAGTTACCTAGTAATGGGTCAAATTTGCGTAGACAAAATCTTTAGAAAACAAGGTCTTTTTAGAGGCTTATATAATTATATGAGACAAGAACTTAATTCAAACTATGATGTTTTGATAACAGAGGTTGACACAAAAAACATTAGGTCTTTAAATGCCCATAAAGCTGTTGGTTTTCAAGTTTTAAAAAGCTATAAATCAAACAATCACGATTGGGAGCTTCTTATTTGGAATTGGAAATAGGATTTTAAAAAAGAAAAGCCAATGAGAGAAAAACTCGCAATGGCTTTTAATTAATATATTAAAAAACTTAGCTAATTACACAATTCCTTGAGCAAGCATTGCATCTGCAACTTTTACAAACCCAGCAATATTTGCACCTTTTACATAATCAATATATCCATCGTCATCCTTACCATATTCAATACAAGAATCGTGAATATTAGACATTATTTCGTTTAATTTATTGTCTACCTCTTCTCTTGACCATTTGAATCTTAATGAATTTTGGGTCATTTCTAATCCAGAAGTCGCCACACCACCAGCATTCGAAGCTTTTCCTGGAGCAAACAATATTTTAGCCTCATGAAAAACAGTTATTGCTTCTTTAGTAGATGGCATATTAGCACCTTCGCTAACACAGATACATCCATTATTTATAAGTGTTTTTGCGTCTTTTTCATGCAACTCATTTTGGGTAGCACAAGGTAAAGCAATATCGCACTTAACTCCCCAAGGTGTTTTCCCTTCTATATAAGTCGCATTTGGATAAGCTTTTACATATTGACTAATTCTTCCTCTTTTTACATTCTTTAGTTGCATTATAAATGCTAATTTTTCAGCATCTATACCTTCTTCATCATAAATATAACCTGAAGAATCTGAAAGTGTCAATACTTTTCCTCCTAACTGGTTTACTTTTTCTGCGGCATACTGTGCAACATTTCCAGAACCAGAAATCACCACATTTTTCCCGCTAAAACTATCTCCTTTAGTTTTTAGCATATTTTGAGCAAAATACACATTTCCATAGCCCGTTGCTTCAGGTCGAATTAATGATCCGCCCCAAGACATTCCTTTACCAGTTAAAACGCCAGTAAATTCGTTTCGTAATTTTTTATACATTCCAAATAGAAACCCAATCTCTCTAGCTCCTACGCCTATATCTCCCGCTGGAACATCTGTATTTGCTCCAATGTGCCTAAATAATTCACCCATAAAAGCATGACAGAATCGCATAATTTCGTTGTCGCTTTTTCCTTTTGGATCAAAATCACTTCCTCCTTTTCCTCCACCCATTGGTAAGGTTGTAAGGCTATTTTTAAAAACTTGCTCGAAAGCTAAGAATTTAAGAATACTCATATTTACCGTAGGATGAAAACGAAGACCTCCTTTATAAGGGCCAATAGCAGAATTCATTTGAATTCTATAACCACGATTTACCTGAATTTCTCCAGAATCGTCAACCCAACATACTCTAAAAGAAATAGCCCTTTCAGGCTCAACCATTCTTAGTAATACGTTTTTGCCATAATAAATATCGTGCTGAACGATGTAAGGTATTACAGTTTCTGCAACTTCCTCAACGGCTTGTAGGAATTCAGGCTCTCCAGAATTTCGCTGTTTCACCAAATCTAAAAACTCTTCAATTATTTTTTCCATGCGATGGTTTTATAATTAATATTTAATGAATTAATAATTTTAGAGCACAAAGATACATTATCTATAAAAATTACATCATTTTTTTTTGAATTTCGTAACTTATATTCGTCAATATAGATATGAGCTAAAGACAATATTTGATTGTTGATTGAGTTTTTATATATTTGTTTATATAACGCCCCAAAAATATTGCACCTTATTATGCTTAACTTAAAACATTTAGCTTTAGTCTCTTGCTTGTTTGCTATATGTGAAACAGCCTATTCTCAATTAGGTTTTTCTCATGAGATAGGTGTTATTGCTGGTCCTGTAGAATTTAGATCGGATTTTGGAAGTCGTTTTGACGAAGCTACTAACTTAGGTAATTCTGGTATTGGTATTGGTATTATACACTATATAAATTTTGCTTATCGTGCAGATTGTAATTGTTATTCCACAGACACCTATTTTAATGACCATTTTAAGTTAAGAAATGAGATTTCTTGGAATTATACCAAGCTTGATCACCATGGGGAACATGTTGCAGCAAATAGAACGGGTGACAATTCATTTAGACTAAGAGGACATCATGGTGTTGCTGAAAATTTTGATATTGGTACACAACTTGAATGGTTCCCTAGAAGTATTCGCTCATTCCAAGCATTTAGTTATTTATTGGCACCTTATGTAAGTTTAGGCATCCACTATACTTCATCATCTCCACAGGCAAGTTCTACTTATGTATCACCTAATCCTGGACCCAACCAAACAGTTGGTAATGTTTTTGATCCTAGAAATATATATTCATGGTGGTATCAAAATGATAGTCGTCTTCCACCAATACCTGCAGGAGAAACACGACAATATCCAATTGACACAAGTCCAAGATCTGATTGGTCTATGGTAACTAGTGTTGGTGTTCGTTATAAAATTGGTGTACTTTCAGATTTATTACTAGACTTAAGATGGCAACTCTACTTTAATGACTGGGTAGATGGGTTTAACCATAAATTAAGTTATAATAAATTTAATGATTGGTTAATATGGCTAAATGTAGGCTATATTTATTATTTAGATTAACCTAAAGCTTGCTTTAAGTCTGCAATTAAATCATCAATATCCTCAATCCCTACGCTTAATCGTATTAAAGAATCTACAACCCCTGTCTTTTCTCTTTCTTCTTTTGGTATGCTCGCATGCGTCATACTTGCAGGATGACCCGATAAAGATTCTACACCACCTAAAGATTCTGCCAATGTAAAAACTTTTAAGTTTTCTACTGTTCTAATAGCTTCTTCATAATTATTCTCTTTTGTGGTAAAAGACAACATTCCTCCAAAACCTTTCATTTGCGCTTTTGCAATATCATGATTTGGATGACCTTCAAACCCTGGCCAATAAACTTTTTCAATTTTAGGATGGCTTGCTAAATATTTGGCAACAGCTTTTCCGTTCTCGCAGTGCCGTTGCATTCTTACATGCAACGTTTTTATTCCGCGAAGCACTAAAAAACTATCTTGTGGTCCACAAATGGCACCACTAGCATTTTGTATAAAGTATAATTTATCTGCCAAATCTTTGTCTTTAACAATTAATGCTCCCATAACCACATCACTATGTCCTCCAAGGTATTTAGTAGCGGAATGCATCACAATATCTGCTCCAAGATCTATTGGTTGTTGTAAATATGGTGTTGCAAACGTATTATCGACTGCTAATAGCGTATTGTGTTTTTTAGATATATCGCTAATAGCTTTAATATCTATAATGTTCATCATTGGGTTTGTTGGTGTTTCAACCCATATAAGTTTTGTATTCTTATTAATATACGCCTCAATACTTGAAGCATTATGCATCCCTATAAAATGAAACTTAATACCAAAATCTTGAAAAATCTTGGTGAATAACCTAAAAGAACCTCCGTACAAATCGTTTGTAGAAACAACTTCATCTCCAGGTTTTAAAAGTTTTATAATAGCATCAATAGCTGCTAAACCAGATCCAAATGCGAGTCCATAATTACCGTTTTCAATACTAGCCAAAGCATTTTCTAAAGCTCTTCTTGTTGGGTTATGGGTTCTAGAATATTCAAACCCTTTATGTCCTCCTGGAGTTGTTTGAGCATAAGTAGATGTTTGATAAATAGGTGGCATAACAGCTCCATAAGCTGGGTCATGCTCTTGCCCTCCGTGTATAGCCTTTGTATTGAATTTCATGTTTTTTGATTTTTAAGGATTCCACTATTAATAAAACAATATTAGAATCTTTGCACAAATGTAAGTTTTAATTCGTTCTATTCAAATGCAATAATTACCTTTAGTATATGGTTAACATAATACGTATGCTTTACAAAAAACACTTAATAATTATTTGTTCTTTTTTAATCTTCTTAAGCTGCAAAGAAGAATTAAAAATATCATTTTCAGAAGTTAGTCCAACCACTAAAAACAATTCTTTAGTAGAAATAAACATTCCTGAAGCCATAGGAATCGAGGTAGTCACAACCCCAATAAATGAAGCAATTCAAAAGACAGTAATCGCATCATTGCATATTGGAAATATGGATGATCTACAGTCAAAATCTATTGAAGAAAGTATCTCTCTTTTTAATAAAGAATATAATACATTTAAAAACGATTTTCCTGAAGCAGAACAGCCTTGGGAAGCACAAGTTGATGGCGACATTATGTTTCAATCTTCAGAAATAATAAGTATTGTTATCACTTCTTATAAAGATACTGGTGCAGCTCATGGCCTTTTAAATATTTCTTTTTTGAATTTTGAAACCGAAACCGGAAAACTCATTCAAAATGATAAGCTTATTTCAAACATAGGAGCCTTTAAAACTATTGCTCAAGCACATTATGAAAAAGCTTTAGAAGAAAAAGACATAGTCACTAATGCTGAAGCTTTCGACCTGCCGAAAAATATTGCTTATAGTGAAGAAGGGGTTATTTTACTTTACAATCTATTTCAAACCGAACCTTACGCAACAGAAATAATTGAATTTACAATTCCCTTTGAAGAGGTTGCCTCTTATCTAGTTTTTAATAGCCTTTAAAAGCGCTAAAACATAGCCATAATGCAACCCTTCATGTATAGCAACAAATTGTAATGCCTCCTCTACATTAGTCAAAGTGTTTCCAGTTGTAGAAACTGTGTAAGTATTGTAAGTTTTAAAAATACTATTATTATAATCTGTTTTGGTTTTTTCTATCGTAGAAAATAACAAACCCTTTATATCATCAACTTCACTTTGATTTAAAGGATAATCTGGTTTAGAATCTTTTCTATATTTATTTATCATCGCATCCGAAAGTGTAGAAGGCAATCCAGACAGTTTATAAACCAATAGCTGTTCAGAAACTAATATGTGACCAATGTTCCAAATAATATTATTATTGAACCCTTTTGGTATTTTATTCAAATCTTCTAATGTGTTGCTTTCTATTATTTTTTTGAAAATTGCTCTTATATTATTTAAAACTTGAAATGTAAAATCCATATTATTTAATTTTTTGCTAAATATAGTTTTTATGGTATAATTACTTTTATTTTGTTGCAAAGATTATTTTGATTTCCTTACTTCTAGGAAATGAAAAACATAATTAATTATGAAAAAAGTATACTATTTAAAAACCTGCAGTACCTGTATTCGAATTTTAAAAGAATTGAATTTATCTGCCGAATTTATATTACAAGACATAAAAACAGAAGAAATAACGGTTAAGCAGCTAGAGCAAATGAAAGATCTTGCGGGCAGTTATGAAGCCCTATTTAGTAAACGGGCTAAGCTTTACAAGGAAATGGATTTGAAAAACCAAAATTTAACCGAAAAAGATTATAAGCAATATATTTTAGAGCATTACACGTTTTTAAGTCGTCCAGTAATAATTATAGACAAGCAAATTTTTGTTGGTAACTCTAAAAAAGTTGTTGAAACGGCTAAAAATTTTATTTAGAGTTAGAATATAAAAAGTCCAACATAAAGATGGATTTTTCGTTCCTTCTCTTGGGCTTACTTCGACGAAGCTTCTCTTGAGCAAAGTCGAAAGGCTCAGTATAAACTTCTCACCCAGTTTAATTCACAAAAAAACCCGATACTTTCATATCAGGTTTTTGTTGCTCCTTCTTCAATTTTGATAAAAAAAGTTGACAAGTTGACTTTGACGGGTTAATTATCTTAAAAACACATTGTTAAAAAGTAAACCCTGCATTATATCGATAAAAAATACATTCCACCTTTACAAAACATTTTGTAATCATTTTATTACTACTTTTATAATACTATTTTTAATAATAGTAGCAAATCATGAAAAAAAAACTATTAATATTTATTATTATAAGCTTTGTAGGTTTTACAGGAAGTACTCAATGCCCTAAGCCATACCAAATAGATACAAATAATAAAACAACCAATTCTATATTATTAACTTGGAATTCAGGAAACAATTCATTGACAGGTAATTTTGAAATAGAATATGGCCTTAAAAACTTCAGCCTTGGAACTGGAACTAAAATTTCAAGCTCAAATGTAGCTGTACAAATCAATAACTTAAACTCTAATACACAGTATGATTTCTATGTGACAAATAAATGTGGGTCTACTCCGACGACATCTGACGTTTATCAAGATTTTACAATCGCAGATTACTGTAATGGAGACCCCTTTTTAGACCCTGGCTTTGAAGAAAATTACGTAGGAACGTACTATGAGATATACAATTTAAGACCAAACTCTCCAGACCAAAGAATAAGTTTAGATTTTGAATTATTTGAATTATCACCTGATGCTACGTTAAAAATATGGGAAGGTGATTACGCTATTGGAGACCCTATTGCAGTTTACAGCAACACCTCCTCCCCCACAGAACCAATCTTTTCAAGAGCAACAAATGGTGAACTCTATATTGTATTTGATTCAAGTAATTCAGAAAATAATGCTGCTGGTTGGGTAGGAAACGTTACCTGTGTTGACAAACCACAATGCAGTATGCCCATAAATATTAATCCTACAAATATTACCTATAATTCAATCACTCTAAGTTGGACAAAAAGCACAGCTAACCGTACATATATAGAATATGGACCTAAAGATTTTATAATTGGCACAGGTGTAAAAGTTGACACTTATTCAAATACAATAATAATATCATCTTTAGAGGAGTTGACAGAATATGATTTTCACTTAACTGAAGAATGTGACGACTTAAGTTTAAGTGATACAAATAAAATTACTTCTATTTCTACAAAACCATTTTGCGAATCAACTATTTCTTTTAGTGGGCTTAAACCTTATCAATTAAATCAAATAGAATTAACAGGAGTAAATATTAATCCTGATCTTAATGAAGAGTGGCAGCTTGAATATGGATTAAAAGGCTTTACACTTGGTGAAGGTTTGACTGCTAATTATTCTTCTAAAGATGTTATAGTTGGAAACTTGGAAAGCGATACTGAATATGATTTTTATTTAAGGAATAAGTGCGGTGAACGTTTTAGCACTCCAATAGGGGCATTCTCAGAAAAAACAAATATTGATTATTGTAGCGAAGGCAAAATATATGACAGAGGAGGAAGAGATGGGATTTATACAAGCTACCAACAAACAAAGGATTTTCATATATTTATTAGAGAGAATACAAGGGCTCGAATAAATGTAAACTCACTGTGGCTTCCAGATTATGAGGAAGTTAACATATATGATGGTCCTGATTCAAATAGTCCTCTTCTTAAACATTTTCGCCATGATTCTCCCCCTGCTGAATTTGTTTCTTCAGGCAACAGTACTGTTCTTTTCTTTGATATTATTAAGAATGGTAGTTACTACTCTAATATAACATGGGATATAGACATAACTTGCGAGCCAACTCCTAATTGTGAAGAAGTTACAAATTTTCAAGTTGTAGACTCTAAGTTGACCCATAATCAATGTGAGTTGAATTGGACTAATACATCTAATTTAAATGATAGTTACAATATAGAGTACGGATTGGAAGGATTTGAAAAAGGAACAGGCACCATCGTACAAACAAATGAAGATTTTATTAATCTCATTAATCTAAATAAGTCAACTTCATACCAAGCTTATATTACTACTGCATGTGCAGAAGGAGGACAAGATAATATCTATGTTGAACCCCTAACTTTTAAAACAACTCCTAATTATTTTGGAGGAGATAAGTTTACTGATGACGGTGGAATCGACAATGATATTCCTGAAAATCAAACCAAAATTACAACGCTATACCCAAAAGTTGATGGGGAAAGAATTCGAATCACTTTTGATTTTATTGAACTAATGATAAACAATTACAATAACAGTTCATTAAAAATATATAGTGGAACAGGTACAGACTCTGAAGCAATTGTAGAACTAAGAAACACAAGTGATTTTGCAGACAAGGGCTCTTCATTCTATTCTGAAGATCCAAATGGAGCTATCACAATTGAATTCGTTAGTAATGCATCATATTCTAATTATTATTCAAGAGGCTGGGTAGCCGATATAATCAGTGAATTAATCCCTGATTGTAGTGAACCTTTCAATATTTCAACAACCAGATTTACCCATCAAGAAATAGACTTAAGCTGGGAGTCTGAAACTGATGTGTCTGAATGGAAAATTGAATATGGGATTACAGGCTTTGAAAGAGGTACTGGTATTGTAAGAGAAACCTTGAATAAGAATATCGCTATCACAGACTTATCCCCTGATACAGAATATGATTTCTATATATCTTCAAAATGTGATAACGGCAACTTTAATGATTATGCTCGTGTATATAAAGAAAATACAAGGCCAGACTACTCAAGTGGTTCCTTATTAACTTCTAATGATGAAGTAAGGATATTATATCCCAACAACAGTGGTGAAAGAATTAGAATTGAATTTACCTATTTCAATCTTGAACAATTTTATGAGTCCAATTCAAGAAGTGAAGTAGTAGTTAATTTCTTAAACGACCTAAAAACATATAATTATTATAGCGCATATGCTTTTAAATTCGACTCTAAATTATATCCTGTAGTTTCCCAAAAAGAAAATGGGTCTTTATACTATTATCAAAATATAGATGGTTCTTCATATTGGGAAGCAAAAGTATATAGCGAGCCTAAACCTACTTGTGAGACAACTAATGAGAAAGATTTTTTATTTCAACGAGTAAGTAATAGTGAAGTGGAGCTTATTTGGAAAAAAAGTGACGATAACACAACTTATAAAGTTGAATATGGACCTGTTGGTTTTTCTTTAGGAACAGGTACTATAAAAGAATTTGATAGTACCAAGCAATTTTTAGAGGAAGACCTTCGCAGACCTTATCATACTTATAATACAGAAAACGACCGTTTTGATAAAAATACGATTTACTATTCTAGTATTATTGATAATTTAGAAGAAAACACGGAATACGAATTCTATATTACAACTATATGTCCAGATGGGTTTACCAATACCTTCTCAGTACCAAAACTAATTAAAACAACCCTAAATTTACTTAATGAAGGCATATATCATGGGAATTCCTCAGGGCAAATGAAACAGAGACAAGTTTGGACTATATTGGGGCAACTTGAAAACACAACGATTTATCCAAACAAAAAAAATGAAAGAATTGTTGCGACAATAAAACGGTTGAAAATCCCTGAATACTATTACGATGGAGACCCCTTTACTATTTTTAACAACAATAATACTAAAGATGAAAGCAAAATACTTTTCTCCTCTTTTTATGAAATAGACCGCTATGATGATGATATTATTGTAAAAGCCAACAATGATAATGGCTGTTTAACTTTTAACTTCTCACATAGAGACAGTTACTCTTTCGGTTACATACCAGAAACCATAGAAGAATGGGATTCCTACACTAGACCTGTAGGCTGGATTGTTGAAATTACTTCAGAACCAAAAAACGGCTTAAGTGTAAAAGATATAGATGACATTAAAAATATTAAGTTATACCCTAACCCTTCTAAGGATTATTTCTTTTTAAAAAGTAATTTAGATTTGAAAATTAAAGAAATTAGCATCAATGATATTACAGGTAGAAGTGTAAAAAAATATTTCAATACCAATTTGAATCAGAAACTATATTTCAACTTACCTTCTGGAACCTATTTTGTAAACATAAAAACAGAAAACAACAATACAAGTGTTAAAAAAATTATTGTGAAGTAATTTTATTTTATAAAGAAGTGGAATTTTCTAATTTTTAAAGCTATCGTAGTAAAACATACAAAACCCTAGAGAAAAGTAAGCGGAATAATTCTCTCAACTTTGTATCAAGTATAATATAATAAGTCCACACTAAATACAGGTCTATATTTTATTAAAATAGAAGGTAAAAATGGGACATAAGAAATTGAAAAATTTGTAAAAGAATAAACTGTTATGAAAAATATAATATTCTTATTAATTGTTTTGTGTTTTATTAATTCGTCATGTGATAATTCTTCAGGTGACAACCATTTAAGCGGTGATTTAAATATTAATGTATCAGCCAAGATTTTTGACTACTGCAACAATGTTTGGGAGAATGCAGATGCGGATATTATTATTTCAGGTGACGGAATAGAATTAGTAAACCAAAAACTAACTACTAGTACAAACTCTATTTTATTAGCTTCAGATTATAATGAATACATAGTGACTATCTCCAAAGTAGGAACTCAACCATATTCTAATATTTTTTCTAGTGAGGAAATTAAGATGTTAAAAAATACCTCAATGGAGGTCGAATTAGATGCAAAAATATTTGATGGAACAATTACCATAGACACCCAAGAAAAATTTGATGATTTTGTTTCTGAAGAATACAGCAGAGTAAGTGGCAATCTTAATATTAGTAATATCGACAATTTTACTAGTATAGAAAACTTATCGAATTTGACATCTATTGGAGGAGGTTTAAGAATTGTAACAGTAGACAAGCTTAATAGTTTAAAAGGATTAGATAATCTGAAATGTATTGGAGCAGATTTGAGCATTTATAATAACCCCATGCTATCAAGCATTGAACATTTAAATAGTTTATCTAATATTGGGGGATACTTATGGATTCAGGACAATATTAATCTATCCAGTATAGAAGGTTTAGAAGGACTAACTTCGCTACCTTCATATTTAGAAATATTGAATAATGAAAACCTTACCAGTTTAAATGGATTGAATAACATTGAATTTATAGAAGATTATATTTATATAAGCGGTAACTATAAGCTAACTAGTATAGAAGCATTAATTAATCTATCAAAGGTGAATGCAGGATTAGAAATTTCTGGGAATTTTGAACTTGTTAGTTTAGCTGGATTAGATAATATTACTAGCATCGCAGGTACTTTAAAACTTGCAGAAAATAAAATCAATAGTTTGGGAGGGTTAAATAATTTGGTTACAGTAGGAGGTAATTTAAATATATATAACAATTCATTCCTTTATGATTGGTGTCCAATTAGAAACTTGTTTCTAAATAACGGTTTAACTGGTGGTCACTTGTTTGGGAATTGTTCATACAACCCAACAATTGAAGATATAACAAATGGAATTTGTAAGCCTTAAATTAATCTAAGTAAGGCAAATAAATTCAATGGATCAAGTAAAAAAGGGAAGCTAACAACTTCCCTTCAATCTCTCCATCTCAATACTAATTTTCTTCTGTACCACCTTCCCATAACTATCTTGAGTAATCTTCATACTAGAATGACCTAATAACCTGAGTTCGACGTAAGAAAGTCAAATTTTCAGCATAGAAAAGCAGAATATTTAGTATATTAAAGTGTTGAAATTCAATATTTTAAAAAACATTCTGCTTATGATTTCTAAAGAT
>NZ_CANKXK010000009.1 GCF_947487605.1 uncultured Algibacter sp.
ACTCAGCTCGTTTTTGTAAAACTTTGCTGAGTTTTTTTATTCTATTTTTATAAATCAACTTACTTCTGAAAGTGCCTGTTTTAGCAAATAAAAAACCCAAGAATTAATTTCTTGGGTTTTCTGTTAATAAATGTAGCGAGAGGGGGGCACGATCCCCCGACCTCCGGGTTATGAATCCGACGCTCTAACCAGCTGAGCTACCTCGCCATAATTTAAGGCTGCAAATATAAAAACAATATTAATGCTTACAAACATTACTTTAGTAAAATATTATTAAAAATAGTTGTATAACTTATCAATTAATGTATATATTGAGCATCATATTATTTAATGTTTACTTATGGACGATAAAGTTAAATTTGAAATAGAGTTTCCTATTCATGCATCACCTCAGTTGTTGTATCAATATATATCGACACCTTCTGGTTTATCTGAATGGTTTTCTGATAATGTAAATTCTAGAGGCGAACTATTTACTTTTATTTGGGATGATAGCGAAGAACAGGCTAAATTATTAAGTAAAAAAAGTGGTGAGCGTGTTAAGTTTAGATGGGTTGAACATGAAGAAGAAGAACTTTCTTGTTATTTTGAAATTCGTATTCAAGTAGACGAAATCACCAAAGATGTATCGCTAATGATTACCGATTTTGCAGATGAAGATGAAGTCGATGAAGCAAAAATGCTGTGGGATAATCAGATATCCGATTTAAAACAGGTTTTAGGCTCAGCCTAAATTTATAATACATTTTAAATTATATTTGTCCAGCTCAAAATTTTTAAACGAGCTGGATTTTTTTATGATAAATTTTAACGGAACTATTCAAGAAGAAAACACGAAGTTATCTATTAAAAATAGAGGATATGCTTATGGTGATGCATTATTTGAAACAATTAAATCTGTTTATGGAAAACTATTGTTTTGGGAGGATCATTATTTTAGATTGATGGCTTCTATGCGTATAATGCGAATGGAAATCCCCATGAATTTTACCATGGAATATCTTGAAGAACAAATTCAAAAGACATTAATAGCATCTCAATTAGAAAAAGTTACCACCCGAGTGAAATTAACTGTACACCGAAATGAAGGTGGTTTATATTTACCAGATAGCAATGATATTAGTTTTATAATTACGGTAAAGATTGTTGATTCCGATTTTTACTTATTTAATGACAATGCTTACGAAGTTGATTTATTTAAGGACTATTATGTGTCAATTGGCTTACTTTCTACATTAAAAACTAACAATAAAGCTTTAAATGTTATTGGAAGTATATATTCTAAGGAAAACAACTTAGATAATTGTTTGATTCTTAATACCAATAAAATGGTAGTTGAAGCATTAAATGGCAACCTATTTCTTGTAAAAGAGAATGTAATAAAAACACCGCCTATAAGCGATGGCTGTCTTAAAGGTGTTATGCGCAAACAAATTATTGAAATAATAAACAGTATTCCTGAATATGAAGTTATAGAAGAATCTATTTCACCATTCGAATTGCAAAAAGCAGATGAACTGTTTATAACTAATGTTATTGCCGGAATTCAACCAGTAACCAAATATAGAAAGAAACAATTCTCTAATATTGTTTCGAAATCACTGCTTCAAAAATTGAATATAAAAGTGAGGTTGAACTAGTTGTAACTAGGATTTTCTGGTGCGTTAGACCATATGCTGTATTCGCCACCAAGTTCTAGCATTTTTTCTTTCCAGAATGTTTCATAATCTTTTTCGATAATATTTTTTTTGTAAATATTTTCCGAAATAAGCCATGAATTTGCTTTAAGTTCATTTTCTAACTGGTCGGAATCCCAACCTGAGTAGCCAAGAAAAAAGCGAATATCATTTTCCTTTATCCTTTTGTTTGCAATAAGTTCAGCAACTTTTGAAAAATCACCACCCCAGAAAATACCAAGTGAAATTTCAATACTGTTTGGAATTAAATCGGGTACCTTATGTATAAAATATAAATTATCCTGTTCTACAGGGCCGCCATTATAAACTTTATAATTGGCATCAATTTCTGGAACTAAATCGTTGATACTATATTCTAACGGTTTATTAAGAATAAAACCAATAGAGCCTTCGGGGTTATGATCGGCCAACAATACAATAGAGCGATTAAAGGAAACGTCTCCAATTATTGCTGGTTCTGCGATTAACAAATTACCTTTTTCTGGTTTTGCCGAAGTCATAAACTTGAGTAATTTAATATTTAAATCTAAGATTTATTTATTAAAAATGCAACTACCAACTATTAATAAACAAAAATGCCTTCAAAATTGAAGGCATTTTATAAAATATTTAAAAAGTAAATTAGTTTACTGCGCTAGATAAATCTGAACCAGCTTTAAACTTTACTACGTTTTTTGCTTTTATTTTTATAGTAGCTCCTGTTTGAGGGTTTCTTCCTTCTCTTGCAGCTCTTCTTGAAACTGACCAAGAACCGAAACCAACTAAAGAAACTCTGTTACCTTTTTGTAAAGCGCCTTCAATTTCTATTAGAGCACACTCTAAAGCTTTTTTTGCAGCTGCTTTAGTAATTCCAGCGTGTTCTGCCATTGCGTCGATTAAATCTGTTTTGTTCATAATATAAATTTTAATTATTAATAAATTGGTTAAACAATTTTTGTTAAATCCTCTACAAATTTATACGGATTATGCAACCATGCAAGTAATAGCAAGCGAAATGCATGCTATTGTTGATAACTTGATGCATTTGTTAATAACGGAAGTGTATTTTATCGATGTTTTATTAATATCAGTGATAGTAGGGCTTCAGAGAACTTTAGCATTAGAATCAAAATGATATCCATTTAGAAGTGATTTTACATCCATTTTACGTTTACCAGGAAGCTTAATTTCTATCAAATTTATATAACCACCTGCTACAGCTATCTTTAATTCTTTTTTATTAGATATAATGTTACCAATGGGTAATTTATGTTCAAAAATTTCTTTTTCAGATTTATAAATTTTAATATCAAAAGAATCATCACCATTAATTATTGAAGTATAAGCAGCAGGGTACGGACTCAAGCCACGAATCTTATTATATATATTGTCTATAGAATCTGTCCAGTCTATTTTACAGTTATCACGATTAAGTTTATAAGCTGTTTTTAAATCTGGGATATCTATTTGTGGTGTAGTATTAACTTTATTCTTTTTAATTAAGGAAACAGTTTTTAAAACGAGCTCACTTCCTAATAGCATTAATTTATCATGGAGGCTTCCTGCATCTTTCTTAGAATCAATTGGGGTTTCTTCCTGCAAAATCATTTCTCCTGTATCAATCTTATCGTCAATAAAGAATGTAGAAACACCTGTTTTTGTTTCACCATTAATAATAGCCCAATTTATGGGAGCTGCACCACGATAGTTTGGTAATAAGGATGCATGTAAATTAAAAGTGCCATACTTGGGCATTTGCCAAACAACTTTGGGTAACATTCTAAAAGCTACCACTATTTGTAAATTAGCATTTAGATATTCTAATGCTTTTATAAAATGGTCGTCTTTTAAATTTGTAGGCTGTAGAATATTTAAACCTTGCGATTTTGAATATACTTTCACGGCACTTTCATGTAACTTACGACCGCGACCAGCAGGCTTATCTGGAGCTGTAATAACACCTACAATATTATAGTTGTTTTTAACCAAAGCTTTTAAAGTATTAACCGCAAAGTCGGGAGTTCCCATAAATATAATTCTTAAATCCCTCATAAATGACTTAATTTATATGTGTTTGTTTTTGTTAGACGTATAATATCGTGTTCTAGTAAAATAGCTAGTGTTTCTTTAATGTCTTTTTCTGAAAAGTCTAAAGCTGAAACCATAGCTCTTGATGACTGTTCTTCAACTTCTAGTAATTCTATTATACATTTTTTTATAGAATTTATATCTTTAGAAGCGTTATTTTTTTTTGATTTAAGGCAAACAGTACAAATACCACAAGGTTCTATTTCTTTTTCACCAAAATAGGCGAGTAGCTGCGTGCTTTTGCAAACGGTATCATTTTCAGTATAGTCAAGAATCGCTTTTACCTGTTCTTGTTTTAGCTTGTTTTGTTGCTCAATAATTGTAGCAATACGATTAATGGTTTTGTCATCTTCTCTTGGCTGAATAAAGGTTACTTGAGCATCTGTTTTTGCTAAATGTAAATTTATAATGCCATCATTTTCTAATTGTTGGAGGATCTTGATAACATGAGATTCAGATGTTGAAGCTTTTTCAGCAACTCTAATAGTATTTATTTTAGTGTTGTGGTCAAAAATACCACCATAAACACGTAGCATGGATTTAACCGTTAAAACTAAGTCTTGATGTGTTTCTAAATAATTAAATAGAGAAGGACTCGATATTATAAATTGAACCGAAACATTATTTTTAAATTGCTTAGAAAGGTTAATAACACTATTTCTATCTAGTAATAGTAATGCATTATATGTTAAAATAGTACTGAATTTATAGGTTTTGCAAAATGAATTAAAATTAAAATCATGTACAGTAAAAGCGCCTTCACCATAAGAAATTTGAAAGTAGTTACATAGTTTTCTATATACCTGTTTTACAAAATCAACAGATGGCAATACTTTTAAAAATTGATTTTTAACTAAAACTTCATCACTATTGTTTTTCAATAAAATAGCGAATGCTTTATCGCCATTTCTTCCCGCGCGACCGGCTTCTTGAAAATAACTTTCAATACTTTCTGGTAAATTAATATGGATAACCGTTTTTACATCTGGTTTATCAATTCCCATACCAAAGGCATTTGTAGCTACCATAACTTGGCTTTGGTTATTAAGCCAGAGATTCATATTATCTTCTTTTTCATTATTCGATAAGCCGCCATGATAAAAAGTTGCAGAAATATTTTTCGATTTTAAAAAAGAGGATAGTTCTATAGTTAGTTTTCTGTTTCTAACATAGATAATTGATGATGCCTTATGCTTCTTTAAAATGGACTCAATACGATAGTATTTATCGTTTTCATGTAAGACCATATAAGCTAAATTGGAACGAAAAAAAGATTGTTTAAAGATTTTTGGTTGAATAAAATCGAGTTCTTTGGTAATGTCTTTAATAATATGTGTTCTTGCAGAAGCAGTAAGCGCAATTACATTTACAGTGGGATGCAATTGTCTTAATAATACAATATTCTTATAAGCTGGTCTAAAATCGTTACCCCATTGCGAAATACAATGTGCCTCATCTACAGCAATTAAATTTACATGCATTTGTTTGATGCGATCCTGCACCAATTCTTGTTGTAAACGTTCTGGAGATAGATATAAAAATTTATAATTTCCATAAATACAATTATCTAAAAGCGTATCTAAGTCGTTAAAAGAAATACCGCTCGTAAGTGCCATCGCTTTTATGCCTTTTGCTTGTAGCGCTTTTACTTGGTCTTTCATTAATGCTACCAACGGCGATACAACAATGCAAATACCGTCTTTGGCTAATGCAGGTATTTGAAAGCAAACCGATTTACCGCCACCTGTTGGTAATAAAGCAAACGTGTCTTCTCCTTCAATTACAGCATTAATAATGGCTTCTTGTTGAGGTCTAAATGCTGTAAAATTCCAATAACGCTCTAATATGTTTACAGGATGAGTCAATGAGTTTATAGACTATTTATGATATGATTTGTACGCTCTTCTATACTACCAAAAGGAACTTCAATAATATTATACCCAAATTTTTTATAAGTATGCTCTAGATGGTCATGAATTTTCAATACTTCATCAAAACTTTCAAATCGACCACTGTCGGGTTTATATATTGCTTTCCATGGCGGAAGTAAAAAGACATCTGTATACATATGCTTATTACAAGCATTTGTAAATAAGTCTCCATATTCTTGATTAAAGAAGTCCATATAAGCCAAAACATCTGGGATACCACGGTCAAAAAAACAAGTTTCTTCACTTAAAGAATCCACTTGTTTAAATTGATTAATTCGGCCATTTAGTAACCGTGTATTAAAATCTAATGGGTCTTTAGCAAAAACAATTGGGTTAGAAATATGGGTTGAAACATCTACTTCCTTTTTGGCTTCAGAAGTTAATGATCTTATAACTTCGTCAAAACAATAAAATCCTTTTGCTTTTAAAGCATTTATAACCGAGGTTTTTCCTGTTCCTGCACTACCTGTAATTACAATTTTTTTTGTATTCAATTCAACATTATTTGCTGTAAAAATCGGAATTTAACTGCTATAAAAAAAATAGAAAGGAAACCGACATGATTAAAATTATTATTAAAATTTAAGGCAATGATTATTTTAAATATTAAAGGATACATGAAACAATAAAAAAAACAATAAAATAAATTCATGAAACTGTATATTTGTTGCTTAAAAATTGACAAAGAGCATGCCTTCAAATTCAGAAGAATTTTATAAAAAACTAAGAGTCCAATTATACGATACCGCTTTATGGCCTTCGGAGTATCTGTATAAATTTATAGTAACAACCAATTCAGAAAAAATAGAGCAAATAGAATCGCTTTTCGATAACATGGGGGCTGTAATAAACACAAAAGAATCTAAGAACGGAAAATACACCAGTGTTTCTATTAATGTAAAGATGAAAAACCCAGATGCAGTAATAGAAAAATATAAAGAAGTTTCAGAAAAAGTTGAGGGCGTGATAAGCCTATAGTTTTTTTTTGTATTTTGCGCTTGCATAGCAACTACATGCACAAACATTTAACTCTACACATTTATTTTGATAGATAATTTAGAATACAACACAGAGCGTGAACATTTAATAATTCCAGAATACGGACGTCATTTACAGAAAATGATTAATCACGCTAAAAGTCGCGAAACAAAAGAAGAGCGCGATAAATTAGCAAAAGCCATTATATCTGTAATGGGAAATTTACAACCGCATTTAAGGGATGTTCCAGACTTTCAACATAAGCTTTGGGATCAGCTTTTTATCATGTCTAATTTCGAATTAGATGCCGACTCGCCATACCCAAAACCAACTAGGGAAGTTTTTGAAGAAGCACCAGAGCCTTTAAAATATCCTCAAAACCATCCGAAGTACCGTTTTTATGGTAATAATATAAAAACCATGATTGATGTGGCTATGACATGGGAAGAAGGCGAATTAAAAGAAGCCTTGACCTATACCATTGCAAATCACATGAAAAAGTGTTTCTTGAACTGGAATAAAGACACGGTTGAAGACGGCGTTATTTTTAATCATTTATTTGAATTATCTGATGGTAACATTGACTTACGAAACTCGGAAGAAGATTTATCAGATTCTACAAGTTTAATGCGTACAAAAACTAAGTATAGTACTAATAAAAAAGGTGGCCATAAGAAAAATACCAACCGTCAAAGAAAACGCTACTAACATTTATGGGAACATTTAAAATTGAAGGAGGCCACCAATTAAAAGGAAGCATTCAGCCTCAAGGCGCCAAAAATGAGGCGCTTCAAGTTTTATGTGCGGTTTTATTAACGCCAGAAGTGGTTACCATTAATAACATTCCAGATATTATAGATGTAAATAAGCTTATAAAACTTCTTGAAAAACTAGGCGTTAAAATTGAAAAATTAGGACAAGGTTCTTATTCGTTTCAAGCAGATGAGGTAAACTTAAAATATTTAGAATCCGATCAATTTAAAATAGACGGTAGAGGACTTCGAGGCTCTATAATGATTGTTGGCCCTTTATTAGCACGCTTTGGAAAAGGTTATATCCCGAAACCAGGTGGCGATAAAATTGGTCGTCGTAGGTTAGATACTCACTTTGAAGGACTTATTAAACTAGGAGCTAAATTTGGTTATAGTAGAGAAGATCAATTTTATGGTGTTGAAGCTAAAAGACTAAAAGGAACTTACATGCTTCTTGAAGAAGCATCGGTTACAGGAACAGCAAACATTGTTATGGCAGCTGTATTAGCCGAAGGACAAACAACTATTTACAACGCAGCTTGCGAACCTTACCTCCAGCAATTATGTAAAATGCTGAATAGAATGGGAGCAAAAATTAGCGGTGTAGGTTCTAATAAACTCATTATAGATGGTGTTGAAAGTTTAGGCGGTACAGACCATAAGTTACTGCCAGATATGATTGAAATTGGCAGTTGGATAGGATTAGCAGCTATGACTAAGAGTGAGCTTACCATAACCAATGTGTCATGGAATGATTTAGGCTTAATACCAGAAACATTTAGAAAACTTGGTATCACTGTTGAAAAACAGGGGGACGATATTCATATTCCTGCACATACTGATGGGTATGAAATACAAAGTTTTATTGATGGTTCTATTCTAACTATTTCTGATGCACCATGGCCTGGGTTTACGCCAGATTTGTTGAGTATTATTTTAGTAGTGGCGACTCAAGCTAGAGGTAGTGTTTTAATTCATCAAAAAATGTTTGAAAGTCGCTTATTCTTTGTAGATAAGTTAATAGATATGGGCGCTAAAATTATTTTATGTGACCCACATCGTGCTACGGTAATTGGTCATGATTATAAATCGACTTTAAAAGCCACTACCATGACATCTCCAGATATTCGTGCAGGGGTGTCGTTGTTAATTGCAGCGCTTTCAGCTAAAGGGACTTCAACTATCCAAAACATTGAGCAGATCGATCGTGGTTACGAGCGCATTGCTGAGCGACTACGTGCTATTGGTGCTAAGATTGAGAGGGTAGATTAATTAACTATTATTTTTATACATTTTCGTATGCAGTTATTTGTTGTATGCGCCTTTGCCTAATCTATTATTACTCATATAAACCATTAAATCACGAAAAATTATTCGTTGAATCAGTTTTAATTTTATCAGGTTGTCAATATGATTTTGAATTTCTTGTCTTGACGAAACAGTGATTTTCTTATTACGACCTTGTTTAGTAGGTGAGTTCTTTAGTGCAAGTAATTCAGTTGGTTCAATTTCGTTTGTCTGCTTGTTTATTCTAGAGCCGAGTTGGTAATTTGAATGCAGCAAATCATTTCTAACTTGAATTTGTTTATCAAACTGTTTTTTGAAATCATTTATTCTTTTTAGAATGTCATTCCCAGATATTTTATCTCCATCATTATCATTTATTAATTCGTTGCATATTTGTTCATAACAGTTTAATAAAGGTCCAGCGGTGAAAACCTTTTGACCAAATATAACATCAGATAATCCCCATTGTTCAAGTCCAACGTATTGTAGAATTGCACTGCAGTCAAATCGTATCCATTCTAATATTGATTCAAATTCCACAACAAAGAGTCCAATGGACGCAAGTTGATTATTAATTTGAATATCAAAGTTTTTCGATTTTTTCATAATTGCATAGAACTTTAATGATATATTTCCGTTTCAATGACTTATTATTATTCTGAGTATTTATTCCATTAATTCAATTTGAAACTTTGTTGCACTAAATGCAGATTCTAGACCTTTTAGATTAGATTCAGACTTATTGGTTTCAAATAATTCATTCAAATATTCGATTTGTTTAATAACATTGTTTTTATCTCTTTGGAAAATTTGATATTTCAAAAGAATTAAATTAGTCATAATATTATCTGATATACTCAAGTCGCTTTCCTTTAGAGCTTTGTTAATAGTGCTTTTTATCTCAGTATCGTTCTCTGATAATTCATCGAAAAGATAAGCGTTTGCTAAATCGGGATTATTCATATTCGAATAATCATTTTTATCAGACATATCTTTTCTATAAGTCATTTTGTTTCCATTAAGAAAATACCATCTGGTATAGGAATCATTCTCCATTTTTATTTCTTTTTCAAATATTCTTTCCTTTACACTCCAATTGGTAAAAGCAATTAAAAGCTCGGTTCCGTCATCTTTTTTTAAAATCGCTATTTTGATTATATAATTTTTTTTGCCTGGTTTTTCAATTTCAATTTCTAATGTGGTTTCTACTGAAACATATTTTTTGATAGCTTTCAATATAGATGAAACATCCTCTGGGCTAGCATCTGGAAATAAGTTCTCTCTCAAGAACAAATCAATATATAAATAATGAGTCAGATAGAAATCATCCATTTTTAGGTAGTTTGATTCCTTAAGATTATCTGATTTTATTGTTATTTTCTCTGATTGAGCATATCCAATGTTAGTGAACAAGAATAATAATGATATTGTAAATAGTCTTTTATGCATATTTCTTTTTTTGGTATAAAAACCGTAAAGCTAAATTAGAATTTTCGTACTCAAAAACCAATACATACTTATACTATATTTAATATTAGAATAACCCAGTAATCTCACCATCATCTTTAATATCAATATTTTCAGAAGCAGGATGTGCTGGTAACCCTGGCATGCGCATAATATCACCCGTTATAGGAATTAAAAACCCTGCACCGGCAGCAATTTCAATTTCTCTAACCGTAATAATAAAATCTTTAGGACGCCCCAGTAGTTTTGGGTTGTCGGACAACGATTTTTGAGTTTTAGCAATACATACAGGAAGATGATCTAATCCTAAATTAGTAATCTTTCTTAAATGCGCTTTTGCTTTGGCTGTATAATCTACATGTTCTGCTCCGTAAATTTCTGTAGCTATTGTTTCTATTTTAGAAGTTACCGAGGATTTCCAGTCGTATAATGGTTTAAAATCAGATTTGTTTTCGTCCACGATATCTATAACATGTTGTGCGAGTTCTAGGGCGCCTTCGCCACCTTTTGCCCACACATCTGCTAAAGCCACACGAATGCCTTTTGAGGCTGCAAATTCTTTTATGACGTTAATTTCAGCGTCGCTATCAGATACAAACTTATTTATGGCTATTACTGGAGACACTTTGAACTTAAATATATTTTCTAGATGTTTTTCTAAATTTGGAAACCCATTTTTAAGGGCGTCAACATCTGGAGTGGTGAGTGATTTTAAATCGGCACCTCCATGATATTTTAAGGCACGTATAGTTGTTGTAAGAACAACAGCTTTTGGTTTTAGTCCAGCACTTTGGCATTTAATATCAAAGAATTTTTCTGCGCCTAGGTCAAACCCAAAACCAGCTTCGGTAACCGTATATTCAGAATGTGTCATACCCATCAAGGTGGCAATAACGGTATTGGTGCCTTGTGCAATATTAGCGAATGGTCCACCGTGTATTATAGCAGGATTGCCCTCAATGGTCTGAACTAAATTAGACTTAATAGCATCTTTGAGTAAGGCAGTCATAGCACCTTCAGCCTTTAAATCTTTTGCGTAAATAGGTGTTTTATCGAAAGTGTAACCAATAAAAATATTACCTAATCGTTTTTTTAGGTCGGTGAGGTTTTCAGCTAAACAAAGAATAGCCATTATTTCTGAGGCAGCTGTAATATCGAAACCAGTTTCTCTTGGAACTCCAGAAGTGGTTCCTCCTAAACCCACAATGACACGTCGCAATGCGCGGTCGTTCATATCTATAACACGTTTCCAACCAATGGTTCTTGGGTCAATACGTAAGGATGTTGTTTTACTCTGAATATTATTATCAATAATTGCAGACAATAAATTGTGTGCTTTTTCTATTGCAGAAAAGTCGCCTGTAAAATGAAGATTGATGTCCTCCATAGGCAGTACTTGCGAATAACCACCACCTGTGGCGCCACCTTTAATTCCAAATACAGGACCTAAAGAGGGTTCTCTTAAAACGACGGTTGTTTTCTTATTTAAACGATTTAAACCTTCAGATAAACCAATAGACATGGTTGTTTTTCCTTCACCTGCTGGTGTTGGGGAAATAGCCGAAACTAATATAAGATTACTTTTGGAGGCTTTCTGTTTGTTTATTGTTTGTAAAGGAAGTTTCGCTTTATGCTTACCATACATTTCAATATCATCAGAAGGTATTCCAAATTTTTCTGAGATTTCCGATATATGTTTTAGAGTAATGGTTTTGGCTATTTCTAAGTCAGTCATAAGCTATAGAATTATGTGAAAAAATTAAACTGACTTAAATGTATGAAATTTGTAAATGATGTTATGTGATTTTTATCATTTTCAGTATGGTTGAGGAGTTAATTGACGTGTATTAGGTCTAGGTATAAATATGTGTGTCAATAAATTAGTTACAGATGTTAGGTTGAGCGCAGACCAAACCTCATTAGAATAGATGAATTTTGAAACCTTTCGACTGCACTCAAGGAGAAAAATTTTGTTATTAGGTCTTTGGTAAATTAAAATCAAATTTTAGGTCGAACTCACATTATTTAGGCACTAATTTAAAGCCTCTTTATAAACTAACAAACAACGTTCGCGTGCAAATTTATGATTTACTATCGGCTGAGGATAGGTTAGTTCTTGAAAATCGGGAACCCATCTTTTAATGTATTCTAAGTTTTTATCAAACTTTTGTATTTGCGTTGTTGGATTAAAAATCCTGAAATAAGGCGCTGCATCTACACCACAACCTGCTACCCATTGCCAGTTTCCAATATTGCTAGCCATTTCGTAATCGTGAAGTTTTTCGGCAAAATAGGCTTCACCCCAACGCCAATCGATGAGTAAATGTTTACATAAAAAACTACCTACCAACATACGAACCCGATTGTGCATGAATCCAGTTTCGTTTAATTGTCGCATGCCTGCATCGACTAGTGGATAGCCTGTTTTACCTTCGCACCATGCTTTAAATTCAGTTTCATTATTACGCCATTCGATGCGATCATATTTTGGTTTAAAGCTTGTATTGGTCGTATGCGGAAAGTGCCAAAGAATTTGCATAAAAAACTCACGCCAAATGAGTTCTTGCCAAAAGATTTCATTGTTTTCAGCAATCGCTTTTCGAATCATTTTACGAACACTAACCGTTCCAAAACGAAGATGAGATCCTAGCTTAGAGGTGCTGTCTTTAGCTGGATAATTTCTAGTCGCTTCATACTGTTGAATAAGTACAGGTGTTACTGTGTATGGTTCTATTTTTTGGTTAGTTTTTTTAAACCCAACATCAGCTAGACTTAAATTGGCAAGTTGATTATTCTTTAACAAATTATCAAGATTATTTTCTGATGGAAATGAGTTCGCATCGCTATCTCTAAAGTTTGCTTTCCATTTTTTCATGTAGGGTGTATAGACCAAATAGGGCGTGCCATCGTTTTTTACAACATCGCCTTTTTCAAAAATAACTTGATCTTTAAATGTTTTAAAACTTACGCTATTTTCAGCTAAAAAAGATTTTATTGCTTCATCGCGTGCTTGGGCATAAGGTTCGTAATCGTGATTTGTGTAAATCTCATGAATATTATATTCTTTAACTAAATTGGTGAAAATATTTTTTGGTTTCCCATGATAAATTGCAATACTACTATTATACTTACCTTGTAAGTTCTTGCATATTTTTTGAAGCGTTTCATGTATAAATGTAACACGCGCATCATTTCTGGGTAATTTATCTAAAATTTCAGAATCAAAAATAAAAATTGGTAAAACGGGGTGTTCTGATTTTAATGCTTTATAAAGACCAGCATTATCATCAAGTCTTAGATCACGTCTAAACCAGAATATGTTTATAGGTTTCTTCATTTAAATGTAATTGTCACATCGAGTGATTTTTATAAAAAATCGTATAGAGATTCAGTTATTGATACAATTCCAATAAAACTGAAATTACTCGAACTAGCTTTAAATTAATATTTACCAAATAGTTCTTCAAGTTTTTCAGTACGATAATTGAATATTTCCTCTAGTTTAGGCTTCACTAAAATAGGGTGTGCGAGTTGCCCTAGGAAACCAAATGGCACCTTATAGTCAACAATATCTTCCATTTCTACACCACCATCAATTTTATGTATAAAATGTTTATGATGCCATAACGCATAAGGACCAAAACGTTGTTCGTCAACAAAGTAATTTTTGTCAATACTATGGGTTATTTCTGTTACCCATTTAGTTTTGATGCCTAAGACAGGAGTTACAATATATTGAATTATTTGGCCAGAATACATAGGTCTATCGGCTCCAGATAAAATATGAAACCCCATATAATCGGGTGTAATTATTTTAAGGTTTTTAGGGTTTGATAAAAAATCCCAAGCTTCGTCAATTGTTATTGGAAGATTCTGTTTTTTATGTAGTCTATATATTTTCATTAATAATGTTTTTTTATTTCCTCGAAAAAGGGAATCTCAGTAATTTAATTATTCCATAAAATATAACCGTTTAATGAAGTGGCAATGCATAGCCAGATTAAATAGGGTAGTATCAATATCGTTTTTGCTCCAAGTTCTTTGCTATAAGAAATTGTAAAAATGCTAACTACAATGGTTAAAAGCAGAATGATGGTAAAGCCAATGCCAATTAAGTGCTGATTAAAAAAAGCATAGTTCCAGATAACGTTTAAGATAAATTGTATACTGAACAAGCCTATTACTGTTACGTTGGGTTTTAATTTATACAAATACGCCATATATAGAGAAAAACAAATCATTATGGTTGTCCAAGCAACGCCAAAAACCCATCCAGGAGGTGTCCATGGTGCTTGGTTTAAATTTGTGTACCATTCCGTTTGTGGTCCATTATTCATAAGTAGACTTCCAACGTATAACGCACCAAAGTTTATAATTAGAAAGATAGTATTGTACTTAAACAGCTTCATTCTTAAAGCTATTTATTTGTTCTGCGATTAATTGTGCCTGTGCGTATTTTTCGTCACTTGCAGCTCTATTAATACTGGACAGTTTATGCCATTCTTGCATAAGTTGTTTAAACTTCTCTTCTAATTTTTCTTTTTTTGATTTCTTTTTAAATAATCCGAACATAGCATTTATTTTAAATGTTTAACAATTTTTGGACTAAGCGGATTTGTAGAGGAGAGGTAGTAATCTACTAAGTTGCCACTTGTATCAATTAAATATTTTTGAAAATTCCATTTTACTGAAGATGTCTTTACAGCATTATTCACTTTTTGAGTTAACCAAGTGTAAAGCTGGTGTTGATGTTTCCCTTTTGTATCAATTTTTTCAGTGATTAAAAATGTAACACCATAATTTATTTCACAAAAGAATTGAATATCCTTTGAAGTACCAGGTTCTTGATTACCAAACTGATTACATGGTACCCCAACAATTTCAAGTTTATCCTGATGGTTTTTATATAGTGATTGCAACTGTTTATACTGCGAAGTAAACCCACACTTGGATGCTACATTTACAAACAAGATGTATTTTTCTTTAAACTTCGATAAATCAATTGGTTTACTGCTAATTGCATTAATTTTTATGTCGTAAATAGAATTTAGGCTTAATTTTTTTTCAAAATTATTAGAGCCTAAGTTAGGCGTAAGCGCTTTTAATACATTCATAAATTTATAATTTAAAGCTTACTATACCGCAATCCATTTCGAAAATTTGACCTGATATAGATGATGAATTTTTAGATAATAGAAACTCAGCCATATCTGCAACTTCTTCGGGAGATAGGATTTTTTTGAGAGGATGGCGTTCTTTGATGTTTTCAATCATTTTTTCGTTCCTAAGTAGTTTCGCAGAAAGGTTAGTATCAGTTACTGTAGGTGCGATGGCGTTTATTCGAATATTTGGCGTTAATTCGGCTCCTAAAGATTTTACCAATCCTTCAACGCCAGCTTTAGAAGTAGCAATACTAGCGTGATATGGCATTCCTAGTTTTGCTGCTACCGTACTAAAGAGTATGATAGATGGATTATTACCATTCTTTAGAATTGGTAAATATTTTTGAATAGAAATAACAGCTCCCAATACATTGATTTCAAAATCATTTTTAAAATCTTCAATGCTTAAGCGAGAAATTGGTTTTAAATTAATACTGCCTGGACAGTAAACTAAACCATCTGCATTTTTAATTTTTGGTAATTTATCTTGGGTAATATCGCAACTATAGTGAGTTAGATTGTCATGCGATATATCTGGAATACTCCGGCTAATGTTAATAACGTTGCAATACGTTAATAATTTAGCAATTATGGCTTTACCAATGCCCTTACTTCCACCAACTACTATTATTGTTTTCATGGGTTTCAGGGCATTTTAAATTTTTATGGCCTGCCCTTTAGCCTTTTTTCAATTTTTTGTTTTATAACTGTTAAGCGCTTCATGAGATCCATTAATTCAGGATCTTTGTTCTCTTTATAAAGGTCATTAATACTTAATATTAAACTTTTAACCTCTCTAGAAGATTCAATACGCTCGCTAGTTGTTTTAAACGTATGTCTGCGTTGTTCGAACTCTAAAGCTTTGTCAATAATTTCCATAATTCTAATCTTACTATAATTTTTATAAAATGCACTAATATATGCACATTTTCGCAATATAATAAATTATAGAAGATTACCTATTTTTATGTCGATTTATTAGTTAAATTTTAATAGTTCAATTAACTAGCCTCTTGTTTTTGATAGTTATACTATTATAAAAGACGTCCCTTCAATCGCTTCTCAACTTTTCGTTTTATCACAGTTAAACGCTTCATGATTTCCATAATTTTTTCATCTTTTTTAACCTTGTAAATTTGATTTAAATCTAAGATTAATGCTTTCGCTTCTCTAGAAATTTTTACACGATCGCTAGTTGAAAGTGACCTCATTTTTCTTTGTTCAAATTCTAATGCTCTGTTTATTAATTCCATATTATTAACTGTTTAAATAATTTTTTAATTCTGTGATTTTTTCTCAAGTATTATATTTTCAATCAGGATAAACGTTTATATAGATGAGATACTCTCTGAGGTAAGTCTATTTTTATGTGATTCAACTTTTACAAGTTTATTAATCATTCCGGAAAAAATGAACCCATGAAAAGGTAGAACAAAGTACCAGTATAATCTGCCCCAAAGTCCGCGAGGTCTAAATGTTGCCGTTTGCTTTAATTTGTTATTTTCTATTTTAAATTCTAACCAAGCCTCACCTGGTAATCGCATTTCAGCATAAAGAAGTAGTTTTTGTTGTGCTTTATTTGCAAAAATAACACGCCAAAAATCTAAAGCATCACCAGCGTTTAATTCTGTTGGACTTGTACGTCCACGTCTTAATCCAATGCCACCAAAGAGTTTATCGATATAGCCTCTAATACGCCATAAAATATTGCCGTAGTACCACCCATTTGTTCCGCCAATACACCATATTTTATCAATGGTTTCGTTTGAGTCAATAACTTCACGTTCTTTATAATCTTTAAAGCAGCCAAATTTTGGAACATTTACATATTTGTGTAAACGGTTTCTTAAGTGACCGCTACTTATCATAGAATCTTTCCAGCTGGAAACAATACTATTTTGTTCAATTTTTTCAAACGCTAATTCAACGGCAGCTTTATAAGTTATAGGTTCTACTTCTAAAAGTGTATTTATTTCACTTGGTTTTCCAATTATTTGAACACCCATACTATCAACTAAGGATGATGCCAATTTGTATGAGGTAGATGTTACAAAATACAACCAATACGATGATAATTTTGGTGTCATTACAGGAACTGTGAAAATGCGCCGTTTTAATTTCCGTACTTCTGCGAATTGCAAGAGCATCTGTTTGTAAGTGATAACTTCTGGACCAAACACATCATAAGCTTTGTTGTAGACAACTTGGTTTCCTGCAGCCCTAGATAAAAAAGCTAAGACATCTCTAACCGCCAAAGGTTGGGTTTTCGTATTTAGCCATTTAGGAGCAATCATAAACGGTAATTTCTCCACCAAATCTCTTATTATTTCAAATGAAGAACTACCCGAACCAACGATAATTCCTGCTTTGAAAATGGTTAAAGCATAGGATTCTGAAGCTAAACATTGTTCAACATTTTTTCTAGATTCTAAATGCTTTGAAAGTTCAACTTCATTTGTAATGCCACTTAAATAGATAACCTGTTCAGTATTTGTAGTTTCAATGTAGTTTTTAAAATTTATAGCGCAACGTTCTTCAAGAGATTCAAAATCTTTCGAAGAGTTAGACATAGAATGAATTAAATAATAAGCAACATCAATTTTTTTTGGAATATTTTGAAGAGTCTCTGGTTTTAAAAAGTCAGCTTCAATCACATAGACATTTTCATCTTCGAAATAGCTCTTTTCTGCTCTTAATCTATCACGTACAACACATATAACTGTATGTCCTTCATTTAATAAAAAAGGGATAAGACGTTTGCCTATGTAGCCTGTTGCACCAGTTACAAGAATATTCATATCTGTTGTATTAATTCCTTTGGTCTTTGGTAACCAAAGCGTGTTTTGTTTTCTGGTATAGTGTAACCATCTAATCCATTTATGGCTGCAACTTCCGCTTTAGATAGGTTAATAAATCCATCATTTTCAACAAGATTATCTTTAATATACAGCCCTTTTACCTTACCGATAACTAGGATGGTGTTATTCGCTTTAATTTCATATTCTTCAACAAATTCCATTTCTATTTGAACAGGAACACCTTTTACAAATGGTGCCAAAAATTCCGGTTTGAATTCCGGTTCTAAATTGGTAACATCAAACTCTGAAATATCTCTATCATATTTTGCAGAAGTATGATGCGCTTCGATAATAATATTTTTGTGAATATGATTGATGGTGTAAAACCCTGTTGCTTTTATATTTTCGTACGTATTCCTTAACACGGTTGTTGGTCTTACAAAAAAACCAAGCATGGCAGGACTTGAACCAACATGAGTTACTGAGCTGAATACAGATACATTTTCAATGCCACTTTCTGAAATAGAACCTATTAAATTAGCGGACTTATAGCCTGAACAACTATTTATCAAATTGATTTTATAAACGTGATCTAAGTCTTGTATGTCTGCTTCACTAAAGTATTTCATATTAAGATAACTTTAGATAATTATTAATTTGGATGTCTTTGGCTTTTAAGTCGAACATTAAATTATACAAACCAAAGAATGTTCTATTGATGTAAATGAAATGTTTAGACCCTCGGTTACCATTCATTTTTTTTAAGTCAGTGCTTTTTGAATAACGCTCACCTAATTCTGCAATTTTCCCAAAGAATTCAGCATCTGAGAAATCGAAAGTGTCTTGATGAAACGGCTGTGTGAAAAGGCTTAGCATTTCATGAAACATCTCAGTAAAAAAGGCTATTTCTTGGCTAGAATCATCCTCTCGAAGAATTTCAAGTTCATAAAGTTTTGAAACAAAGTATTCTTTATTGTTTATATTCTCTGGTTTTGCAAGCTCAAAATAAGGAGTGTAAAATTCGTCAGGGATCGATTTCATACACCCGAAATCAAGTGCAATTAATTCTCCTTTTTCAGAAATAAGGAAGTTACCAGGGTGTGGATCTGCATGTACCTTTTTTAAGTTATGAATCTGGTACATGCAAAAATCCCATAGTGCCTGCCCTAACTTATGTGCTTTCTCTTGGTCTCTATTATACGCCGTAAATTCCGAAAGGTGTTCACCATGCATATAATCCATAGTAATGATACGTTCAGAAGAAAAGTCTTCATAATATTTCGGAAACTTTAAATTTGAAATATGAGCGCAAGCATTGGCAATTTCTTTACTATGTTCAACTTCCAAAATATAATTCGTTTCCTCAGATAATTTGTTTTCTACTTCTTTAAAATACTTATCTGAATCTTTTCCTTTAATGTTGAACATGCTCATAGCCACAGGTTTTACCATAGCTAAATCTGATGCAATACTTTCCGCAACTCCTGGATATTGGATTTTCACAGCAAGTTTTTTCCCATTCTTAGTTGCCATGTGCACCTGACCGATGCTGGCAGCATTCACAGAAGTTGCGTTGAAAGTATCAAATAGTTCATTTGGATGTTTTCCAAAATATTTTTTAAATGTTTTTATAACTAGAGGGGGTGATAGTGGCGGTACAGAAAATTGGGCTAAAGAGAATTTCTCTACATAAGCCTGCGGCATTATGCTCTTTTCCATACTAAGCATTTGAGCTACCTTAAGTGCACTACCTTTTAATTGTTTCAACCCGTCATAAATATCTGAGGCATTATTCTGATTCAGCCGTTTTTTTGCTTCCTCCTCCGTATTTACAATTTTATCACCGTAATATTTTAAATAATTCACACCAACTTTAGCCCCAGTTGATACTAATTTACTGGCTCTTTGAATTTTTGATGTCGGTATGTTATCTATAGTTTTCATTTGTTTCCTTTTAATTCATTTGAAATTTTTCTTTGAATAAGAATTTACCTAGGTCCAAAACACTTTTCAATGGAGCTATATCCAAAACATCAAAAGTGGTGTTAACAGATTTTTCAATAAATATGTCTGTTTTTTCAAATGAAGTTGAAGTATCATCCAACCAAAACTTCATGGTCATTAGTAGCTGTAACCAAGCGGATTCTTTTAGGGCATTATCCTGAATTTTTTCAAACTGTTCTTGTTTAATATCCAACATTTGAATTCCTAATTCACTAACATAATGTGTGAAATGTTGCTTTAGTCCAGATAACATTTTCAAACCTTTGAGATTTTTACTGTATTTATCTAAAACATGCTTTACGTAACTTCTGTTTGCTGTTAGGTTTTCAAAAAATGTGTAATAAAAACTTAAGAGTTTGTTTCTTGCATCAAAAATTTCGTAGTCTTCACTTTTTTGAAGTGCATTAATTGAATTTGTATAGAATGCTTCAAAGATTCCTTTTTCTATAGCTTCAAAAGAAGCGAAATGTGCATAGAAATTTACTTCTTCAAAATTGTTCATTTTTGAAAAGGCAAATACTGTTTTTGGATTAGCATCATGCTCTAAAACATAATCCATATAGCACGTGATTATATCGTTTTTGGAAATTGCTTTTTTCTTTGCCATACTGTTTGAATTTATGGTAAAGATATAAAATGTTTAACAAATATTAAAATAAGTTAAACAAAATAACATATAGAACTATAAGAATTTCTTATTGAAATTTAGCAACACTGGTCATCCTTAACCAATTTACAACTAGAAACAGCGGCAATAGCACCCAAAATAGGTGCAGAAATATAAAGCCATAAGTATTGGAAATTTCCTGTAAAAATAGCAGGAGCTATAGAACGAATAGGGTTCATAGATGCTTTTGTCATGGGGCCAGCAAACATAGCTTCAAGCAGAATAACACCTCCTACAGCAATTCCTGCCATGATTCCTATTTCTTTACTGCCTGTGGAAACATTAATAATTACAATCATTAAAAAGAATGTGAGTAGAAATTCTAAAATAGCTGCTTTGTATGGGGGGAAACCATCTGCTGGCGTTGTTTCTCCTAAAAATTGACTTTCGGGAAACAGAAACCAAAGTAGAAAAGCTGCGAAAATGGCTCCAATTGCTTGTGCCGTAATATATTTTGGGACTTTGTTCCAAGCAAATTTTTTGGAAAAGGCAAAGCCTATTGTTACTGCTGGATTAAAATGTGCTCCAGATATTTCGCCAAAAGCATAAATCATGGCCATTACTATAAGCCCCCAAGTTGCAGCAACTCCAACATGAGAAACGTTTCCGCCAGTTATTTCGTTAATGGTCATGGCACCACAACCACAAAAAACCATAGCGAAAGTGCCTATTGTCTCTGCCAAATATTGTTTCATGTCTTTTGTTTTGTGCAAATATACAATGTCTTATTTTAAGCTTTTGTTAACAATAATAGGAAAGAGATTTGTTAAATTTATTGAATTGAAAACCTAATCATTAAAAAATATACAAAATGAAAAAATTACTACTAAGTTTATTAGCATTGCTCCTTTTTTTCTCTCTGAATGCACAAGTTAAAACGCCAGCACCTAGTCCTTTTGCTAAATTGGAACAAAAAGTTGGATTAACAGATGTAACTATCGAATATTCTAGACCTGGAGTTAAAGGTAGAAGTGTTTTTGGTAATTTAGTTCCTTATGGTAAAATATGGAGAACTGGTGCTAATGCTAGAACAAAAATTACATTTAGTACAGACGCTACAATAGATGGACAGACTTTAAAAGCAGGGTCCTATTCTATATTTACTATTCCTAATGCGGAATCATGGGATGTTGTTTTTTACAATGACGGAAAAGAATTTGGTACACCCAAGGAGTTAGATGATGCACATGTAGCAGCTAAAACAACTGCTAAGTCGTATCCAATTCCGTTTAATGTAGAAACTTTTGCAATGGATATAAATAACATTACTAATAGTGGAGGACGTCTTGAATTTATTTGGGAGAAGACCTATGTTGCAGTTCCTTTTACTGTACCAACAGATGATGCTGTATTGGCTAGTATTAATAATGTAATGAGTGGTCCTGGAGTTAATGACTATTTCTCTTCTGCTGTATATTATTTACAAGAAGGGAAAGATATTGATAAAGCAAAAGAATGGATTGACAAAGCAGTTGAAATGACTAAGGACAAACCGCGTTTTTGGGTATTAAGACAACAGTCGGTAATTCATGCCAAAGCGGGTAGTAAAGATACTGCTATCGCTGCTGCAAAAGCGTCACTTATGCATGCTGAAAAGGCTGGAAACGACGATTATGTAAAGATGAATAAAGATTCTCTTAAAGAGTGGGGAGCAATGTAATTTGTTGAAATTATAATTTTTAAAGCGTAATTCGAGAGAGTTGCGCTTTTTTATTTGTATTTTAAATTGATATGTTTTCTAACATCATCGAGGGTCTCGATAAGTTGCTTGCTAAACTCAAAAGACATCACATTACTTTCCGTTTTTCCTTGACGAAGTAAGTTATTAAAATGAATTATCTCGTAATTATATCCTCTAGTTTGGTAATTGAAATCTAATGTTTTGCTTTTACCATCGGCTATAACAGTAACTGTTGTTGGTCCATGAAATCCGCTATTTATTTTTATGGTACCTTTTTCACAATTAAAAATGGCCTCACTAGGAGTATCTTCTAATAGTGTGCTTTTTAAATAAGCTTTCACGCTGCTATCATATTCAAAAATTATATCGCATGAAGAGTCTGCTCCATTCTCAAAATATGTAGCAGTTGCTTCAATATTTTGCGGCTTTCCCAAAGCAGATAAAGCAGCAAATATTGGATAGATACCAATATCTAGCAAACTGCCGCCACCTAATGATTTATTAAATAATCTAGATGAATTATCAAATGCTCTGAAAAATCCAAAATCGGCTTCAAGCTTTAAGAGTTTTCCGTAAGTCTTGTTAACTAATTCTTTTAAAACGTATTGATAATGTGGTAAGAAGTATGTCCATAATGCTTCCATTAAAAGAACATTTTTTTGTTTAGCAACTGAAATCATTGTTAATACTTCTTCTGCATTCATAGCAAAAGGTTTTTCGCATAATACTGCAATACCATTTTCTATACAGAGTAAGGAGTTTTCTTTATGAAAAGCATGTGGAGTTGCTATATAAACAGCATCAATATTTGGGTCTTTTGTTAAGGCTTCATAACTAGTATACCATTTTTTGGCATTATATTTTGACGCAAAAGTATTGGCTTTTTCTTCTGAACGTGATGCTACTGCATACAATTTAGCATCATCAACTTTTAATAAGTCTTGGGTAAATTTATGAGCGATGTTCCCTAAACCTATAATGCCCCAGTTAATTATTTGCTTTGAGGTTTGTTTGGTCATGATTTTTATAAAATAGCTGGATAATAGCAGCAATTAAGATAACTAAAATACAACCAAATAAATTAAGCCATAGGTAAGGCATCCAATCGTACCACCAACCAATTAAAACTATGACTTGTGTAATTATTGCTGCTGAAAAAACAGCGTTACCTTTAATAAATTTGAAGAAAAATGCTAACAGAAAAATACCTAAAACATTACCATAAAAAATGGATCCAATAATATTAACTAGTTGTATTAAATTTTCTGCAAGATTAGCAAAACAAGCAATAATTATAGCAACAATTCCCCATATAAGTGTGAATATTTTTGTGGCTTTAACCATATGTTGTTCATCTTTTTCTTCTCTTAAATTTCTTCCGTATAAATCTATTGATGTAATGGTAGCTAATGCATTTATCTCTGAAGCAGTTGAGGACATAGCAGCAGAAAGTATTACAGCAAGGAGTAAACCTATAAGACCTTTGGGTAGATATTTGAGAATAAATGTAATAAACATATAATCCCTATCATTAGTTTGTGTGTCTTTAGAAGCTTCTATATACCAGTCTTTTATTTCAGCTTCTTTCTCTTTAAAGGCATCACTCTTATTATTTTTAAAAGCTAGTAGTTCAGAATTTAATCTATCATATTTACTTGCATAGGCGGTATCAATAGCTCTTTTAATTAAATATTTAGACTCTAATCGATGTGTTTTTTCGATGCTATCTAATACAAATATGTCTTCCCTTAAGTTATCATTTTCGCTTTTAGATAGTTGAATACTTAAAGCTTTCTTTTTATTAAAAAGAACATTTTGTTTTTCTTGAAGGTCTTTATATTGTTGTGAATATTCCGAAGCTAAAACTTTTTCAGTAGAAGAATCTATAAAATTTAAAGGTGCTGGATTAAATTGATAAAAGACAAATACCATGATGCCTACAAGTAAAATAAAGAACTGCATAGGTACTTTTAATAAACCATTAAAGATTAATCCCATTTGCATTTGCTTCATAGACTTGCCAGAAAGATAGCGCTGTACTTGACTTTGGTCGGTACCAAAATAGGCAAGAGCAAGAAAGGTGCCGCCAATTAATCCAGACCAAACGGTATATCTATTTTCTAAATCGAAAGAAAAATCTAAAACATCCATTCTTCCACTAGCCCCAGCTATGTCGAGAGCCTTAGTAAATGAAACATCTTCTGGAATTAAGTTTAAAATAATAAATAATGCAGCTATCATTCCAGCAAAAATGACAAACATTTGCTGTTTTTGAGTTACTGTTACAGCTTTAGTTCCACCCGAAACCGTATAAATGATAACTAAAATTCCTATAACAATATTTAGATAAGTAATATTCCAACCTAAAACTACAGATAAAATTATTGCAGGGGCAAAAATAGTAATACCTGCCGCTAAGCCACGTTGTATTAAAAATAAGATAGCCGTGAGGCTTCTGGTTTTTAAGTCGAAACGGTTTTCTAAAAACTCATAAGCAGTATATACTTTTAAACGATGATATAGTGGTATAAAAACTAAGCAAATTATTACCATCGCAATTGGGAGTCCGAAGTAAAATTGAACAAAACCCATTCCGTCTGAAAATGCTTGACCCGTAGTAGATAAGAAAGTAATGGCACTGGCTTGAGTAGCCATAACCGATAAGCCAATGGTCCACCAACGTGTTGTGTTTCCGCCTTTTACGTAATCTTGAACGCTTTTACTGCCTCTGGTTTTCCAAGTACCATAGCCAACTATAGTAAGTAATGTAGTAAGTAAAACAACCCAATCAATCCAATTTAGTGTTTGCATAATTTTAAAACCATTTCATTATAAAATAAAACACTAATATGTAAATAGCATTGGCTATTAAAACTATGGAGTATAGTTTGAGCCAAGGTTGTTTAGGTTGTTTGTCTTTGGTCATAAATTAATCGTTTAGTTTGGCTTCCGATTTTAATTCTTCTTTTCCAATAGAAAGCATATTTGCAAAAAGCCTATATGCTCCCGAAACACCAGCTGGAAATTCTCGAAAAAAGCTTAATCCTGTATAAATGTAGTATCCCTTTCCATATTGAGCGACAAGCAGGCTACCATCTTTGGCAGATTCTCCTTTATCGTTCATGGAAAGGATAGGAGTGTAGGCATCATCCCATTCATTTGGGAAATATAAACCGCGTTCTTGTGTCCAACCTTTAAAATCTTTTTGAGTGATTTTATTGGGAAAATTTAAAACAGGGTGTCCTGGATTTAGAAAACGAACTTCAGCATTTTCATCAGTAACTCGATCTCTTGATAGTTTTAGTTTGTAAGGAGTCAAGTCGTTAACTTTTATCCCATAACTTGTATTGTATTGTACAATCATATTACCACCTTTGGCAACAAAGTCAAATAGTATTTTTTGTTTAAACTTTAAATCTTCAACAGTATTATAAGCTCTAATTCCAAGAACAACAGCATCAAATCTTCTTAATGTTTCGGCATTAATTTCATTTGGTTTTAAAACACGAACATTATAGCCTATTTGTTCGAGGCTTTCTGGAACAACATCACCAGCACCTTGGATATAGGCTATGTTTTCACCTTTCTTTTTAATATCTAAGCGTACAATTTTACTTTTGTTAGGTAATAGAACTGTTTGAAGCGGTATATGTTCGTAGTTAATTTCAATAAGTTCCTTTGAGTAATTGTTATCGTTAATATTAACAATAGGACTAATAAACCCTTCACTTTGATTTTTAGGAGGAATAATAGTAAATATTAATGTTTGCTCTTCTCCTTTATTAGCAATATTTATTTTTTGTTGCGCAGGATATACGCTCCAATCGTTCGGGTGACTAACTTTTACAGAACCTTCTATATTATCGCGTCCAGCTTTTACAATCACCTCGATATCATGCTGATTATCACTATCTAAAATGATAACTTTTTCGGTGATTTTTACAGAAACTTCTGGTATAATTTCAAAAGGACGATATAATTCACCTTTATCTGGTTTAGAATAACGCTGTATTATAGGTTTAGTTATTGTTATTGGTACATTGTTAACTAGTAAATTAAAGTCGATAGTATAGGTTCTTGGAGTTTCAGGTAAGCCAATTAAATTTTTATTATCTACTTTATACATTCCTAAGGAACCTTTATTTGTTAACCAATATGGTGTGGTTGGTTTAGCAGAACTAGGAATTTTTATAACTTCTTTAAATGGGTATTTAATGTTATTTTTTAAAACTATTTTCTTTGAAATGTTTAAATCTTCATTATTACTTAAACTCACAAGCGTGATAGCTAATTCACTTCTATTAAGCGCTTCAATATTTAGGTTTACAGTTTCGTTAGGAGTTGCCCAATTAGTTTCGGCTGAAGCTTCCAAATAAAGACCAGCACACATTTCGATGATAGATTTTAGTTCTTTTGTTTTTTGCGTTTTCCAATGTTTATTATCAATTTTTTGAAGCAATTTGAATGCTTCAAGGAGTTGAGGGATGTGCTTTGAAGGGTTTTTAAAATTGAAATTAGTTTCAATCGTACTTAAAATATTACCAACAGCTTTTCCACCTTTAACACGATTCCAAGACGTATCAATACCTTCAAAAACGTCTTTGTTATTAACCAAAGGTTCTCCTTTTAAAAATTCAATATATTCTTGTTGAGATCCGCGTTGTGCCATACGTCCAAAGCCTTGACATAGATGCTGACTGCTTGCTAAAGAAGCTAATTCATTGTTAGATAAGCCTTTTTGTGGGTAATACGTGCCAATATCGAAACTAAGCATATTACTTTTATCAACTTTATCGAATTCCTCTCTGCTGCCATAACGCCACCAACTTGTATTATAAAACAAACGTTTTGGTTGCCATAGGCTTGTATATTTTAGTTGATATGTGTAAGCGGACTTATCATTAGCGAGATCAAAAGCTTCTAAACTTAACATAGCAGATGTGGTATGATGCCCATGTGAACGGCCTGGTGTTCTATGATCGAATCTGTTAATAATAACATCGGGCTTAAATCTTCTAACAGCTAATACGACATCGCTAAGTACTTGGTCTTTGTTCCAGATTTCTAATGTCTCATCTGGGTGTTTTGAGTAACCAAAATCGTTAGCTCTTGTAAACATTTGTTCGCCACCATCAACGCTTCTCGCGGCTAACAATTCTTGTGTTCTAATAACACCTAAAAGTTCTCTAATTTCTGGCCCAATTAGGTTTTGCCCACCATCACCTCGTGTAAGAGACAAGTAGGCTGTTCTAGCTTTTACATGGTTAGACATGTATGAAATTAGCCGTGTATTTTCATCATCTGGATGTGCAGCGACGTATAAAACTGAACCTAGGAAATTAAGTTTTTGAATGGATTCGTAAATTTCTGATGAAGAAGGTGTTTTTGGTTTTTGGGCTTGAATAGTAAGCGTAAAAACGAATATAAATAAGTAAAGAAGCTGTCTTTGCATACGGTTTTTAGTTAGCTAAAAACCAAATATAGGAAAGTTATGAGAGGGTTGGTTAGCTTTTAATGTTTCTTTAACTTTAAATGAAATAATCTAATTGTCATGCCCAATAGCGTCTTTTTTAACTAGAGTTACAGCCTTCTGAAGCATTAAATTGTTAGGGTAAGTCACTAAATCACCATTATCTAAACGAAGGTGTAATTGAAAAGCTCGAATGTCTTCAATAATAGCCTCAATAGGAAAATCTTTATCATGGATATTAATTTTGTCACCAACTTTATAAGGAAAGTTAAAAAACATTATGATGCCAGAAGTAACATTACTTAATATAGACCAAATAGCAAAAAGCGCAATGCCTAAAATAGCAAAAATAGAAGAGAATAAAACTGCTAAGTCTTTAAATTGAGCTCCAAAAACAAATGCTTCAATAATCATGGCAATTAAAAAAAGAGTCACGGTTACATAACGACGCATAAGTCGTATTCTAGCATCATTTATGCCGTTTTTTTTAGCTATTTTAGTAATGGTAAAATGCGAGATAAACCTAATTATTAACAATGAAATAATTACAATTCCAGATATAATAAATTCGTTTTGATAGTTGCTTAAAAACATAACTTTTAGATTAAGGTTTCATGCAAAGATACACTCAAAATGAAAATAAAATTAGTTTAATTTAAGCGTTTCCCTAAGAATTTCATCTGTGTTACTATTCTTTTGCCAATAAGCAGATTTTATGGTTTTAATTTTGGTTGCTCTTGTTGTTAAAATTTGAGAATTTGGTCCAAACCCACTTTTAAAAGTCTCTTCCCAACTCAAAACATCGTAAGGGAAATTACTGTTAAAAACAATGGCTAAAGTTCTATTTAATTCTGGGTAGTTTAAAGTATAAGTATTCTTATTTATTGTTGCAGATGCTTTATATGTTTTTATAGGTACGTGTTGCAGTCTAGCAAACTCGAATGATGGAATTATATCTAAATTGCCAATAGGTAAAGACTTTGGATTAATGCGTAGTTGTGTCCATAATTCATTTTCTAAAATCGATTTTTCTAGCTTTAAATTTTTATCAGCTTCCCCCTCAAAATACGAATGAGATATCACTTCAAATTTATCTCTATTGTTTAGCTGTGCATAAACATGACCACACCATTCTTGCATAGAGCTGGATATTTTTACAGCATGTTTGTTGTTTGAAACAGGGTAGAAGGTGCTCTGCATAATAGAATAGGGATATACACCAGTATTAAACTTTTTTGTAGCATTTAGTTTTAGCACGGGAATATTATTACTATTTCTGCTATCTGTTTTTACTTGTATATTTGGTAAAAAATCTTCAGTCACGTAAATTAATACAGCTGTTCCTTCCCTTATTTCTCCATAACGTGCTTGTTCTAATTTATAAGAAGATATTTCGGCTTCTCCAGCATACCAATAATCTTTAAAATCTTTTGGAAGCTCCTTTTTATTAAAAACCTTTTCATCTTCAACTGTGTTAGACGAATTAATTGCCAAATCTTTAGGTTGTTTTTCATCTTTACAGGATACGAGTAACATTAAAATCCCAATGATTGCCCATAAGATTAGTTTGGCTTTAATAATTTTATTCATTGCTAGAGTTTTAGCTATAAAGTTACAAAGCTAAGAGGGTTCTGCAATGGTGTTTAACGTTTTGTAAACAAGATGTATTGGTAATCCCATAACATTAAAATAAGAGCCTTGTATTTTGGTAACACCAATTTGCCCTATCCATTCTTGAATACCATATGCTCCAGCTTTATCGAAAGGTTTAAAGGTGTTTATGTAGTGCCAAATTTCTTCATCAGATAAATGCTTAAAAGTTACTTTTGTTATGTTATGAAGAGTTTTTTCAAAGTTAAGTGTAGTAAAACAAACAGAAGTAATAACCTCATGAGTAGCATTGCTTAAAGATTTTAAAATACTAAAAGCTTCATTTTTATCTCTTGGTTTACCCAATGCTTTATTATTATGCCAAACAATAGTGTCGCTTGTTATTAGAATGTCTTTTGGTTTTAATTCTTCTTTAAAGGGTAATGCCTTTAATTGCGCTAGATAATTACTTATTTCAAAATGGGTTAATCTGTTTGGATATTCTTCTTTTACTGGTTTTAGTCTCACTTCAAAATCTAAATCCAAATTTTTGAAAAACGCTTGCCTTCTAGGAGATCCTGAAGCTAAAATTATATGATAATTTTTTAGTTTTTTATTGAGCATTAATTTAGAATTACAAACTTGTATAAAAGTAACGAAAGCATCCCAAAAAGCATGATTAATTTATAAACGCTACTTATATGATGAAATTCGCTTTTTGTTTTAGCTGTAAATAGTTTAATAGAATTATAAATTAATGGACCTACAATTAAAAGCAGAAAGTAACTAACAGCTATAGGTTGTTTGTATAGGCTTGAATTAATATAATATATGATACCGAGTAATGGTATAAAGTTTAAAATAATTAAAAAATTTTTGGAGCGTTCTCTGCCAATAGCTATTGGTAAGGTATTCATGCCTGCTTTGTAATCGCCATCTATGTCTTCAATATCTTTTGCTATTTCTCTAAGTAAATTAATGATGAAAGCAAACAGAGCATAATCAAATATTACTTTGAAAAACGTTAATTGCGTTTGTTTATTTAAAGATGTTATTGATGGAAGTAATTCAAATATGCCAACAAAAATAAGACTTAACGCTACAAGAATAGAAATAATAATATTACCTACTAAAAGTGTGCGTTTTAAATAAGTGGCATAAATATAAAGCAATACAGAAACTATTACAAATAGTGAAAAGAAAGCACTTTTTTCAACTAAGTGTGATAGGTAAAACCCTAAACCAACCCCAGTAACATTAAAAATAATAAACAAATTATAAGCGTTTTTTTCTGAAATATTTTTACCAACAATTAGCTTATTCGGTTTGTTTATAGCATCTGTTTCGGTATCGCTTATATCGTTTATAATATTACCAGCAGCAGCAATACAAATGGTAGCTAGTATTAAGATTGAAATTCCGACACCATTCAAACTAGTATTGACGCCAAACGGTTCTAATAAAGCATATTTAATAAGTAGTTGCACTAAAGCAATCATTAATAAATTTTTCCAGCGGATGAGGTTTAAAAGTTTCATTAATCTTGCACATGAAAAATGAATGGGAAACTATATTTTGAATTCACATTTTTACCATTATTCTTAGCTGGTATAAATCTAGGAAGCAGATTAATTGTATGACTTATTTCGTCACTTAATTCAGGATTTTTTGATTCTATTTTTATGTTGACAACATTTCCTTCTTTATCAATTATAAAATGAATTTTATTTTTAAGTCTACCAGTTAAACCTATGTTAGAGGCAATCTCAGGATTAAACTTTCTAGAGAAAAACCACGTAATTGTTTGTGATACACATCTCTTTAAAAGGGCTTTGTCTTTTAAGTGAGAACAATTATAGGTTTTTGCGGGGATATTTATATCATCGGAAATGATATCATTTTCATCAATACTTACGTATGTAAACGGTTTATTATATAATAAAGTTTTAACTGATTGTATTGAATTCTTATTAATCTTTAGTTTACAAGAGTTTTCATTTTTTTTTAGCTTAAGTCGAGCTCCAATAAAATTGAAAAGTAAAAAATTATTTTCCTGATTTGCTTGGATATATAAGATATTTGATGACTTCTTTTTATTTCCTATACTTATGATATTGTTTTCAGTATTGTAGTATAAAACCTTATTAAATATATCATGGTTAAATGGTAAAGGTGTTGTTTTTTCAGTTTTTATTTCAACCAATCCATTTTTACTGAAAGCAAAATTTATGGTTTGAAAAAATGAAGATATTGAATTAATTTTGTCTCTATCAACAGCCTCAAATATTTTTGAATCTACATCAACTTCATTAACTTCCCAAAGCCCTGTTAATGTTTTATTAGTTATGTTTTGAGAAAACATTTGATTAAATGAAACAATGAGTAATATAATTTGTAGTTTTTTCATTATGCCTTTTTCTTAATCATATTTAGCCCCAAAATTTCCACTCCACTTACCTTGAACTTTTAATACTTGCTCAATAACGTCGCGCACCGCACCTTTACCACCTTTTTTATGAGATACGTATTTTGAAATATTTTTAATTTCTGGAACAGCATCCTGTGGGCAACATGGTAAACCAATACCTTTCATGACGGGGTAATCTGGAATATCATCACCCATGTATAATGCGTTTTCAGATTTTATGTCTTTTTTGCTGAAATAATCATCTAGTTGCTCAATTTTATTATGAGCACCAAGATAAATATCTGTAATCCCTAAACCTTTTAAACGAACACGAACACCTTCATTCGATCCGCCTGAAATAATACACACGTTATAACCCATATCAACCGCGGTTTTGAGTGCGTAGCCATCTTTTATGTTCATGGTTCTTAACATGTCTCCAGTAGCAGTAATATGAACTGTTCCATCTGTTAGTACACCATCAACATCAAAAATAAATGTTGTGATATGGTTTAGGTATTCTTTATAACTTTTTTCTTCCATGGGTTTGCTGTATTGAACTTGTTAAGAGCTTATAAATGTCTTTATGATGATTGCTTTCTAAAGTTTTTAAGTGCTTTTTAATGGTTTTTATATCATTGCGCTTTGCTGGCCCTGTTTGTGCCATGTAAGGTGATATATCTTGTATTTTCTTAGCAGTCTCTAAGATAAGTGGTTTTAATAAATCGAATTCTGCTCCTTGGCTTTCTGTTATTTCATGGCCAACTCTATACAGTTGGTTCGTAAAATTATTCACAAAAACAGCAGCTAAATGCAAAACGCGTCTTTGATCGCTATTTACTTTTTTTAAAGGACTTCCAATACTCAAAGCAAGCTCCTTTAGAATGTGATAATCAGATTTATTGATAGTTTCAATACAAATAGGGACATTAGCAAAATTCATTTTAGCACCTTTGCTAAAGGTTTGCAAAGGATAAAAAACACCTCGTTTGTGTTTCTTATCAAGGTCGTAAACATTCACGCTTCCAGAAGTATGCACCACTAATTTATCTTTTAATGACAATTGCTTAGATAAAGAAGCAATAGCATCATCGCTAACTGCCAAAATATAGACATCGGCATCTTTTAGCATTGATAAATCATCTGTAGTAGTAACCTCGTTTTTATATTGCTTTATAGAATCAATACTTCTGTTAAACCATTGAATTACAGAAATATTATCAGATTCTTTAAAAGCCTTAAATAAGTGTGTCGCAACATTGCCTGCGCCAAGAATGACAACTGAAACCATACTGCTAAAATAGGTAATAAAACCATATTTAAAAACCTATTGTCTTATCTTTGTTATTATGGACAAAAAGGATATTAATACAAGAGAGGATGTCTTTTTACTGGTGTCATCTTTTTATAAAAAAGTAAGACTTGATAGTGTTTTAGGTCCTTTCTTCAACGATGTGATTAAGGATTGGGATGCGCATTTAGATAGACTAACCACATTTTGGGAAACGAGCTTATTTATGACGCGAAAACTGGAGCATAAGTATTATGGAGACCCTCTTAAAGCTCACGTAAAAGTTGATAAAGAGAATAATAATAGTATTACCGAGTTACATTTTGGTTTATGGCTGAACCTATGGTTTGAAACCATTGAAGAACTCTTTAAAGGAGATAACGCCGAAAATGCTAAAAGACGCGCCAGAAAAATGGGAACCTTTTTGCATTTAAAAATATTTGAAGCGAGAATAAAAAAGTAGGCAGTAATCAGTTTGCAGTCGCAGTCGCAGTCTCCCGTCATCGGTCTTCAGTCTTCAGTCTTCGGTCTTCGGTCTTCAAACTTTTCCAACACTTTAACACCTCAAAACAAACATAAATCCCTAAATTTGCACGACCTTAAAATTGGGTTGTAATTATGAAAAAAAGACTTGCCAATATTTTCTTTTCTACCAGACTTACTGCTTTCTTATTTATTGTCTTTGCAGCTGCCATGGCTACAGGAACAATTCTTGATGCTGGACAAGAAACATCGCCAACTCCATATACTAGAAACTTAATTTATAATGCGTGGTGGTTTGAAGCAATCATGGTATTCTTCATTATTAATTTCACAGGAAATGTTTTTAGATTCAGACTTTATAAGAAAGAAAAGTGGGCGACATTCATATTACACCTAGCATTTATTTTTATTCTCTTAGGAGCTTTTATAACACGTTATGCGAGTTTTGAGGGGATGATGGCTATTCGAGAGGGTGCTACAGAGAACGCATTTCTATCTCAAAAAACATATGTAACCGCTCAAATTGTTGGTGATTACGAAATTGATGGGCAATTACAACAACGCTATTTAGAAACTGAAGTCGATTTCTCAGCACGTTTGGATAACGATTTTAAAGTTACAACAGACTACAATAAGCAACCAATTTCTATTGAATTGGAAAAGTTTATTAAAGGTGCTGAAGAAGATATTGTTCCAAATGATACTGGTGAAGAATACCTTAAAATTGTTGAAGCAGGAGGTAGTGGACCACATAATCACTTTTTAAAAGTTGGACAAGTGCAAAGTATTCATAACATTCTTTTTGCATTAAACAAACCAACCGAAGGTGCTATAAATATTACCTATACAGAGAATTCACTTTTAATTAAATCTCCATTTGAAGGTGAGTTTCTTACTATGGCAACCATGACTCAAGGAAAACTTGTAAAAGATAGCTTGCAACCTTTAGCATTGCGTTCGCGTTATATTATTGGCAATATGCAGATGGTATTTCCAAAACCTGTAGTTAAGGGTGTTTTTGATGTGGTTCAAAAATCACAAATACTTAAGAATGATGAAGATGGTGTGGTGTTAAAAGTGACTGCAAATGATGAAACTAAGCATGTTGGATTACTTGGAGGCAAAGGCATGAATAACCCATTAAAACAAGTTGAAATAGGCGGTTTAGATTTTGCTTTAAGATATGGTTCAAAAGTATTAGAATTACCATTTTCAATAAAGCTTAACGACTTTGAAGCAGAACGTTACCCGGGTACAGAAAGAGGCTATTCGGCGTATTCTAGTGAGGTTACCGTTATTGACAATGAGGAGGGCGATTTCGATTATAAGATATTTATGAATAACATTTTGGATCATCGCGGGTATCGATTTTTTCAATCTGGTTTCGATCCCGATGAGAAAGGAACCATTCTTTCTGTAAATCATGACTACTGGGGAACGCTTATTACCTACATTGGGTACTTTATGTTATATTTTGGTTTGATGGTTATTTTGTTTTCAAAGCATTCGCGTTTTGGCGATTTAAAAAAGCAATTGGAAAAGGTTAAAAAGAAGAAAGCAAAATTGTTTGCTATAATGCTATTATGTTTTGGATTACAAGCTGTGGCACAAGAGCATTCTGTAAACGATGGGCACGACCATTCAAAACCGAGTAAGGCTCAAATAGATTCTATATTAAAAGCGAATATTACTCCTAAGGAGCATGCTAACAAATTTGGACATTTAGTTATTCAAGATTTAAGCGGACGTATGATGCCGGTGAACACCTATGCTTCAGAGATGTTGCGAAAGTTAAGTAAGTATGATACTTACAACGATTTTGATGCAAATCAAGTATTCTTATCCATTCAAGAAAGTCCAATGCTATGGTATAATGTACCAATCATTTATTTGAAGCTTAAAAAAGGGGATTCCATTAGAAAACTTATTGGTGTTAGCAAGGACGAAAAGTATGTAAGACTAGCCGATTTCTTTTCAGACATGGGAGAATATAAATTAGCGCCTTTTTTAGATGAAGCTTACAAAGCACAAGTGCCTAATGGATTTCAGAAAGAGTTTAAAGAAACCGATCAGCGTGTAAATTTACTTTACAATACTATTGAAGGGATGTCATTAAAGATTTTCCCAATCCCAGATGATGAAAATAATAAATGGATTTCTAATTACGATTATAGAAGTGGTAACTACAAAATTCAAGATTCACTTTATCAAAATTTTATAAAGAATGGATTTAGAGCTTATCTATTTACGCTTAATCAAGCAAAACAATCTGGTGACTATAAAGAAACTGAAAAACTTTTAGCAGCATTCAAAAAAACGCAGCATCGTTATGGTGGCGAAGTCATGCTTAGCGATGATAAAGTAAAAACTGAAGTGCTTTACAACAAATATGACATTTTTAAAAAGCTATTTAGTTGGTACTTATACGCTGGAAGCTTATTGTTCATTCTGCTCATTATTCAGATATTTAATGACTTAAATAAAGTTATAAACACCTCAGTTACGGTTTTTAAATTTGTGATTCTAGGGTTGTTTTTATTACATACAGCTGGATTAATTGTACGCTGGTACATTTCTGGTCATGCACCTTGGAGTGATGCTTACGAGTCTATGATTTATGTGGCATGGGCTACAATGTTTTTTGGATTAGCATTCGGCAGAAAAAGTGATTTAACCATAGCTTCAACTGCTTTTGTTACAGCAATGATTTTAATGATTGCTCATTGGAATTGGATGGATCCAGCCATTGCAAACCTACAACCCGTTTTAAATAGCTATTGGCTAATGATACATGTAGCAGTTATTGTGGCAAGTTATGGACCATTTACTTTAGGAATGATTCTAGGAGTTGTGAGTTTACTACTCATGATTTTTACGAATAAGAAGAACAAAAAGAAAATGGCTTTAAACATCAAGGAGCTTACCATAATTAATGAAATGGCTTTAACGGTTGGCTTGGTTATGTTAACCATTGGAAACTTTTTAGGAGGTATGTGGGCTAACGAGAGTTGGGGACGCTATTGGGGTTGGGATCCCAAAGAAACTTGGGCACTTATTAGTATTATGATATACGCTTTTGTAATTCATATGCGTTTGGTTCCTGGTTTGCGTAGCCGCTGGTTTTATAACTTGATGTCTATCGTAGCCTTTGCAAGTATTCTTATGACGTATTTTGGTGTAAATTTCTATTTAGCTGGCTTACATAGTTACGCAAGTGGCGATCAAATAGTAAGCGTAAAATTTATAAGCATAGCCTGTGCTATAGTTACGGTTTTAGGATTCTTTGCATACAGAGGATATGCTAAACATTACCAAAAGTAAGGTTTTAAACATTTTAATATTCTTTTTATTTATAAACTTCATTTGTGTTAATTTTGGTTTTCATTAAACAATTTAGGACACATGAAAATATTCAAAGAATTTAAGGAGTTCGCCGTAAAAGGTAATATGATGGATATGGCCATCGGTATTATAATAGGAGCTGCTTTTAATAAGGTAATCGATGTTTTGGTTAAGATGGTGTTTCTACCGCCATTATCTTTATTAACCGATGGTGTAAATTTTCAAGATAAACGTATTATTTTAAGAGAAGCCCTTGCTGATACTTCTGGAGCTGTAATAACAGACGAAGTGGCAATTGGTTATGGTTCGCTTGTAGAAGCTTTTTTAGATTTCATTATAATTGGCTTTACGGTATTTATTGTGGTTAAATTTATGAACCGACTACGCAATAAAGCCCAAGACACCAAAGACGAAACTGTTGCTACACCAAAAGATATTGAATTACTAACAAAGCTCAACGAATTAATGGAAGAGCAAAATGCTTTGTTGAAATCTAAGTGATTATGGCTAAAAAAGGAAGTGAGAAAAACACTAAAAGCAAAGCTAAACATGCTAGGTTAGTAACGCAAAAGAAAAATAAAAAGAAAGCTGAAGAGGCATTAAGAAAAGAACGTTTGAAAAATATTGTCAAAAAAATGAAAGAAAATTCGAGTAGTTGAATAAAAGTTTTAAATTTATAGCTTTCAAATTTTAACAAACCAAATTTAAAATCATGCGCAAACTAACCATCGCTTTATTACTGTTTTTTTCTTTTCATATAAATGCTCAAGAAGCAGATTCATTATCTATTAACTTAGAACAATATCAAAGTGTCTTAGATAGTATCAATAATTCATTTACTTATGAATATGGAAGTATTAATTTAGATGATGGATTAGCCGTTTTAAATGTCCCTCAAGGTTTTAAGTTTTTAAATGGAGAACAAAGCAGTTATGTTTTGACAGAGTTATGGGGTAATCCTCCTGGTGAAACCATTGGATTGCTTTTTCCAGAAGACATGTCGCCAATGCATGATGCATTTACCTATTGTGTCGAAATTGAATATTCAGAAGAGGGTTATATAGATGATGAAGATGCCGAAGATTTAAATTACGACGATTTACTAGAAGAAATGCAAGAAGATATCATAGCTTCTAATCCGCAACGCATCGAGCAAGGGTATGGATCTATGGAACTTATTGGTTGGGCATCTCAGCCTTATTACGATAAAGAAAGTAAAAAACTGCATTGGGCTAAAGAATTAAAATTTGAAGGCACAGATATTAATACCTTAAATTATAATATTAGAGTATTAGGTAGAAAAGGCTATCTTAATTTAAATGCTATTGGAGATATTGATATGCTCGATACTTTTAATGCTGATAGAGACAATATTTTACACAGTGTAGAATTTACAGCGGGTAATAGATATTCCGATTTTAATCCAGACATCGATGAGGTGGCAGCTTATGGTATTGGTGGATTGATAGCTGGAAAAATATTAGCCAAAGCAGGTTTCTTTGCTTTAATTTTAAAATTCTGGAAGTTTATTGCTATTGGAGCAGTTGCTCTTTTTAGCGCATTTAGAAAGAAAATATTTGGAGGAGGGAAAGAAGAAGTATAGAAATTTTAAAGATTGTAAGTTATAGTAATTGTGATAGATTTGTCCAAATTGTATAAAGAAGGATAATTTAACATAGCTAAAATAGTTGCTCTAGCTTGTTAAAAGCAATTTCTTTAAAATCTTTAATTACCATATTGGCTTTTGAATAGTCTTGATTTTTAGAATGAAAACTATCAAAACCTACACAGAAAATACCTGCTGCTTTTGCGGCTTCAACACCGTTTGTTGAATCTTCAATAACTATACATTCGTCTTTAGAAAAACCAGAAGCTTCTGCTGCCTTTATAAAAATTTCTGGATGAGGTTTTGATTGTTTTAAGTCGCCACCACTAAGTTTAGCTATAAAATATTGGTTTAAATCAAAACGGTCAAAAATTTGATTGATACTCGTCATAGCAGCGGAAGAAGCCAGTACCAAAGTGAGTCCATTACTATGATAATCTTTTATTAAATCTAAAACCCCTTCAATAAGTCCTAAATCAGAATTGCTATAAAAAAAGTGTTTGTAGTATTTACGCTTTAAAGCGACTAATGTTTCTGGAGATTCATCAAGATTAAAATGATCGCATAAACGCTTGCAAATATTAATGGTGGATTGTCCTGTGAAAGATTCGTAAAGTTCAGTTGAAACCTCAATACCAACTTCATCAAACATATCGTGGTAGGCTTTATTATGCATAGGTTCACTATCTATAATAACACCATCCATATCAAAAATAACTGCTTTTAACATTTCTAAAATTTTTTGGCGAAGATAAAATAATAGGCATTCTTAGCCTAAGGACATTTTGTGGTTTTAAATAAAATTGTCATATTTGTTCCTTATGATTGTTTAATTGAAAATGAGTTCATCAATGCAGAGCATTGAGGATTCCGTTGAAATTGTCATTTCCGTGCAAACGGGAATCAAAAAATATAAGCTTTTATAATTTTTATTTCAACATCGTTCTCGCGTCGAGGTTCTCTCGAGCAAAACAAAAGCTAAGTGCTATGTGCATTTGGCAATGTTCTATATTTAATTATTTCAAAAATGCAATCAAATAAAATTTCTTTTAAACAATTTCTTCAATATTTTAAAATAGCTGTAAGAGGTAAAGCGCAAGATTTTACTTCTGGTAGTATTCGTAGGGCTGTTTTTATGCTCTCAATACCTATGATTCTAGAAATGCTCATGGAATCCATATTCGCTTTGGTAGATATCATGTACGTCTCTCAAGTAAGTGTTAATGCTGTCGCTACAATTGGCTTAACTGAATCTGTTATTACTCTGGTGTATGCAGTAGCCATAGGATTAAGTATGGCAGCTACAGCTGTGGTAGCAAGAAGGGTGGGAGAAAAGGATTTAAAAGGCGCTTCTAATGCCGCAGTACAAGTTATCTTTTTAGGTGTTTTTGTAGCTGCTATTATAAGTGTTATAGGGATTATATATCCAAAAGAAATACTGGGTTTAATGGGAGGCGAACCCGAATTAATAGCTGAAGGTTATGGTTATACGCAAGTCCTATTAGGAGGAAATGTAACCATTATGCTTTTATTTTTAATTAATGCTATTTTTCGTGGAGCAGGGGATGCCTCTATAGCGATGTGGACGCTCGTGTTGTCAAACGGACTTAACATAATACTTGACCCAATGTTTATTTTTGGTTTCGGACCTATTCCTGCTTATGGTGTTGAAGGAGCAGCTATAGCTACAACTATAGGTAGAGGGACAGCAGTACTATTCCAGTTGGCCATTTTATTTTTCGGTTTTAGTAAAATAAAAATAGCTGTTAAAGATTTAGTATTACAAATAGGAGTGATGTTGAATTTGATAAAGGTATCGCTTGGAGGCATTGGTCAGTTTTTAATAGGAACATCATCTTGGGTGTTTTTAATGCGTATTATGAGTGAGTTTGGTAGCGAAGTATTAGCAGGTTATACCATTGCTATTCGTGTTATGATGTTTACGCTAATGCCAGCATGGGGAATGAGTAATGCTGCTGCTACTTTGGTAGGGCAAAACTTAGGAGCTCAAAAACCCGAACGCGCAGAACAGTCGGTTTGGAAAACAGGAAAATATAGTGCTATTTTTATGGGAATGGTTTCCATAATTTATTTGGTTTTTGCGCCTCAAATTATAGTGCTATTTAATGCTACACCAGATGTTGTGAAATACGGTAGTTTATGTTTGCGTATTATTGCAGCTGGTTACATTTTTTACGGTTATGGTATGGTGGTAATCAATGCTTTTAATGGAGCAGGAGACACCAAAACACCAACATATATTAACTTTGTTTGCTTTTGGTTGCTACAACTACCATTTGCGTACCTTATGGCTATAACACTTGATTTTGGACCTTCGGGTGTATTTTGGGCAATTACTTTAGCTGAAGTGTTAATTGCTATTGTGGCTATTATTTGGTTTAAAAAAGGCCACTGGAAAAAAGTAGAAGTTTAATATTTAAAAACGATAAATAACCATCAAGACAAGTACAAATTTCCATCCGAAGAACAAGCATAAATCTGGATATGATTTTGAAGCTTTGTGTAGTGTGTTTCCAGATGTAATGCCTTTTGTTTTTGAAAATAAATATCAAACAAAAACGATAGATTTTGCTAACCCAAAAGCTGTTAAAGCACTAAACACAGCTTTGTTGTTTAAAGATTATAATATAACGTTTTGGGAGTTTCCAGATACTAATTTATGCCCGCCTATTCCAGGGCGGGTGGATTATATTCATCATGTTGCTGATTTATTAAAATCATCAAAAATCACAAACGATATACATGTTTTAGACATTGGTACGGGAGCAAGTTGTATCTATCCCATTTTAGGAAACGCAGAATATAATTGGCGTTTCGTAGCAACTGATATTGATAAAAACTCATTGAAATTTGCTCAGAAAATCATCGATAAAAATAATTTGAATGATGCAATTATTTTACGCCATCAAAAAGAGGTGTCACAAGTTTTTAAAGGTGTTTTAAATACAGAGGATGCTTTTTCGGTATCTATTTGTAATCCACCTTTTTATAAATCTGAAGCCGAAGCATTAGATGCAACTTCAAGTAAACTAAAGGGTTTGAAGAAGGGTGATAAATCAGTTATTAGAAACTTCTCTGGAACTCAAAATGAACTTTGGTATAAAGGTGGAGAAAAAGCATTTATTCATAACTATCTTTACGAAAGTTCATTGTATAAAAACCAATGCATTTGGTTTACAACCTTAGTTTCGAAAAAGGATTTGGTAAAAGGCATATACATGTCTTTAAAGAAATTAGGAGCTACAGATATTAAAACTATTACTATGGGGCAAGGGAATAAAATATCAAGAATTGTAGCTTGGTCTTATAAATGAATAAGTATCGAAAACTACATTTTGCGTAGCTTTCGATACCATTTTCAATTGAATGTCACTCCAAATATTTTATGTTTTCTTTCTTAAATCCATTTTATAAAACAGTCCTAATTGTAACCTGTGCAAGCTTAACTTTTTAATAGCTCTATTGAGGTAACCAACTTGAATATTTACAGATTTTGAGGCATTAATACCCAAAGCGGTATAAAAGCGATTCTCTGAAAAAGCATCTACTTTTTTGGTTTGAAGAGTTGTAAGATATTCATTGTGAATACGGATGAAGAAGGTTTTATCAAGCGCTATCTTGGTACCTAGTCTATAACGTAGTCTATTATGTGTAACGTTTGGTCCAGATTTGTTAAGAAAACGGTGTTCCACTCTAAACCTATGGTCTATAGGAAGTTTAAATAGTTTATGTTTATAACCAACCTGTTCAGATAAACGATTTTCAAAAGTATGTGCCCCATTTGTTTCGAAGCCACTATCAATATCTGCATATCCGTAAGCTAATGTAGTCGTCAATTTTGGTGTTACATAATAGTTTATTGAGAGGTTGTATAAAATAAAGTTGAAGTTATCCACAAATTCATAGTCCCAAGCTTGAATTAAAGTACTAATACTTGTTTTGTCAGAAATTTTATGATTTCCAAAAAAAGTAAACCAAGAGCCTAATTTTTCCTCAACAGGTGATTGAGCAAAAGTGCTGTTAAAACTTAAAATAAGTAATAAAAGGGCGATATTACGTTTCATATCAAATGAAGTTAAGTAAATGAAATATAAAAGGAGCTCCATTCGAGCTCCTTTTATGGTCAAATAAGAACCTATTAAAAGTGTTCGTGTAAGTGATGGTGTTCATCAATTAGTGGTCCACCTTCAATAATTTGTTCTGATGCTTGATGCGCAAATTTTTCAAAGTTTAGGTGGAATGAATGTGCTAGTTGAATAGCTTTACCCACATATGCACCTTTTTGCAACCAAGTATTCATTGGATCTAAAATCTCAGTTGGTACACCAGGACAGTATTTCGGCATATATAATCCGAATATAAAGTTTTGTTCGTAATCAACATTGTCTAAATCCCCATTAAGGATTGCAGTAATCATGGCTCTTGTGTATTTTAATTTTATACGAGATCCCACACCGTAAGGTCCTGCGCTCCATCCTGTGTTTATTAACCAAACATTTACACCAGCTTCAGTCATTTTTTTACTTAACATTTCGCCATATACAGTTGGGTGTAATGGCATAAATGGTTCTCCAAAACATGCAGAGAAAGATGGTACTGGTTCAGTAATTCCAGCTTCTGTTCCAGCTACTTTTGCAGTATAACCAGAGATGAAATGGTAAGCTGCTTGTCCAGGTGTTAATTTAGATACTGGAGGTAATACACCAAAAGCATCACAGGTTAAGAAGAAAATATTCTTAGGATTTTTTGCGTATAAGGTCTCTTGAATGTTATCAATATGATAAATAGGATAACTTACACGAGTGTTTTGCGTAATAGTACTATCTTCATAGTCTGGTTCTCCATCATCTTTAAAAACGACATTTTCAAGAAGTGCTCCTGGTTTAACAGCTCTAAAGATATCTGGTTCTTTTTCTTCTGTTAGGTCAATTACTTTTGCATAGCATCCACCTTCAAAGTTAAAAATGGTATTGTCTGGAGTCCAACCATGTTCATCATCACCAATTAGTTTTCTTTCTGGGTCTGCAGATAAAGTGGTTTTTCCTGTACCAGATAATCCAAAGAAAATAGCAGTATCTCCAAATTTACCAACATTAGCAGAACAGTGCATAGGTAATACGTTTTTTTCGGTTGGTAAAATTAAATTTAAAGCAGAAAATATGCCTTTTTTCATCTCACCAGTATAAGCCGAACCTCCTACTAATGCAATTTTTTGTGTAAAGTTTAAAATAGAGAAGTTACCTTGACGAATGCCATATGCTTTTGGGTCTGGACATTCATATCCAGGAGCACAAAGAATTAGCCAATCTTCTTTAAAGTTTTCTAGTTCTTTTTCGCTTGGTCTTAAAAACATATTATAAATAAACATATTAGACCATGGTAATTCGGTAACTGTTCTAATATTTGTTCTGTATTCAGGTTCTGCACAAACATAGCCATCTCTAGCATAGATTTCTTTTCCAGAAAGGTATTTAGCTATTTCATTTTTAAGCTTGTCGAAGTTTTCTGGTGAAACCGGTTTATTTGTTTTTCCCCACCAAACTTTATCTGCTGTGTAGGCATCTTTAACTAAAAAACGGTCTTTAGGAGATCGTCCTGTAAATTTCCCTGTGTTAATGGCAAGTGTTCCATTTGCTGTTTCTTTACCCAGTCCTTTGTCAATGGTAATTTGCTGAAGTTCCTTTGGTGATAAATTCCAATTTACTTTAACGTCTTTGATACCGTATTGGTTCAAGTCGGGATGTTTTGTTGCTGTTGTTTCCATTTTGATTTAATTTAAAAGGTTCTTATTAATATTTAATTTAAAAGGGCCATATTATTGGCACAAGTATTAGTGACACAATTAGAAATAAAAGTAGAAGTGGTGCGCCTACTTTTAAGTAATTCATAAATTTATATCCACCTGCCGTCATTACCATAGCATTTGTTGTTGTCCCGATAGGTGTTAAAAAAGCTGTCGAGGCGCTAATTGCAACTACAATCATAAACGGTTCTGGCGAAAGACTTAATGAGTTGGCTGCAAGAATAGCTATTGGTGCCATTAGTACAGCTGTAGCAGAGTTGTTAATTACTTGGCTAAAAGTTGTTGTTAGCATGAATACCCCACCTAAAAGTACAATGGGATGAATGCTTCCTAAATAGTCTACAAGTCCGTTGGCAATTAATTGAGCGGTTCCAGTTTTTTGCAAGGCAATACCCATAGGTATCATAGCAGCAATCATAACTACGCTTGTCCAACTAATTCCTTTGTATGCTTTGTTAATTGGAACACAACCTGTTAATAGAATAATGCCAGCAGAAATTAAAGCTGCAATCGACCCTGGTACTATTTTAAATACCATGAAAATAATCATTAGTATTAATGCGCCTAGGGCAATAAATGATTTTGGACTTAAACTTTCAACGTTCTTAGCCATACCTTCTGGACTGCCAATGATAACTAAGTTTTCATGTTGTTTTTTCAAATCTTCAATATGCTCCCAAGTACCTCTTATTAAAAAGGCATCTCCAGCTTTTACAATAATTTCTTTTTCTAGTATCGGTTTTTTATTTCTTGAAGCTGCTAGTAATTGAATACCAAATCGTTTAAAGTAGTCTCCTAATTTGTATTTTCTACCAACAAGAATAGAGTTTGGGTTTACAATAATTTCAGTCATTCCAACCTCTTGATTTATAAGATTATGCTTCAGTTCGTCTGTAATTGGTTCTAGAGGCAAAAGTCCTAATCTAAACGTAATCATCATTCTGTTAATAGCTTCAGTATCTCCTTTTACAGTAATTATGTCGTGATACATAAACTCTGTGCTAGGATCTGGAAACTCAATAAATGTTGGTATTTTTTTTAATAGATTTGGATGCCTTCTTCTAATACGAATAATAGAGACGTTGTATTTTTTTTCAAATTGCCATGCTTCTATTTTGGTGTTTAATAAGGGCGAAATGGATCTAACACGTAATCGGTAATAACCACTATCAATTTTATAGGCTTCAATCCAATTGTGTAGTGTAGATTCTATATTAACAGGCTTGTTGTTTGTTTTGTTTTTTGGTAATAGCTTATGGCCAACATATCTAAAGTAAACCAAAGCAATGATTAATAATGGCAAGCCAATTAATGCAAATTCAAAGAATGAAAACCCTTCAAAACCTGCTTCAATAAGTGCATTACTAGCAATAATGTTAGGAGGTGTTCCAGTTAATGTTAAAAGCCCCCCAGTATTAGAGCCAAAAGCTACAGGCATGAGCATTTTAGAAGGTAAAGTACCTATGCTCCAAGCAGATGAAATGGTTAAAGGCATTAATGTAGCTACGGTTCCCGTATTACTAACAAATCCAGAAAGTATACCAGCACCTAGTGTTACAATTACTAAAAGTTTAGGAACACTTTTGCCAGCCCACTCTACAAACTTTTTACCCGCCATGGCAGTCCAACCGGTTTGTGCAATGCCTTCTCCAATAATAAAAAGGGCTGCAATCATTATAACAGTAGGATTACTAAAGCCACTTAATGTTTCATTAGCGTCTAAAATGCCAGTTAAAAATAAACTAATCATAGATATTAGTGCTACAATATCTGGTGTAAACTTTCCCCAAACAAAGAGACCAATGGTGATAATTAATATGAGAAGCATTAAATAGATCATATTTTAAATTAGTTTATTAGATTTAACCGTTATATGGCATTTAATAAATATAGTGTAAAATTAGGATGGATTGACGTTAATTATTATGACGAATGTCATGCTTTTAAATAGCTAGGCATTTTTCAATTATTGTTATATTTAAGAGTTAATTTGTGATAAAAGTATTTACGAAGACGTTTTCGTAATAGTGAGTTATAAGATATTCGAAAAGTTTATTAAATAATTTACCTTTATCACTTATAAGAGTTACCAAAAAAAAGAATTTTTTATATGAAATTAGACATATTAGCTATAGGTGCACATCCAGATGATGTTGAATTAGGTTGTGGAGCAACTATAGCAAAAGAGATAGCCAATGGGAAAAAGGTTGGTATTATTGATTTAACTCGGGGCGAATTAGGTACTAGAGGTACTGCAGAAACTAGGGATGAAGAATCTTTTAATGCGGGCAAAATCTTAGGTGTAAAAATGCGTACAAATATGGAGTTTGCTGATGGCTTTTTTGTGAATGATAAAAAACATCAACTAGAAATTATAAAAATGATTCGTAAATACAAGCCAGAACTTGTTATTTGTAATGCGGTTGATGATAGACATATAGACCACGGAAAAGGGAGTAAGCTAGTTAGTGATGCGTGTTTTTTAAGTGGCTTATTAAAAATTGACACTAAAATAGAAGATGAAGATGAATGGCAAGAACCTTGGAGGCCAAAGCAAGTATACCATTATATTCAATGGAAAAATTTAACACCCGATTTAATTGTTGATGTTTCAGGGTATATGGATAAAAAGTTAGAAGCTGTTTTTGCATATAAAACCCAATTTTATGATGCCAATAGCAATGAGCCAGAAACGCCTATATCGAGTAAAAATTTTGCCGATAGTGTTATGTATCGTGCTAATGATTTGGGGCGCTTAGTTGGTGTTGAATACGGTGAAGGTTTTACTGTAGAACGATTAGTGGCTGTGGATAGCTTATTTCATTTAAAGTAGTTACATATTCCAGATAAAATATTAAAAAAGTCTTTGTAGATAAGATTGAAATAAATTACATTTGCACCTGTCTGCCGACAAAGGTAGGTACGCATTGAGAAATGCAGTTACACGGTGGTTGTAGCTCAGTTGGTTAGAGCATTGGTTTGTGGTACCAAGGGTCGCCGGTTCGAATCCGGTCTTCCACCCAAAAAGTAAAAGCCTTTCAAGAAATTGAAAGGCTTTTTTTGTTATTCGTAAATATAATTTAATCTAGTTTTACTCGTTCATCACGATTAGCCAGCTCCCAAGCGGTGTGAAAAATTAACCGCGCTCTAGTTTCTAAAAAGGCATAATTTATTTTATCTGGTGTGTCGCTTGGTCTATGATAATCATCATGCGTTCCATTAAAATAAAAGATAACAGGAATATTATTTTTTGCAAAGTTGTAATGGTCTGAACGATAATAGAAACGGTTTGGATCGTTATCGTCATTATAGGTATAATCGAACTCCATGTTAAAGTACTGTTTATTAACCGCCTCAGATACATTGTGCAATTCTTTACTTAATTTATCCGAACCTATTAAATATAAATAATTGTCTTTGCCTTCATGTTTTGGGTCGATGCGACCAATCATATCTATATTAAGATTGGCAATTGTGTTTTTTAAAGGAAAAACAGGATCAACATCGGCGTAATATCTTGAGCCAAAAAGGCCGATTTCTTCACCAGTAACATGTAAGAATAAAATAGAACGTTTAGGGCCATTACCCTTGTTTTTTGCTTCTTTAAAAGCTTCAGCAATTTCAATCATGGCAACTGTTCCAGAGCCATCATCATCTGCACCATTATTAATATCTCCATTGCCTGAGATTCCTATATGATCTAAGTGAGACGAAATAACAATAATTTCATCTAGTTTTTCAGAACCTTTTATGTAAGCCAAAACATTTTCAGAATCTTTAATATTGCTTTTGTTGAAGTATGAAGCTGGTATTTCTTGAAAATAGTCGTCTTTTCCTAAGGGCGAAGGTACGCCCATTTTAATGTATTGGGTCTTTATAAATTCAACTGCTTTTTTTTGCCCAGGCTCCCCAGTTTTTCTACCCTCAAATTCATTTGAAGCATAAGTAAAAAGCATTGTTTTTAGTTCGTCTGCGGTAATAGTCTTAGCAAATTCAGTAACACCTTCAACATTTTTTGAAGATTTATTGTTTTGTGAAGAACTGCATGATATTACTAGCAATGACGTGCATAATATTAAAGCTATTTTTTTCATTGGATACTATCTGTTTTTAAAATCAAATCTAATAAACCATGATATTAGTTAAGTATAGTCTATCTAATTCAGGATTTATTGGCTAATAATACAAAAATGCGAACTAACTTTAAGTCTGTTTTAGTCTATTTTAACAAAACATTTTCCTTATCTGTGGCTAACCTATTAGGCTGATTTGCTATTTGCCATGCAGTTGCAAAAATAAGTCTAGCTCTTTTTTGTAATAGTGCGTAATTTATTTTGTCTGGTGTGTCTGTGCTTTTATGATAATCTTCGTGCTCTCCGTTAAAATAAAAAATAACTGGAATACCATGTTTTGCAAAATTATAATGATCTGATCGTGAGTAATATTGATTTCTATCGCGCTCAGAATTATAACGATAATCTATATTAATATTATAGTAAGTATTATTTACTGTTTCCGAAATATAGTGTAGCTCCTTACTAAGCCTATTCGAGCCTATAAGATAAATATAGTTTTCATTGTTTTCATGAATTTGGTCAACGCGCCCAATCATGTCAATATTTAGGTTTGCAATGGTATTTTTAAGAGGAAAAACAGGATGTTGCGTGTAAAATTCCGATCCCATTTTTCCAATTTCTTCAGCTGTTAAATGAAGAAATAAGATGCTTCTTTTTGGACCATAACCGTCTCTTTTGGCTTGGTTAAACGCTTGAGCTATTTCCATGATGGCTACTGTGCCAGATCCATCATCATCTGCACCATGATTAACTTTTCCATCTTCGGTAATGCCTAAATGGTCTAAATGGGCAGAAATAATAATTACTTCTTCTGGCTTTTCGGAACCTTTAATGAATGCTAAAACATTCTCCGAAGCTTTTATATCTTTAAAGAAAAAAGATTTAGGGATAATCTGGTAATAATTTGAACCTTCATAAGGTGAGGCTATTTCCTCATTAATGTAATAATCCTTCAGAAAATTTGCAGCCAACTTTTGTCCTAGTTCACCAACTTCTCTCCCTTGAAATTCATCTGATGAAAATTTATACAGATGCTTGCTCAATTCTTTACTAGTTATAGTATTTGCATATTTTACAACCTTAGTACTATCTACAAGTTTAATACTGTTTTTAAGGTTTTCAATTTTTGTGGAGTACTTTTCTGTGGCGCATGTCCCTAATAGTGTAAAAACAGACAGAATACAAAAGGCTTTCATGTGTAAATATTAATGATCACGTGTAACCAGCAAATAATTATTTCTGAGGGGATAAGAAAAGTTTTTTATGCTCGTTTCATTAAAAATGATGAGCAAATATATTAAAAAACGTAAAAAAACGACTACTATTCTAAATTTATATCATCTAATTCAAGCTCCTCTAAATCTAGATCTTCAAGTTCTTCAATTGCTTCTTCTTTTGCCTCTTTTTCCTTTTCTATTAGTTCTTGGGTATCAGCTACTTCTGTAGTGTTAAAAATGGCTTTGTAAATAGTAATAGATAATGCTACTGCGGTAAGTAAAAATGTAAATTGAATAATTTTTTTTATTTGACCACTTTTTTTTGAAAAGTAAAAAGCTGCAATTCCAGATAAAAGAGCAAAAATAGCTGGAAAAATAGCTAGGTTTGAAACGGGTAATACAGATAGTATAATAGCTAAAATGGAAGCTATTAAGGCTAAAATGGTAAATAGTTTTTGCATAATAAAAGTATTAATTTTTTAATCCAGAAGCAGATTTTATTTTTAGCTCGCCACTACCAACAGGGATTTTAAATTTGGCATATACAAGAATTTTATTCTCATCTGCTGTAAGCCATAATAAATTATTATTACTTCCTTGTAGCACATTAGAATTCGATCCTATAGCCAATTTGTAACATTCTTTTGTGCCAATAGCTGTATTAATAGTTTCTTTTCCAAGATAGGTAATTTGTGCTTTTGTTTCTTTTCTGTCAAATATAATTGTGAACGATTTGCGTTGCCCGTTACTCATATTTTCATAATCAAACAATCTTATATTATATAAAGTAGATACAATGTCTTTTGTGCCAGCTCCAATAGAAACATTTTTCTTTTCTACATTATTGTTCTTTTTAGTTTGAACAGACTTTACGGTTTTTGTTTTATGGCTGAAGGTGTATTTCATAGCTTTATAATAGCTTCCTTCATTTATATCTCTATTGTATAAATAGGGTGTTAAGGTTTTGGGGTTTACATAACTTTCATATAAATCTCTAATCTTAAAAAAATTATCCCATTTACTGTAGGTAGCAGCAGTACATTTTAGTCTAAGTAGAGTTGCTTTCGATGTTTTTACTTCGCTAGTCTGCATAGTAACTTGAGCAATATTAGTTAATATACCAGACATATTATAACTAGCTGTATAGGTTAATTTTTCATTTGTTCCTATAGTACTATTTTGTGCTTGAGTAGCAAATGATATTAAAAAAATTAAAAGAAGAGATATGCGCATTTTAGATAATAATTTTTTATTGTATAATGAAGCAGGATGCATTTATTGTGCCAAAAATACGATGCTTTGTATAATTAAGCTAATTTTTTAATATGGCGATTTGTAAACCTTTGTTTAGCTGATAATTATCATATTTTTGATAGTTGATGTACATTATATTTATAAAAAATACTACATCATGAAATCGATATTACTGCCAACAGATTTTTCGAAGAACTCGGTTAATGCCATACACTATGCTATGAACCTTTTTAAAGATGTAGAATGCCAATTTTATATTCTGAATGTACAAAAAGCATCATCATTTTTAACAGACGATATGATGGTAGTTTCTTCTTCGGCTACTTTATATAATACCATTGTTGATGCAGCTAAAAAATCTATAACAAACATCATTTCAAAAATAGAAAAGAAATATGCTAATATGAATCATGAGTTTCACTCACTGGTTGATTATGATAATTTTATTGATTCCATAAATCAAGTTTCAGAGAAGTTTGAAATTGATTTAATAGTTATGGGAACCAAGGGAGCCGCTGGTTTAGAAAAAATGATTTTTGGAAGTAATACGGTACGTGTAATGCAGCGTTGTAATAAGCCAGTTTTAGCTATACCTAATGGTTGTAAATATCATGCAATAGACTCTGTGGTATTTGCGACAACAAACTTAAAGCAATTTAAAGTTGAAGATTTTAAGCCGCTAATCTATATTTTAAACACTGGAAATTCACAACTAGATATCTTGCATTTGGCAGACCAGAATCATATAGCTTATGATGCTTTTGATAATATGACGTTTTTTAATACTCACTTTACTAATGCTAATCACGAATTTATTGATACAAATAGCAAGGATTTGTTTAATACGGTTCATAATTATTTAATTAATAATAACATTAAAATGCTCTCAATAGTCAATAAAAAACACTCCTTTTTAGAACGATTGTTCAATAAACACGATGTTGAAACATTTGGATTTAAAATTGATATTCCACTTTTAGTTATGCAAAGTTATAACTAGTCTATGGTGTTAAATAACTCAGAATCGTTTTTAGTAAAACAAAAAAAGAATAAGGTCTAGTAGGTATTAACTAGACTTTATTCTTTTAAATAAAGAAGGAGTAACTACTGTCCTTCTTTTATATATCCCCAGCCTTCATTTTGTTTCGTTACAATTTCTAGAATGCCATCGGGTACGCTTCTTACACCTTCAATAATATCTGAAGCTTCTGCCTTATGACGTTTCATTGTGCCTTCGCAAATAACAAAATCGACATTGTTTTTTTGAATAAGATTAGCAATGTCTTCTGCTACCACAGACTTTTCCTTTAATACCATTTCCATAGCGCCACTATACATAACAACTTCAAATTGTGAATTTGGATATGCTGCCGACATTGCTTTTACATGCCTAACGGTAGACTTATGAACACTTGTATTATTACTAGTAACGTCAAATACTATTTTAACAGGTTCTTCTTGCGAAAAAGTTATTGCTGTAATAAGGCTCGCTATTAATAATGTGAAAATTTTTTTCATAATCATAATTGTTTAGTTATTCGCCTGCAAAAATATACCCACAACCTTTTGCTTGTGCTTTTCCAAGAGCCCATACGCCAGATGGCACTAATTCAATATCTGAAATAATACCCGCTACCCAGTCTTTGTAAATTTCTTCGGCGTTTCCACCGTTTTTTTCTGCATATTTTCCACTATACACTTGGAGGGCTAAATTACAAACGCAAAAGAGAGCACCTCTTCCTTGCATTTCTTTAATGCCTCCAGGGCCGTTAATAGGGTAATCGCCATCTTGTGGTTCGTGCCATGGATTTCTTAGCGCAAAATCTTTTGTGTGATCTTTTACTCCGAAAAATTCGCCTAATTTATATTTTGCCCAAGTTTCATCATTTAATGCTAAAGGAATAGCGGAATGACGTAAAACGGACATTGCTGTTATGTCGGTATCTGGTGAATCTGTTGAATTGTGAGATAAGTAAAATGCCCAATTCCAAAGAATAGGTAAACCTGCATGTGGTGTCGAGCCATCATATACTATACGATGTGTGCCTTTAATTTTGTCGAACCAATTTTCTGTAGCTTTCATTCCTTTAACGTCAAAAGCTTTTGTGCTTGCGTAAATTGGATTTGCTAGCACAGATATTGTACTTGCTGTAGCTCCTAGGGCTAGGGCTCCTAAAAATTGCCGTCTTGAATTACTGTCATTTGTTTTCATAATTTACTTGGTTTTAGTTATATTGTATTCTTGTTTATAAAATGCCATTATTGGCTGAAATGGTCCTAATTTATGTTGTTCAATAGGGAAGTTATCTGCATAAGGTGGGTAAGGTGTAGAAACGGGTTTTTTCTTTATATCTGGAAAGTCTTTTTCTGGGTTTGATTTTTGAGGGCGATCGTGCATATTAATAAACCCTGCAACATCATAGGCTTCTTCATCGGTTAAAACAGGAGCATCATATGTAGCAAGTTCAAATGGCATGTTTCCTTTTATAAATTTTGCTGCAGTAATAACTCGCGTCATGCCAGCGCCATTATTAAATGAATCGTCTCCCCAAAGAGGTGGGTATTCATAACTATAACCATCAGCGTATAATGTGCCTTGTCCATCTATTCCATGGCAAGTAACACAATGTTGGGTAAACACTTTTTTGCCATTATCAAGGTTTACTGCTCTATTAGGTATTTTAAGTTTTAAAAATCCTTTGCCTTTTATTTCTCCATCTTCTGGTGCAAACCGGCTTAACCATTTTAAATAAGCAACCATGCCTTTCATTTCTTTACTTTCAAGTGGTAATACGCGTCCATTCATACTACGTTCCATGCAGCCATTTATACGTTCTTCTATAGTGCCGATTTTATTTTCGCGCCCTCTAAATTGTGGAAACCTTTGTATGATTCCTATTAGTGGCGCAGAATATGGTTGTGTTCCTAAACCTAAATGGCAATTTCTACAAGCTAACCTGTTATTTTGATACACCATATCTGGGTTTCCATTGTCTGTCCCTATATATTTTGGTGTTTTTTGAAATAGTTCGAATCCATATTTTAGAAGTTCATTGTCTTTAGAGTCTGGTAATGTTGAAACATCATAATTCATATAATAAATATTAGAAATCTTGTTTTTGGATTTAAACAAATCTAAAGGGATAACATCGAAACAACAGCACAGAGTTAAGAAAGCGATTACTAATATTGAACCAAAGTACATAAATACTAGTCTTCTAATTTTTTTGTAAAACGGTGGTACTTCTTTGTTCATAATTAATTAAAATAATTCGTTAAGGTTATATTAATTTAGGGTGTAATTTAACTATACCAGATAGCCGTTTAGACTATTAAGCTTTTGGAGCTACTTTTTTAATTCTAGGAAGTGAATCAAAAAAAAATATTCTTGATTCGGAGAAGAATATTTTTAAAAATATCTTCAATTTACAAAAAAGTATCTTTTTATATCAATTTGTTTTGCGATTTGTCATTTTTTGTAAGTTAATTGCTTTTTGATTTTGTTATTTTGAATTAATTTAAACCTGTTAACAGGGGTAGAGAATGCCATGTTTAAATACTTGTCAAATCTTCTATCTACTTGTTTTTGAATCTTTAATATTCGAGAATTATATACTTCTTTATTATTTTCGAATAATTTTGAAAAACGTTTCTCCAGTTTTAAATAGTCTCCAATTTTTATTGAAGGTATATTAGAATCTAACTGAAGTGTATTTAGTTTTTTTTCTGATTGTCTTGGATCGTTTCTATATAATAGCCATTGGCCAGAATCTACTGCTGCTTTATGATATTGACTTGGATTTTTCATGTCGATACCATGAGAATCACTATGGCAATAGGCAATTATTATGGATGGGCCATCAAAACTTTCTGCTTCATTAAAAGCTTTAAGAGTTTGGTCTTGGTCTGCACCAATAGCAACAGAAGCCACATATACATTATTGTAAGTCATTGCTAATAACCCTAAATCTTTCTTTTGTTTTTGTTTTCCATTATAGGCGAACTTTGTTTGTGCTCCGTAAGGTGTAGATTTAGAGGCTTGAGCGCCTGTATTATCGTAAACTTCGTTGTCTAAAACAAGAATATTTACATTGGCACCACTAGCCATAACATGATCTAGTCCACCATATCCAATGTCGTATGCCCAACCATCACCACCAACTATCCATACACTTTTTTTAATTAAATTATCGACTACATTTAGCAATTGCTTTGCTACTGGAGATTGAATTTTTTTAAGCTGTTCTTTTAATGTTTCAACAAGTAATCGTTGATTACTAATTTCAGTTTCAGTTGTTTGTTCGTTATTTAGAATGTCGTGAACCAAATCGAAGTTTAATTGTGGTAATAAGGATTCTAAAAGTTGTTTTGCTTTTTGTTTTTGTTGGTTTATTGAAATCCTAAAGCCTAGTCCAAATTCGGCATTATCTTCAAACAGTGAATTCGACCAAGCTGGACCGTGTCCGTTTTTATTTTGAGACCAAGGAGTTGTAGGTAAAGCACCTCCAAAAATAGAACTAGCACCTGTTGCGTTGGCAATTAACAATCTATCGCCAAACAATTGGGTTATTAGTTTTAAATAGGGTGCTTCACTACAACCTTCAACACCACTTGAATATTTGAATAAAGGTTCTTGTAATTGTTGTTGACTCACTTTTGTTGTATCAATTTTTGTTCTATCTAATTCTGGAATCGATTTAAAGTAATTCCAATTAGTTGTTTCTTTTTGTGTATTTTCACTTTTATTAACCATTTTTAAAGCCTTAACAAGACAAGCATCAACACAATTATTACAGCTATTACATTGTTCGTGATTTATTTGAATTGTGTAATTCATTAAATCAAAATCTTCAGAGTTTATCTTTTTTAATGTATTAGGAGCTTCATTTGAAATTTCATCATCATATACTTTAATTCTTAAAGCAGCTTGAGGACATGCCATACTACATGCACCACATTGTGTGCACAAATTTGAATCCCAATCGGGTATGTATTTACCAACCTGAAACGGATTGAATTTAGAAGTGTTGGTTTGAAAAGTCCCATCGGTAGGTAATAAGCTTACAGGTATACTGGTTTCGTTGTTTTTAAGCATTTTGCCTAAAAGGCTATTACTGAATTCGTTATCAAATTCTGATACAATAGATTCTTTTTTATACCCATATGAGGTATCAACGCTGTAGATAAAGTCTCTTAAATCAATTATAGATTCATCATAGATTAAATCTGTTTTAATAGCTAAGAAACAGGCATGAAGTTCAGAAATTGATTTTAAATTTGAAATATGATTTTCTCTGATTTCATCAAAATTTACAATCATTAGATTGATGTTTTTTTCAATTACTTGATATTGTTTGTTAGCAGATAAAGATTGCCAAAATGCTTTAGACGTTTGTGAAGTATTAACCAGTAATGTGCCTCCTGGTTTTAAATTGTTTATTGCGTTGTCGTTTTGTGCGAAGTATGCATTTTGGCAACCTATAAAATCGGCTTGTTTTATTAAATATGGGGCTTTTATTTGTTTATTGTTTATGCGTAAATGTGCTACATTGCTTGAGTTTGATTTTTTATAATCTAGCTCTGTATAGCCTTGAACAAAAGTGTCGTCTATGTTTTCAATGAGTTTTAAAGTGTTTGTGAAACTCTTAGAAATAGCTTTGCTTTTATCTTGATAGAAAATAGCTTGATAAGCGTTGTTTTCTAGTTTTATATTTTCAGAATAGTCTAAACTCAAATTTTTAACATCGTCATTTATTCCAATGGTGAAATTGTTTTTTGGAAATTCTAATTTTAAGTTTTTGAAAATAGCATGAACCATATTAGGGGTAAATTCTTTTGAAGACAACCCGTAGCGGCCTCCAACGGTTTTAGGAAAAACACTTAATTGATTATTCTGAAATGCCTTAGTGATAGATTGAAGCACATCTAAATATAGTGGTTCGCCAGAAGAACCAGGTTCTTTTGTTCTATCTAGAACTGCTATCGATTTTATTGATTTTGGTAACGCTTCAATTAGATGTTTTGTGCTAAATGGTCTAAACAATCTAATTTTAATGAGTCCGAATTTTTCTCCTTGCTTGTTTAGCTGATTTATAGTTTCTTCTATAGTTTCAGTAGAGGAAGCTATTGAAATAATTAGTTGTTCTGCATTTGAATGTCCTATATAGTCGAAAAGCTTGTATTTTCTGCCAGTTAGTGTCGCAAATAAATCCATGTGCTTTTGTACAATATTTGGGCAGTTATCATAGAATAGGTTAGCAGCTTCTCTACTTTCAAAAAACACATCTGGCCCTTGAGCGCTTCCTCTAAGACCAGGTTTGTTTGGATTTAAAGCTCTATTTTTATGTTTAAGGATGGCATTTGAATCCATCATGAATTGAATGTTTGCATCAGAAACAGTTTCAATTTTAGATAATTCATGAGACGTTCTAAATCCGTCAAAAAAGTGAATAAATGGAATTTGAGATTCTAATGATGCCGTTTGGGCTATTAGGGAAAAATCTTGTGCTTCTTGAACTGATGCACTAGCTAACATGGCATATCCAGATTGTCTTACAGCCATAATATCGCTATGGTCTCCAAATATTGATAGAGCATGTGTAGCAATACTTCTGGTTGCGACATGAATTACATTTGGTGTAAGTTCGCCCGCTATTTTATACATATTTGGTAGCATCAATAATAAGCCTTGAGATGCTGTGAATGTAGATACTAATGAACCTGTTTGTAAAGCTCCATGCATCGCGCCTGCAACACCTGCTTCACTTTGCATTTGAAATACAGAAGGAATATCTCCAAAACAGTTTAGCTTTTTTTCTGCACTATACTGCTCTACAAGTTCGCTCATTTCTGAAGCTGGAGTGATTGGGTATATTGGAAAAACCTCATTGGTTTTATAAGCAATTCTTGCAACGGCTTCGTTGGCTGTTAGAATGCTATATTTTGAAGTTTTCATGTGGTGGTGTTTTAGTGAGTTGAAAAAAATGGCTACTTTAATGAGTAGCCATTTTTAAAAAAGATTTACTCTTTTACAATTTCAATTGAAACTGGAGTAGGGTTTGAAATCATATCAAACACTGGGGAGAATTTTGCCAACCTTTCTAATTGTTCAGCAGAAGCATCAGACTTAACTTTTAGTTGCATAGTAATACCATTGAAGCCAGTTCTTACTTCGGGATCTAAGCCTAAAAAGCCATGTAAATCGGCATTTCCCTTAATAGTTGATTGTGCGCCTTCTATTTCTATGCCATTTGCTGCGGCATGGTATACCATTGCTCCTGTTAAGCAAGAGCTTAATGCGTGAAGGACTACTTCTGGAGGAGTCGCTGCCTCATCTTGCCCTAATAATACTTGAGGGTGGCTACATTCCATAGTAAATGTTTCTTCTCGAGAAGCATCTTCTTGTCCAGCGCCATAAAAACTTTTAATACTTGATACACAATGTCCACCATCTATCCAGTTGTTCTTAGCTCTAAATTCAAATTTTGCTAATTCTGGTTGCTCTTGAATGTGGTTAATAGTGTCTACCAATTGATCTACGTTTACGCCGTTTTTTACATTTGTTGTTGTAATCATTTTTTCTAAATTTTAATTATTAATTGATTTTTTTAAATGTTTGCTATGTTTAATGCATTTGCTATGCCAAACTACTTAAATGGCTTATAATCAGTTTTTTAAATTAAAATTTAGAATATGGATGTGATACGATATTTAGTTTATTTACGAGATGTCGTTAAGTTATTTACGAAATATCGTTAAATTATATCGGTCGCTCTATTTTAAGTGCTTTAATTCTCGATGCTAATGTAGTAGGCGGTAATTGTAATAATTCTGCTGCGCCATTTTTGCCAGATATTTTCCACTTAGTTTGCCTGAGTGCTTTTAAAATATTCGCTTTTTCTAAAGTGATTAACTCTTTAGATGTTAGAATTTTTTCCTGAGAAACTTCCATCTGAACATTAGCGGTATTCGAACTATTTGGTATAATGGCCTGCCAATTAATAGTGCCATTTTGCGATACAATAACGGCACGTTCAATTAAGTTTTGAAGTTCTCTAACATTCCCTGGCCAATTATGAGCTTTCAAAAGCGCCTTGTCTACATCAGATAATGTAACAATAGGCTTATTCAGTTTCTTTGAAAATTGTTCAATCATTTCTTGGGCAATTAAACAAATATCATCACCTCTATCACGAAGGGCAGGCACTTCAATTGGAAATACATTTAGCCGGTAAAATAAATCTTCTCTAAATTTGCCTTCTTTAGAAAATTCGAGCAGGTTTCTATGTGTTGCTGCTATAATGCGAACATCAACTTTAATGGTTTCAGAACTTCCAACGGGATCGAATTCGCCTTCCTGAATAATTCTAAGTAATTTAGGCTGCAGTCCTAATGGCATTTCACCAATTTCATCTAAAAAAATAGTACCCTTATCTGCAAGTAAAAAACGTCCTTTTCTATCAGCAGTAGCACCAGTAAATGCCCCTTTTTTATGGCCAAACAATTCGCTTTCAATAAGGTTTGTTGGAATAGCACCACAGTTAATCCTGATTAATGGCTTATCGTTTCTATTACTTTCTTTATGAATAGCTCTGGCAACCAACTCTTTTCCTGTTCCTGTTTCGCCATGTATTAACACCGTAGCATCAGTTTTTGCTACTTGATGAATAAGATTTAAAACAGCTTTCATCTTTTTGTTTTCGGCTATTATACCATAACTGCTGGTAAGCTCTTGAATTTCTTCTTCTAAATATTGCGTTTGCTTTGTGAGTAAGTTAATTTTATCCTCGGCAATTAATCGTTCTTCAATATTTCTTAAAATAAGTGTGTAAAACGGATTTGAGTCCGAGCCATATTTGCTAATAGTACCTTCATTTAAAGTTTCGGTATCGTTAGAACCAATTACTTTAACAACATTTGGAAGATATTTGTTGACTTCTTTTTTATTGTCATCAGACTTTACAATACCTTCAATAATACCTGAGCTTTCATCATCAAAGAAAAATAAAACGTTACGCTGCAAAGTGTCATCATTTTCTAAAATTTTATTTGCCGAAGCGTTGGTTAATACAATTTTAAAATGGCAATCAAACATAATAATGGCATCCATAGCACCATTTATCAAACCATTCATTTTACTGTTAGCAATCTCAATAACTTGTTTAGAAGATGCTAAACTTTCTTGGATAGTATCCAATTCGCGATGACGTTTAACCATAACAGCCAGAATACTTTGAGAAAACTGGATGCTCTTGCTCATTAAGTCTAAAAAATGTTTGCGTTCAATTTTTAAAACAGTTGTTTTCTCTAGTGTTGCTATAGATGCTGAACGCGATTCGTTATCTATTAAGGCATATTCACCAAAGCAATCGCCAGAGCTAAGTGTGTCGTATACGTGATCTTTTTCAAAAACCTTAACCTTTCCATTAATAATAACATACATGGAGTCCCCTAGGGTTCCTTTTTTAAATATAGTTTCGCCTTTTATGTATAATTCCTCGGAAGCGTTTTTATACAATTCTTCCATAGATTTTGCAGAAACCCCAGAAAAAAAAGGACTATTAGAAAGAAATTGAATGCGTGTTTTTGAGCTAGAATCGGACATAAAATAACTTATAATTAGGCTAAATATATTAATAATTATGAAGCATATAGCACATTGAATTTTTAAAAGCTACGTTTTTAAAGATAATTAATTAAATTAGTTGTTTAACAACATTATATAAATGCCACAGCATAGAGAACTTGTTGCCATTATGTTTACGGATATTGAAGGGTATACCTCTTTAATGCAAAATGATGAAAAAGAAGCGATGCAAATTCGAAAAAAACATCGCGAGATATTTGATGCCTGTACACTTAAACATAAAGGGGAACTTATTCAATATTTTGGAGATGGTACCTTAAGTACTTTTAGAAGTTCTGTCGAGGCTATTAAATGTGGTATTGAAATGCAGCTAGCCTTTCAAGAAGAACCTGCAATTCCCGTTAGAATTGGTGTGCATGTGGGTGATGTTATTAGAACTGAAGCTGATATAATTGGTGATGCCGTTAATATTGCATCTAGAATAGAATCTTTAGCTGTTGCTGGAAGTATTTTGATTTCTGATAAAGTAAATGACCAAATAAGAAATCAAAAATATTTATCTACTCAATATATAGATGCTGTCGATTTTAAAAATGTAAATAAGGTAATTCCTGTTTTTGCAATTACTAATCAGGGGCTTGTTGTACCAGAAAAACATACTCTAAAGGGTAAAACTAAACCTAATGACTCCGAAGTATATAAAAGTTATAGAAAAAAGAGTTTTTATGTTTTAGGGTTTCTTTCATTAATTATATTCTTTCTAGCGTATTTTATGATGCAGAATAGCGATGTTGAAATTAAGGAACCTACTTTGGCCGTTCTTCCTTTTAACAATATGAATAATGACGAGAAATCGAATGTTTTTACTGATGGTATTACGGAAGATATTATAACACATTTGTCGAAAATCCAACATTTGCAAGTGATTTCAAGAGCATCGGCAATGCACTATAAAAATAGCAATAAGTCTATTCAAGATATAGCCAAAGAGTTAGATGTTAACTATATACTCGAAGGGAGTGTTAGAGTAAACAACAATCAAGTACGTATTAATGCAAATCTAGTTGATGCTGCAAATAATAAGAATTTATGGGCTGATAATTATGACAATGATTTAGTTCAGATTTTTAAAATACAAAATGATGTCTCTAGAGATATAGCTAATGCATTAAAAATTACTTTAAGTGATAGAGAGGAGTCTCGTTTAAGTAATGAACCTACTAACAACCCAGAGGCTTATACTGCTTTCAAAGAAGGTCAAGTTTATTTGCACCAAGGGGGAGGGAAAGTTGAAGAATTAAAAAAGGCAGAAGACTTGTTTAAAAAGGCAATTAACTTAGATCCGCAATTTTGCAGAGCTTATGTAGGTGTTGCAGAAACATATTTGGAATATATTTTCTGGGGTAGAGAATCGCCAAAAAAAATGTTAGAGCTGGCGTCAACACCAGCATTAAAAGCATTAGCAATTAATTCTAATGATGGAGGAACTTTTGGGGTTTTAGGAGCAATAAGTTATTATAAATATGAAAAGGAAACCGCTTTATTATATTTAAAAAAGGCTATAGAGATTAACCCAAGCTACGTAAGTGCCTATAATAAACTTGGATGGATTTATGCTTTTGATGGTGATTTAGAAAACATGGAAGAGAATTTTAATATGGTTCAAAAACTTGACCCTTTGTCATCTAAATACATCGGAGATATGGGGCAAGCTTATTACTATCTAAGAGAATTTCAAAAGTCTATTGATAAAATGAGTGAATCTTTGAATAAGTTTCCAAACGATAACATGTTATTATGGATGAAGGCTTCAAATCTTTCTGGTTTAGGAAGGTATCAAGAAGCGATTGATATTTATACTTCACGAAGTGTCGCTTCGAATACTAATTGGATGCTTGGTTATTGCTATGGCATGGTTGGAGAAACGGAGAAGGCAAAAGAGATATTAAATTACCAACTGAATAAAAACAAAATGGTTTATGTGCCTCCAGTTATGATAGCAACCATTTATATGGGACTAGGTGATTTTGATAATGCACTTACCTGGTTAGAAAAAGATTATGAGTTAGGAGGTCAGGGATTATTCTTTTGGGGATTAAAACAGGATATTAAATTTGACCCAGTTAAAAATCACCCACGATTTCAAGCTTTAATGAGCAAAATCCCATGATTAATTTAGGAATAGTGAATTTTAAGACACTAATTATTGTGGCATAAAAGTCTTGATTAGGTATCTTAGAGTTTCAAAAAAAAACATCATGAGACACCAAAGGCAATTAGCTGCTATTATGTTTACAGATATAGAAGGGTATACTTCTTTGATGCAGCATGATGAAATGCAAGCTATAGCTATAAGGGAAAGACATCGAAATTCTTTTGAAGTAACTACTGAAGCCTATGGTGGAAAAATTATTCAATATTTTGGTGATGGCACATTAAGTATTTTTAAAAGTACCGTTGAAGCAGTTTACTGTGCCATCGAAATGCAAAAAGCTTTTTTAGAAGACCCTAAAATACCTGTTAGAATTGGTATTCACGTTGGGGATATTATGTATTCTGATGAAGACATTATTGGCGATGCTGTTAATGTAGCTTCAAGAATAGAGTCCTGTGCAGTTCCAGGTAGTGTACTAATATCCGATAAGGTACACGATCAAATAAGAAGTCATAGAGATATTCATGTTAAATTTTTGGATGCCTTTGAATTAAAGAATGTTGATGATGCAATGCCAATATTCGCTATTTCAAATGAAGGATTAATTGTTCCGAAGCGCGAAGAAGTAAAAGGAAAACTTAAAGTTGTTAAAGAAAACCCTAAAAGTTTTATAGGCTTTTTTAAGAACAAAAAAAATATTTTCAGGTTAACAGCAGTTGCAATTTTGCTATTTTTTTTATTTAACATTAAATCGTTGAAAATAACTACTGATACTTCAGAAAAGGAATTATCTATAGCTGTTTTACCTTTTAATAATTTAAGCTCTGATAAAGATTCAGATTTTTTTAGAGATGGCGTTACAGAAGATATACTTACCCAACTATCAAAGTTGAAAGATGTTCGTGTTATTTCAAGAACTTCTGTAATGCAATATAAAGGCACAAATAAAACAATGCCCACGATAGCTAACGAATTAGGAGTCTCTTATGTGTTAGATGGTAGTATTCGAAAATATGGTAATGATATTCGAATTTCAGCACAACTAATAGATGCAGATTTAGACAGGAATTTATGGGCGGAAAATTATGATAAAACCATAACAGATGTTTTTACAATTCAGACTGAAATTTCTCAAGAAATAGTGATGGCTCTTGAACTTAATTTGTCTTTTGAAGAACAAAAAAGATTAACAACAGTAGCAACTAAAAATATAAATGCTTACAAGTTGTTTATAGAAGGTAGAGATGAAGCAGATAAAAGAAACTCTGAAAGTATTGCCAAAAGTATCGCCCTTTATAAAGAAGCCACGATACTCGACCCAAATTATGCAGAAGCATATGCAGAAATTGCTAATTCTATATATTTAGAGACGTATTATTCGCGACGAGATCCAGCGGAAGCTTCAAAAAGTGCAAGAGAATATTTAGTTAAAGCAGAAGTAATTAATAGTGAAGTTCCTCGAATTTATTCAGTAAAAGGTTTTATTGATAATATAGAAGGAAATCATCAAGCCGCAGAAGACGCATTTCAAAAAGCTATTAGTTTATCTCCAAATGATTTAACAACCAGACATCAATATGCAACTTTTTATTATTATACTAGACAATATGTAAAGCAGTTAGAACAAGCAGAAATTGCTTATAGATTAGATCCATTATCATTTGTTACGGCTAATAGTTATGCTACTGCATTGGCTTTTAATCATAAATATGATGAAGCAGAACGAATATTGAAAAAAGCTGAAAATTTAAGCAGCGAAAACAACAAGTTTGTTATTAACAGGTCTTATTTTAGACTCTATATGGATCAAAAGAGATATAAAGAGGCTATTAATCCATTAAAAAAAATTGTTATAGAAGAAAATGTGTTTAATAGGTTTTTAGGGTTTTGTTATGCCAAAATAGGAGATACTGTTAATGCTAAAAAAACAATTCATACTATTAGAAGAGTTGCTCATCCTTATGAAAAAAGCCAACAGTTAGCGGTAGTGTATGCAGGACTTCAGGAGCGTGACAGTGTACTTTATTATTTAGATACCATAAGAAACAAGCAAACAAAAACTTTGAAAAGAGAAGTTTCTGAGTTTTTTGAATTTTTGAAAGATGATGATGAATTTAAGGAAGTGCTTATGTCTCATGGTATTTTAGAGGAGTAAATATCTTTTACTATATTTATTCTGTAACATTTATTGAGTTTTTACGTCATATAAGTATCAATCGAAAAATTACCATCATGCGACAAGACAATCAATTAATCGTTATTACCCATTTAAGTCAGTTAATTACTCTAGTAACTGGTTTTGGAAGTTTACTACTTCCTTTAATACTATGGCTTACACAAAAAGAAAAAGTGTATCAAATGGATACACATGGTAAGAATATTATAAATTTTCAATTAAGTTTAATAGTGTATTGCCTTATATGCATTCCATTAATTTTATTGTTTGGCTTAGGAATTTTAGGCTTTATAGTTTTAGGAATAATTTCTATTATTTTCCCTATTGTTAATGCTATTAGAGCTAGTCGAGGCGAAACACCAAAATACCCTTTATCTCTTAATTTTATTAGTTAGTATAGTTAGTATGAGATAAACAAAACGTTCACCATTTGGTGAACGTTTTTTTGTTAAGTCTGTTTATAGTTTTTATTTTAGAAATTCTAAAACATTGGTTTCAATACGCTTTTGGATATTGCTAACATCTGCTTTTTCAAATGTTTCTCCTGTAATATTTTCGTAAAGTTCAATGTAACGTTCGCTAACTGTTTCAATATATTCGTCACTCATAAAAGGTACCGTTTGTCCTTCTAAACCTTGAAAGTTATTGGATATAAGCCATTGGCGTACAAACTCCTTAGAGAGTTGCTTTTGAGCTTCTCCTTTGTCTTGACGATCTTGGTAACCATCAGCATAAAAATATCGTGAAGAATCTGGAGTGTGTATTTCATCAATTAAAACAATTTGTCCTTCTTTTGTTTTGCCAAATTCGTATTTAGTATCTACTAAAATTAATCCACGAGATGCGGCTATTTCAGAACCTCGTTTAAATAATTTACGGGTATAATCTTCTAGAATTAAATAATCTTCTTTAGAGACAATTCCTCGTTTTAAGATGTCTTCCTTTGAAATATCTTCATCATGATCACCCATTTCAGCTTTAGTTGCTGGGGTAATTATAGGTTCTGGAAATGCATCATTTTCTTTCATGCCTTCTGGCATTGGTACACCGCAAAGCATTCGTTTTCCTACTTTATACTCACGTGCGGCATGACCTGACATATACCCGCGAATAACCATTTCTACTTTAAAAGGCTCGCATAAATGCCCTACAGCCACATTAGGGTCTGGTGTAGCTGTTAACCAATTGGGTACTAAATCTTCTGTTGCTGCCATCATTTTGGTAGCTATTTGGTTTAGTATTTGTCCCTTATATGGAATTCCTTTTGGCATAACAACATCAAATGCTGAAAGTCTATCTGTAGCAACCATTACTAATTGCTCATCATTAATATTGTATACTTCTCGTACTTTTCCCTTATAAACATTTTTTTGTCTGGGAAAGTTAAAATTTGTATCTATTATGGTATTACTCATTTTTGGTTTATTCGTTTATGAGTTGGTTTGTTTCTTATTTATTTAAGAAGCCCTAGCCCCGATTGATACGGCATCCTTTTTTGCAATTAAAAGCAAAAAAGATATAGTGGAAAGTGGGAAATAGCTTCTAAAAAATTAATCTCTGTTCTCTATACTTTTGTACGCTTCTATTACTTTTTTAACTAGTTTATGACGAATCACGTCTTTGTCATCTAAAAAGACAATACCTACGCCTTCTACATTTTTTAAAATTAAAAGTGCCTCTTTTAAACCAGAAATTGTTCGACGCGGTAAGTCAATTTGCCCAGGATCGCCTGTTAGTAAAAATTTGGCATGTTTACCCATACGCGTCAAAAACATTTTCATTTGTGCATGCGTTGTATTTTGTCCTTCATCTAAAATAACAAATGCATTATCTAAGGTTCTACCACGCATAAATGCTAAAGGAGCAATTTGTATTGTGCCGTTTTCAATATAATGTGCTAGTTTTTCTGGCGCAATCATATCGCGCAATGCATCATACAATGGTTGCATGTACGGGTCTAATTTTTCCTTTAAGTCGCCTGGTAAAAAACCAAGATTTTCTCCAGCTTCTACTGCTGGTCTTGTTAAAATAATACGTTTAACTTCTTTATTTTTAAGTGCTTGAACTGCTAATGCAACTCCTGTGTAAGTTTTACCAGTACCTGCGGGGCCAATTGCAAACACCATGTCGTTTTTACGCATTAACTCAACCAATTTTCTTTGGTTTGCAGTTTGGGCTTTAATAAGTTTGCCACCAACACCATGGACAATTACTTCGCCACTTTGCTTCGAGGTAGTATAGTCATCGCTACTTTGACTTGTTAGAACACGTTCTATAACATTTTCGTCTAGCTTATTATATTTAGCAAAATGTTTTAAAAGCATGGTGATTCGGCGATCGAATTCTTCAAGTAATTCTTCGTCGCCAAAGGCTTTAATTTTTGTGCCTCGGGCTACTATTTTAAGTTTTGGAAAGTACTTTTTAAGAAGTTCAATATTTGCATTTTGGGCTCCAAAAAATTCTTTTGGAGTAATCTCTTCAAGTTCGATAATAATTTCGTTCAAAGGCTTAAATTTTGTTTAAAATTTTATCTTATATAAGCGAATTTGATACTTATAAAGACAAAACGATTTATTAGTTTTATTCGGTATTTCTTATTTAAAAAAATAAGGATTCAATAACCTGCATTTTTCATTTAAAATATAAAAACGAAAACGAAAATTTATGTAGGTTTGTAAAACAAGTAATAATACTCAAAAATACTTAATTTTGGGTGAGGAAATGCTAAAAACATATCAACAATTTTGCCAATGGCGATAATAACATTAACTACCGATTTTGGAGAAAAAGACCACTTTGCTGGCGCGACAAAGGGCGCTATTTATAGTGAACTTCCAGATGTTAGAATTGTTGATATCTCACACTCGGTATCCTCGTTTAGTATTCCTGAAGCGGCTTATATAATTCAAAATGCATATAGTAGTTTTCCTAAAGGCACGATTCATATTATTGGAATTGATTCTGAAATAAATCCAGAAAATAAACATATTGCGATTAAACTTGACGACCATTTCTTTATTTGTGCAAACAATGGCATAATGAGTATGATTTGTTCTGAAATTGCACCTGAGAAAATAGTTGAAATTAATATCCACGATAAAATACAAACTAACTTTCCTGTTTTAGATATTTTTGTAAAAGTGGCTTGCCATATAGCTAGAGGAGGTACTTTGGAGGTTATAGGAAAGACTATTAATGAAATTAAACCAATTAAGAATATCGTGCCTTATGTAAATGATGATAAGTCACAAATAATTGGTAGTATTATTTATATAGATAATTATGGGAACGTTATTACTAATATAAAACGTAGTTTTTTTGAAACCATACAAAAGGGACGTGATTTTGAGATTTCTGCCAGAAACCATAAATTCAAAAAAGTATTTAATAAATACAGCGATATTGTAAATTTTGATATTCCAGAAGATAAAAGACATGATGAAGGAAGAGGATTAGTGGTGTTTAATTCTGGAAATTTTTTAGAAATTGCTGTTTATAAAAGTAATAGTGCAACCGTTGGAAGTGCTTCTACGCTTATGGGGCTGAGTTTAATGGACACAGTGAGCGTTAATTTTATAAAGAAAAGTGTTGAGGTTTTTCCTGAGCGTCCGCTTAAAACAGAATTAAACGAAGATTTATGATAGTAAGAATCGTAAAAATGGGGTTTAGGGAAGATGCAATAGACGATTTTATTAATAATTTTGAATCTAATAAACACAAAATAAGAAATTTTGAAGGCTGCGAATTTCTTGAATTGTATAGGGAAACTAAGAATTCAAATATATTTTTTACTTATAGTTATTGGAAATCTGAAGCTAATTTGGAAACCTATAGAGAATCTAGTTTGTTTAAAAGTGTTTGGGCAAAAACAAAGCCACTGTTTAATATTAAACCAGAGGCTTGGAGTTTAGATAAATTAGCAATACTTAAATAAATTTAGAACGCAGTTAAAGATTATATGTTAGCAATTTTTAAAAAAGAAATAAATTCATTTTTTACCTCACCAATAGGATACTTGGTTATTGCTATTTTTTTACTTCTAAACGGACTTTTTCTGTGGTTATTTAAAGGCGAATTTAATATTCTTGATTATGGTTTTGCCGATCTATCTTCTTTTTTTCTACTAGCACCTTGGATATTAATTTTTTTAATTCCTGCGGTGACTATGCGTAGTTTTTCAGATGAAAAAAAACAAGGTACCTTAGAATTATTACTCACTAAACCAATATCACACAGTCATATTGTTTTAGGAAAATATTTTGGTGCCTTTGTACTTGTTTTAATAGCTTTATTACCATCACTTTTATATGTTTATACTGTTTACAATTTAGGAAACCCAACAGGTAATTTAGATATTGGAAGTACATTAGGCTCATACTTTGGCTTACTGTTTCTTATAGCGTCATATACTGCTATTGGTGTTTTTAGTTCTACGCTTTCAGACAACCAAATAGTTGCTTTTATTTCTTCGGTATTTATTTGTTTTTTATTTTATATTGGTATTGAAGGGGTTTCAGATTTTTTATCAAGTACTATTATTGAACAATTTGGTATGAGTTTTCATTATAAAAGTATGAGTCGTGGTGTGTTAGATACACGAGATATTATTTATTTTTTTAGCATAACAATTTTCTTTTTAATGCTTACTAGGTTTAATCTTAATAAAGCAGATAAATGATATTAACGCCCATTTTTGTTGTTTTATTTTTACTTGTTTTTGTGCTCGTTTGGTTATTTGCGCGTACAATAGATAAAAGACTTTGGGTTAGTTTATTAATAGGTATGGTTTTGACTCCTATTCTTTATTTCTATGTATTTTATCCGTTTATAAATATTTTTTCAAGTTATTATCATGAAAAGCATTTTGATTCTTCAGCTTGGAAAGATAAACCTGGACTGCGTTATGAAATGAGCAAGGAAATAATTAATGAATCATTATTTATTGGGAAAGATAAAAACGAGGTTGAAATACTGCTTGGTAAAAGTGAATGGTTTGGTTGGGATGATTCTTTAAAAATGAATTCTCAAAATAAATGGAATTATAATTTAGGGTTTAAACCAGGAGCTTTTAATAGGAATCAAGAATGCCTAGAGTTGATTTTTAAAAATACCAAAGTAAAAAGTATAAAACAGTATCAATTAGAAAAAACATTTGAATAAATCTATTAAAAATATTAGCATAGCCTTAGTAGTTATCATTTTAATAAATGTTTTAGCTAGTAAATTTTATAAACGATTTGATTTAACTCAAGACAATCGTTATACGCTGAGCGAGTCTGCTAAAAAAATTGTTAGTAGTATAAACTCGCCTGTTGATGTTGATGTGTTTTTGATAGGAGAAGATTTTCCTTCAGAATTTAGACGTCTTCAAAATGAAACAAAGCAATTACTCGAAGAGTTTTCAGCAGAAAACAACAATATTAAATTTAAGTTTGTCAATCCTTTAGAAGACGAATCTACACGCGAAAGTAATATACAACAACTTACACAACGTGGTTTAACACCCATGCAGTTGAGTGTTCAAGAGAATGGAAAATCAAGTCAAGCAGTTATATTTCCTTGGGCATTAGCAAGCTACAATGGTGTAACAGTAGCAATTCCATTAGTAAAAAATAAAATTGGTGCCTCGCAGCAAGAATTAGTAAGTAATTCTGTCCAACATTTGGAATATGCATTTGCGGATGGGTTTAGCAAACTCACCCAACCAAAGCACCGTAAAATTGCCATTTTAAAAGGGAACGGACAGCTCGATGATAAATATATTTTTGATTTTGTAAAAAAATTGGGTGAATATTATTTTATAGCTCCTTTTACATTGGATAGTGTTTCTAGTAACCCACAAAAAACACTTACAAACCTAAAGTCTTTTGATCTTATTATTTCTGCAAAACCAACTGAGGCTTTTACAGAAAGCGAGAAGTTTGTATTAGATCAATTCAATATGAATGGCGGAAAAAGTTTATGGCTAGTAGATGCGGTAGCAATGGAGAAAGATAGTTTATATAACGATTCAGGGAAAAGTTTTGCCACAACAAGAGATATTAACCTAACCGATTTCTTTTTTAAATATGGAGCTAGAATAAATCCTGTTATGGTAAACACACTTTATTCTGCACCTATTACACTTGCAATGGGAGAGGGCAGTAGTTCTCAGTTTCAACATTTAAAATGGCCTTATTCACCTTTATCTGCATCTAATAATCATCATCCTATAGTTAATAATTTAAACCTAGTTAAATTCGATTTTGCCAATCAAATAGATACTTTAAAGAATAATATAAAGAAAACCATTCTTTTAGAAAGTGCACCATTAAGTAAAATAGATGGCACCCCGAAAGAAATAAGTTTAGAATTAGTTGTTAAAGAACCTAATCCAGCTTCTTATAACAAAGGAAACCAAACATTGGCAGTTTTACTTGAAGGTGCGTTTACTTCTATGTATAAGAATAGGATAAAGCCTTTTAATATATCAGGTGGAAAAGATGAAGGTGTTGCCTCAAAAATGATTTTGATAGCAGATGGAGATGTTATAAAAAATGATGTGGTTAGAAATACACCTCAAGAACTAGGCTTCGATCGTTGGACTGGACAAACTTATGGTAACAAGGAATTTTTATTGAATGCTGTAAATTATTTATTAGACGATAACGGACTTATAAACATTCGATCTAAAGAAATAGCGGTCACTTTCTTAGATCAACAGAAAATTGCCAAAGAGAAAACAAAATGGCAACTTATTAATATTGTATTACCACTAGGTTTATTAGCTCTTTTTGGTTTCATTTTTGGTTCAATAAGAAAGAAAAAATATAGAGTATAAATGTTAATAAGTTTGTTTCTTATATTAGACCGTATCGAATATATTTGTATGTAGTATTATTAAATTATAAATCTACAAATCATTCATTATTTCTTGTTTTAATTAAGTAGAATTTTTGTTTAATGAATGTAATAATTGTCAATTAAAAAAATACAAACTACCAAATGAAATTTATAGTATCAAGTACCTATTTATTAAAACAATTACAGATTTTAGGAGGTGTTATTAACAACTCTAATACACTACCTATTTTAGATAATTTCTTATTTAATTTAGATGGATCAAAATTAGTTGTGTCTGCAAGCGATTTAGAGACAACTATGTCTTCTTCTTTAAATGTGGAGAGTGATAGTAAAGGTAGTATTGCTATTCCAGCACGTTTATTACTTGATACCTTAAAAACATTTCCGGAGCAGCCATTAACTTTTGTGGTTGAAGAGAATAATACTATTGAGATTAGTTCTAATCATGGTAAATATGCATTAGCTTATGCCGATGGGAATGAGTTTCCAAATGCGGTATCATTAGAAGACCCAAGTCAAACAGTTATTGTTGGCGATGTTTTAGCTACCGCTATTAGCAAAACTATTTTTGCAGCTGGGAATGATGATTTAAGACCAGTAATGAGTGGTGTCTTTTTTCAGTTTTCTACAGAAGGTTTAACCTTTGTTGCTACAGATGCGCATAAGTTGGTAAAATATACGCGTGAAGATGTAAAAGCTTCGCAAGTAGCCGAATTTATTATGCCAAAAAAACCTTTAAATCTTTTAAAAAGTATTTTAGCAGGTAGTGAAGACAGTGTGACTATTGAATATAACGATTCTAATGCTAAATTTACTTTTGAAAACTCTGAATTAATTTGTCGCTTGATTGATGGAAAGTATCCTAATTATGAAGCAGTAATTCCAAAAGAAAACCCGAATAGACTTACTATCGCGCGTAATCAGTTTTTAAATTCTGTGAGACGTGTTAGTATATTTTCAAATAAAACTACGCATCAAATTCGTTTAAAAATTGCTGGTGCAGAGCTTAATATTTCTGCTGAAGATATAGATTATAGTAATAAGGCTGAAGAACGTTTAACTTGTGATTATCAAGGCGATGACATGCAAATTGGATTCAACTCACGTTTTTTAACAGAGATGTTGAATAATTTAGGTTCAGATGAAGTGCAATTAGAAATGAGTTTGCCTAATAGAGCAGGTATTTTAACACCTATTGATGGCCTTGATGAAGGAGAACAAATTACTATGCTCGTAATGCCGGTAATGCTTAATAGCTAGATATTATTTTAGTACATAAAAAAAGATTCTTATAAAAAAGAGGCTGTCTAAAACGTAAGTTCGATATCATATTACGCTTGTCGAAATATTTTTAACTTACTGATAATCAATATCGGTTTCGGCAGGCTCAACCTGACAAATCAAATTATCAAGACTTTTTAGACAGCCTCTTTTCTATCTTCACAATGTGATTAATTCACGTTATAGTATTATTCTTTTCCTCTTTTTCTCCTTTTTAGCTCATCGAGCATTCTTCTTTTAAAATCTTCTTCGGCTATTTTTAGAAGAATTATTTTTTTAGGAGAAATGATACCTGATAGTTTTTTACTAAATTCTAAATTTAGTTTATGTAATTTGTCTTCAGCAGCATCGAGTTTTAACAATAAGTCGCTTGCTTGTGCATCTGTAAGAGATTCAATATTGTTTTTAATTTCTTTACGTATGCTTCTTATATCTTGATATCTAATTTTTACTATCTTCTTGTCATGTTCGTTGTAAACGGGCCAAAACTTTTGGGCTTCCTTTTCTGTTAAATCTAGCATTTCGGTAATAAAAGAAACTTTTAAAGCTTTTACACGTTCTCTATGGTTTTGTGCCACAACATTTAATGATAGTAACAGTAGTAGTATAGTGAGTAATTTTTTCATCTTTTTAATTTATTTGTTCAAGCATTAAATCTTCAATATCTATATTGTTTAAAAGGTATTCTTCGACTATTTCCTCTTCAAAATTATATTCTACAAAGCTGTCTTCATTGAGTTGTTCGTTTGTTAATAGTGAAGCAATTTCATACGAGTCGATACTTTCAGAAATTACATAGTTTTCAACAGTTTCGGTTTCTAAAGTATCAAAAGTAGGTGAGTTATTAAAAATAAAAAGATTTAATAACAACAAAATAGTCGCAGCAATACCAGAGATATAGATTATATTTCTACGATTAAATAATGAAACAACCTTAGATTCACGTTTATCTGATGCTTTATTCAAAATACGCTCCTCTAAAGAGTCAAAATAACCATCAGGCGTTTTAAATGCCGTTTCTTTAAAGGTGTCTAAAGTATCTTCATTTTTAAGCTTACTCAAAATTTGTTCATTTAAAGATTCTAAATAACCATCAGGTATTTTAAACCCAGCAGATTTGATATTATGTAAATTATGTTTTTTCATCTTATTTATAAGACTTAAATTAATTGTAAGGGTTTAATGGGTAGTTAAATATGCTTCTATTTTTTTTACTGCTATATGGTATGATGCTTTTAATGCGCCCTCGCTAGTATCTAGTATTTCTGACATGTCCTTGTATTTTATATCCTGAAAATATTTCATGCTAAATACTAATTGTTGCTTTTCTGGTAGCGTAGCAATGGCGTTTTGTAATTTTAGTTGGATAGCATCTCCTTCAAAATAAACATCTGAGGTTAAATTGTTTATTGCCAATTGCTTGACTTCTTCGTTTGTAATTTGTAATTGTTTAGCTTTTTTATTTATAAATGTAATAGACTCGTTTGTTGCAATGCGATACATCCAAGAATATAATTTACTATCTCCTTTAAAATTATGAATATTTTTGAAAATTTTAATAAAAGTGTTTTGTAAAACATCGTCTGTATCATCATGCGACTTAACTATATTTCGAATATGCCAATATAAGCGCTCCTTATAAGTAGTTATTAACTCTTTAAAGGCTTGCTCTTTATATGTATCCGATTTAAGTCGTTCTAATAAATGCGCGTCGTCTAGCAAAAATATAGTTTAGGTATTAGACACATAAATATAGTGAAAGTTTAAGCTGAAATTTTTACTAATTCGCTTGCTTGTGTAAGTAGTTGATAAACAGGTGTTTTTAATTAAAATAATCGATAAAATACATAAAAACACGATAAAATACATATTTTTCTTGTGAGAAGCATTTATTTATTATATGTTTGTACCAGAAACCTATTTATGTTGTTAGTTGTCCCCAAATCTAGCAATGAACAAAAAAAGGATAGATGCCCAAATCTCTATCCTTTTTTATTTTTAAAGAAGTTTTATACTATTCGAAACTTTGCATATCAACCAACTTTTTATAAACACTATTTTTAGCAATAAGTTCGTTATGCTGCCCTTGCTCTACAATTTTGCCCTTTTTAAGTACAACTATAGTATCTGCAGTTTGAATAGTTGATAGGCGGTGAGCGATTACAATGGACGTTCTGTTTTTCATCATGTTTTCTAAAGCAGTTTGCACGACTCTTTCACTTTCTGTATCTAAAGCCGAGGTTGCTTCATCCAGAATCATAATTGGTGGGCTTTTTAAAACTGCTCGAGCAATACTTAATCGTTGTTTCTGTCCGCCTGAAAGTTTAGTTCCTGCATCACCTATATTATAATTTAAAACACCATCTAAGTCTTTCACAAATTCCCAAGCATTTGCGACTTTTAGAGCTTCAATTATTTCATCATCAGTAGCGTCGCTTTTTCCAAGTTTGATATTGTTTTTAATACTGTCGTTAAATAAAATGGCATCTTGTGTTACAATTCCCAATTGTTTTCTTAAGGAACTTGTCGAGATATCATTAATATTTATACCGTCTATTAATATTTCTCCGTTATTAACATGATAAAAACGGGTTATTAAGTTTGTAATTGTTGATTTGCCGCTACCGGACTGCCCAACAAAAGCCACCATTTTACCTTTTGGTATGGTTAAACTAAAATTCTTTAAGACATCTTCATCATCATATCTAAATGTGATGTCCTTAAATTCAATTTCAGAATCAAAGCTTTCTTTTTTAATGGCATTTGGTAAATCCTTTAATGGATTCTCAGTGTCAATAATTTCTTGAATACGCTCTGCTGCGGCTCCTCCCTTTTTAACATTGTATAAGCCCCTGGATATGGCCTTAGCAGGTGTTAATATATTATAAGCAAGGCCTAAATATATTAAAAACTTGCTACCGTCTAGGGCTAAACTAGTATCTTTGCTTAATACAAGATTTCCACCATACCAAAGTATAGTGGCTATCATACAAATTCCTAAAAACTCGCTCGTAGGAGAGGCGAGATTTTGCCGATTCATTAACTTATTTGAAAATCTATAAAATCGAGAGGTAGATTCTTGAAATTTTTCATTGAATTTACTTTCGGCATTAAAACCTTTTATGATGCGCAAACCGGTTAAGGTTTCTTCTAAAGTTGATAAAAATGTACCTTGCTCTTTTTGAACACGGTCTGATTTTCGCTTTAAACTATTACCGATTTTTGATATAATAAACCCCATTACTGGTATAAAAATAAAAACAAATAAGGTAAGTTGTGGACTTATATAAAGCATTGCAACTATCGTGAAGATTATCGTTAATGGCTCTCTAACAATAATTTCTAAAACTGATAGGAATGAATATTGTAAATCTAAAACATCACTAGTAACCCTTGATAGAATATCTCCTTTTCTTTGTTCAGATAGGTATGATAAAGGTAGTTCTATTGTTTTTTTGTAGACTTTATTTCTAAGATCTCTAATAACACCATTTCTTAAAAATACTAAAAAGTAGTTTGCGAGGTAACCAAAAAGATTTTTTAATAAAAACATTACTACTATTAAACAGATAGTAAATAAAAGTGCTTTGGAGTTGTCCCCACCTGTAATTCGATTCATTTCATAAGCTAGGAGGTCTCCAACATAATCATCTATTTTTATTATTCCTTCATAAACTGGTTTTTGCGATGGGACTTTGGTATCTTCTTTAAAAATAACCTTCAGCATAGGCATCATTGAAATAAAAGAAAGTGTACCAAATAAAGCAAAAAACACATTAGATATAATGTGTCCTATGGCATAGCTTTTATACGGCTTTGCGTACTTTAATATATTTAAAAAATGATTCATTAAATAAGATTCATGTCTTTTAAGATAGCATCTGCTTTAGCATCTAACGCCGCTTCGGTATTTGAAAAATCTTCCACGTTGTCCAATTTTGTATTGACACTTACGTAAAATTTAATTTTTGGTTCTGTCCCACTAGGTCTTAAAGCTACTTGACTACCATCTTCCGTATAATATATCAATACATTGGATTTTGGAATATCAATGGCGATTTCTTCGCCAGTTATCATGTTTTTAGATACCGATAAATCATAATCTTCGAACTTAACCACTTTAGAACCGTTTATAACTTTAAGTGTATTGTTTCGAGCATCTGTCATCATTTGTTTAATTTCCTCAGCACCTTCAATACCCTTTTTAGTAAGCGATACAAGTTTTTCTTTATAGAATCCATGCTCTACATAAAGCTTTAAAAGTTCGTCATAAAAAGAACTTCCGTTTGATTTTGTTATAGCTGCAATTTCGCAGGCCAAAAGGGTAGAGGTTACTGCATCTTTGTCTCGAACAAAATCACCTACCATATAACCAAAACTTTCTTCACCACCACCAATAAAATCTAATTCTGGAAAATCATGAATTAATTTTGCAATCCATTTAAAACCGGTTAAAACAATTTTGCTTTCAACATTATAAGCGGCCGCAAGTTTTGCTAGCATCGGTGTTGATACAATGGTTGAGGCAATAAATTCTTTTCCTTTTATTTTTCCTTCAGCTTTCCACTGTTTTAAAAGAAAAGCAGTCATCATCAACATGGTTTGATTTCCATTTAATAATTGTAATTCATTTTCAGAATTACGAACCGCAACACCCAACCTGTCACAGTCTGGGTCTGTTCCTATAACAATGTCTGCATTTACCTCCTTAGCTAATTCTAGTGCTATTTTTAGAGCGGCAGGTTCTTCAGGGTTTGGGGATGCTACCGTTGGGAAATCACCATCTGGTACTTCCTGTTCTTTTACAATATGTACATTTTTATAACCAGCACGCTTTAATGTTTCTGGCACAGCCGTAATAGATGTTCCATGTAAAGATGTAAACACTATCGTTAAATTTTCTTTGGCTGATTGTGTTGCACCAACACTTCCATTTTCTACAGATGCATTAATAAAAACATCATCAACTTGTTCTCCTATATAATGAATTAACGAGTCGTTTGCTTCAAACTTAATATCTGCATAATCAAGGTCGTTAATAATATTAATAACTGCGCTATCATGTGGCGGAACTAATTGACCACCATCTTGCCAATATACTTTATACCCGTTATATTCTGGAGGATTATGAGATGCCGTTAAAACAATACCGCAATGGCAGTTTAAATGTTTTACAGCGAATGATAATTCTGGTGTTGCTCGTAAGTCTTCAAATAAATAGACTTCAATACCGTTAGCTGAAAACACATCAGCAACAACTTTTGCTAATGTTTTACTATTATGTCTACAATCATAAGCTATAACTGCTTTAGGTGTTTCATTAGGGAATTGTTGGTGTAAATAATCGCTTAAACCTTGCGTGCTTTTACCAAGGGTATATTTGTTTATTCGATTTGTACCAACACCCATAACACCACGCATGCCACCCGTTCCAAACTCTAGGTCTTTGTAAAAGCTTTCTTGGATGTCTTTTGGGTTATTGGCAATACCATTCTTTATTATTTGTTGTGTTTCTTCGTCAAAACTAGGTGTTAACCACGTGTTTATTCTTTCTAAAATTTTTGGGTCTATATAAATCATTTTAATACTTATTGAATGGCAAAAATAAACAATTGTTTAGCTATAATTTTTTTAATAACATATTCTTTTCAAGATAAATTTATAGAGAAAACGTTTTAGTTAATATTTAATTCGTCTTTTATTAAATAACGTTTTTTGTCTTGCTTAGTGCGTAAAATAATTTCTCCTAAAAATCCTGCTACAAAAAATTGTGTTCCTATAATCATAGTGGATAAAGCGATGTAAAATTGCGGACGTTGCGTTATAAGTCTGCCTTCAGGATTTAAAAACAATTTATCGATGCCTAGGTAAGTTGCAAAGCCAAATCCAATAGCAAACATTATTACGCCAAGGGCGCCAAATAAATGCATAGGGCGTTTGCCAAATCTAGATAGAAACCAGATAGTAATTAAGTCTAGAAATCCGTTAATAAAACGATCCATACCAAATTTGGTTTCACCATACTTTCTTGCTTGATGTAAAACAATTTTCTCTCCTATATTGCTAAACCCAGCATTTTTTGATAATACAGGAATATAGCGATGCATTTCGCCATTTACATCTATATTCTTTACAACATCTTTATTGTATGCTTTTAAACCACAATTAAAATCATGCAATTTCACTCCAGATGTTTTTCTTGCAGCCCAGTTAAATAATTTTGAAGGTAAATTTTTGGTAATAACAGAGTCGTAACGCTTTTTTTTCCAGCCAGATACCATATCAAAACCATCTTTGGTAATCATATTATACAGTTCTGGTATTTCATCTGGATTATCTTGTAAATCGGCATCCATAGTAATTACAACGTCGCCTTTAGCTTTATCAAATCCTGCATGAAGTGCTTGAGATTTCCCAAAGTTTTTAAGAAACTTAATTCCTCTTACATTGTTGTTTTTTTCTGATAGTTGCTTGATAACGTTCCAAGAATTATCTGTGCTACCATCATCTATAAAAATAATTTCATAAGAAAAATGATTGGTTTGCATGACATTTACAATCCAATCATTTAACTCGTTTAACGATTCGTATTCATTAAGTAGTGGAATAACTACAGATATATTCATTTGAAATTTTCAAAATTAATAGTTCAAAAATACTGAATTTATTCTGAGTCTGGATTCGTTTTTTTTATAAAAGCGGCAGATATTAATCCAATAATAGTAATAGGAAGCAGGTAATTCATAATTAATCTTTGAAGAAGATTACTGAAAGAATAAAGGTTTTCATTTTTTATTTTGCCAATTGTATTAGAAATTTCTTGCTCAGATGTATTCATGCCTTTAAGCATTTCAATAAATTTTTCAATAGTTTTTTCTTTTATTGTTTCAGAGGCTTCAGTATCAATAACGTTGAATAATACAAAAGTAACAAGGGTGTTTATCCCTAATCCTATTATTGCTACAATAAAATAAGTTTTAAAAGCTTCTTTAAAATTAATATATCCATTAAAGAATTTTTTACAATTAATAATTGAAATTAATCCAAAAATAATTGTTGCTATCATTACTGAAATAATATATAGCGGGTTAACAAATAACTCTAAACTAAAAGCATACACCAAAATTGTTAATAGGGCAAGGGTAATTCCTAAGTATAAGCCATAATTAATGGCAATAGATTTTAAAGATTTTCTCATATTTTTTTGATGATATTTTTAGTTGACAATTTAGTATTCAAATATAACAAAAGGGCACAGACAAATGTGCGATAAAAATTATCAAAAAAAATTGTAGATTTATAAAATTTACGTAAATTTGCAGCTCGAAAATTGAAAAGAATAAAAGCGTTTAGCGATGAAAAAAGGTATACACCCAGATAATTATAGATTAGTAGCATTTAAAGATATGTCTAATGATGATGTGTTTTTAACTAAATCTACTGCAAACACAAACGAAACTATTGATGTTGATGGTGTTGAATACCCATTAGTGAAAATGGAAATTTCTAGAACATCACACCCTTATTACACTGGTAAATCTAAGTTAGTAGATACTGCTGGTCGTATTGATAAATTCAAAACAAAATATGCGAAATTTAAAAAATAAGTTTTGCTTAACAATATAATATGAAAGCCTTTCTATTTAGAAAGGCTTTTTTGTTTTCTGCAATTACGCTACTTTTGAATGAGGAAAAATTGTAACAAGAATATTTCAATTCTAATTTTATTATGAACTACATCCTTTTTGATGGTCCATCGCGCAATAATTTATTACCCTTTACTTATACGAGACCAGTAGCAGATATTCGAGTAGGGATTTTAACTATTCGAGAAAAGTGGGAACGTTTTTTAAAAACCACTACAACTACGGTTACCGAAGATTATTTATCAGATAAGTATCCAATGGTTGAAATGGAAGTTAACATTATGATTAATGCGTCCTACTTACCCAATTTCAAATTAGTCAACATGGTTATGGGTTTAAAGGAAAATCAAGCTGTTTTTAAAGGAGAAGATATTATTGCTTTTTATACTAAAGAAGCTCAAGAAGCTATTGATTTTAATACTTTTGAAGCTTTAGAGTTTGAAGAAGATGCTTTTAAAATTGAAAATACATGGGACATTTTTTCTAAAAATGGTGAGGCAATTCTTGAAGATTTTAATTTATTAACAAAAGGTAGAAAATCAGAGTTCATCCCTTCGAGTAATAATATAATAGCTCCTGAAAATATTTTTATTGAAGAAGGAGCTAAATTAGAGTTTGTAACATTAAATGCTAGTAAAGGTCCAATATACATTGGTAAAAATGCTGAAATAATGGAAGGAAGCATTATAAGAGGTCCTTTTGCTTTGTGTGAGCATGCTATTGTTAAAATGGCAGCAAAAATTTATGGACCGACTACTGTTGGACCTTTTAGTAAGGTTGGAGGTGAAATAAATAATTCTGTTTTATTTGGCTATTCTAATAAAGGGCATGATGGCTTTCTAGGAAATTCTGTTTTAGGAGAATGGTGTAATCTAGGAGCTGATACCAATAATTCGAATCTCAAAAACAATTATGCAGAAGTACGTTTATGGGATTACCAAACAGAAGGTTTTGCAAAAACTGGATTGCAATTTTGTGGACTTATTATGGGAGATCATAGTAAATGTGGTATTAATACCATGTTTAATACTGGTACTGTGGTAGGTGTAAGTGCCAATATTTTTGGCAGTGGGTTTCCTAGAAATTTTGTCCCAAGTTTTAGCTGGGGAGGAAATAGTGGATTTACAACATACCTTACGCGCAAGTCTTTTGAGGTAGTCGAAATAGTGATGTCTAGACGTAATATAGAGTTTACAGAACAAGATAAAAATATTTTAGAACACGTTTTCGAAGAAACTAAAAAATACCGCAGAGCGTAATTTATTTACTCTTAATCTATCATTTGTACAGGGATTAATACAAATTGTTATATTTGATTGAATCAAGCCCAAGTCAAATGATTAAGACTATTATCTATATTTTTTTTCTCTTTGGGGTGCTTTCTTTTGCACAGAGCGAGAAGTATACCGTTACAAATTTAGAAATCAATAATGAAAACCCTCATTTTGGTTTGATGAAACTTAAGAATGATAAAATTATTTTCACTTCTTACCTTTTAGGTAAAAAGGGAAAGTTAAAATTGGTTTCAGGAAGCCCGATACTTACAATATACGAAGGCACTTTATCTGAATCTGGCAAAATAACAGATGTTATACCAGTAAAAATTGATGAAAAACAAATTCTTCCTACAATTACAAGTGCTACGATATCACCAGATGGAAGTAGACTATACTTAACAACCATTTACAATAATAAAAATAAACCAAAGGGGGATTTTAAAACCACAAATTTTCATATCGAAGTAGGTGAATATAATGAAGCTATAGGTTGGACTAATTTTAAGGTATTACCATTTTGTAAGCCAAAATATTCGTATGCACATCCAGCTTTAAGTCCAGATGGTAAAACACTTTATTTTACTGCAAATATTAGAGGAGGTAAAGAAACAACTAAAGGAGGTTCAGATATTTTTAAAGTAACTATTTTAGGTAATAACACTTATAGCGAGCCTAAGAATTTAGGTAGTAAAGTGAATTCTTATAGTCGTGAAATGTTCCCATTTATAAGTAGCGATAATACATTATATCTTGCTTCTAACAGACCCAATGGATTTGGAGGATTCGATATTTATAGAAGTACTATGAATGAAGATGGTACATTTAATAAATCTGAAAAATTACCCAAGCCTATTAATAGTAATAAAGACGATTTCTCTCTAATAATGGATACAAGTTCTTCTGGTTATTTCTCTTCTAAAAGAACAGGTGGTAAAGGGGATGATGATGTTTACTATTTCAAAAAAATATAGTTATGGATTTAAAGGAATTTGGGAATTCGATTAATAAAATTATAAATGAAAGACTTACAAGTCCATTTTATGGAACATTGATTGTTTCATGGCTTATTATTAATTGGAAGATTATCTATTTAACCATATTTGTAGATAGTAGCGAGATTAGAGGAACAAAGATCGATTTTATTGTTAGCAATTATTCTGAGAGTTCACGTATTATATGGTATCCACTTCTCACAACAATTTTAATAATTACAATTGTACCATTTATTACTTATTTAGCATATTGGGCAAGTTTGATTTTTATTGATTTACGTAGAAAATTGAAAAATAAAATAGAAAAAAATCAACAGCTGACGGTTGAAGAATCTGCTCAAATTCGATTAGAAATTCAAAATCAAAAAGTCAGACTTATTGAATTGTTAAAGGATAAAGATATAGAAATTGAGAGTTTAAAACTTCAAATTGAAGAATTGAGCAAATCTCTAATTGAGCAAAATAAAACGACTAATAAAATTGATAAAAAAAGTTCTAATACTCAAAATAGCAAGAGTACTTTGGAAATTATTCAAGATCAGAATAAGAAAGAAGAAGAAAAAGTTTTATTCGAAAAATTGTTTAAGGATACTAAGATTTTCACTGAATTGAAAAGTGTAATACATGGTATTGAAAGTTATGGCAATGCTAATTATTTTGATAGAGCAACTTTGGACACTGTTACAAAGCTAAAGGCTAATAAAATTATTAAACGAGGAAGTAATGGGAAAGATGAATTTACTGATTTAGGAATTTCTTTTTTAAAATATTTTTATGATCAAGAATAATATTTAATTCTTTTTAACCCTTCTTAAGTCCAATAAATTAATTGGATTAATACCAAGGCCTTCCACATTTTTCTGGGTAAACCGAACCACCTCATCATAAAAAAGTGGTACCATAATAGCTTTATCCATAGCTAAAGAGTCCATTTTTGAATACAAATGTTTGCGTTTTTCTATATCTGTAATCGTAAATGCTTTATTGTATAAACTATCAAATTGTGGGTTTTTATAATGAAAGTAATTAGAACCATTGGGGGCGAAGTTTTTGCTATAAAAAATAGACAGGTAGTTTTCGGCATCTAGGTAATCTGCTATCCAAGAACTTCTAAACATATCTACTTTTCCGTTAGACCTAGCAGATCTTAAAGAGGCTTCTGGCATTACATCGACATTAATTCTTAAACCAGTTTTTTCAAGTTCTCGTTGTATGAATTCACAAAAACTCAAATAGTTACTTGTTGTTACTAAATTAATTTCTGGATTGCTAATACCGCTTTCATTTTTAAATTGTTCTACTAATTTTTTTGCCTTTTCGGGTTGATAAGTAAAACCAATATTAGTATCGTAACCAGGGAGGCCAATTGGAATAAAACCACCATTTGCAGGATTCCCAATGCCATTTCGTAAATAAATCATCATTTTTTTTCTATCGAAGCCATAATTAATGGCTTTCCTAATTAATTCAGATTGTATTTCGGGTGTTTCAGAATCAAGGTAGAAACCTAAATACTCCGTATTTAAATAAGGGCCTCGAATCATGTTAACACTTTCAATGTACATTTCTCGTAGCTGCCCATCTGCGGTTAATAACTCGTCTTTATACGAAGCGTCTAAGCCCGATAAATAATCAATATTGCTCTGTGCAAATTGTAAAAATTCACTTTGCTTATCAGGGAGAAATGTAAGTGCTACCGCTTCTAGATAGGGTAACGAATTTCCTGTTTCATCCTTTTCAAAGTAATTTTGGTTTTTTCTTAATACAAGCTTGATGTTTTCTTCCCATCGTTTAAACTTAAATGGACCAGTTCCAATAGGTTTGGACCGAAACTTCATGCCATAATGTTCAGCTATTTCTTTAGGAATAACCGAACAATATTTCATTGTTAATAAACCAATAAATGCTGGGAAGGGCTGTTTTAAACGAATCTCAAAAATGCTATCGTTAATAGCTTTAAAATCATCTACTTTATTTAATACCCAACTACCTGGTGCTGCAATTTTTTTATCTCTTAGGCGGTTTAGACTATATTCAAAATCGTTTGCAACGACTATCCGAGTGGAATCTTTACCAAACAAGTCATGTTTATGAAAATATACATCGTTGCGAAGTGAAAAAGTATATAAAAGGCCATCTTCAGAAATAGTCCAATCTTTAGCTATGCATGGAAGAATATTTAAATCATTATCTAGCTGAACCAGCCCATTGAATATTTGATTGCAAATATTGTTGTCTTGCAAAGTTCTTGAAAACGCAGGATCTAAAGTGTTTATATTTCCATATTCATTATAGCGAAAAATAAGATGATCTTTAGATGCATCATTTTTATTATTACATCCAATAAATAATAAAGATGTAAATAAAATTATTAATAGTTGATATTGTTTTGGAAACTGCACGTTTTTAATTAAATAATAAGTAACCCAAAAATATAGATTTTAAACTGTAAACAAAGATTAATTATAATTTAAACTATCGTATGTCATTTTTAGGGTTTTATTGAGTTTAGCTGTCATATATATAGCTATTATTAACAAAACTCTCAAATTTATAATGAAAAAACTTTACTTTTTAGCATGTTCAATGCTATTGTGTGCTATGTCACATGCCCAAATTACTTGTCCTACATCTATTAAAACTTCTGGACAAAGTACGACCTCAACGCCAATTTTAACAGTACCCAATGGTCAAAATGGTTGTAGCGAATCTTGGCCAGCAACAATTACTGTTAATGGTTCTTTAACTTACGATTATGTTAGTTGTTCTGGTGGAAATTTAAAATATGCCATACAATCTGGAACAGCTCCTTCTACTTTCGAAATGACAATAGATTTCGGCTCTGGTGTTGTTTGTGGTTATGATGCTTCTGGAAACTTAAATGTTTTATCTTCAGAGGAATTTAAAACTATAAAAGCTTCTATTGGGCCTAATCCAGCTAGAGATTTTTTAAAGATTAGTTTAGATAATTCTAATTCTTTAAAAAGCTTAAATATATATTCTGTTTCTGGTAGGCTTGTTTATAATTCTGGGAGTAAACTAGAGATTAATATATCTAATTTAAGTCGTGGTCTTTATATTTTGAAACTGGAAACCGTACAGGGTAATGTCTCAAGAAAAATAGTTAAGCATTAATATTATTTTATAATAGAATAAGAAAGAGCGCCTCAATAAATGAGACGCTCTTTTTTATTAACTTTGCCTGATTAAAATGGAGAAATGAACACCAATAAAAAAGTAGCATTTTACACATTGGGTTGTAAGCTTAATTTTTCGGAAACATCTACTATAGCAAGAGGTTTTAAAAATGAAGGGTTTGATCGTGTAGATTTTTCTGAAAAGGCAGATATGTATGTAATTAACACGTGCTCTGTTACCGAAAATGCGGATAAACGCTTTAAAACCATTGTAAAACAAGCGCAAAAAGCAAATCCTAATGCATTTGTTGCGGCTGTTGGATGTTATGCACAGTTAAAACCAGAAGAGTTGGCAGATGTTGATGGAGTTGATTTGGTGCTTGGTGCTACCGAAAAATTTAATATTACCGATTATATAAATGACTTGACTAAAAACGATTTTGGCGAAGTACATTCTTGCGAAATTGAAGATGCCGACTTTTATGTGGGATCATATTCTATTGGAGACAGAACCCGAGCGTTTTTAAAAGTGCAAGATGGTTGTGATTATAAATGTACATATTGTACAATTCCTTTAGCACGTGGTATTTCGCGTAGCGATACCATGGAAAATGTTTTAAATAATGCTAAAGAAATTTCAAGGCAAAATATAAAAGAAATTGTTCTTACAGGAGTTAATATTGGAGATTATGGTAAGGGTGAATTCGGAAATAAAAAACACGAGCACACTTTTTTAGATTTAGTTACTCAATTAGATAAGGTAACTGGGATCGAACGACTAAGAATTTCCTCAATTGAGCCTAATTTACTTAAAAATGAAACTATAGATCTAGTTTCTAAATCCAGAGCTTTTGTACCACATTTTCATATCCCCTTGCAATCAGGAAGTAACGAGATTCTTAAAAAAATGAAGCGTCGTTACATGCGTGAATTGTATGTAGATAGAGTTAATAAAATAAAAGAAGTGATGCCACATGCTTGTATTGGAGTAGACGTTATTGTTGGTTTTCCAGGAGAAACAGATAAGCACTTTTTAGAAACATATAATTTCTTAACTGAGTTAGATATCTCGTACTTGCATGTATTTACTTATTCCGAACGTGATAATACAGAAGCGGTTGAGATGGGTGGAGTAGTCTCTAATAATATGCGTAGCAAACGTAGTAAAATGTTGCGAGGTTTGTCTATTAAGAAACGTCGAGCATTTTATGAAAGCCAGATTGGAACTGTAAGAACAGTTTTATTTGAAAGCGAAAATAAAGAGGGTTATATACACGGGTTTACCGAAAATTATATAAAAGTAAAAACACCTTGGAATCCAGATTTGGTAAATACATTGCATCAAGTAGAACTTGTTAAGATAGATGACGATGGCTTAGTAAGAATTGAGTTTATTAGTGTGTTTTCAAAATAAATTCTTCAATTTTATTGTAAATCAACCCTTATTTTGTCCATTTAGCTTGTTTTTTATGCTGTTAATGCTAGCATTAATACTTTCGTTATGAAATAATCATGCCCCAATATGAATAAATTATTTTTTACACTAGTCCTTTCATGTCTATTTTTAGTTAGTTGCTCTGGTAACGATATTAACGATGATCCTCTTCTTGGTGTATGGAAATTAACTGAATGGAATATAGCAGATGGTTTCGATATTGATAACGATGGTTTTGTAAGTACTAATCTTTTGAACGAAATTAATTGTTCTTACAATGAAACCTTACTTTTCGAACCTAATAATATTGTTTCATTAAACACTACTTTTAATCCTAAGTTAGAAATCGCGCAATTAAATAATAGTACTAATGAGTATAGTTTTAATGTTGAATGCGATACAGAAGGTGTTGTAAGCTTAGCAACGTTTTATTCTAAAGAAGGGAATTCTGTAATATTTGGTGAAAGTGAAGCAGTGATAAATGGCAACCAAATATCAATAGTTTTTAAAGAAAGTATAGAAATTTATAATGAAGATTTTACTCAAGTTATAGCTAATAAGGATTTAACAGTGGTTTATACAAAGCAGTAATTACTAAGCTTTTGAAAATAAAAAATGCGAAGTTATAACTTCGCATTTTTTATTAGTTTTTTCTAAATATTTTAGATTCTTACCCCAACAGGTAACATTCGTTTATATTTTCTGTTACTTCTTACAAACTTTGCAATTTCAGGACTTGTAGGAACTACACTTAAATTACGTTCTTGAATCTGTTCGAAAACAGCCGCTAAAAATTCTTTTCGAAAATCTTCATTATCAATAGCATCAGGAATTAAAAGCTTTGTTAAGAATATTTTTCTTTCTTGAAGAGAATATTCAATTTTTGCTAAATGATTATCAATTTTTAATTCAAATTGACGTAAAAAGTCATTGTCAATTAATTCGGCAACATCAACCATGGTAAGTATTTTATTTAATTTCTAAGGAGTCGTAAAATAGTGGTTACTATTTAGCTATTTTTGCTGTGCAAAGATAGTTAAAAAAACGAGAATATAAAACTTAAAGTAAGTTAAAAGCTTATGACTCAAGAGGTAATACATGTTTATTTAATGCCAGGAATGGCCGCTAGTCCAGTAATTTTTGAGCATATTAAATTGCCAGAGAACCAATTTAAAGTTCATTGGTTAGAATGGGTGTTGCCTATTGATAATGAGACTATTAGTGATTATTCTTTACGAATGGTTAGTAATATAAAACATAAAAATTCTGTTTTATTAGGTGTTTCATTTGGAGGTGTATTAGTTCAAGAGATGAGTAAACATATAAAATTGAGAAAACTTATAATTGTTTCAAGTGTAAAATCTATGCGGGAACTACCAAAACATATGTTGTTAGCTAATAAAACAAAAGCCTATAAATTAGTTCCAACTCAGTTAGCTTCTAATATAGACTTATTTGCTAAATACGCTTTTGGAAAAAATGTAAAAAAGCGTATGGTGCTTTATAAAAGATATTTGTCTGTTAATAACCCAAAATATTTAAGTTGGGCTATTAAGCAAATGGTTTCTTGGAATCAAAAAGAACCTATTCCCAATTTGGTTCACATTCATGGAGATAATGACTCGGTATTTCCAATTAAGAATATAAAAGATTGTATTTCAATTAAAAATGGAACGCACATAATGATTATTAATAAATATAAGTGGTTTAACGAGAATTTACCACGTATTATTTTAGAGGACTAGTCAGGGATTTTCGATTATTTTTTTATAACTTTAAACCAAACTTATAATTATGAAGATAGCTCAAAAAATATTGGCGCTTGTGGGATTATTAAGTTTATGTCTCTTATTTATTTTTGCCCTACAAGATGCTCCTACCGATGAAAATTTTGAAAAAAAATTAATAAACGATTATAATGTTTATGCACTTCAAGTGCCTGAACATTTAAACTTTGCTGGCGAGGCTATGCCACTTCAAAATCCTGATATTTTGGAGCGCATGGATAGAGAGTTATTGGTCAATACTTATTGGCAATCTAACGGCTTATTAATGTTTAAACGTGCTAAAAAATATTTTCCAATTATTGAACCAATTTTAGCCAAGTATAACATTCCAGATGATTTTAAATACTTAGCTGTTATAGAAAGCGGATTGACAAACGCAGTGTCTCCAGCAGGGGCTAGAGGTGTTTGGCAAATTATGCCAGCAACAGGAAGAGAAAATGGATTAGAGGTTAATAAAAATGTTGATGAACGCTATCATATAGAAAAAGCAACTGAAGTGGCTTGTAAGTATTTATTAAAATCCAAAGAAGATTTAGGTTCATGGACACTAGCTGCCGCTGCTTATAATGCTGGTAATGCAGGAGTTTCAAGAAGATTGAAAGAACAAAATGTATCTAATTATTACGATTTATTATTAGGAGAGGAAACGGGACGTTACTTATTTAGAATAGTAGCTTTAAAAGAAATTTTATCTAACCCTAGTAAATATGGTTTTAATTTTAGAGATAAAGATTTGTATAGTAAAGTTCCAACATACAAGGTTGAAGTCGATACGGCAGTAACAGACTTTACCCAATTTGCTGGAAAATTTGGAATTAATTACAAAATATTAAAGCTGCATAATCCCTGGTTAAGAGAACCACATCTTAATAATAAAACTAGAAAGCCATATTTAATAGAAATCCCAGAAGATGGCTATTATGATTTAGCAAGTAAATAATTATTTACTTCTTCTTTTTTGCTGTCTTAACGATCCACCTGCACCGTAATGTTGATTTGGCATTTGAGCACGCTTCATATTGTCTTTCATCATTTTTATTTGGTCAGCTAGCATGCCTTGTTTATCAAGTTTTTGAGCTTCAGATAAAAGTTTCTGTGCTTCCTGTTTTCTTCTCTTAGAAAAAGCAATACCAGACAAGTTAAGTTTAGCCATTGCTAAATCGTGATCCATAGATAAGCCTAAAGAAATAGCTTTTTTAAAGTATTTCTCAGCATCATTCATATTACTTTGAGAAACCATAATACCATGCAAATAGTTATAATAACCTTGTTGTTTTCTAACTAAAGCAGCTTCAGGGTTTTTTATTTTATTTAGCCATTTCTTAGCACCATCAAAATCTTGCTTTCGCAACCTTAAAAAAGCAAGTAAAATAAATTCATTTTTAAAATAAAGAAAAACGAAAATTAATGATAGAAAAATAAGCATGATACCATTTCCAATATATCCTTCAGAAAATTGATAAACTGCAAAAGCAATAATACCAGCAGCTATGATAAGTTTTATTATTTTATTGTACATATTTATAAAATTTGAATGGTAAAAAGTAAGCTTTAAGCAACCAAATGCGCTATAAGTTTAATTTTGATTGCAAAGAAACTAAATTTTTACGAAAAAATTGATATTAACTAAGAACAAATAAATTGGCTTTAGCCCAAATATATAGGGGATTTGGACAATGTTGACTGAGTAAAAATTTTATTAAAATATTTTTAATAAAATGATTTGCAAAGTAATAAAGGGTTTGTATATTTGCCCTCAGTTTTGGAGAAGCACCAAACTAATTATAATAAAATTACAATTCAGTTATTAAAGATATAAGATAATGAGTAAAAGAACATTTCAGCCTTCTAAAAGAAAGAGAAGAAACAAACATGGTTTTAGAGAAAGAATGGCTTCTGCTAATGGTAGAAAGGTATTAGCGCGTAGAAGAGCTAAAGGAAGAAAAAAATTATCTGTGTCATCTGAAACAAGACATAAAAAATAATGATTAACAATTGTTGATAATTTAAAGGTGTTACTTAAGTGTAACGCCTTTTTTTATATCTACTGATTGCTATTTTTGTAACTCATTAAAATACACCAAATAAACAGTAAAAAATGCCAAAAAATCCTAAACTTAAATCGATTCTAATTATTGGCTCAGGGCCTATTGTTATTGGACAAGCATGTGAATTTGATTATTCAGGCTCTCAATCATTAAGGTCACTCGCAGAAGATGGAATTGAAACGATTTTAATTAATTCTAATCCAGCAACAATTATGACAGATCCAACTATGGCAGATCATGTTTATTTGTTGCCCCTTAATACAAAATCTATTATAAAAATTTTAAAGGAGCACCCACAAATTGATGCGGTTTTACCAACTATGGGAGGACAAACAGCATTAAACTTGTGCATAGAAGCAGATGAAAAAGGTATTTGGAAAGATTTTGGAGTTGAATTAATTGGTGTAGATATTAATGCTATTAATATTACAGAAGATAGGGAACAATTTAGAGAATTGATGGGTAAGATAGATGTTGGTATGGCACCTCAAGCTACAGCTACTTCTTTCTTAAAAGGAAAAGAAATTGCTCAAGAATTTGGCTTCCCGTTATGTATTAGAGCTTCTTATACGCTAGGTGGTGCTGGTGCTGCAATTGTTTATGAAGAGGAAGATTATGATAAATTATTACGCAGAGGATTAGAGATTTCTCCAATCCACGAAGTGATGATTGATAAAGCAATGATGGGTTGGAAGGAGTATGAATTGGAACTGCTTCGAGATAAAAATGATAATGTTGTAATTATTTGTTCTATTGAGAATATGGATCCTATGGGAATTCATACGGGAGATTCAATTACGGTTGCTCCAGCAATGACATTAAGTGATAAAACGTATCAAAAGATGCGTGATATGGCTATAAAGATGATGCGTAGTATTGGAGATTTTGAAGGCGGATGTAATGTGCAATTTGCAGTTAGTCCAGACGAAAAAGAAGAGATTATTGCTATCGAAATTAATCCACGTGTATCGCGTTCTTCAGCATTAGCAAGTAAAGCAACAGGGTATCCAATTGCTAAAATTGCTACTAAATTGGCTATTGGTTATACTTTAGATGAGTTAGATAATCAAATAACAAAATCTACTTCTGCTTTATTCGAACCTACATTAGATTATGTAATTGTAAAAATACCACGTTGGAATTTTGATAAGTTTGAAGGTTCAGATAGAACATTAGGTTTACAAATGAAAGCCGTTGGAGAGGTTATGGGAATAGGGCGTTCTTTTCAAGAAGCATTACATAAAGCAACGCAATCTTTAGAAATTAAAAGAAACGGTTTAGGAGCAGACGGGAAAGGCTATAAAGATTATAATCAAATTATAGATAAGTTAACAAATGCCTCTTGGGATCGTGTATTTGTTATTTATGATGCCATTGCTATGGGTATTCCACTAAGTCAAATTTATGATATCACAAAAATTGATATGTGGTATTTAAAGCAATATGAGGAATTATTTCATTTAGAAAAAGAAATATCTAAATATACCATCGATACGCTAGACAGAGATTTATTGTTGGAAGCCAAGCAAAAAGGTTATGGAGACCGCCAGATAGCACATATGTTGGGTTGTCTAGAAAGTCAAGTATATAATAAAAGAGACGAATTTAACATTCAGCGTGTATTTAAACTCGTTGATACATGTGCCGCAGAATTTACAGCAAAAACACCATATTACTATTCAACTTTTGAGAACATGGTTGAAACACCTTCTGGTGAAAAATATGTACACAACGAAAGTATTGTAAGTGATAAAAAGAAGATTGTTGTGTTAGGTTCTGGACCAAATAGAATTGGTCAAGGTATTGAGTTCGATTATTGCTGTGTTCATGGTGTTTTAGCAGCAGCAGAATGTGGTTACGAAACTATTATGATTAACTGTAATCCAGAAACGGTTTCTACCGATTTTGATACAGCCGATAAATTATATTTTGAACCTGTTTTCTGGGAGCATATTTACGACATTATTCGTCATGAGAAACCTGAAGGCGTTATTGTTCAGCTTGGTGGGCAAACAGCTTTAAAATTAGCTGAAAAGCTAACCAAGTATGGGATTAAAATTATAGGTACTAGTTTTGAATCTTTAGATTTAGCTGAAGATAGGGGGAGTTTCTCTAGATTGTTGAAAGAAAATAATATTCCATATCCAGAGTTTGGAATTGCAGAAAATGCAGACGAAGCTTTGGCTTTAGCAGATGAATTAGATTTTCCAATCTTAGTGAGACCGTCTTATGTTTTAGGAGGTCAAGGGATGAAAATTGTAATCAATAAAGAAGACCTAATTGAAACTGTAGTAGATTTATTAAGAAGAATGCCAAATAACAAACTTCTTTTAGATCATTATTTAGATGGTGCTATAGAAGCTGAAGCTGATGCTATTTGTGATGCTGACGGAAATGTTTACATCATCGGAATTATGGAGCATATTGAGCCCTGTGGAGTTCACTCAGGAGATTCAAATGCTACCTTACCAGCGTTTAATTTAGGAGATTTGGTAATGCAACAAATTATAGACCATACAAATACTATTGCAAGAGCATTAAACACAGTAGGTTTAATAAATATTCAGTTTGCTATTAAAGATGATATTGTGTACATAATTGAAGCAAACCCAAGAGCGTCAAGAACAGTTCCTTTTATAGCTAAGGCTTATAAAGAACCTTATGTTAATTATGCAACTAAGGTTATGTTGGGAGAGAAGAAGGTAACAGATTTTAATTTCAATCCTCAGTTAGAAGGTTATGCCATCAAGCAACCCGTATTCTCCTTTAATAAATTTCCAAATGTTGATAAACGACTAGGGCCAGAAATGAAGAGTACAGGAGAAAGTATCTTGTTTATAGATAGTTTAAAAGATGATGAGTTTTACGACTTATATTCTAGGCGAAAAATGTACTTAAGTAAATAATAGAGGCTGTCTAAAAAGTTTTATAATTTGATTTGTCAGGTTGAGCCTGTCGAAACCGATATTGATTATCTGTAAGTTAAAAATATTTCGACAAGCTCAATATAACATCAAATTTGCTTTTTAGACACTCTCTATTTCTTTTTAAGCTCAAAATTAAATGCGACTTCAATGTCTTCTGCAATTTTACTACTCACAATTTTTGGGATTTTTATATCAAATTCTGATGCTTTTGCCTTAAAGGTTCCTGTCATATTTATAATGTCAGCTTCTTTAGATATAGACACAATTAAATTCTTAATTTGTTTTGTTTTTCCATGAAATGTAAGTTCTCCATTTAATTTATAGGTTGCCTTGTTTTTTAATTTTGGAATATCAAAATCTAAGATTTTTCCCTTGAAAGTTGCTTTAGGAAATTCATCAGATTCAGCATAGTTTTCATTAAAATGTTCTTCCATTAAAGCATTTTTAAAACGAAACCCCTTAACAAGAATTAAAGCTGCGAATTCTCCATTTTCAGTGTTAATAATTGCGGTTACGGCATTGTGCTTTGCTTTAACTTCCTCAAACGAAGGAACAGACGCTTCAAAAGAGACCGCACCTGTTTTAGTTAAGTATTTTCCTTGTGCGAATGTGTTAAAGCTAATAAAAGCTAAAATGTATAATAGATTTTTCATAGTTACTTTATTTAACTTTTTAGTTAAATCAAAAACACTGCCAAATTTAATTTTCTAAAAGACCATCATCTTTCCATTTTTCTATTAGATCAATTTGAGTTTGAGATAAGGGGGAATTTGGAGAAGGAGGCATTCTGTTACTAGTGCTTTTAATTCTAGAAATAATATTGTTAACTCCATTTTTTACTTGAGTATATGTTGTGTAACTAGTGGGACCAGGGTTCGGTGGATTTCCATGACATTGAATACAGTTGTTGTCAATAATACTCTTTATATCAGCGTCATAAGTAACTTTGACCATTGGATCTGGGTCTGGGTCAGGATTTTGATTGGATAAATCATCACTGCTACTACTTGAGCAGTTAAACATTAGGGCAATTACTGCAAAGCCCAGAATTAAGTTTTTAATGTTCATAGCATATAGTATTTAAATTAATTTTTCATAATTAAAAAGTTCGACTTAAGTTAAAACCGAAATAAAAAACGCCTTCGCTCCAATCGCCTTCGCCTTGTCCTAAAAACCCGTTGGTATTCATAGCTTGAGCATTGGAAAAATGCATTTGGAATACGTGGCCTCCAGTTTCTAAGTCAACTCCAATAGACAATGGATTTTTAAATGGTGAATTACTTGCTCTATTAAGATGCAAGCCATAATCAGCATTTAGAGACCAGCGTTTCCCTAATTTATAGCGCCCACCAAAACCCAGTGCAAATTGAGAATTGTCTTGTTCATCTACTATTACAAAATTATCATGAAAGAACGTTGGAGCTAATTGCAATGTTAAATCAGTATTTATTTTTCTCGAAATAAGTAGTTGCGCTGTATAACCTAAGCGGTGTTTAAACTCTAAAAGAGGCCAGGTATCTTTGTCCAATGCAGTATTTACTAAAATGGCATTAAACCCAACTACGGTGAAAGGGAAGCCGTTTTTTTCCTGTCTAAGCAACCTGTATTTGGCAGTTATATCATAGACTTTAAGAAGGGAACTTCTTGAAACGCCAATGTTAATGGCATCTGTAATTCCATAAACAAAGTTTAATCTGGTTACGGCGTTGTCTAAACCAAAAAAATCGTCAATGCCATTTTTTACACTTCCAAATCTGTGTGAAACAATAAAATTTAGTTCTTTTTTTGCAACTAGTTTGGTTGATTCAAAGTTTACAATTTTTAAACCTTTAAAGGCGGCTGTTTCGTATTGGTTACCTGTAGAATTTGAATCTATCTCATCTAGTAAATCATCTTGAGAATAAGTAAATATTGGTAAGCATATTAAGAAAACGAGTAATTTCATCATATTATGAATATGTTAAGTTTTACTAAAATAGCAATTATTGTTTAATAAAGCGTTTGCTAACTGTTTTCCCAAAAGCCGATACTTTTATTAAATACAAACCAGATTTCCAGTTTGAAATATCGACTTTGGAGTTTATAATATTTTCAGAAGTGTAAACAGCTTTACCTAAAATATCATAAATAGTAGCTCTAGATTGCTTAATGTTTTTTGGAAACTTAAATTGAATTAATGTTGCTCCAGGGTTTGGGGAAATTCTAAATTCACTCAAGGTAAGTTCTTTAGTACTTAGAGTACTTTCCCAAAAAGTAGATCCATTTTGAGATCCGTCTCCATTATATTGATAAGGAGGAGTAACATTAACGGTTGTTCCTGCTGTCCAAATACCCTTAGCCACGGCTACGGGTTCTCTTTGATGACCAGAAGTAACCCATTGCATGTAATCTTCCATAGCACTTGATGAACTAAAAGAGTTAGTATTGTAAATTCCAAGTTCTCCATTGGTATTATCTAATCCTGAAACCCAAATTACAGTTACTTCTTCATCTGGAGAAAGTAAGAAATCGCCAGATCCTACTATTGAAGTATCGCTAAACCTATCGTATTGAGGAAAATCGCATAACCAATAATTGGTAATATCGACTGTTGATGAGCCGAAGTTCTTTACTTTAACAGTAATATCATTAGTCGCTGGGTCAACCATTATTGACCTTATTTGTGCATTTAAAGTGAGAGCGAAATTTAATAAGGCAAGCAAAAAAAATAATGTTGTTTTCATAGCTGTAAAATTTAGTTGTTTAATATAATACACTGGTCTAGTTTGACTTGTTCCAACAAATCGTCAAAACCGATTACCCGTCCTTTAATTGTTATTTCGGAGTTTACTCGTAATTTAGTTTCTAAAGAACCTTCGAATGAACAGAAAACTAAGTCGTCGATAGTTAGGCTACCTTCGCTTAACTCAGTTATGTTTCCAGCGATTTCAACAGTATTATTTAAAAATTTTTCTTCGGAAGCGCTTAAATTTTTTAGAAAAGCATTGCTTATATCGGTTGCTGTTAGTGTGTACTCTGCTTTTTCTAATTTTATATTCCTATGGTCTTGATATACATATTGGTATACAAAGATTCCAATAATGACAACAAAAAATAAAATAAGCCATTTACGCATGATTGGAGAATATTAGCACATATTTTCAGATCCAAATACCAATCAATACATTCTATGTGAAGTTTAATGTGTTTAGGGTCGTAATTAATTAAGTAACCTTACAATTAAATATTAATTTTTGCATTATGTAGTTTTATAATCTCCAAAAACTCATCAATCTTAAATTCTGAAGATTTAAATTTGCTTGTTCGGTGTTTGGCTTGTTCTTGTCTGGTTATACTTCTTGCAAAACGCCTAATTGCCTGTTCCGAATCTAAAATGATACCTGGAACTTTGGCATTTTTGCCATTTTCATCTTTGGCTACCATAGTAAAATATGAAGAGTTACAGTGTTTTGTTTCTCCTGTTTGAATGTTTTCCGATTCCACTCGTAACCCAATAACCATGGAAGTTTTTCCTGTATAATTTACCGAAGCTTTTAAGGTAACTAACTCCCCAACTTCAATCGGGTTTAAAAAATCAACACGATTTACAGAGGCGGTTACACAATAGTTTTGCGAATGTTTTGAAGCGCATGCAAATGCTATTTGATCCATTAAGTTTAATATATGTCCGCCATGAATTTTTCCACTAAAGTTGGAGTGGGACGGAAGCATTAATTCGGTAATAGAAACTTGAGATTCTTTTGGGTGTTTAAACATGGGTTTATGTAAGAATATTAAATAAAATACCAGTAATTATGGCAATTCCAAAACTAATTAAAGTGCCTATTAAAATGTACTCTGTGAGTTGCCTGTCTTTTGATTCTTTTAAATCTCCAAACCTAAAAACAGATTTAGCTGTAATTAGAAAACCAACAGCTTCCCAATGATTTGAAACTATAAAAATGAACACTAAAATACGCTCTAAAATACCAATATATTTCCCTGCATCCTTGAGTGATTGGTTATTTTTAGTGAGTTTTGAAATATTCCACTTTAAAAAAATGGTTTTCATAATTATGGACACTGGTATTGTTAAAAACAATAAACAGGTAAGGAGTAATAAGTTGTTTTCAGTGAAGTTTATATCGAATATAGATGTGTTTTTTGAAAGAAAATAATAACATCCAATAATGACCAAAACATGAAGCAATTGGTCTACAAAAAATAATATTCTTTTTGTTTTTTTCTTTTGAAATATAAGTTTGATGCCATCAATGATTAAATGAGAAACAGCAATAATAGTTATAATTGGCCATAAAGATATATCCCAAAGCAGCAATGTCATTAAAGCTGCATGTATTAAAACATGAAGATAAAGTTTTGGAGATTTTAATTTTTTCTTCTCTTTTTCTTTAACCCAACTTTCAGGTTGAAGAAAAAAATCACCTATGAAATGCGCTAATATGAGTTTTATTAGAATCATAATAAAGTATGTATTTTTTGTCTATACATTAAATCTAATTCCTTAATTTCATCTAAGTGAGCTCGTTTTTGTCTGGTGCTTATCGCATTTTGATTAATACCTATAATTTCACCAAGTTCACTTTGTAGCGCATTAGGATTTTCGATACTTAACTTAACAATCTCTGCAGAATTTTTAGTCCAACTATCCATAAATACAAGTGCTAACTTAAAATATAAGTTGAGTTCTTCATCTATATTAAAATTACTAGTTTTAATACGTAAATTTTGTTTTTCTTTTTTCAAAGTTTCTAAGGTTTCGCCAGAAAAGACGAAGGCATTTCCATTAGATTCAGTCACATTTTTGCCTTCATAAGTTTTATCACCTATACCAATGGCTAAGCGAACATCTAGCCCGCGAATTGATTTAATACAAGCTTTAATATAAACTGCGGCTTGAAAGCTTTGGTACCAATCTCGTATTTCTATTTGAAAGCTGTCGCCTCGATAAATTTCCCAATAGATTTCATCTGAACTTAAATTAGATAATGTGCGTTTTAATATATTTATCCATACCTCAGCGTTAATTTGAGTTCTAGATTTTATAATATCTCCTGTAATAACACTTGTAATCATAATATCACGTTTTTGTGTGATAAACAAATATATCATGTTTTTGTGTGATAAACAAATATATCATGTTTTTATGTGATAGTATTGGATGATAAGTTTTTGCTTAATAAAATAGATTACTCATCTTCTTCAGCGCGTTTTATAATGGCTTCAGGAAGCGATTTCTTAGCTTTAGCTCCCATTTTTTTAAGCTTTTCAACACTTGTAATAAGGTTGCCTCTACCATCAACAAGCTTGTTCATAGCTGCAGAATAATCACTTTTTGCAGCATCTATTTTTTTGCCAACACCAGTTAAATCAGTAACTAACCCTTCAAATTTATCGTAAAGAGCTCCAGCTTGTCTTGCTATTTCTATGGCGTTGCGCTGTTGTTTTTCGTTATTCCACATGGTATCAATAGTACGAAGCGTTGCCAGAAGGGTAGAAGGTGTTACAATCACAATGTTTTTTTCAAAAGCTTTGTTGTAAATAGCGTTATCATCATTTACAACTATAGCGAAAGCAGGTTCAATAGGAATAAACATGAGTACAAAATCTGGTGATTCAATATCATACAAATCTTGATAATTTTTTTCAGAAAGTTGGTCAACATGTTTTCTAATAGAATTTACATGCGCTTTTAAATATTGAGGTTTATCAGCATCGTCAGCATTTACTAATCGTTCATAATCAGTTAATGATACTTTACTGTCAATAATCATCTTCTTACCGTCTGGTAAATGCAAGACTACATCTGGTAAAACGCGAGAACCATTTTCAGTTGTAAAACTTTGTTGTACAAAATATTCTCGGTCTTTTTCTAAACCAGATTTTTCTAAAACCCGTTCTAACACTAATTCCCCCCAATTCCCTTGCATTTTACTATCGCCTTTTAAAGCGCGAGTTAAGTTGGTGGCTTCCTTAGTCATTTGTTGGTTGAGGTCTTTTAAACCTAATAACTGCTCTTTTAAAGCAGAGTGCATACTAATACTTTCCTTTTGGGTTAAATCTACTTTTTCTTCAAATGTTTTAATTTTTTCTTGAAGCGGATTTAAAATGTTCTTTATGTTTTCTTTATTCTGAAGCGTAAACTTCTCAGATTTTTCATCTAAAATTTTAGTAGCCAATAATTCAAAGTCTTTTCGTAATTGTTCTTGACGTTCTTCAAGTTCTTTATCGCGTTTTAGGTTTTGCTCTTGAAGATTTTCGTATTCTGAATTTTTTCTTGCTAATTCGGTATTTAAAAATTCTTTTTCTTTTCTAATATCTTCACGTTCATTTTCAATCTTGCTGAGGTTTTGTCTTAACTCTTCAATAGTTAATTGCATTTGGTTTTGACGTTCCTCTAAAGTACTTTGTTCGCTTTTGTTTTTCAATTTTGAAAAATAATTACCTAAGAAAAAACCGATTGCTGCAAAAATAATAGCAGCCACAATTATGATTAAGTTGTCGTTCATTTTTTGTAAAAGAAGTTTAACCAAATATAAATGGTATTATTATCTCTAGCAAAGATGTGAAGGCGTAAAGTATCAACATTTTCTAAAATCTATTGTTTTACTGAAATATACAGAGATTTACAGAGATTTTTAATTTTGTTAATTTATCTGAGAGACTTTATGTAATCTTTATGAAATCAGTGGAAGCTCATTATTTTTTAACCCGAAAACTCCCTGTTTTCTCATCAAAAGCAATTAAATCTTTTGGGAATAAAGTTTCAAAAGTACCTTTTGATATCAAATTACAAGGTGTATCTGAAACCACTTTAGTGTCAGTCATTACAATTAAGGTGTCACACAATTGAATGGCTAAATCTATTTCATGTGATGAAAATAGAATGGTTTTTCCAGTTTCTTTGGCTAATTTTTGAAGCAGTTTTAAAATATAGGCTTTATGATACATGTCTAGATGTGTGGTAGGCTCATCTAGAATAATCAAATCGGTATCTTGAGCAAGGGCACGAGCAATCATTACTTTTTGTAATTGACCATCACTTAACTCAAAGCATTTTTTATCTTTTAATTCTAAAATATTGGTTTGTTCAAGGGCACTATGTGCGATATCTAAATCGGTTTTAGAAAGTTTTCCAAACCAATTAGTATAGGGTTGTCTGCCTAAAGCCACCAATTCAAAAACCGATAAGTTTTTTGAAGCTACAGGCTCTGTAAGTACTAGACTCATCACTTTTGCTAAATCGGTTGGTGCGTATTTTTTTAATGCTGTATTATTTATAAAAATATCACCTTCTAATGGATTTTGCACGTTAGTTAACGTTCTTAAAAGCGTAGATTTTCCAATACCATTTGCTCCAATTAATCCAACTAATTCACCTTGTTTTAGTTCAATATTAATATCTGATGCTACAATGGTTTTTAATTTTTTTGTAGCATAACCAATAGTTAAATCTTTTGTTTTTAAAATAATATTTTGGTTTTTACGCGCCATTAAAAAATCATTTTTCGTTTTTTAACTAATAACCAAATTACAACCGGAGCACCAACTAACGAGGTTATAGCATTAATGGGTAAGGTATAATCGCTATTAGGTAATTGTGAGATGCTATCACAGACTAACATAACTATAGCACCAAGCAAAAAAACAGCTGGTAATAATATTTTATGGTTTGAGGTATTAAAGACTTGCCTTGTTATATGTGGAATAGCCAAACCTATAAATGCGATAGGGCCTGTAAAAGCGGTAATAGTTCCAGCTAATAAGCTTGTTGAAATTATAATAATAAACCGACTTTTTTTGATGTTTAACCCTAGACTTGTAGAATAGTTTTCACCTAGAAGTAATGTGTTTAATGATTTTGTAGCGCTTATAGCAAGTAAAATACCAATGGTGTAAATAGTGAATAGTACAATAACATCTTCCCAAGATAGGTTTCCTAAACTGCCAAATCCCCAAAATATATACTGTTGTAATTGTTCTGCAGACCCAAAATAGGATAATACACTAACTATAGCCGCAGTAATGCTAGCAAACATGAGTCCGATAATTAATATAGCCATGGTATCTCTTAATTTTAATGATACAGCTAAAACAGCTAATAGTACTAAAAAACTACCTAAGCTTGCTGCAATTACAATGCCCCACTTTGAGATAAAAAGTAACCCCAAAATACCACCAAAAATACTAGACCCTAAGATGATTAATGCTACACCTAAACTAGCACCAGAACTAATACCTAAAACAAAAGGACCTGCTAAGGGATTTCTAAATAAGGTTTGCATTAATAGTCCAGAAACCCCCAAACCAGAACCAACAATAATTGCAGTTATGGCTTTTGGTAATCTATAGTTTCTAATAATATGCTGCCAAGTTTCTTGCTCAGTAGCATTTCCAATCAGGCTATTGAAGATATCTTTAAAAGGAATAGATACAGAACCCAAACTGATGTTTATAAAAAAACAAAAGAATAGAATTGCTATAAGAATAGCAAAGGAAATTTGGTATGTATCTTTATTAGGCAATTATTCTAGAGGTTTGAAGAAATAAGGTTGATAATCATTTAATAACTGTGGATGGCAAATTTTAATAATATCTTTTAAAACTAAATCGGGTCTTGTCATTCCTAATTCGTAATATAAAACGCCTCCCGTGTTTCCTGTTATATTAGTAAAGGTATAGATATTTTTATTTTGAAAAGCGTCAAACATGCTATGGTTTTGATTACCATTTTTTAGGGTTTCTAAACTTTGATAATTTGAAGGATTTAACCAAATATCTGCATGTTTTGCTTTTACAAAAACCGATTCAAAATTTAGCTTTAAACTTCCAGAGCCCTCTGTGTTACTCCAAAGATAATTTACATTGGCATCTTTTAAGAGTTTTGCTTCTGTACTTGTACCATTAGGTAAATACCAAATATCGCTGTGCATAGCACCACTTAAAACTGTAGGTTTAGTGGTTACATTTTGCGCTAATTTTTTAGCCTCTAAATAATCGCTTTCAATTTGTTTAAAAATAGAATCGGCTTTAGTTTCTTTATTAAACAGTACACCAAAAAATTTAATCCATTCTGCCTTAGCTAAAGGAGAGCTTTCTACCCAATCGCCATTAAATACTACAGGGATACCAGATTTTTTTATAATTTCTAAAGAACGATTTCCTCCATCAATACCAAAGCCAACAACTATGTTGGGGTTTAATTCTAATAATACTTCAGTATTAAGTCCTTCGTTTTTACCAAGTTCTCTAATATTTCCATTATCTATTAGGTTTCTTATAGTTTTAGATGATATATAATCTGTCCCAGGAAATCCAATCAGTGTCTTTTCTGAATTTAAAAGTTCTAAAGCAGGAAGATGTGTTGTAGAAGTCACTACAATTTTTTCAATAGGCGTTGTAATAATACCATCAAAAATATCTTTATCAAAAGTAGTTTTGGCGGCATTTTCTTTACTAATTAAAGCATATTTATAGGTTTGCGTTGCATTAGGCCAAGGTTTTAAAATTTTTAAAATTTTGTAATTTTTAAAATCAATTATTTCAAATCCGTTTGCGTGTTTTAATATTAAGCTTTCTCCATTTTTTGAAGTATCTATGCTATGATTTTGTTTCTCCTTACAACGGAATAAACAAACACATATTAAAACAATAAAGATCTTATACTTCATAAGGTTATGTGATATTTGTCACTTTTAATACTGCTAATCATAGCTAATTTTGAAAAAAAATAAAACTATGCGAGACGGTTCAAATTTAACAATATATATAGTAGCTGGAGTTATTATAGCACATTTTCTTATTGGGTTTATTTATCTCATTTATAAAATGAATAAGAAAAAGTAAAGTTTACATATCAACTTTTGTTAAAAAAACATCTACTTTTGCATCGAATTTTGGTTCTTGTTCAATTTTAATTGAACAGATTAAAAGGGAATCAAGTGAAAAGATTGACAATTAACGATTGATAATTTTTGGAATATGAATTCTAAAATTAAAAATAAAGATTCGTCACTCTTCATTCTTGAACTGTTCCCGCAACTGTAAGTTTATGCTCAGCTTAATTGAGCACCTTTTTTAAGGATGTTATTAACTTCAATACCACTAGCTTTATGCTGGGAAGGTTTATTAACATAAAACAAGTCAGGAGACCTGCCATTTTCAAAACAAATAAGTTAAACTTTCGGGATAAAAGTTTGCGTATGATAATCCATGCGATTCTCGAGTAATTATTCATTAAAATGAAAAAAACGAATGTTTTTGGCATCCTATGTTTAGGATTCTCATTGGTTGGTTTTGCACAAAAGCAAAATGATTCAACAAAAGTAGAGCAACTTGAAGAAGTTGTTATTTCAGATTCACGATTCAAATTAAAACGTGAAAATTCTGGTAAAACAGTTATTAAAATTTCTCAACAGGAAATTGAAAGAAACCAAGGTAGGACGGTTTCAGAATTAATTAATACTAAAAGTGGTATTGAGGTAAATGGAAGCAGAAGCGTTGCTGGACAGAATATCTCTAGCTTTGTAAGAGGTGGTAACAACAGGCAGGTTTTAGTACTTATTGATGGTATTCAAATTAATGACCCTTCTTTAGTGTCTAATGAATTTGATTTAAGGTTAATAGATTTGAATACTATAGAATCTATTGAGATTATTAAAGGTGCTGCAAGTACACTTTATGGAAATGCCGCTGCTACAGCTGTAATAAACATAACAACTAAAAAATCGAGTAAGGATGAAATTTCTGGAAGTTTTTTAACCGTTGTTGGTACAAATCAAACTCAAGATGATTTAAACTATAATGGTTCTAGTTTTACAAACAATGTGTCTGTAAACGGAACTTTAAATAAGTTTACATATTTGGCAAGTTTTGGTAATAGTTTTGTTGACGGGCTATCTGCAGCTAAGTCTGACAATGCAGAAAAAGATGCTTTTTCCAGATATAATACGAATTTGAAATTGAGTTATGAATTCTCAGATAGTTTTGAAATAACTGCTTATGCAAGTTTAGATAAGTTTAAAACAGATATTGATGGATTTCCTCCACCAACTTACACTTTTGCAGATACTAATGATGAATATATTTCTAAACAAAAGCGGGTAGGTGTATCTCCTAAGTTTGAATATGAAAACGGAAGTTTTCAAATAAATGCGGCTTACACTAAGATTGATAGAGAAACTATTTCTGATTTTGGTTCAACTAATGAAGCAGATAGTTATGTAATTGATGCTTTTAATAAATATAATTTTAATGACCAGTTTTTTACTATTGTTGGTTTAAATTATGGGGATTATAAAAGTTTATTTACCGAAGAAGAAAGCTTTATAAATACAGATCCGTATTTAAATGTGGTTTATGTATCAGGTTTTGGATTGAATATCAATGCTGGAGGTAGATTGAATAACCATAGCGAATATGGTTCTCATCTTGTTTATAATTTAAATCCGTCGTTTAGCATTCCAGTAAAAAAAGGATATGCAAAAATATTTAGTTCTTATGCAACCTCTTTTATTGCACCAAACTTGTCTCAATTATTTGGTTTTTTTGGAGCAAATCCAGATTTAGAGCCTGAAGAGAATCAAACTATAGAAGGAGGGGTAGAGTATAATACGAAAAATGGATTTCGTTTAAGTGGTTTGTATTTTAATAGAAATGAGGAAAATACGATTGTTTATGGAAGTGCTTATGAAAATGCTACTACTGACGCTACAGTTCATGGTGTAGAAATTGAAGCTCAAGTTGATTTGATTAAAAACGTATCAATTTCTGCAAATTATACGTTTACTGAAGTTAAAGATGGGGTGCGTTTGAGAGTCCCTAAACATAAAGCTAATGCTAGTTTGGGTTATGATTTTTGTAAAAACACTTTTGCGTCATTAAACTATCAGTTTGTTGGAAGTAGAACGGATACTAATTTTTCAACATTTGCAAACGAAGATTTAAGTGCTTATTCTTTAATTGATTTATATTTCAGTCATAAATTAATTAAGAGTAAAGTGAAGCTTTTCGCAAATATTTCTAATTTATTAAATGAAGATTATTTTGAAATCCTGGGATATACCACAAAAGGAAGAAATGTGAGTTTAGGGTTGAATCTTAATTTGTAGATTTCAGACCTGTTAGGTTTTTAAAACCTGACAGGTCTTTTTATTTTGGGAGTAAATCGCAATACCAAACACCGTATTTTTCAGCACTTGTTTTACATACAGTATCATCATCTGTTTTAGGCGTATCATATTCTCGATACACTTTTTCTCCAATAGTAAAATCAATTGGGTTTTTAAATATAGGGCCATCAAAACAAAAGGTATGAAACTCACCGTTTTCGCCACAAGGGTCAACTTCCTTGGGTAAATTATCTATAAATTTTTTGTCTATTATTGTTCCCACAAAGTCTTCATTAAAGTATTTAGAATTGGCGCATACAATAATCGTTTTAAAGCCTAAATCTAAAAACTCATTTAAAAGTGCTTTGGTATTTCGTTTCCATAGTGGATATACAGAAGTCAAATTTTGTTTTGCTAATTGTTTGTCTCTATAGGCTCTTAAATCTTCAAGGAAAATATCTCCAAAAGCTGAATGTGTAAAATTATCAGATTTTAATCTTAAAACAACTTCGGTTATTTTTTGTTCATAAATAGCCATACTAGGCATTTCTGGAAGTTCTATTAAACTAGCAGGAATGTTAAGTGCATCAGTTTGAGCAATTAATAACTCTTTTCTTAAACCATGCATGGAAACACGATTGTAATGGGAATTTATGGTTGTAATTAGTTCATCAACAGAATAGTTGTTATTCTGTAATAAATGATATAAGGCTAAAGCAGAATCTTTACCAGAACTCCAGTTGAAATAGGTTTTGTATTTATTCAATAATGAGTCTTTGTATAATGGCTTTAGGAAATTCTCTATCATCAATTAATTTACCTCCAGATAAACTAGCGTTTTCAAACGAATCCAAAATGCCTAAGCTGTTGTTTTTGATTTTACTAGATTTTCCTGAACCTGTAATTTCTCCAATAGCCTCAGCTAAGAGAGGTTCATTTTCATCGCCTAAAATCCCAAGGTTTGTTCTAGTTTCGCTTAAAGGAGTATTAGGTTCAAGACCATTAAAAAAGTCTGTGTTATCATTTACATTAGAGAATTTAAATACTAAAGGTTGAAGTGCATAAGTATGATTTGGGTTAGCTCCTTGGCGTTTAAAATCTGGAGAGTCATAAATTGTAAACGACCCTTGATATTTACCTCTGGTATTTTGTCCAATTTGCACTACATCAATATAGGGCTCTAAAGCATTAATTACTAATTCACTTGCAGAAGCACTGTTGCGAGTTGTTAGGAAATAAACTTTAGTTAAATTAAGACTGTTTAAAGTTAAACCATCTTCATTATCAATAAATCGATCCAATAAAAACTCAGGGTCTTGATCTTCAAATAACGGTTGCAATTCACTGTTATATAATCTTTTATTAAGTACTTCACCCGTAAATTGACCTGTAATTAAACTTGATAATAGTATTGCTTTAGTGTTAAAACCACCGCCATTATAGCGCAAGTCAACTACTAAGTCTGTAACTGAAGCACTTTTAAAAGAGCCAAATGCATCGTTTAATTCAGAAGAACTTCCATTAAATCCATTATACATGAGATAGCCAATGGTTTTACCCCCAACATTTAATACTTTACTAACATGAATGGGGTTTTCTATAAATTCTTCTTTTACGAGAGTAATACTTTGATTCAAAGGTGTTACAAAATCATCAGCTGTATCTGGCGTTCCGTTAGTATTATAAGTTCCTAAATCTAAGCTAAAACTATTTGCATTAAGTAAAGAGTAATTATTATCTATAGGCGAATTATAAAATAATTCTGTTCCATTTACAGCATAAAAAATATCGCCTCGCTTTATACCTTTATCATCAGCATCACTTTCTGGAAAAACGTATAGAACAATCCCATATCTTACGGGGTCATTATCTGATCGACTAATAAAAGTGTATTGCATACCAGAAGTAAGCCCTCTAGCATTTAAAAAGTCATCATTTGCAAAATAGTCATCTGTAATCCAACTAAATTGGTCTATTGTAGGCCTATTATATATTAAACTTTCAAATAATTCTTCCGGAGAGGAAAAACTATTTAAATAATCTGCATATTCACCGTTATTAGAGAAACGATCGTTTGCAAGATTAGGACTATTATCTTTATATAGGTAAAAGGCATTCATACCTTTCCATACAAAATCGTTTATTTGGCTTGCAGTAATGGTATTATCATCATTGTCTTCAAAGCAACTTGTAAATAAAAAACAAGTAACAATCAAGACTAACAGTGCTTTATAATTTTTCATAGCTTTTTCTATATAAAGTTTAGTCTTTAAAACCCTAAATTTACTTACAATATTGTGCAATTAAAAATTTTTGTAACAAAATACATAGTTGTTCGTCGTAATATCAAATAGCAATAACTAAGCTGTTTTATTAAACCAAACCAAAAATGACTCAAAGCGAGTTTTTAAATATTGTAATGCCTTTTAAAGATAAGGTCTTTAGATTAGCAAAGCGCTTATTGGTTTCTACCGAAGAAGCTGAAGATGCGACGCAAGAGGTGCTGTTGAAATTATGGAATAACAAAGCTAAAATTGCAGAGTATAAAAATGTAGAAGCATTTTCCATGACTATGACAAAGAATTTTTGTTTCGATAAACTTAAATCTAAACAGGCACAGAATTTGAAAATTGTACATAGCAATTATGAAGACAAACAAACGGCATTACAAAAACAAGTTGAATTAAATGATAGTGTAAGTTGGGTAGCTAAGATTATTGAAGACTTACCAGAGCAACAAAAATTAATAATTCAATTAAGAGATATAGAAGAATACGATTATGATGAGATTGCAAAAATGCTAGATATGAATAATACAGCAGTTCGTGTAAACTTATCTAGAGCAAGAAAAACAATAAGAGAAAAATTAACTAATACACATAATTATGGTATTAAATAATATAGAAAAATTACTAAAAAAGTACGAAAACGGCGAAACAACTATTAAAGAAGAGCAAGTGTTGAAAAACTATTTTTCCAGCGACACTGTAGCACCTCATTTAGAAATGTACAAACCTATGTTCGACTATTTTTTGGTAAACCAACAAGAACAATTTACTAAAGACATTCCGTTAAACACTAAACGTATTTTTAATTACAAATGGATTTCTGTCGCTGCAGTAGCGGTTTTAATGTTGGGGTTTTATTTTAGTAATTCATTTAATAGTGATCTAGGCACTTATAGTGAATCTGAAAAAGAACTAGCTTATAATGAAGTTGTAAAATCTTTAGAAATGATTTCTAGTCATTTCAATAAAGGAACTTCAACTGTAGGATATTTAAATGAAGTTAATAAAGGAACTTCGGCTTTAGGATATCTAAACGAAATAGATAATACAACAAGTATAATTTTTAAGAACTAATTAAATCAAAAATCAAAAAATGAAAACTTTAAATAATTTAAAAACAAGAACAATGAAAAATAGATTAATAGTTTTGGTAATGGCAATTATGTTATTGCCAATAACAGGAATGGCTCAAAAAAGTGTTTTTGAGAAGTATAGCGATAGTCCAGATGTTACATATGTAAATATTAAGCCTAAAATGTTTCAAATGCTAGCAAAAATGGGTGTTAATATAGACGATCCAGAAGCTAAATCATATATGGAAATGGTTAAAAGTATTACTAGCTTTAAAACCATAGTAACAGATAATAAAGGTATTTCTTCAGACATTTCTAAATGGGTAAAATCGCGTTCTAGCTCTTTAGAGGAATTAATGGAAGTAAAAGATGACGGTACAGAAGTTAAGTTTTATGTACAAGAAGGAAAAGATGCAGATCATGTAAAGGAACTTTTAATCTTTGTTAGTGGAATAGATAAAGCTATGAAAGGAAAAGGTGTTGAAATTAATGGTGAAAATCGTAGCATAGAAACCGTAGTAGTTTCACTTACAGGAAATATTAATTTGAACGAAATTTCTAAACTTACCGATAAAATGAATATTCCAGGAGGTAAGCATTTAGATAAAAAGGAATAATAACAATCAATCTTAAAATGAACAGTTGTGATATGCTGATAAGTAATTTCATCAGCATATCGTAATTGTCAATCAAAAAACAATCAACCAATGAAACAAATATTCAACTATATAGCTTCTATACTTTTAATAGCTACTATTTTTACTAGTTGTAACAATGGTCCAACTTTACAACGTTATTTTGTAGATAGCCAAGAATCTGCCAATTTTATTTCGCAGGATGTACCACTATCAATGGTTAAAATTGATGCTAGTGCATTTACCGAAGATCAAAAGGAAGCTTATAATTCAGTAAAGCGATTAAACTTTTTGGGTTATAGAGCAAATGAAAATAATGGAGCAACACTACAAAGTGAAATTGAAAAAGTAAAAACTATTTTAAGTGATGACAAATACAACGACTTAATGGAGTTTAGCGATAAAGGAAATAAAATTGTTGTGAAATATATTGGAGATGATGATGAAGCAGATGAGGTAATAATCTTTGGAAGTGCTAAAGAATTAGGTTTTGGTGTTGTACGCGTTTTAGGAAACAATATGAGTCCAGATAAAATGGTGACTTTGGTTTCAGCTTTAAAAGATGCGAATGTAGATGAATCTAATGTTCAGGATATTATGAATTTTTTTAAATAAATTATAGTATTAATGTTAATGAAAAAAGGGTTGCTAATTAGCAACCCTTTTTTTTATTCTTGATCTTTAGGAGTATCCTCTTTTTCTTGACCTTGGACATAAAGTAAATTACCTATTATAACAAGAAAAACAATTGTAAGAACCGTTAAAACAACAAAATTATCTAGAATGTTTAGTATTCCAGTTACAAAAATACCTGCCGTAAGAACGCCACAAAGTATTAATGATTGTTTATCGCTTAACATATTATATTCCTGTATAGTTGCTAGGAGAAATAGCTTTTAATTCTAATTTTATTGTATCAGAGACATCCAAAGTATCTATAAAATTAGAAATAGAAATCTGATTTATTTTTTCGTTCGTTCTTGTTAACCCTTTTAAAGCTTCATATGGATTTGGATAGCCTTCTCTACGCAATATTGTTTGTATAGCTTCTGCAACAACCGCCCAATTATTTTCTAAATCTTCAGCAAATTTACTTTCGTTTAGTAATAGTTTGCCAAGTCCTTTTAAGGTGGATTTAAAACCAATTAGTGTATGTCCAAAAGGGACGCCAACATTTCGTAATACCGTGCTATCGGTTAAATCTCTTTGTAGTCTAGAAATAGGTAATTTCGCAGATAAGTGTTCGAAAATAGCGTTTGCAATACCTAAATTGCCTTCAGAATTTTCAAAGTCAATGGGGTTCACTTTATGTGGCATTGCAGAACTTCCAACCTCACCAGCTTTAATTTTTTGTTTGAAATAATCCATTGAGACATAGGTCCAAATATCTCTATTTAAATCAATTATAATGGTATTAATTCGCTTCAAAGTATCAAACAAAGCTGCCATGTGGTCATAATGCTCGATTTGTGTGGTTGGAAACGAATGTTGTAAACCTAATTTTTCTTGTACAAAACTGCCACCAAAAGCTTTCCAGTCAATATTTGGGTACGCTACATGATGTGCATTAAAATTACCAGTTGCACCGCCAAACTTTGCAGCACTAGGTATATCGTTTAATAAATTAAATTGTTCTTCAAGACGCACTACAAAAACTTCAATTTCTTTTCCAAGTCGGGTAGGAGATGCTGGTTGCCCATGTGTTCTAGCTAACATAGAAATAGCTGCCCAGTCTTTAGATAAGGCCTTTAGTTTTTCTAAAACTATAAAATATTCAGGAACATAAATAGCGTTCATAGCTTCCTTAATACTTAAAGGAATAGCTGTATTGTTAATGTCTTGAGAGGTCAATCCAAAATGGATAAACTCTTTGTATTGGGATAAGCCTAAGGCATCAAATTTTTCTTTTATAAAATATTCAACCGCTTTAACATCATGATTGGTGACACTTTCAATTTTTTTAATAGCTAAAGCATCATCAGAAGAAAACGTTTGATATATCTTTCTTAAGGCATCAAAATGTGAACTGTTAACAGACTTAAGCTGAGGTAAAGGAACTTCGCAAAGCGCAATAAAATATTCTATTTCAACTAAAACACGATATTTTATTAAGGCTTCTTCAGAAAAATATGGAGCTAGTTCATTGACTTTACTTCTGTAACGTCCATCTATTGGAGAGATGGCATTTAAGGCGGATAACGACATAATTTTGTTTGATTTTTTGAAGTTGCAAAGATAGAAAAGAAAGTTTGAAGCACGAAGTTAGATGACCGAAGTTATTGCTTTTTAATCTTTTTTAAAATATGTCTAGCTCTTGCCTTAAATCCAGAACTTTGTATTTGGAAATCCCTTTCTAATATTAAAACTAATTCTGGATGAACCCAATCGTATTCTTTACCTAATAAAAACAGGGCGTTCATGGAGTAAGCTTTAGGAGCTATTTTCTCGTCATTTATCATAAAATCGAAACAGGTTTCTATAATGCGTTCTCTATGTGTTTCGGTTAATACGTTTTTAATGTTGTTGTTTGTTTTAGATGTGTAAGATTTGGCGAGAAACTCACATATTTTTGCTATTGGCCGAACGGCAGAATCCATATGAACGCGTTTCATGTTTTTAGTAAACATATTTAAATATGGGATTATAATTTCTATATCATTATTACACATAAATTCAAAAACCCAAGCAGCACGTGGCGATATTTTATCGTCTACCATAAAAAGAATGTCTAACAGCTTCGGAATTAAATCTGGATTATCCGTTACTAAATTTGCATAATACAAACGTTTTTCACGAGAATGGTTTACATAATTTAATTCGTTATAAAGTTCTGCTGTAGTCAAATCGATTTCATTATTTTTATAGAATAAAAGTATTAAAATGAAGATTATAAAAAAAGTGCTGTTGCTTTTGTTAGTTGTTTTTGTTGTAGCACAGTTTTTCCGACCAGAAAAATATTCAGGAGATATTAGTTCCATTGAACCTTTTCTAGCAGAAACCAATCCTCCAGAGAGTGTAAAACTCATATTAAAAGAAAATTGTTTCGATTGCCATAGCGATGTAACTCGATATCCTTGGTATAACAATATAACTCCTGTAAACTATTGGTTAAAAGGGCATATAGATGTAGGAAAGCATCATTTTAATGTCTCGAATTGGATAGGTAATTCTACGAAGCGAAAAGACCATAAATTTGAAGAACTTATAGAAATGGTTGAAGCTAAAGAAATGCCATTAAAATCTTATACTTGGGTGCATACCGAAGCTAAACTTTCCAATGAGCAAATACAAATGGTTGTTGATTGGGCAAAATTAGTGCGTTTAAAATATGGGCTGGAATCTTTGCCACAGTAAGCAGTAATTTAGAGCACAAGAGAGAAATTGCATAATATTAATTAAACATTTGTGAATTCGTGGCAATCAAAAAATTATTAATCATTGGCTTTGTTTGGCCAGAGCCAAGAAGTTCTGCAGCAGGTAGCAGGATGTTGCAATTAGTTGCTGTATTTCAATCTGCTGGTTATCAAATTACATTCGCAACTCCATGTGCTAAAAGTGATAATGCGGTTAATTTGGAAGAAAACAATATTGAACAAGTTTCTATAGAGCTAAACAATTCTAGTTTTGATGATTTTATAAAAGTATTAAACCCAGATATTGTAATGTTTGATCGCTTTATGATGGAAGAACAATTCGGTTGGCGAGTTACCGAGCATTGTCCAAAGGCATTAAAGATTCTTGATACCGAAGATTTGCATTGCTTGCGAAAAGGCAGGCGACAAGCATTTAAGGAAGCCAAACCATTTGACACTAAGTATTTATTTAACGACACCGCAAAGCGAGAAATTGCCAGTATTTATAGATGCGATTTAAGTTTGATTATTTCTGAAGTTGAAATGGAAATCCTGAAAAACGACTTTAAAGTAGATGCATCTCTTTTACTATATGTGCCATTTTTACTCGATAACATTACAGATGAACAACTAAACAAGCAACCGTTCTTTAATGATAGAAAACATTTTATTACGATAGGCAATTTTTTACATGAACCAAACTACAATGCCGTTTTATATTTAAAAGAAACTATTTGGCCATTGATAAGAGAGGATTTACCTCATACTGAATTACACGTTTATGGGTCTTATGCTTCTCTAAAAGTAAATCAATTACACAATGAAAAACAAGGATTTTTAATTAAAGGATTTGCTGAAGATGCTAATGTTGTCATGCAAAATGCCAGAGTTTGTTTAGCGCCTATTCGTTTTGGTGCTGGTTTGAAGGGGAAGTTAATAGATGCTATGAGAAATGGAACCCCTTGTGTGATGTCATCAATTGCTGCTGAAGGCATGTTTGGTAAATTAAAACCAAATGGGTTTATTGAGGATAACCATATACTATTTTCTGAAAAAGCTATTCAGCTTTACAAGGAGGAAAATGGCTGGGTTGAAAAGCAACAAAACGGATTTCAAATAGTTAATTCGCGCTTTAATAAAACTGAATTTCAAGTTGGCTTAATGTCCAAAATAGTGGAAACGATTCAACAGCTAACTCAAAAACGATTCAATAACTTTACAGGACTCATGTTGCAGCACAATAGTTTGCAAAGCACAAAGTATATGAGTAAATGGATTGAGGAGAAGAATAAAAAGAAATAGTTTCTCAAATAATCACTATATGGATAAACTACCTAAAATTATTTATAATAACTCAATAATCTTTTGCATTCCAGCGGTAGCAGTTTCTGTAATAACCGTTAAATTCTTTTTACTTTCAATATTAGGTTTTGGATCAATAAAGTAAGTTGGGGTATTTTGTGGTACATAATGCATTAAACTCGCGGCTGGATATACTTGCATAGAGGTGCCAATAATTATTAAAATATCGGCTGTTTCGCAAACCTCTACAGCTTTTTCAATCATGGGGACATCTTCACCAAACCAAACGATGTGAGGTCTTAATTGGTGTCCTTCTTTACATAGGTCTCCCAAAACTAAATCGGTTGTCCATTTCTGCACATCATTTTCATTAAAAGAGCTTCTTACTTTTAGTAATTCTCCATGTAAATGTATAATATTGTGGCTACCTGCGCGCTCATGTAAATCATCTACATTTTGAGTGATTACAGTGACTTTATATTTATTTTCTAGTAAAGCTAAATCGAAATGTGCCTGGTTAGGGTTAACCTCAAAAAGTTGTCTGCGCCTTTGGTTGTAAAAATCTAAAACCAATTCTGGGTTAGCAGCAAAGCCTTCTGGTGTAGCCACCTCCATGACATCATGTCCTTCCCATAAACCATCAGCATCACGAAAGGTTTTAATGCCACTTTCGGCGCTCATACCAGCTCCAGTAAGAACTACAATGTGTTTTTTCATAATTAATTACTCGTCTAGTAAATCTGGTCTGCGTTCTTTGGTTCGTTGGTAAGCTTGTTCTTCTCGCCATTTTTCGATTTCAGGAAAGTTACCACTCAACAATAATTCGGGTACTTTCCAGCCTTTATATTCTCGGGGTTTCGTGTAAATAGGAGGGGCAAGTAAATTATCTTGAAACGAATCGGTTAGGGCAGAGGTCTCATTTCCTAATACACCTGGTATTAATCTAATAACAGCGTCGCACAATACAGCAGCACCCAATTCGCCACCAGACAAAACATAATCGCCAATAGAAATTTCGCTAGTAATAAAATGGTCGCGTACACGTTGGTCGACTCCTTTATAGTGGCCACAAAGAATAATAATATTTTCTTTTAATGAAATTTGATTGGCAATACCTTGATTTAAAGTTTCACCATCTGGCGTCATATAAATAATCTCATCATAATGACGTTTTGCTTTTAATGCCGAAATACATTTGTCTATTGGTTCAACCATCATTACCATACCAGCGCCACCGCCAAATTGCGTATCGTCAATAGACTTGTAATTATCTGTAGTATAATCGCGTAAATTATGAAAATGAACTTCAACTAAATTAGCCGCAATAGCGCGTTTTAATATAGAGGCTTCAAAAGGACTCTTAAGTAACTCTGGTAATACAGTTATAATATCTATGCGCATCGTGTAATTTGTGTTGTACAAAGATAATTGAATTGTTTGGGATTTTGGAGGTCGTTCTTTTTTGGTTGGATTAATTCAAAATGAAAGTTTCGATTTTTAAATAAAACAAGTTCAACACAAGTTAAATTTATCTATTGTTAAACAAAATCAAGACACGTTATTTATCCAAAAAAAGTTAAATTGGTATCTTTTATAAAACCTTCACGTTTGTATAAATGTTGAGCAGGATTAGTAAGCTCAGTTTGAATAATTAGGCCTTTATGTTTTTTCCTTGCAAAGTACTTTGGCTTTATTAAATTAGAGCAGTACCAATGCTTTTATTTCTGTAGATAGAATCTATGTATAAATCATTTAGTAAATACATAGGGTGCATAGATGTAGAAGAGTATAAAAAATATAATTGCGTAAAACCAACAGCCATATTATTAATAAGGGTAATATAAATAATGGAGTCTTGTTTTGTAAGGCGTTCTTTTAAAAATGTACGTACCGCTTCATAGTTAGATTCTTGTTTATAAAAAACGCGGTAGCCATCAAAATTCCATAAAAAAATCTGTAATGTGAATTACAGATTTTTTTATTTTTAATAGGAACAATTAAGCGCCTTTTTGCTTGTTTATTTCGTCTTGTAATTGACGACGAACTTTTTGTTCGCGCTCTAGTGCTGTTTTACGGTGTTCATCAAATTCTTCTTCAATCTCAGATAAAGCTTTTTTAGCATCACGGGTAATAGAGTTACTATTTTTGAATTTGTAAACAAATAAAATAAGTAGTGCTAAAAGGATACCAATAATACTCCACATAAGCATGTTGTAACTAGTCTTACTCATTTGCAAACCAAATAATGCCATATTATTTTTTTCGCTATTAGTCTTATCTAAGTCAGTTTTGGTATTTAAAAGATTCGACTTTAAATCTGCTATTTCTTTAACTTGAGAGTCAACTATAGCTTGTGTTTCGGTAAGGTTTTTATGAGCTGTTTTTAAGGAATCAATAGTATGCGCTCTTAAAGTGAGTAGCAGGCTACGTTTAACAGCTTCATATGGAGAGCCATTTGTGCCTTTAAAATTACCAGATTTTTTTAAAACATATTCGAATTGGCTATCTATGGTACCACTATTTATTGACAGCTCTTCTTCTTGTGTGGTTTGTGCATTTAAGGTTAAAGCAAAGACACTAAAAAATATCGCTAGGGTGATATATTTAAGGTATTTCATTGAAGATTGGTTTAAATTGGTTGTTTTTCGTTTTACGAATTTATAAAATATTGTTTACTAATAGCACATGTTCATCAAAAAGCCTCACATTGTGAGGCTAATTAATATACGAACAAGATTATATTTTAGATTTTTTCTATTAATAATATGTATAACGTCTTACTTTGGGATTGGGTTACCCTTAATGTTAATTTTTTCTATATGCATATTTTATTGGTAGGTTATCAGCTTGATTTTTAAATGTTCAAAAAATCAAATACCATTTTTTGTTAAAAACTTTTTAAATAACGTTTGAGAATATCATCTGAATATTTCCCAAATAAGAGTAAATTAAACTTTTGTTATCAAAAAGAGATATGATTAAATTATTTAAAACCAGAGCAATGACATTTTCCATTTTAGCTACTATTTGTAGTATTTTAGTTGTATTATTTACTTTATTAAGTACAAATCAAAAAGATTTGGATTCTAAAAAATCACAAGATGACCTACAAAAATCTGTTGATAAAGTTTCTGAATCTTTAAAAAAGAGTTTAGACAAAACAACAAAGATTATTGATGAAATAGATTCATTAGGAAACGGTTTATCTGGAGTTAAGGATAGTTTAAAAAATTCATTAAACGAAGCTAGGAAATTTCAAAATCTTGTAGATGAACAGTTAAGAATAGCCAAATTAAAATTTGAATCAGAGGCTGCAAATATTGTTGCTAATAGTGAAAAAAACATTTTTGTTGAATCCCCTACTGACTCATCAAAATATCATTTTCAAATTACATTTCAAAATGTTGGTAACAGGAATGGTATTATAAAGAAGATAAAAAGGGCGTTTTTAGTTGTTGATGAAGATTTAAATGTTAAAGAAACACTTTTTAATTATATTGAAGAATCAAACGATTTAATTAATGGAAATAGAGGTGTATATTTTATTAAAAATAGCAATCCTTTTGAAAAGGAATATTTGAAAACAACTAAAGACAATTTTGTGCACATAGTTCAATTTATCTACGAAGATGAAATTACCAAAAAAAGTGTTGAGAAAACAGAATATTTTAGATGGTTTGGTTTTAACGCAAATGGTTATACGTTTAATAACCTTAAGGATATTAATATTAGGAAATTTAAAGATTTATTAGATTGAAGTATGTTAGATTAATTATTTCTTGTAAAAAAAATATTTTAAAGACCTTCTAAAACCCAAGTATATTAAGAAACAAAGGTGAAATCATCATATAGTAAACCCATCGCCTAACCTTGGCAATATATTTTGCTAGTCTTATTACTTGATGACTATAACCATATTCGTTATCGTACCAAATATATAGAACTATATTTTTAGCATCAGGCCTAATAATGGTGGCCTTACTATCATAAATTGAAGGCGCCGAGGAGCCAATAATATCGCTCGAAACAAGCTCGTCACTTAGCTCGTATTTTATTTGCTCAACCAAATCACCTTCTAAAGCATATTTTTTCATGATGGTATTTATGCCATTAAGAGATACTTTTTTATCTAATTCTAAATTCAAAATAGCTAGAGAGCCATTGGGAACTGGAACGCGAATCGCATTCGAAGTTAATTTACCTTCTAAACTTGGGAGTGCCTTAGAAACTGCTTTACCAGCACCAGTTTCAGTAATCACCATATTTAACCCTGCGGCACGACCACGACGGTATTTACTGTGAAAATTATCAACTAAATTCTGATCGTTAGTATAAGCATGTATTGTTTCTAAATGACCATTTTTAACTCCAAATGAATCTTCCATTACTTTAAGAATTGGTGTAATAGCATTTGTAGTACATGATGCTGCTGAAAAAATATCTACAGAATCTGGATCGTTTTCAGAATGATTAACACCATAAACAATATTAGGGATACCTTTTCCAGGCGCTGTTAATAATACTTTATCTACTCCTTTTGATATTAAATGTCTACTTAATGCTTCTTTGTCTCTGAAAGCACCTGTATTATCGATAACTAAAGCATTTTGAATATTGAATTTTGTGTAATCTATATCTTCTGGTGCATTAGCAGATATAATATTTACTGTTGTGCCATTAATTATTAAAGCATTCTTCTTAGCATCAATAGACACAGTTCCTGGAAAATCACCATGAACAGAATCGTTACGTAGCAATGAAGCCCTTTTTTCAAGAATTTCGGCATTAATAACACCCCTAGTAACAATAGCACGAAGTCTTAATTGACTGCCTTTTCCTGTGCGTGCCATAAGTTCGCGAGCTACTAAGCGTCCAATTCTTCCAAAACCATATAAAACAACATCTTTGGGTTCTATTTTTTCGTTTTTGTTTGCGTCCTTAAGTTTTTGAATGATAAATGCTGTGGCATTGTCGTATTTGTTATCTTCTAAATGATACTCATAGGTAAGTTTCCCAATATCTAATTTTGCTGGCGGTATATCAAGGGTTTTTATTGCTTGCGCAATTTCTACAGAGTCAAAAATTGAAATTGGCTTTTGCACAAACTTACCTGCATATTCATGCAAACTTAAAATTTGGCTAACGTTTCTATCAATCAATTGATTTCTAAAAATAACGAGTTCTATTGATTTATCATACCATAAATCACTAACTGTTTTTATAAATTCCACAGTCGCTCGTCTGCGATCTGCTTGAAATGATAATTCTTTCTCGTAAGTTTTGTTAAAAGACATTGCTAAATGTTTAGTATGTTGTTTGAAAAATTTTGGCAAAAATACTATATTTCAAACGTTTTCGTAGCGTATTTTGTAAAAAAATAACCCTCTAAAAAGAGGGCTATTTCAACTAAACAATAAAAACAAAATTATCTAAAATTATAGCGTTCTTTTTCGCCTTCAGAATTAATTAACTCTATTCTTAAAGGTTCTGAAGCGGACTGATTTCTTATAATGTCTTGAGCATCGTCAACCGAATTTACTTTAATATCATTTATTGCAGTAATTATGGTACCTTCTTTTACATTGTTGTTTTTCCAATAGTCGGCATATTCATCATCTAATTTTGAGATTTTAATCCCATTACTAATGTTATGTTTCTTTAAATCTTGAGGCTTTAAATTTTTTACTTGCCCTACAAGAGGAAGAACAAAAGTTTCATTTCTTATTAGTTTAACAGGAACTGTTTTTAAAACTCCATCTCTAGATAGTGTTACATTAACAATATCATCAGGGCGTTTTGTATTAAGGTGGCCACTTAAATCTGCAAATTTTGTTATCTTAACATTATCAATTTTTTTAATAATATCACCTTTTTTTAATCCTGCTTTTTCAGCACCCGAATCCTCAACGACACTGTCTACATAAAAACCTTGTGTATCTTCAACGCCTATTTGTTCTGCGGAATTACTATTTAAAGTACCGCCTGTAATACCCAAAATACCATTTTGTACATTACCATACTCCATAATATCTTCAACAACTTTTCTAGCAATATTACTAGGGACTGCAAAAGAATAGCCTATATATGAGCCTGTTTGAGATGAAATAGCAGTGTTAATGCCAATAAGTTCGCCATTAGTATTTATAAGTGCACCACCAGAGTTTCCAGGATTTACAGCTGCATCGGTTTGAATAAAAGAGTGTACATTTTTTCCAGTTGGATCAAGGTTTCTTGATTTGGCACTAATAATACCAGCAGTAACTGTAGAAGTTAAATTAAAAGGATTACCAACAGCTAAAACCCATTCGCCTATTTTTGCTTGGTCGGAGTCACCAAAGGTTGCGAACGGTAAATCTTCATCAGCTTCAATTTTTAAGAGCGCAATATCTGTTTTTGGGTCTGTACCAATAATTTTAGCAGTATAGGTTTTATTGTCATTAAGTGTTACAGATAATTCTTGAGATTTATCAATTACATGGTTATTTGTAATGATATAACCGTCTGGTGAAATAATAACACCAGAGCCAGTACCAACTTGGGCGCGTTGCTTACGTCTTCCAAAAAATAAATCTTCAAAAGTTAGCTGCCCTGTACTTAAAGTTAAGTTTTTTACATGAACAACTGTATGGATACTATTTTCTGCTGCGATAGCAAAATCTGGAGCTTCATAAGCTTTATATAACGTATTAGTGGTGCTTGCAGGCAGAAAAGTAGGCATGGTTTCTTGTGTATTTACAACAACGGCCTGTTCTTCTTCTAAAAATAATTTGTACGCACCTAAGGTGAAAATGCCACCTAATGCCGAAATCAATACTAATGATAAAATCTTCTTCATAATTTTCAGTTTAAGTTTTATTATTAACGTTTAAAATTAATTATTTATTGAATCCAAAATTCAACTTTAACGACTATTTAACAATCAAAAAAACAGTTTTATATTCATATATTTGTGCCTTAATATGCAGTTAGAATTTTATAAATATCAAGGAACGGGAAATGATTTTGTGATGATTGATAATCGTCAAAAAAAAATCGACAAAAATAATACCAAACTTGTTAGGTCATTATGTGACAGACGTTTTGGTATAGGTGCAGACGGATTAATTTTAATAGAGAATCATAGTAAAGCAGACTTTGAAATGATTTATTTTAATTCTGATGGTAGCAAAAGCCTTTGCGGTAATGGAGGAAGATGTGCTGTTGCCTTTGCACGACAATTAGGCATAATTAAAGATGAAGCAACATTTGAAGCAATTGATGGTTTGCACTATGCAACAATTAAAGATGAAATAGTAAAACTACAAATGCAAGATGTAGATACTGTTGAAAAGCATAGTAGTCATGTTTTTTTAGATACAGGTTCTCCTCATCATGTTCAATTTAAAGAAGATTTAGATGATTTTGATATTAAGAAGGAAGGAGCCGAAATACGCTACGGAGAGCCCTATAATGAGGCTGGGAGTAATGTGAACTTTGTTAAAAAAATATCTGAAGCTACTTTTGCAGTAAGAACTTACGAGCGTGGTGTAGAAGATGAAACTTTGTCATGCGGTACGGGTGTAACTGCTGTGGCTATAGCAATGCATGCGCTAGAGGAAACCAAAAACAATTTGGTAACTTTAAGTGTGCAAGGAGGAACACTACAAGTTTCTTTTGATGAAAAAAATGGACTATATTCTAATATATGGCTTATTGGACCAGCAAAATTAGTATTCAAAGGAAGTATATGATAACCTTAAAGGGAGATAATATTTACTTACGAGCACTAGAACCCGAAGATTTAGAATTTATCCATAGGGTTGAAAACGACGAATCTATTTGGGAATTAAGTAATACACAAGCACCATATTCAAAATTTCTTATTAAGCAATATTTAGAAAACGCACATAAAGATATTTTTGAAGTAAAACAATTGCGATTGGTAATTTCGAATTATCAAGAAGAATCTTTAGGACTAATAGATATTTTCGATTTCGACTTTAAAAATAGAAGGGCAGGTATTGGTATTTTAATAAAGTGGGATAAAAGGAATAAAGGTTATGGAGATGAAGCTTTAAAACTTTTAGTAAGATATTGCTTTGCTCGATTAGGGCTACATCAGTTATATTGTAATATTTCTGAAGAGAATGAAGCTAGCATTAAGCTTTTTGAAAAATTAGGGTTTGTAAAAGTAGGCCTTAAGAAAGATTGGAATTTTGAAAATGAAGCTTATAAAAACGAATACTTATATCAGCTAATAAATAATTAAATGTATATAAAAAAAATACTTCTTACTATTGTGTTTTTGGGGTTAATTGTGGCGGGATACTTCGCCTATTTCGTTTACAGCACTATGTTTACACCAAATACAACTTTTAACAATGATAAAGCATATATATATGTAAAGTCCACAGATTCTTATACCGATGTTCGCGAACAACTCGAGCCTCTTTTAAAAGACATAAATAAATTTGATGTTCTTGCCGAAAGAAAAAAATATGTAGATAACGTTAAGGCTGGACGTTACGAAATAAAAAGCGGGATGAATAATAATGATATTATTAATTCCATTAGAAGTAAAAATTTACCAATAACAGTGTCTTTTAATAATCAAGAAACTCTTGAAAAGTTAGCTGGCCGAATTTCAAATCAAATTGAAGCAGATAGCGTTTCTCTACTTTTGGCTATGAAGGATACATCTTTTCTTTCTGAAAATAAATTTAATAAAGCGACTGCTCTAGGGATGTACTTGCCGAATAGCTATGAGTTTTTTTGGAACACCTCTGCAGAAGAATTTAGAAATAGAATGCTAAAAGAATATCAACGCTTTTGGAGTGATACAAGAGTTAAAAAAGCAAATGAGATTGGTTTAACACCAAATCAGGTAATAGCCTTGGCGTCGATTGTATATGAGGAGTCTAAACAAGCAAGTGAGCAACCCAGAATTGCAGGTGTTTATATGAATAGACTAAAAATTGGTATGCCATTGCAAGCAGATCCTACTTTAAAATTTGCAGCATATCAGCTTCCAAAGTATAAAAACACTGTAATTAAAAGAGTTTTAAATGTTCATAAGGAAATTGATTCTCCCTATAACACCTATAAGAACTTAGGATTGCCTCCAGGTTTAATAGCTATGCCAGATATTTCTGCAATTGATGCAGTTTTAAATTATGAAAAGCACAAATACCTTTATTTTGCTGCTGATGCCAAACGATTTGGATTTCATAAGTTCGCTAAAACTTTAGCTCAGCATAATGTAAATGCGAGAGAATACCACCGTTACCTATCTGCTCAAGGTATTAATAGGTAATGAAACAGGGCAGCTTAAAATATCTTTTTCTTTTAATATCAATTATATCTTTTTCTCAGTCTAAGATAGATGCATTTTTAACACCTTCAGATTCTTTAAATAAAGGACGTAGAAATGCTGTCATTATTTCTGAAACTTCCCTTGCGTCCATTTCTTTAATTGGATTAAATCAATTATGGTATGCAGATTTCGAACGCTCGAAGTTTCATACAGTAAATGATAATAATGAATGGTTGCAAATGGATAAAGTTGGTCATGTTTTTACATCGTATCAATTGGCTAAGCATGGAGCTCAAATACTTAATTGGAGTGGTGTTAAAAAGCAAGATCAATTACTGTATGGAGCAACACTAGGTTTTGGGTTTTTAGCAGCAGTAGAAGTGCTAGATGGTTACTCTCAAGAATGGGGATTTTCATGGGGCGATATTTTGGCTAACGGCATTGGTACAAGTGTGTATATTGGACAAGAATTATTGTGGAATGAGCAGAGAATTGCCATAAAGTACTCTTTTCATCAAACAAATTTTGCTGATAAACGGCCTGATAAACTCGGTGAATCGTTTTTAGAACAGGTATTGAAGGATTACAACGGACAAACCTATTGGTTAAGCGCTAACTTGCATTCTTTTTTTAAGAAGAGTAAAATTCCCAAATGGTTAAATGTCGCATTCGGCTATAGTGGTGAAGGTATGCTTTATGGTAGTAAAACAACTGATAATCAAATAATTAATGGTAATGATAGATATCGGCAATTCTATTTAAGTTTAGATTTAAACCTCATCGCTATCCAAACAAATTCTAAGTTTTTAAGGACAATTTTCGACATTTTTAATATGATAAAAATACCCTTTCCTTCCTTAGAATTTAATAAAAATAGGTGTGTATTTCATCTATTCTACTATTAAAAATTACACATAATCGATTAATTTTGAAAGTATAAATAAAATATCTAATTTTGCACGCTCAAATTTCATGTGTTCTTTCTAATGAAAAAACACTGAAGAAATTTAGAAATTATGATAAAGAATATTGCAAGTTACTTAACCCTGACGCTTACAATTTCTATTTTATTGTACGCATCGTTTTCAACTAATGAAACGATAGATTTAAGTGAGTATTCAACAAAAGGCCTTGTGTTAAATTATAACGTGGGTCTTGATGCAAATGTTACTAATAATATTACGGCATCGAATGACACTAACGAAACATTTTCTCCGTATTTAGGAAAATCTTTTGTAGGATTTAAAGAAGCTTTAGCCTTTAAAGAATCTAGAGGTAATTACGCATGTGTAAATACTTATGGCTATCTTGGAAAATATCAATTTGGTAAAGGAACTTTAAAACTAATAGGGATTCATAATCCTAATAAATTTTTAAAGGATCCTAAATTACAAGAAAAAGCATTTATTGCTAATGCAGAACGTAACAAATGGATATTGAGAAGAGAAATCAAAAATTTTGTTGGAAAGAAAATTAATGGTGTTCTTGTAACTGAATCTGGTATTCTTGCTGCAGCGCATTTAGCTGGTCCAGGAAGTGTGAAAAAATACCTTAGAAGTTATGGAATTAATAACTTTGCCGATGGTTATGGAACGACAGTTTCTATTTATATGAAGAAATTTTCTGGATATGACACATCGTTTGTAAAAGCAGATAGAAAGGCGAAGGCTATTTAAATAGTCTAGTTTTTATGAATAATAAATATGGTAGGTCTCTTATGGAGGTCTACCTTATTTTTTTTCCATGCACTTGCTTCTTGTGTCTTTATAAATTCGGTAGTAAGACTAATATCGCAAGCAACACAAATATTTGTGCTATTTCCCAAAATATTATGTAAATCTTCTAGTAGTTTATTGTTTCTATAAGGTGTTTCAATAAATATTTGAGATTGATTATTATCAAACGATAAGCGTTCTAATCGTTTTATTTCTTTTTTGCGCTCATCTTTGTCAATAGGCAAGTAACCATTAAACGAAAAGCTTTGACCATTTAAACCAGAACTCATCATTGCCATTAGAATAGAGGAGGGGCCGACTAGCGGTACAACTTTTATGTTTTTTTTGTGTGCTAGTTTTACAATTTCTGCTCCTGGGTCTGCCACTCCTGGGCAGCCAGCTTCAGACATGAGTCCTACATCTACACCATGTAAACAAGGGTTTAAAAATTCTGGCAGCTCAAGTGGGTTTGTAAATTTGTTTAAATGAAACATCTGTAATGCCCCTTGTGATTTTCCAGAACTAATTTTTTTTATAAATCGTCGGGCAGTTTTTTCGTTTTCAACAATGTAGGTGTTAATTTGTTCAACTACTTTTTTTACTGAAATTGGTAAGACCTCTAGTGGTGCATTATCACCTAAGGTTGTTGGAATTAAATAGAGTTTACCAGTTGCTGAATTCATTATATATACGGAAAATTATTTGAAAAATAAAAGTACTAATATTTTTAGGATTACTAAGAAAGACGGTCTGCAATTAAGGAGCAAGCTTCGTCTAGCATTTTAAAAACATTTTCAAAGCCTTCTTTCCCGCCATAATAGGGGTCAGGAACACTGTAATTTTGATTTGGATATACCTCATTTAAAATAAGTTTAACTTTTTCAATATCTCCCTCATTACGAGCTAACGAGCTAACATTATCAAAATTAGATTCATCCATAACGAATATGTAATCAAAAATATCAAAATCAGAAACTGTAAATTGGCGTCCTCTAAGATTCGAAATATCCAACCCGTATTTATTAGCTACAGCTACAGAGCGTTTGTCTGGTGGGTTTCCTATGTGGTAACCTGCTGTACCCGCAGAATCAATGGTGTAAGTGTTAGAAGACAACTTAGAGCGTAAAATCCCTTCGGCTAATGGTGAACGACAAATGTTGCCCAAGCACACCATGAGAATTTTAGTCATCTATAAAAGGTATTTAAATAGAAAGTTTTTTAGCAATATCTTCAACGTATTTTCTAAACTGTTTGTCTGTTGAAGAAAGATTGTCAACTGTTTTGCAAGCGTGTAATACCGTTGCGTGGTCACGTTTACCAATTTGCGATCCAATACTTGCTAGAGATGCTTTTGTAAATTTTTTAGCAAAGAACATAGCTAATTGTCTAGCTTGTACAATATGGCGCTTTCTGGTTTTAGACTGTAAGGTGTCTATATCCATTTGGAAATAGTCCGAAACTACTTTTTGAATGTAGTCAATAGAAACTTCGCGTTTTGTATTCTTTACAAATTTTTCAACAATTTGTTTGGCAAGCTCTATGGTAATTTCTTTTTTATTGAAAGACGATTGCGCTATTAACGAAATGATAGCGCCTTCTAGTTCACGAACATTTGTTTTAATGTTCTTAGCAACATAATCTATAATATCGTCTGGCATTTCAACACCGTCACGGTATAGTTTATTCTTTAATATAGAAACTCTTGTTTCGAAATCTGGATGTTGCAATTCGGCAGAAAGACCCCATTTGAAACGCGATAACAAGCGTTGCTCTATATCTTGCATGTCAACAGGTGCTTTGTCGCTAGTTAAAATAACTTGTTTGCCGTTTTGGTGTAAATGATTGAATATGTGGAAGAAAACATCTTGTGTTCCAGATTTTCCTGATAAAAACTGTACATCATCAATAATTAAAACATCAATTATTTGATAAAAATGAATAAAATCATTTCTATTATTCTTTTTAACGGACTCTATATATTGTTGTGTGAATTTTTCCGCAGAAATATATAAAACGGTTTTTTCAGGATATTTGTCTTTAATGTCTACCCCAATAGCGTGAGCTAAGTGTGTTTTGCCAAGTCCAACACCTCCAAAAATTAATAAAGGATTGAATGATGTACCACCTGGCTTAGCAGCTACAGCTAAACCAGCGCTTCTGGCTAATCTATTAGAGTCTCCTTCTAAAAAATTTTCGAAACTGTAATTTGGATTTAACTGAGATTCTATTTTTACATTTCTTATACCTGGTATAACAAATGGATTACGTAATTCTGGGCTTTTGTTATTTAGCGGAATATCTACGTCTTGTGCTTTTACTGATGTTCGGTTTGAGCTAGGAATTTTTTCGGTAAACGGTTGTTTATTACCATAAGTGTTTTCCATTTTAATAACGTAAACAAGCTTTGCTTTTTCACCCAATTCCTTTGTTAATGAGACTTTAAGGATTTTTACATAGTGTTCTTCAAGCCATTCGTAGAAAAACTTACTAGGTACTTGAATACTTAATGCGTTATCTGAAAGTTTAACCGCTTTAATAGGTTCGAACCATGTTTTATATGCTTGCGGCTGAATGTTATCCTTTATAAATTCAAGACAATTATTCCATACCGTTTGCGCAGTTACACTCATTAATTTTATTTTTCGGACTTGTTAGTTAGTTAAATGATATGAGAAATGGCTTCTCAAAAATCCCTCTTATTGGGCTGGACAAATATGTGAACAAAATTCTTAAAAAAAAAATGATTTACTATTGAATTTTAAGAAATTTTTCCTCATGTTTATCTGCTAGCCGAAACTACAAAAAAATATTCAATTATACTTATGAAATTCGATGAAATACAAATAAGAGTGAGATACGGGGAAACCGACCAAATGGGAGTTGTATACCACGGTAATTACCCATTATATCTTGAAATGGGACGAATTGAATTGCTTCGTAAAATGGGAGTGTCTTACAAAAAAATGGAAGAAAATGGTATCATGCTTCCAGTTGTTTCATTGAGTTTAAACTATAAAAAATCAGCAGGTTACGATGATGTAATTAATGTGAAAACTCAACTTAAAAAACGACCTACAGTTAGGATTGAATTCGACTATGAAATTACAAATGAAGCAGGTGAAATTTTAACCACTGCTAGTACGACTTTAGTGTTTATTGATATGAAAACGAATAAGCCTACTCGACCTCCTAGTTATATTTTAGAAGCTTTAGATAATTAGTTTATAGCTTTTTTATGCCTATTTCGAATAAATGATTGAAATTTTTAAAAACAGATTCTGCATCTTTTTTTCTTACTGATACTGAAATTTGGCAATCCATCTCCAGTTTTTGATTGATAATATTTAAATTTCTTTCTTTTATAATACGCATCACTTTATTCATGTTCTTGTAATCGAAAGAAATTAAATAATTAATGTTAATAGTCTTTTCTATAATCTGTGAGGCTTCAAGAGCCATTTGAGCTGCAGTTTTGTAGGCATTTATTAATCCGCCAACTCCCAATTTAACACCTCCAAAATAGCGTACAACCACAATTAGTATGTTGGTAACTTCGAACGATTGAATTTGACCATAAATTGGCATTCCAGCTGAATTATTAGGTTCGCCGTCGTCGCTAGCGCGGTATGTAATAGTTTCGGTTCCTAATTGATAGGCGTAGCACCAATGTCGTGCTGTATGATGTTCCTTTTTTAAGAAATCTAAATAATACTTAGCATCTTCTTTAGATTTTACTGGAAAAGCATAACCAAAGAACTTGCTATTTTTATCTTTAAATAGAATTGGTTTAGAGGCAACTTCTATGGTTTTATATGTGTCGTTTTCTATCAAATAGAATCAAATAAATGTTCTTTAGTTTTAAATAGATTGATAACATCTTCTGTTTTTGGGTTTATATACCATGTTTTTATTCCTATAGAAGATGCGGTTTTAATATTGTCTTTATTGTCATCAATAAAAATGCATTCGTTGGCTTTTAAATTGTTTTCGTTTAATACAAGATCGAATATATTCTTGTTTGGCTTTCTTAAATGAATTTCGTGCGATAGGTAAAATGCATCAAAACAGTTTTTAAACGATTCATAATAAGGAATATGTTCTTTAATCCAATCTATATGTAGTTCGTTTGTATTACTCAACAAAACTAGTTTGTATTTAGCATCTGTTTGAAGTTGTTTTAAGAAGTTTAAGCGTTCTATAGGGAAATCTTTCAATATAAAATTCCAAACTTTAATTAATTCTTCTTTTGATAACTTCGGAAAATTTTCTGTATAAAACGCAATAAATTCATTTGTCGAAATTAGTCCTTGCTCATACAAATTATTAAAAGCAATTATTTCTTCAGAAAAAAAATCAATATCAAACTTACTTAAAGCGTATTCTAGAGCACCTTCAATATCTAAATTGATAAACACATTGCCAAAATCGAAAATAATTGCTTTAATCATTCTTATATATTTTAAGAATATCTTCTTGTATTTTTTTTTCAGAAATTAATAAACCAGAAAATTTGGGAGCTTTAGTTCCATTTCTAAAAGCCATACTTCCAATAAACACTCTGGCTTCGTCCCAAAGGTTTTCATCTATAAAAGTTTTGAGTGTTTTTGCGCCTCCTTCTACAATTACAGAGTTTATGTTTTTATGAAATAATAAGTTGCAAATTTGTTGGGCTATATTCTTTGAGAAATCAATATCCTTTTTTGTAATCCTAATTGTTTTAGATTTCTTATTAAATACAGCTTGGGTGCTAGAGAGTTTTTCTTCTCGATCTATAACAACTCTAAGGGGGTTTTCTCCTGTCCAATCTCGAGCTGTTAAGCTAGGGTTGTCTTTAATAACAGTATTTGTGCCTACTAATATGGCTTGCTCTTGAGTGCGCCATTTATGAACTAATTGTCTGGACATGGTGTTGGTAATCCATACTGGTTTTTGTTCTTTTTTTGATGCTGGAGCTATGTATCCATTGTTAGTTTCTGCCCATTTTAATATAATATAAGGGCGTTTTTTATTATGAAATGTAAAAAAACGTTTGTGATGTGCTTTGCATTCTTCCTCTAAAACATTTGTAATCACATGGCAACCTGCTTTCCTGAGTTTTTCAATACCCTTGCCAGCTACCTTTTCATTGTCATCAATACAGCCAATAACGACTTTAGGTATTTTATGTTTTATTATTAAGTTACTGCAAGGAGGTGTTTTTCCAAAATGAGAACATGGCTCTAAGGTTACATAAAGTGTGGCTTCTTTTAATAATTCTTTGTTTTTCACAGAGTTTATAGCATTAACTTCGGCATGATTACCACCATAACTACTAGTGAAGCCTTCTCCAATAATTTTGCCTTTGTAAACTATAATACAACCAACCATTGGGTTAGGTCTTGTAATACCTAAGCCTTGTTTGGCAATTTTGATGCAGCGTTTTATGTAAGTTTCGTGTGTGTTCAACGTTACAGTTTAATTTTTACATCTTCAGTTTTATCGATATTATAGGTATATGAAAAACCAAATACCTTATATACAATAGCGCCCTTATACTGCACTTTCACTTTTCTACTAAATAAACTTCCAATTAAGCCTCCAATGCTTTTATTGCTAAAAATACTATCTGTTGGAACTTTGGTTTTAAGAGGAATTGAAAACTCTTTTTTTGCTGGAACTTTAAAGCTTTCGGTTGAGACGCTAGCCATTTCATTATCGTTAACAAAAACTTTTATTTCATCAGTTTTAAGTTCGCCACCAATATCGTTAGGGTTCATAAATAGTGCGTCTGCGGTAAACGTGACATATCGAGAAGTAGATTCTAAAACCTTAATGTTTTCAACACGAATAAATTGAGGTTTTTCTTTAACCGAACAACGAATAAATGTGCTACATATAATTAATAAGACTAACGTTCTTTTCATGTGCTATTTTATTTTCTGAATTTTATAAATTAAATTAGTACTAATTCCATGAATTTTAATCGATTAAAATATTATAAAATAATTAAAATTCAGGCTAGTTTCATTTCAAATATTTCTGATTTGGCGTATATTCACTAACTCAAAATGTTATTTGAAGTGCGTAAAGATACTATAGTTATTCGAGAAATTGAACCCAAAGATAATGCTCAGATAGAGCAAGTTATTCGAGCATGTTTTCATGAGTTTAAAATCCCATTAGAAGGAACGGCTTATGAGGATGAAGAAACACCAAGAATGTACGAGTCTTATCAAAATAATAATGATATTTACTTTGTTTTGGATAATGATGGTAAAATTCTTGGCGGTGGAGGTATTAAGACACTAAGTAGTTTTGATAAAGATGTTTGTGAAATACAAAAAATGTACTTTTCCCCCAAAGTAAGAGGTAAAGGTTATGGTAAAAAGCTATTTGAAATGTGCATGAGTGCTGCGACAGACTTGGGTTACAAAAAGTGCTATCTGGAATCTGCACCACAACTTAAAACAGCTATACACATATATGAAAGTTATGGGTTTAAGCATTTAGAAAAATCTTTAGGTAATACAGGGCATTATTCGTGTGGTGTCTGGATGATAAGAGATTTATGAAGATAAGAGACATCCAAAAAATATTTCATCAAAAATTAGATACTATTTATGAAAAAGAAGAAGTTGATAGCTTTTTCTATCTCTTAATTGATGCGTTCTATGAGATTACTAGAATTCAACTGGCTTTAGATAGCGAAATAAGTATTGCTAATAACGAGATAATTTTGAATGCATTAAATTTATTAATTAAAGAAAAACCCATACAATATATAATAGGTGAAACAGAATTTTACGGATTGCTTTTTCAAGTAAACGAAAATGTGTTAATACCAAGGCCAGAAACTGAAGAGTTGGTTGCTTGGATACTTAGTAATGAAAACACGACAAGCTCAATTAATATTTTAGATATTGGTACAGGCAGCGGTTGTATTGCTATTTCTATAGCTAAAAATTTACCTAAAGCCAATGTTTATGCTTTAGATGTTAGTCCTGATACGTTACAAGTTGCTAAAAAAAATGCAGCCTTAAATGATGTGAAAGTTGAATTTTCTGTAATCGATATTTTGAATACTAAATCAGCATTTAAAAATTTGAAATTTGATATTATAGTATCAAACCCGCCATATGTTCGAGAAAAAGAAAAGCAATTAATGAAAAGCAATGTGCTTGATAATGAGCCACATTTAGCATTATTTGTAAAAGATAATAACCCATTGTTGTTTTATGAAGCTATTACTAGGTTTGCCAATGATAATTTAACTGAGACAGGGGTGTTATTTTTTGAAATCAATGAGTATCTTGGAGGCGATATGATTAGGTTATTAAAGAATAACAATTTTAAAGAAATAGAGTTGAAACAAGATATCTTTAAAAAAGATAGAATGATAAAAGGAAATAAAAGTTAATGACTATAGAGCAACAAATACAGGACTTGCGTAACGAATTACGCGAGCATAACTACAATTATTATGTTCTTGATAATGCCACCATTTCAGATTATGAATTCGATATTAAGCTGAAAACACTTCAAGACCTTGAGGCTAAATACCCTGAATTTTTTGATTCAAATTCACCAACACAACGCGTGGGTGGTGCGGTGACTAAGAATTTTGAGACTATAAAACATGAGCACCGCATGTATTCTTTAGATAATTCTTATTCTAAAGAAGATTTGCAAGATTGGGAAACAAGAATTAAGAAATTAGTAGATGGTGATATTCAATATACCTGTGAATTAAAATACGATGGAGCATCAATAAGTTTAACTTACGAAAATGGTGTTTTATTAAAAGCTGTTACCAGAGGTGATGGATTTCAAGGTGATAATGTAACTGCTAACGTAAAAACTATTAAATCGGTACCACTAAAATTAAAAGGCGATTTTCCTTCAAAATTTGATATACGTGGCGAAATTGTACTTCCTTTTGATGGTTTTAATAAAATGAACGAGGAGCGCATTGAAATAGGAGAGGAGCCATATAGAAATCCAAGAAATACAGCATCTGGAAGTTTGAAATTACAAGATAGTGCCGAAGTAGCAAAACGCCCCTTGGAATGTCTACTTTATAATTTAACAGGATTGAATTTAGGTATTAACACGCAGTTTGAAAGTTTAGAAAAAGCAAGAATATGGGGGTTTAAAGTGCCTGAGGTTGCTAAGTTAACTAATTCTATTGATGAGGTTTTAGAATTTGTGGAGTATTGGGATACACATCGTCACGATTTACCCTATGAAACCGATGGTGTGGTTATTAAAGTAAACAATTTACAACAACAAGAGGAGTTGGGTTATACAGCCAAAGCGCCGCGTTGGGCAATAGCATATAAGTTTAAAGCAGAACAAGTTTCAACTAGATTAAATAACATAACTTATCAAGTAGGGCGGACAGGAGCTATAACTCCAGTTGCAAATTTAGAACCCGTAGAGCTAGCAGGAACAACAGTTAAGCGAGCCTCGTTACATAATGCAGATCAAATAGAAAAGTTAGATATTAGAGAAGGGGATATGGTCTATGTTGAAAAAGGTGGAGAAATTATTCCAAAGATATTGGGAGTAGATTTAGAGAAGCGCTCAATAGATTCTACACCAACTAAATATCTTACGCATTGTCCAGAATGCGAAACAGAACTTGTTAGGCAAGCAGGTGAAGCCCAACATTATTGTCCTAATTATAATGGTTGTAATCCACAAATAATTGGTAGAATTCAGCATTTTATTTCAAGAAAGGCAATGGATATTGATGGTTTAGGAAGTGAAACTGTTGCGTTATTGGTGAATGAAGGGTTGATTTCTAATTATTCTGATTTATATGAACTTACTAAAGAACAAGTAGTTCCTTTAGAGCGAATGGCAGAAAAAAGCGCTGATAATTTAATTGAAGGTATAGAGCAATCAAAAAACATTCCTTTTGAACGGGTTCTATTTGCATTAGGTATTCGCTATGTAGGAGAAACAGTGGCAAAGAAGTTGGCTAAACATTATAAAACTATTGATGCTATTGCAAATGCTACTCAAGAAGATTTAATTAATGTAGATGAAATTGGAATAAAAATAGCCGAAAGTGTTAATGCTTTTTTTGGTTCAGATGAAAACAATGAAATTATTAATAGGCTAAAAGCATTTGGTGTTCAATTAGAAATGTCTGCAGAACAGCTTATTGGTCAAACAAATATTCTTCAAGGCGATATAGTTGTTGTGACAGGCGTGTTTGAATCGATTTCTAGAAATGAGCTAAAAAAACTGATTGAGGACAATGGTGGCAAGGTAAGTAGTTCAATTTCTTCTAAGACAAGTTATATTGTTGCTGGTAATAATATGGGGCCAAGTAAAAAGGAAAAAGCGGAAAAGCTTGATATAGTGTTAATTAGTGAGTACGAATTCTTACAAAAATTAAAATAATTAAAAAAAATATCGATAAAAAGCATTTATTTATCGTTTAATTGTAATATTTTTTTATATTTGTTGCTTAAACTAATAAACTCTAGTTATGAGCATATCAAAAATCTTAGTAGGTTTTATCATACTTTTATGTATGTTTTTTGCGGTATTTGAATTTAGCGATATGTCCTGGTTGGCTGTATTTTCTAGAGGTCTTATAGTGCCTTCAATCACGGCACTCTTTATTATTAACTACAAACCAAAAAGTTGTTGTTTTGTCTTGTTTTTAGTTCTTTTTTCAGTAGCAGAATTGTTATCTATATCAGATATATTGCCATTTATTGCTAAAAACATACCTTATTCTTTTTTATATTATGCATGTAATGGTTTATATGCTATGGCATATTCTGTTTTATTTTATACCATCATTAAATCATTAAATTTCAAAATAGTTGTAAGAAACTTTTTTGTGCATCTATTAGTTTTAGGGTTTTTAAACGGGTACTTGTTGTATGTGCTTTTCAAAATTATGAGTCCTTATTTAGCAGTTGTAGGAGAAATTGTTATCGAATCTACATATACTATTGCAATTCTTCTTGTGCTTTCTGCTTCTCTTATTAATTTTCTTTATAAAGATTCGCAGAAGTCATTATTAATGTTCTTAGGATCTCTTTGTGTTGTTTTTTCAGAAGTAATTCAAATAGCTTATTTGTACATTTCGTCTAAAATTCTCTTGGATATATTCTATACGATGCTTATGGTAATTGCCTTCTATTTATTTTATAAACAGGCTACAATAAGTGAAGAAGATACGACGGTTTTATCAGGTAATGAGGTTTTTAAATAACTATAATTTTAAGAAAGGAATGTCTTTTTTAAACTGATAAAGAATAATTGCAGCTAAAATAAAAGTAAAAACTGCTGTTGAAAATAATAATCCACCATCTCCATTTATTTCTATTCCAAGCATGGTTAAATGCATCATGATGGCGCCGCCAATAATGCCTAACGTTAATAATGCTCCTGTCCAAACGGTTTTTGGTATTAGTAATAAGATACCCGCTATAAGTTCTAGTATACCTATAGCAATCCTTCCAAAAGGCTCGAGTCCAACTTTTTCAAAAATATAGACACTGTCCGGATGCGCAGTAAATTTGAATCGCAGCGTTTGAATTAAAATAAGAGCAACTAGTATTCTAAGTGCAAGAAGTATGTTTTTTTTCATGGTAAGTTAATTTATAATGCCTTAGACGAAGAAAATCTTAGTACTTATCAATAAGAGTAAAAAAAATTATACAATAATAGAAGTTCCGTTTACAGATTTGTTTTTCTCAGAATCAAAATAAAAATCAATTTTTCCTAAATTTAAGCCATAACACCCAACTTGATTTACTAACATATTCTTATCGTCTGCATTTTTCACAATTGTTGGTTTCGGTAAAAAAGTATGGGTGTGACCACCTATTATTAAATCTATATTCTTAGTAAGTGATGCGAGCTTTAAATCACTTATTTTATTTGGATTATTTCTATAATGGTAGCCTAGGTGCGATAAACAAATTATTAAATCGCATTGCTCATCAACTTTTAATGTTCTAGTCATTTCTTGAGAAATTTCAACAGGATCTAAATATTTTGTTTCCTTAGACAAAGAGGGATCAACAAGTCCTTTCAACTCAATTCCTAAACCAAAAACTCCAATTTTAATACCATCCTTTAAAAATATTTTATAAGGTTTGGTATGCGAATCCATTATGGTGTTTGAGAAATCGTAGTTTGCCGAAACGAATTCAAAATCTGCGTAAGGTAATTGCGCATAAAGCCCTTCTATTCCATTGTCAAAATCATGATTTCCAATGGTAGCCAAGTCGTATTTTAGTTTACTCATGATTTTAAATTCTAACTCACCGCCATAGTAATTAAAATATGGTGTGCCTTGAAAAATATCACCTGCATCCAGTAATAATGTGTGTGCATTTTCTTTTCTTATGGATTCAATAAGACTTGCTCTTCTTGCAACGCCTCCTTTATTGGCATTTCTTCCATCTTCTGAGCCAAAAGCATCTATATGACTATGTACATCGTTTGTATGTAGAATAGTTATTTTCTTTTTAGATTTAAAATTTGTGAAAGACTGTAGACCAATAGCTCCTATAGCTATGGCTGCAGTTCCAGAAGCGGCTTGTTGTATAAAATCTCTACGTCTCATTTGTAAAAATTATTTGATTTGGATAAATCTATCATCAATAACTGGGTTAATCGTATCAACCTTTTTTAAATGGTCTATCAAAGCGTTTCGTATTTTGTAGTTAAGAATATATAAGCTATCATTAGGTTTAAAGAACGTCATACTGTCTCCGCCATTATATAAAAAATCATTTGTGCAAACATAATATGTGGTATTTGGGTCTATACTTTTTCCTTTGATGCTAACTTCAATAGCTTCAAAGTCCTTATCAAGTATAAGCTTTAACTTTGATATAGGGTGCGCTCGTTTTGCTGTTTTTAAATAGTTAATTAAACTATTAATTTGTGTACTTTTTAGAGCAACAACTACAATGCTATTTTCAAAAGGCATTATTTCATAAGCTGTTCTTGTTTTGAGATTACCTTTAGAAATAATAGAACGGATTCCACCATGATTTAATAAAACAAAATCAATATCATGTCCTGTTCTTTTTTTAAATATTGGGTTAGCTTCTTCATAAACCACATCTGCCATAAAATTACCAATAGCTGTATTTAAATGCCCATCTGTTTTAGAATAGGTTTCGGGCGCATATGCTAGAACACTATCTAAATCTTTTTCAATATGACTCCTAAATGGTGCTATAAATGCTTCAATTTCAGGGTCTGTTTCTAAGCTGTCTGAAATTTCAATTTTTTTACCTTCAATTTTAACAAGATGAAATTTTTCATTTTTGCAGTTTAAAAAAAACAAAAAATATAACAAAAAAAAGAAATGTGTAATCCTCATATATTATACGAATATTTTGAAAGTACTTTTGTTACCTTTGCGGAAAGTATAAATATAAATGATTTTAAAGGGTTTTAAAGAAAAATCTAATAAAAAGTATTTAAACAAAATACTATCTAAACGTCATGTTTATGTAGATGATAGTAAAATAAAAAGTTTAGGGGTTATTTTAAATATTGATGAGGTTGATGACTTCGAACGTTTCCGAAACTTAGCCACTTATATTAGAGTACGCCCTAACAGATTAAAAGTAATTGCTTTTTCCCCTACAAAAAGTGAAAAACCTAATTTTTGGGAGGTGTGTTTTAACCCAAAAGACATAGGTTGGAAAGGGGCAATTAAAAATATTGAATTACAATCGTTTCTTGATACATCTTATGATGCTCTTATAAGTTATTACACAAGCGACGATTTGGAGTTAAAATTATTAACTGGATTGTCTAAAGCAAAATTTAAAGTTGGGATTTTGCAAACAGACCCCAGACTAAATGATTTAATTATAAAAACCAATTTGAACGAATTTAACGTATTTAAAAAAGAACTTTTTAAGTACTTAACTATATTAAATAAAATTTGAAATGAATAGTAAGTTCCTTGGAACCGGAGTTGCGTTAGTTACACCTTTTAAAGCAGATTTAAGTATCGACCATGATGCCTTAATCAATATCGTTAATTTTAATATTGAAAATGGGACCGATTATCTAGTTATATGTGGTACAACAGGTGAAAGTGTAACGCTTACTAAAGATGAAAAGAAAGCTGTAATTAAAACAATTGTTGAAGCAAATAATGGGCGTGTGCCAAATGTTTTAGGTATTGGAGGTAACAATACAGCAAGTATTATTGAAGAAATTAAAACAACCAATTTTAGTAATATAGATGCTATTTTATCTGTGTCACCATATTATAGTAAGCCCACACAAGAAGGTATTTATCAGCATTTTAAAGCAATTTCTGAAGCATCACCTATTGATGTGATTTTGTATAATGTTCCAGGTAGGACTTCAAAAAACATGGAACCAGATACAACGTTAAGATTGGCAAGAGATTTTAACAACGTAATTGCAGTAAAAGAAGCTGGTAATAATGTGTCTCAATACTTACAATTAATTAAGAACAAACCAGAAGATTTTCTTGTTATTTCTGGTGATGACGATTTGGCATTAAGTGTTGTTTTAGCTGGTGGTGCAGGCGTTATTTCTGTTATTGGGCAGGCTTTTCCAAAGGAGTTTTCGCAAATGATTCGTTTAGGTTTAAAAGGCGATTCTAAATCGTCTTTCAATATGCATTTTAAGTTAATGGATGTGGTAGATTATATTTTCGAAGAGAATAATCCAGCTGGTATTAAGGCAGTATTTGAGGCGCTTAATTTATGTCAAGACACTGTTCGATTACCACTTGTTCCAGCATCAAAACAATTAAAAGAGAAGATTAAGCGTTTTGTAAGTGAATTTAACTAATGTTAAATATAACTTAAACCTTGTATTTACTGTATTCCAACAATTATTTTAGTAGCAAAATTATATTTTTAAAATCCATAATAATAACTTAATTTTGCATCCTGTTTTAAATCTATGAAGAAATCTCTGTACATATTATTGGCATTCATTGTGTTAAGTTCATGTAGTGAATATCAAAAAGTATTAAAAGCTGAAGAAATTGCGCCTAAGTTTAAAATGGGGGAAGATCTTTATAACGAAGGTAAATATGCTAAAGCTAATAGGTTATTTGCTCAAATAGTACCTAACTATAGAGGGAAGCCACAAGCTGAAAAACTTATGTATTTGTATTCTAATTCATTTTATAAAATGAATGATTATTATGTCGCAGGTTATCAGTTTGAGCGTTTCGCAACAAGTTATCCTAAAAGTGAAAAGGTAGAAGAAGCTTCTTTTTTAAGCGCTAAGAGTTATTATATGTTATCGCCTGCTTATACTAAAGATCAGAAGGAAACAAAAGAAGCTATTGAAAAACTTCAAAACTTTATCAACCTATTTCCCGATTCTGAATATTTAAAAGAAGCCAGTGATTTAGTTCAAGAATTAGATTTCAAATTAGAAAAAAAAGCATACAGTATTGCTAAACAGTATAATCGCATATCAGATTACCCGGCATCAATAAAATCTTTTGATAACTTTATATTTGAATTCCCAGGATCTTCATTGCGAGAAGATGCCTTATTTTATAAGCTAGATTCTTCGTTTAAACTTGCTGTTAATAGTGTAGAAAGTAAAAAGGAAGAACGATTAAAAGAGGCAAAAATTACTTGCAATACATTTATAAAGACCTATAAAAATTCCGAGCATATTGAAGATGTAAATAATATGGCGGTTGAAATAGATAACGAATTAAAAAATTATAGCAATAAAAGCTAATACACATGAAGATAGATTTAAAAAAAACCACGGCTCCTGTTAATACAGTAACTTACGACAGAAACCAAGTTGATGAATTAACGGATAATATCTATGAGTCAATTTCAATTATCTCTAGACGTGCAGAGCAAATTAACACAGAGATAAAAAAAGAGCTAATTGATAAGTTAGAAGAATTCGCTACTTATAATGATAGCCTTGAAGAAATTTTTGAAAACAAAGAACAGATTGAAGTTTCTAAGTTTTATGAAAAATTACCAAAACCTCATGCTTTAGCGGTACAGGAATGGTTAACAGATAAAATTTATTTTAGAAATACTGAGGAAGATTCTCAGGAATAATATTTATGAGTTTATTAAGCGGCAAAAATATACTATTAGGCATAAGTGCTGGTATAGCCGCTTATAAAACCGCTTCATTAGTTAGGCTGTTTGTAAAATCTGGTGCCAATGTAAAAGTTGTGATGACACCATCTTCAAAAGATTTTATTACGCCGTTAACACTATCAACACTTTCTAAAAACCCAGTTTATTCATCTTTTACAAATGAAGATGACGACAATGCTATTTGGAATAATCATGTCGATTTAGGCCTGTGGGCAGATTTATTTTTGATTGCGCCAGCCACAGCAAATACCTTGTCTAAAATGGCAAATGGTGTGTGCGATAATTTACTTTTAGCAACCTATTTATCTGCTAAGTGCCCCGTATATTTTGCACCAGCTATGGATCTAGATATGTACAAGCATGAAAGTACACTAAGATCTTTTAAGATCTTAAAAAGTTACGGCAACATCATGATTCCAGCTACAAAAGGGGAGCTAGCAAGTGGATTAGTTGGTGAAGGAAGAATGGCAGAACCTGAAGATATTGTCAGTTTCATTGAAGACAATATGTTGCAAAAACTACCACTTCGTGGAAAGAAAGTGCTTATAACTGCAGGTCCAACTTACGAAGCTATTGACCCTGTTCGATTTATAGGGAATCATTCTAGCGGTAAAATGGGTTTCGAAATTGCTAAAGCATCTGCAAACTTAGGAGCAGAAGTTATTTTAATTACAGGGCCAACACATCAACAGGTATCACATAAGTTAATTAATACAATACCCGTAGTTGGTGCTCAAGAAATGTATAATGCTGTACATCAATATTTTAATGATGTTGATATAGCTATACTTTCGGCTGCTGTTGCAGATTTTAAACCAAAAGAAGTAGCTACTCAGAAAATAAAAAAGAAAGATACAACGTTAACATTAGAGCTAGAAAAAACGAAAGATATTTTAGCTTCGCTAGGTCAAATTAAAACACAGCAGTATTTAGTCGGGTTTGCTTTAGAAACTAATAACGAACTTGAAAATGCAAAAGGTAAACTAAAAAAGAAGAATTTAAATTTAATTGTTTTAAATTCGTTAAACGACAAAGGAGCTGGTTTTAAAACAAACACAAACAAAGTTACTTTTATTGATAATAAAGATATTGTAACCGAGTTTGAGTTAAAAACAAAGACCGAAGTTGCTCAAGATTTATTAAGTTACATCTTAAAACATATACATGCGTAACATTTTTTATATTCTCTTACTGTGTTTTAGTATTGCTAGTTTTTCTCAAGAATTAAATTGCAACGTGGTTGTAAATGCGCAACAAACAGGAAACGAAAATCTTACTATTTTTAAGAATTTAGAGAAGCAGTTAACAGAGTTTGTTAATAATACTAAATGGACAAATAGAACGTTTGAGCCACAAGAATTAATAGACTGTAGTATGGTAATTACTATAACAGACTATAGTGGTGAAGCTTTTCAAGGCTCTATTCAAGTACAATCATCAAGACCCGTTTATGGATCTTCATTTAATACACCAATTTATAATTTTAATGATAGAGATTTCTCATTTCGATATTTAGAATTTCAAAATTTAATATATAATCCAACGCAATTTTCATCTAATTTAATTTCGGTTTTGGCATTTCATGTTAATATGGTTTTGGCATTAGATGGTGATTCTTTTTCAAAAAATGGTGGAGATATATATTACAAACAAGCACAGACTATTGTTAATTATTCTCAACAAGAAAATTTTAAAGGGTGGAAGTTAGAAGATGGTTTACAAAGTAGATTTGCCTTAATAGATAATGTTCTGTCACCAACGTTTGCCGCTTACCGAGATGTCATGTATAGTTACCATAGAGAAGGTCTAGACGTTATGAGTGAAAATGCAAAAAAAGGTAAAGAGGAAATTGCTAGCTCTTTAAAGAAGTTTGAAGCAATGAATAGTCGACGACCAAACTCATTTTTGCTGCGTACGTTTTTTGATTCTAAGGCAGAAGAAATTGAACAAATATTTACAGATGGACCTAATGTAAATATAGCTAGTGTTAAAGAAACATTGCAAAAAGTGGCGCCAACACATTCAAGTAAATGGCGAAACATTAAGTTCTAAGAATACCTCCTTTTAAATCTCGTTTTAGTATATTTATTTTTCTAATATAGAACTATAGTGCTTACATCATTATCTATAAAAAACTACGCCTTAATTGATTCACTTCAAGTAGATTTCAACAATGGTTTTTCTATTATAACTGGAGAAACTGGAGCTGGGAAATCGATACTCTTAGGTGGTCTATCATTAATATTAGGAAAACGGGCGGATTTAAGTAGCCTAAAAGACGATACAAAGAAGTGTATTATCGAGGCTGTTTTTAATATTACAGATTATAAGCTTCAGTCGCTTTTTGAAACTGAAGATTTAGATTATGAAACTCATACTATTATTAGAAGAGAGATTTTACCATCAGGAAAATCTAGAGCGTTTGTTAACGACTCACCAGTTAACTTAAATAGTTTGCAAATTTTAGGCGAACGATTAATCGATATTCATTCTCAACATCAAACTTTACAAATTGTTAGTAACGATTTTCAATTTCAAGTTATTGATGCGTTGGCTAATAATGAAGAACAATTAGAGCATTATTCAGAAGAATTAAAGCACTATAAAATCCTTCAAAAGGAATTGAAGGAACTTGTGAATTTTCAATCTGAAGCCATAAAAGAACAGGATTACAATACGTTTTTATTAAATGAACTTACAGAAGCTAATTTAATTGAAGGTGAACTAGAACTACTTGAACAAGAGTATGAAACATTAAATAATGTTGAAGACATTAAAGAAAGTCTTTCGGAGTCTTATCAACTATTTAGTGACGAGCAAATAGGTGTTATTACAACCTTAACAACTTTAAAAAATAATTTTCAGAAACTAAGTATTATATCTTCTAAATACGAAGATTTACATAATAGAATAAATAGCAGTTTAATTGATTTGGACGATATTTTTAGCGAAATATATTTGTTACAAGATAGCTTAGAAGCCGATCCAAATAGATTAGAGGAAGTTAATTCTAAATTGCAAATTCTAAATAATTTATTACATAAGCATGCATGTCGTGAAGTTTCAGAATTAATTATTATTCGAGATGCATTAGTCGAAAAAGTTTCTGTAGCTCAAAATTTAGACGAAACTATCCATAAAAATGAGTTAGCTATTTCAGAAAAGGAACTAATACTAAATAAGCTTTCACAAGAAATTCATAAAAAACGATCTAAAGCCATTCCTAAGTTGAAAGGACAATTGGAAGTTATTATAGCAGACTTGGGTATGCCTAATGCTCAATTTAAAATTGATGTTTCGCTTGGAGAAACTTATTTTTCTAATGGTAAGGATGTATTATCTTTTTTATTTTCAGCAAATAAAGGAGGAAATTTTAATGAATTAAAGAAAGCTGCATCTGGAGGTGAATTGTCAAGAATTATGTTGGCAATTAAATCTATTTTATCAAATTATATGCAGTTACCTACTATTATGTTCGACGAGATAGATACGGGTGTTTCTGGTGAAATATCGAATAAAATGGCAGATATCATGTTGCATATGAGCAAAAGCATGCAAGTTTTTTCAATTACACATTTACCGCAGATAGCTGCAAAAGGACATTCGCACTTTAGAGTTTATAAAGAAGATATCGAAGGTTTTACAACTACAAAACTTGTAAAATTAGATTATGATGAACGAATTGTAGAAATTGCGCAAATGTTAGGAGGAACAAATATATCATCATCAGCTATTGCCCACGCTAAAGAGTTGCTGAATTAATTACTATCTTTGAGCGCTAATTAAACTAATAACTAATCAATATATAAATTACTAGGTATGTATAATTTATTAAAAGGGAAAAAGGGAATTATTTTTGGAGCATTGGACTCTAATTCAATTGCTTGGAAAACGGCTGAACGTGTGCATGAAGAAGGCGGTCAGTTCGTCTTAACAAATGCGCCTGTTGCAATGAGAATGGGACAAATTAATGAGTTAGCAGAGAAAACAGGTTCTCAAATTATTCCAGCTGATGCAACTTCAGAAGAAGATTTAAAGAACCTAGTAGAGCAATCTATGGAAATTCTTGGCGGTAAAATCGATTTCGTTTTGCACTCCATAGGCATGTCTATTAATGTTAGAAAAGGAAAACATTATACAGATCAAAATTATGCATGGACACAAAAAGGAACAGATGTTTCTGCAATGTCTTTTCATAAAGTAATGCAAACGCTTTACAAAGCAGATGCAATGAATGAGTGGGGAAGTATTGTTGCTTTGACTTATATGGCTGCACAACGTGTATTTCCAGATTATAATGATATGGCCGATAACAAAGCGTATTTAGAAAGTATCGCCCGTAGTTTTGGTTATTTCTTTGGAAGAGATAAAAATGTACGTGTAAATACAATTTCTCAATCTCCAACACCAACTACCGCTGGTAGCGGTGTAAAAGGATTTGATGGCTTTATTGCTTATGCAGATAAAATGTCACCACTTGGTAATGCTACAGCTCTTGATTGCGCTAATTATACCGTGTCACTTTTTAGTGATTTAACTAAGCGAGTAACCTTACAAAACTTGTTTCATGACGGCGGGTTTAGTAATATGGGAGTAAGCGATGCAGTAATGAGTACCTTTGTTGGAGAAGAATAAAATTATATTAATATTGCAAAAGAGCCACCCTTAAAACGGTGGCTTTTTTGTTACATTTGTGTTATGGAGCTAGAGTTTTCTTTTATTATTCCTGTTTATAATCGTCCCGAAGAAATAAAGGAGTTATTACAAAGTTTTTGTGCCTTAAAAACAACTACACCCTTTGAAATTGTTATTGTAGAAGATGGTTCAAATATCAGCTCTAAAGAGGTAGTAGAATATTTTAATAATGGCCTCAATATTTCTTATTATTTCAAAGAAAATTCTGGACCTGGAGACTCTAGGAATTTTGGAATGAAAAAAGCTAAAGGAAACTATTTTATTATTTTAGATTCCGATTGCATTTTGCCCGAGAACTACCTATCTGAAATAGAGAAAAGTTTAAATAACACATACGTAGATTGTTTCGGTGGCCCAGATGCAGCTCACGAGTCCTTTTCCAATTTGCAGAAGGCTATTAATTTTTCTATGACATCTGTTATAACTACAGGAGGTATTAGGGGGAATAAAAATAGTGTAGATAGGTTTCAACCAAGAAGCTTTAATATGGGGCTTTCAAAAGAAGCTTTTAATGCATCAAATGGATTTGGGCGTATTCATCCAGGTGAAGATCCAGATTTATCAATTAGACTATGGCATTTAGGTTATAAAACGAAGTTAATTCCAACAGCTTTTGTATACCATAAACGAAGAATATCATGGCGTAAATTCTATAAGCAGGTCAATAAATTTGGTTTGGTTAGACCAATATTAAACGCGTGGCATCCAAAAACTATAAAGCTAACTTATTGGTTTCCAACAGTTTTTGTTTTAGGGTTATTATTGGCTGTTTTATTATGGATTTTTAATTTTAAATGGCTATTAATGGTTTATATATTGTATTTTTTAGTAGTCTTTTTATTGGCTTTAGTATCAACAAAGAATCTAATTGTTGCAATTTTAGCGTTAGTTGCAATTGTTGTTCAGTTTTTCGGGTATGGTTATGGGTTTTTAAAATCAACATTGGCAATAAATATTTTTAAGAAAAAGGCTGAAAGCTATTTTCCTCACTTGTTTTTTAATAAAGTATGATAAAAAATATTAGAAGTCAAATACTAGTTTTAGTTAAAAGTAGAAAAATAAATATTTTCCTGCTGTTTTTATTGATGTCTTTTTTGATTTTGATATTTACCAAATTATCAAAAAATTATACAAATACATTAGCATTTAAAATTGAAAAAATTAATGTACCAGAGGAAAATGTCATCTTAAAAAATTCAGATTCCGTAGTAAATGTAACATTAAAAACGCATGGGTTCAAATGGTTGAATTATTATTTAAACAAACCAAAAATTACGATAGATTTCTCTAAAGACGTGGAGGTTTCAAACTCTGTTTTTACCTGTGATAAGCCTGTAATTACATTTATTACAAATAGAAGTATATCGAATCAAGTGGAATTAATAAATATCTCTCCAAGTTCTTTAAAGTTCAATTTTGATGTTAATTTAGTAAAGAAAGTTCCAGTAATTTTAAAAACAGATATTGCATTTACCCAAGGTTTTGATATTTCTGATGAATTTAAGTTAGAGCCCGATTCCATAAAAGTTATTGGCCCACATTCGCTTGCATCGCAGTTTAAATATATAGAAACAGAACTTGTAAGCTTAAATGATGTAAAGTCGGATATACAAAGTGTAGTTAAATTGATATTACCAGATGAAGGGATTAAGCTTTCAAACGAAACTGTAGCTTTAAATGCTGTTGTAGAAAAGTTTACCGAAGGGGTTGTTAAAGTTCCAATAACTATATTAAATATCCCTGAAGGATTATTACTTAAATATTTCCCCAAAGAAGTAAATGTGACTTTTTATACCAGTTTAAGTAATTTTAATAAGGTAAAAGCAAAAGATTTTAAGGTAGTTTGTGATTATAGTAAACTAGCAGAGAAACAATCGTTTCTATTACCAGAAATTAGAAACAAATCTGAGTTTGCTAAGACCGTAAAACTAAATCAGCAACATATTGAGTTTATTATATTAGAATGACTATTGTAGGACTTACAGGAGGAATAGGAAGTGGTAAAACCACAGTGGCTAAGGTTTTTAAATCTTTAGGTATTCCAGTATATATTGCAGATAGAGAAGCCAAAAAATTGATGCGCAAATCTAAAGTTATTAAACGTAAATTATTGCAATTGTTTGGTAAAAAAGCGTATGTTGACGGACAGTTAAATAAACCTTTTATTGCAGAAATAATTTTTAATGATAAAGCTTATTTAGAAAAGATGAATGCTATAATTCATCCGAAAGTCGCTAAACATTTTGATAGATGGCTACTCAAACAAGATGCACCTTATGTTATAAAAGAAGTTGCAATACTATTTGAAAATAATGGCTACAAAGCTTGCGATTTTGTTATTACCGTTACGGCTTCAGAGCCTATAAAAATTGAGCGTTTACTTAAACGAGAAGCTACAACTATAGAAAAAATTGAAGCCATCATGCAGAATCAATGGAGTGATGCCGAAAAGGTTAAATTATCCGATTATGTTATAGAAAACATAGATATGGAAGACACTATTTCTCAAGTAGAAAACCTCCACTACATACTACTTGACAGATTAAGTTAGTCTTAATTTTAACATTTTTGTTAATGTAAGGTTAAATGATAAGTCCCCTAAATGTTAAAATGTTAATTTTGAATGATGAGTAAGAGAATTTTCATCCTATTGGTTCTTTTAATGAGTTTGTCACTTATAGGAATCATATTCGTACAGGCTTATTATATTAAGGACGCTGTAAATAATGAGAAGGAGCGCTTTACGTTTAATGTCAAGAAGTCATTAACGTACGTTTCTAATCAGATTGAAAAGGACGAATTAGCTACTTATTTTCAAAAGTATCAAAGCTTAGTTAATGAAAAAAAGGAGGCAGATTCAGTTTCTGTATCGCAGTTATTTATTTATCAGCAGAATAAGGACACAAAGCAAACACTTATATATAAAAGTGGTGTTTTAGAAGAAAACTATAAGTTGTCTTCATCGCTCTTTGACATTGGTTTAGATAGTATTAATATTAAAAACATTATAGCAAGTTCAAACACTGAAATTTATAACAATGTTGAGTTTTCAGAAAAAGATTTAGATCAAGCCCCAATATTAAATATTATTAATAATGGGAGTTTGAATGAAGCCCAAAAGTTAAGTTTCGAAAGAGATTTTAAAGCTATTTCTAAAAGAACGCCAGTACATAAAAGGGTTTCTCAAGAGGAAGTAGATTTTTTACTTTCTAAAAAGTTAAAAGAGAACGATATTGATATAGATTTTGAGTTTGCTATTTACGGCAACGATTTAGCTACCAAAATTCACAGTGATGATTTTGAGTATAGCAAAGCTTCAACATTTAGTGTGCCTATGTTTTATGATGAAAATAATGTGAGTAATTATAAATTACTCGTCAATTTTCCAGAAGATAGCAAGTTCATTTTGTCTTCAATTTTAGGCATGATTTTGTTGTCTGTTATTTTCACCTCAATTATTATAATAGCCTATTCAAGTGCATTATTTCAGTTAATTAAACAACGTAAAATATCACAGATTAAAACAGATTTCATCAATAATATGACACATGAGTTTAAAACTCCTATTGCTACAATTAATCTAGCATTAGATGCTATAAAAAATCCTAAGGTTATTGATAATAAAGAGAAGGTAATTCGTTATCTTAATATGATAAAAGATGAAAATAAGCGAATGCATGCGCAGGTTGAAAATGTATTAAGAATATCTAAACTCGATAAAAATGAACTAAATATTAGTAAGGATAGAGTTAAGTTACACGACTTAATTCTTGATGCTATAACACATGTTGAGCTTATTGTAGAGGATAAGCAAGGTTATATCAAAACGTATTTGAATGCTGGTAAATCGTCTGTTTTGGCAAACGAAACACATTTTACCAATGTAATAGTTAATATTTTAGATAATGCCATAAAATATTCGCCCGATGCTCCAAAAATAGAAGTGTCAACAGAAAATGTAGGAACAAATATTATATTAAAAATAAAAGATCATGGTAGTGGTATGAGTAAAACTGCTGCTAAACGTGCGTTTGAAAAATTTTATAGAGAACACACAGGAAACATACATAATGTAAAAGGTCATGGTTTAGGCTTAGCTTATGTTAAACGGATAGTAGAAGACCACCAAGGTTATGTATCTGTAGAAAGTGAAAAAGAAAAAGGAAGTACTTTTACCATAAAGCTTCCAATAATAACTTAGAATATGGAAGAAATAAACAAGAAAATTTTGTTAGTGGAGGATGATCCTAATTTTGGAACCGTTCTTAAAGATTATTTAATGATGAATGATTACGATGTAGTTCATGCTAAAAACGGTATGGAAGGCTTCGAGAAATTTAAGAAAGACGATTTCGATTTATGTATTCTTGATGTTATGATGCCGTATAAAGATGGTTTTACATTAGCTAAAGAAATACGTGAAAAAAACACCGATGTGCCTATTGTTTTCTTAACTGCTAAAGCAATGAAAGAAGATGTGCTAAAAGGTTACAAAGTAGGTGCAGACGATTACTTAAATAAACCTTTTGATAGTGAAGTATTGCTAATGAAAATTAAAGCAATCATACAAAGAAAGGCAACCGAAACTATATCTGACAGCAAACAATTTGAGTTTAAAATTGGAGGTTTCGATTTAAACTCTAAATTACGCTTCTTGCGCTATAATGGTGGCGATCCTATTAAGTTGTCTCCTAAAGAAAATGAATTGTTACGTTTATTAGCATTACATGAAAACGATTTAATGCCACGAGAATTGGCCTTAACAAAAATTTGGAGAGACGATAATTACTTTACTTCTAGAAGTATGGATGTATATATTGCTAAACTTAGAAAGTATTTAAAATTAGATGAAAAAGTGGAAATACTTAACATCCATGGTGAAGGATTTAGATTGGTTGTTAATTAGAATATTTTATTAAAACGTATAAAAAAAAACCAGCCTTTGCTGGTTTTTTTGTTTTGGGCGATACCCCGAAAAGAGTAGAGGTTTTATTAATGTATTTCTATTTTTAATTTAAAGAATTCCTTTTCAGTTTGCTGCGAGGTTGTTCCTTTAATAAAATTTCTTCGGGTTGTTTTCGAATGGTTTTTCATTACAATTTATTTTACTCAATAACCCCAGCGCAACTTACACGAGCACCAGCTGCACCAGATGGTTGAGATGTTAAATCGTCTTCGCCTGCATGAACAATAACGGCTTTACCAATAATATTTTTAGTTTCATCATCGCAACCAATACACCATTGGTCTGTTGTAAATTCAATTTTTCCATTCCCAGATTCATCTGCTGTAAAGTTGCCAATATCACCTTTGTGGTAGCCATCTGTAGCTCCCCATTTACCGTGTGGTTCGTTAGTTGGATTCCAGTGCCCTCCAGTAGATTTTCCGTCTGCAGAAGAACAATCTGCGGTTTGATGTAAATGAATAGCATGAACACCAGGTGTTAAACCACTCATAACAGCGCTCATTTCAATACTGCCATTAACTTCTTTAAATATAACTTCTCCAGATACATTACTGTCACTTTTAGCACTTAAAGTTGCCGTGATGCTTTTAGGGGTTATAACTTTTACTTCCTCTACTACGGGTTCACTTTCTATAGGTTTCTCAACCTTTTTTTCATTTTTACATGAACATATACTTAATGCGAAGACAATTAATAAGAAGTTAATTTTTTTCATTTTTTTTCATTTTTAATTCATGGAAAGTTAGTGGATAATTCAATGAATTGCAAATATTCAACATGACATATATCATATTTTTTGGTAAATCCATATTGTAGTTTTGATGTATTAATTGTTAGGTATGTCAAGTTCATTAGTAAATAAATACAATGTAGCGGGTCCTCGCTATACCAGTTATCCAACTGTTCCTTATTGGGATGGTGATACGTTTTCATTAAAAAAATGGAAGACGTCATTAATGCAGTCTTTTAATGAAAGCAATTTGGATGAAGGTATAAGTATATACATTCATTTACCGTTTTGCGAAAGTATGTGTACGTTTTGTGGGTGTAACAAACGTATAACAAAGCAACATAGTGTTGAGTCTCCATACATAAATGCCGTATTAAAAGAGTGGCATTTATATTTAGAAATTTTAGGAAGTAAACCCGTAATTAAAGAAATACACTTAGGTGGAGGGACACCAACATTTTTTAGCCCAGAAAACTTAGAACGACTAGTAAATGGCATTTTAAAGCATGCTATTCTTGCTGAAAATTATGAGTTTAGCCTCGAGGGGCATCCAAATAATACTACTAGAGAACATCTTCAGGCTTTGTTTAATGTTGGATTTAGGCGCGTAAGCTATGGTGTGCAAGATTATAATGAAACGGTTCAAAAAGCTATTAGAAGAATTCAACCGTTTGATAATGTTAAGAGAGCTACAGAGTTGGCTAGAGAAATTGGATATACATCTATAGGACACGATATTATATTTGGATTGCCATTCCAAACTTTAGAACATGTAAAAGAAACTATTGTTAAGACCAAAGCTTTGCGTCCAGATAGATTGGCCTTTTACAGCTATGCACATGTGCCATGGATAAAAGGAAATGGACAAAGAGGATTTAATGATTTAGATTTACCTAATGCTAAAGAAAAAAGACAGCAGTATGAATTTGGAAAAGAATTATTAACAGAAATTGGCTATTCTGAAATAGGTATGGATCATTTTGCGTTACCAACAGATAGTTTATACCAATCGATGATTGAAAGTAAACTACACAGAAATTTTATGGGCTATACAGCTTCTAAAACAAAAGCGATGATTGGCTTGGGGGTGTCGTCTATTAGTGATAGTTGGTACGGATTCTCACAAAATGTTAAAGGAATTGAAGAGTATTATCATTTAATTAAAGAAAATATTCTGCCTGTTTTTAGAGGTCATATTTTAAATAATGAAGATTTAATTATTCGAAAACATATACTAAACTTGATGTGTCAATTTAAAACATCTTGGAAAGACGAAAGTTTATGTTTTAAAGAATTACCAGACGTACTCATTATGCTGAAAGAAATGGAAGCTGATGAATTAATTAACATAGGAACTAATTATGTTGAGGTGACTAAAAAAGGCCGTCCATTTGTGCGAAATATTTGTATGGCATTCGATTTGTTGTTACAACGAAAGCAACCCGAAACAAAATTGTTTTCGATGACTGTTTAACTTAAAACACTATTACCATGAAAAAAATTATTGTACCTATAGATTTTTCAGAACATTCTGAATATGCTCTAAAAGCAGCTGCTAAATTGGCTAAAAAAAACAATGCAGAGCTTTTAGTTTTACATATGTTAGAAATGTCTGATATTATGTTAACTGCCACAGATGAATTTCAAAATCAAAAAGTCATTTACTTTTTTAAACTTGCTGAACAGCGATTTGAGAATTTTTTGAAAAAAGATTATTTAGAAGGAATTACAGTTATACCTATCGTGAAACATTTTAAGGTGTTTAGTGAAGTTAATGATGTAGCTATAAAGAACAAAGCGGACATTATTGTTATGGGATCTCATGGCTCTAGTGGAATGAAAGAATTTTTTGTTGGTTCAAATACCGAACGCGTTGTGAGACATTCAGAAATTCCAGTTTTAGTAGTAAAAAAAGAACTACCAGAAGTAGATTTTGAAGTGGTCGTTTACGCATGTGATTTTTCGGAAGATTCTATAGAATCTTACTTAAAAGCAAAAAAAATGACCGAAAGTATGAAAGCAAAGATGTATTTGGTACATGTAAATTTACCAAACGATCGATTTAAAAGCTCTCTAGAAATTGAGCAAAGTGTTGTTGAGTTTTTAAATAAAGCTGAAGATAACTTAGATAAAATGGATACTATTCACTATATTAGTGACTATACTGTCGAAGAAGGTATTTTAAACTTTTCTAACAAAGTTGGTGCAGATTTAATTGCTATACCTACACATGGACGAAAAGGGTTGGCGCATTTCTTTGAAGGAAGTATTAGTGAAGATTTAGCAAATCATGCTACTTTACCAGTAATGACTTTTAAGATTTAGCTGACTTTTATGAATTGGTAATAGCAACCATATATTCAATGCAAGAGGCTCTTTTTTAGAGCCTCTTGTTAGTTTAGTTTATCTCAAAATGAGGGATAGCCAGTGCGTTAAATAGGCTGGCTTTTGTTTTAAAGAAACTATTCTCAATATCAATAGCTTTTAGCTTCGCATCAATTAATTTTGATTCGCGGGAATTTACTAAAAACAAAGAGCTTTCGCCTAAAAAGAATTTACGTTCTTCTGCAGATAACATTCTAGTGTAATCAATCACAATAGTTTCAGTTAAGCTGTTTTGTAACACATAAGAATTTAATTCTTGATTAATGGTATCAATTTTATTTTTAAGACTCACTTTTGTGTTTTGAATATCAAACTTGGTATCCTGAAGCTTTATTTTAGCTAGTTTTAAATCACCTCGTTCCTTTCTTAAAAATAATGGAAAACTAATATTTACGCCACTTTTATAGGCCGATGTACTAAACGAACGTGCTACCTCTGGCGTTTGGGATAAAAAGTTGTATTGCAAATCTATTTGAGGCAATAAGTTGTTCAACTTTAAGCGTTTTTCAATGGTTAAACTACGTTGCTTAAAATCCAAAGATTGCATTTTAGGATGGTTTTCAATATTAAAGTTTTCAATATCTAATCCAGATGTATTTAAGGTAACATCAATAGTTTCAAATGTATTCACATCTGGAATAATACCCTCTTTAATTTCAATAGGTGTGTTATCATTTAACCATAAATAGTTTGATAATTCTAAAGACGCTTTAACAAACTTTATTCTCGATTTTTCTAAATTTAGTTTTCTATTATTTAAAGCTATACGAGCTTCTAAAGTATCAATGGCAGGTTTATCACCAACTTCATAACTTTTTTTAATACCACCAAATCGCATTTCTGCATTGGTTAAAAAATCTTCATAAACACGTTTTTCATTATAAGTTCGCAACCAATTAAAGTAGCTTACCGTTGCGTTATATAATATATCATTAACTAATAACTGTCTATCGGCCTGAGCCTGCTTAACATATAATCTAGATTGTCTTAGCATCGCCATACGCTTATTGGTAAGTAAACCACGAGCTACAGGCACGGAAACACCAGCACTATACAAACCATCTTCTGGGACAAAGGCTTGTGGGTTTAAAAAATCGCCTGTGTTTTCTTCAAAATTTCCTTTTAATTCTACGCCAAACCAAGTTGGAATTTTAAAAGAAGCATTTAATCTGTCAAAATACTCGGTGTTTTTAAATTTCTTTCTGTCGTAATCCACTTCCAATTTGGGGTCAAAAGCGCCACGGGCTTTCATGAGTTTTACTTCACTTTCATTGATAACCAAGTTTGCTTGCTTTACAATAGGATGAAACGATTTTACATAGCCTAAATACTCAGAAAGTGTTATAACCGAGGTTGAATCTTGAGCTGAAACTAAACCACTAAAGAGCAATGCTATATGTAATAAGATGACTCTCATTTTTTATCTTTTTTTAATGCTGTTTTACTGCTTTCAGGTTGGTAATAATTAGGAGGGAAACTGTTAATTTGACGCCATAATTCAAACCAAATAGGGACGTCTTCTAATAGAGCAATAGTTTTTGCTCCAGAGCCTGCACGTATGGCTTCTGGCCATTTGTGGTCTGTTTCGTCAGGGGCTAATAGTACTCTGTATTTACCATTATCGCTTATAAAACGTTCAATGGCTACCACTTTAGCACCGTAGGTTCCGTAAGATACATTGGGCCATCCGCTAAATACAATCGCTGGCCAACCATCAAACTGTACACGTACTTTTTCTCCTTTATGAAGAAGCGGCAAATCAATTGGTCTTACAAAAGTTTCAACAGCTAAATCAATTTGTGCTGGCATGATACCAACTAATTCAGAGCCTTCTTTAAACGTTACACCAATACCGCCTTTTAAAACTTTATTAATAAATCCGTTTTGGGGAGCAGTTACATAAAGCAAATCACTACGACGCTTGTAATTTGTAGAGGCATTTTCTAGTTTTGAAACCTGAACTTGGGTGTCAAAGCCACTAGATTGCGCGGTAAACATATCGCTCTGCGCTTTTGAAATCTTATCAGTAAAAGCCGCATTGGTTCTTGATAATTCTAACTGAGCATTAATTACTTCATTTTGGCTCTTTAAATATTTGTTTTCTTGCGAAATTAACTTAGCCTGTGTTTCTTGTAATTTTAAACGTTTTTCTTCAACATCTTTTACAGCTTTTAAACCTTCTTCTTGTAAGGTTTGAATACGGTTAAATTGTGTTTCAGCAATTTTAAGATTCGTTTTAGCAGCTTCTAAATCAATGCTATCACTTTTTACTTTTAATCGTGATTGAATTAACTTATTTTTAGTTTGTTTAAGTTTTAGCTGTTGTTCATTTTTTAAAGCAGATATCTGCCTGTTTAATGCTTCTACTTTTCCTTCGTAAGCAGTAACTGATGATGATTTAGCTTGAATTTGCTCATTAGTTCTTTCCACTAATTTATCATCAAAATAATCGCTTTTTACTTCAGAGATTCTTAAAATAGTATCGCCTTTTTTTACTTCGTCTCCTTCTTGTACATACCATTGTTCTATTCGTCCTGGAATTTGAGATTGAATGGTTTGTGGACGCTGATTTGGTTTTAATGTAGTAACTATACCTTGCCCAGTGATGTTTTGTGTCCAAGGTAAAAACAACACAACAAACCCAATTATGGCAGCTGCTAATAAAAACCTATTGAAGTATTTATAATACTTCACATTCATGATGTTTTTTCCAGACTTGTATTTAGTTAAGTCTATTTTTTTATTTAATTGATTATGAGATATATTGAGCATAACTTAGTTACTTTTAGATTTAATTTTACCCTTTTCTAGAGTGATAATTTCGTTGCATTTATCTGTCCAAACACTACTAAAGCTAACTACTATGAGTGCCCATGGTCTGTCTTTATGGGATAGGTAATCTACAATGGCTTTTGTTTCTGCTCTGTTAAATCTATCTAAGGCATCTTCAAGAATAAGTAGTTTAGGGTCTTTTAAAATAGCACGTGCTAAAACAAGTTTTTTAGATAGCGAGTAAGACATTTGTTTACCGTCTGGATAAAGTATTGTGTTTAAACCTTCGGGTTGTTCTTTTATAAAAGCTTTTAGGCCAACAATACCGAGGATTTCATATATTTTTTCATCTAAAATATTGGAATTCCCAAATGTTAGGTTGTCTCTAATTGACCCTTCAAAAGGCGTTTCGTCTGATAATGAAAGTCCTAATTGAGATCTGTAAAAATTTAAGTGCAGACTACTAATGGACATATCGTTAACATAAACGTATCCTTTAGTCGCTTCAATAACCCCAGCAATTAATCGGAGTAAAGTAGATTTTCCTGAGCCACTTTCTCCTGTAATTAAAATTCTACTCTCAGGATTAATTTTTAATGAGATATCTTTTAAAATATGTTTGTCTCTATTATCAACTTCATAACTAACATGCTCTAATTCTATATTGATGCCTTTGCTGAATTGAGGCGTTTCTCCTGTTTGATTTTCTAAATTTTTATCTACAATCTGGCCAATTTTTTCTAAGGAAGTTAGGGTGTCATAAAATGATTCTAAGCCAAGAATTAGTTTTTCAACTGAAGCTATAACAAGTAAAATGATGATTTCGGCAGCTACGAATTGCCCAATATTCATTTCTTGATTTAACACCAACGCGCCACCAATTAAAAGTAAACTTGCAGTAACAATAACCTTAAAGCTTATCATTTGAATGAACTGAAGCATTAATACTTTAAAGTGGTTTTCTCTTGCTTTTAAGTAGTCATTTACCAAATAGTCATTCTTATTTATACCTAAATTTGTGCTACCAGAGAGTTTAAAACTTATAACAGAACGTGCTATTTCTTGAATCCAATGTGCTACTTTATATTTGTTTTTAGACTCATATAAACTGGTTTCTAAACCTTTTTTTGCAGTAAATTTGAAGACTACAAAGATGAGTACAAGTAGTAGGAACCCAAATACAATAAAGAAAGGGTGGTAAAACGATAGAAGAATTAAGGCAAATAAAATTTGCAGAACAGCTGTTGGTACATCGATTAAAATTTTTGATAAACTCTTTTGAATAGTAAGGGTATCAAAAAAACGATTAGCTAATTCTGGGGGGTAATAACTGCGTAACTCTGCCATTTTTATTTTAGGAAAACGATAGCTTAACTCAAACGAGGAACGTGTAAAAATACGTTGCTGTATGGTTTCTATAATTCTAAGTTGCATAAGCTGTAACGCGCCAGAAAAAGCAACGCCAAGAGTAACTAATACAACAAGAACAACCCAAGAGGTTGATATTTGTGCACCTTGAATTAAATTAATAATAGCTTGGATACCTAGAGGTAATGAAAGCGCCACTATACCCGCAAAAATGGCATAGTAAAATACCTGTAAAATATCTCGTTTTTCTAATTGAAGTAGGCCAACTAAACGTTGCCAAGGGGTCATTTGTTTGTTTTCCATAGTTAAGCTTTCAAGGTGTTAAATACCAGGTTTTTAATAAAATCGGTTGGGGTAACTTGGGTGTTACAGTCGGTAATAGATTTAAAATGATCTTTTAAAAAATGTTGGTGTAGACTGCCTTCTATAATAGTGCTTGCCAAAGATGAAGCGTATTTATATTCTGGTTTAACGGCAAGTATTATATCTCTTAAACGTTGTACTACGCGCTTATAAATAATAAAATAACCTTCTTTATTTTCTTGATCTACCTCTTTGGTTAAAAAGGATTTAGAATTTTCGTTAATGATAATTCTGTTTAAAACAATTTCGTTAATGTGGGCAAACGTTCTGTCTCTTTTGGTGGTTCTGCTTACAATATCAATGGCTTGATCTAATTTTTCTTTATGTTCTGAAATACTATAGGTTTCAATAACTAATTGATACTCTATCCAAGCCCAATACCATGATGATAAATAGAGTAGTAGTTTGTGTTTACTCTCAAAGTAGCGATAAATTGAACTCTCGTTAGAGCCAATTAACACACCAAGTTTTTTAAACGTGAAGGCATCAAAACCTATATCATCAATAAGTAAGATGCTATGTTCTATAATGCGCTTGCCTAAATCTGAAGATTCTGGGTCTTTTATATAGATTTTTTCGGGGACTGAAATCCTTAAATTTGAAAGTAAATTTTTCATAATTAATTTATTTGATTGCAAATATAATAGTAATACTATTAAATAAGTGAATATAACTATTGAATATGCTAATGCTATTCATAAGAAAAATTTATGAAACATATAACTAGTTGAAAATGAGTAATTAATTGGTGCCTTTGGCTGCTAGAAAGTGCTTTTTTTGATGTATAAAATAGACTTTGGCGGATAAGTGGGTTAGGGATTGTAGCGGCATCCTTTGTGCGAAGCTTTAAATGCTGAAATTTTAATTGAAAATGAGAGGTGTTAATTAATAATGAGATCCTGAAACAAGTTTGGGACTGCTTCGCAGAAAGATATAGCGGAAAGCCCGACCCGATAGGGTAACCCCAAAATTAGTTTAATGACAATCTATACCATTAGTAACCAAATCGTAAACTGGAGCAGGAGAGAGGTAAGGGATACCCAAGCCTAAGCCCCGAAGTATAAAGAGCGCTCCGATACATACCACAAACACAGGAATGGCTTTTTGAATGCGCTGTCTTGCAGTACCTTTTAAAAAATTGCTGAAATAAATAGCGGTAGTCATTAAAGGGATGGTACCCAAACCAAAAACCACCATATATAAGCTGCCACTAGCAGCATTTCCGCCAGCAATTGCAGCAAAAAGTGCCATGTAAACTAATCCGCAGGGGAGAAATCCATTTAAAAAACCGATGGTTAAAAAAGTATCCATAGTTTTTTTCTTGAGGGCACTACCAAGGGCAGATTTTACTTTTGAAATGGCTTTATAAATTGGCTTTGAAAAGTTGTATTTATTAAATATATTTTGAGGAATTATAACAACTAAAATCATTAAAACCCCAATGATTATCGAGAGTTGCTGTTGGTATCCAAAAATAAACAGACTCTTACCAATTAGCCCGAACACTAACCCAATCAAGCTGTAAGCTAAAAGCCTGCCTATATGATAGATACTAATTTGCGATATTTTTTTAACTGTATTTGTACGATCTACTGGCAACATAAAAGCAATGGGACCACACATGCCTACGCAATGAAAACTCCCCAATAACCCTAATATGAGTGCCGATAAAAGCATAGTAAGAATTTGTTAAAAATTTCGTTAATTATTTTTTAGGCCTCTTTTTGCCCATTTTTTCATTAAAATTTTGAACCGTAACTAGGCTATGTTTAAAAATTTTGCCGCATACTGAACAAAAAATAGTCTCTAAAAAATCTAATCACAAAATCTTAAATAGATTCTAATAGTTTATAGATTCTTTAAACAAGTAAGATTGTCCTTTATATTGCCAATCTACTTTAATGTTCCAACGACCATCTACCAAACGTTTGTCAGGTATGAGCAAATGTGAATTAGACAATGAAATAGCAGCATCAAAGTCCAGTTGTTTGTTAGATGGTCTATATAGGAACAAATTTCCAGTAATTTCTTTATAATCAGCAGTTTCTGGGAAGTGTATAACAAGTCCCTCGGCTGTTTTTTCGTAGCTTAAGTTTGCCTCTAAAGTTCTAGCATTTTTAAGCTTATTAATGTCGTTTTGGTATTTTAATTCATCAGCATAATAATCCTCGCTAACCAAGTCGTGGTCGTACTTATCGTTAATATTCATACTCACAATAAAGTACATAATAAAGGCAATAAAGCCTATAAATGCTAATATAATTCCAGTACCCCAATTAATTTTCATATCTGTTATTCCTGCGAAGGCAGGAATCTATTTTTAGTTAATAATATTTTTAAATAATACCTACAAGGTTTTTAAAACTTCGCAGGAAACAAGCTCAAACTTCTGTCTCCCATCTTTGAGCTTCCGTCTTTTTTTATTCTGGCATTACCCTGTCGGGTCGGGCTTTCCACTATATCTTTTTCTCGTGCCTCAAAAAAGGATGCCGTTTCAATCCCTAATGCACTTATCCGCCAAAGTCACTTCTAACTTCTCTAAGATCTTCCAGCTTATTTATAACTCCTAGGGCCTAAAAAATTAGCCGTAGTTGTTTCAATAAGTTTATCGCCTTTATAAACGCCAATTTTAATTTTATTTCTATCGCCAGTTAATGCCGAATTATTAATTTCAATAAACAAAGTTCCTTCTGCAATTCCTTGACTTGGTACTACAAAGTCATCACTTGTAGATACCAATCGTAATTCGCCTTTATGAGACATCAGTTTAAAACTCACATCGTTAATATCTTCGCTAGTTTTATTTACCAATTTATAGGTAAACACATTACTAATAATGTTATTTTCTTTATGTTCATACAATTGCCCAGGCAACCTCAATACATTGGCCTCTACATCGTTTCTTAAAAACAGCATTCCAATTAACAAACTAACCATAATAGATAGTACAGCAATGTAGCCTTTCATTCTAGGAGTTAAACTAAACTTAGCTTTCTTCTCTATATTTTCTTCACTCGCATAACGGATTAAGCCTTTTGGTAAATTGATACTTTCCATAATATGGTCGCACTCATCAATACAAGCCGTACAGTTTACACATTCTAGTTGTGTACCGTTTCTAATATCAATTCCCGTAGGGCAAACATGTACACATTGTAAACAATCAATACAATCGCCATGTCCTAAAGCCGCACGATCTTCATTTTTTCTAAATTTCTTTCTGCCACTTTCGCCTTCTCCTCGTTTATGGTCGTAAGCCACAACAATAGATTTGGTGTCTAAAAGTACCCCTTGTAATCTTCCGTAAGGGCAAGCAATAATGCAAACCTGCTCTCTAAACCAAGCAAATACAAAATAAAATACCGCTGTAAAGATTAATAAAGAAATTAAGGTGCTTACATTTTCTAAAGGCCCTTCGGTGATGTACTCAATAAGCTTATCACTACCAATTAAATACGCTAAAAACACATTGGCGATAATAAATGAGATAAGCGCGAATATGATAAATTTAAGTCCTTTTTTTCGTATTTTTTCAGCATCCCATTTTTGTCTCGCTAGTTTACGCTGTTTATTTCTATCGCCTTCAATCCAGTATTCAATTCTGCGGAATACCATTTCCATAAAAATGGTTTGTGGGCAAATCCACCCACAAAATATCCTACCAAAAGCTACCGTAAAAAGCGTGATAAAAACCACACCAATAAGCATGGAAATAACAAATAAATGAAAATCCTGTGGCCAAAATGGAAAACCGAAAATATTAAACCGACGCTCTAATACATTGAACATTAAAAACTGATTCCCATTAATTTTTATAAAAGGAGACAGTAATAAAAAAGCCAATAAAAAGTAGCTTACATATTTTCTGTATTTATAAAACTTCCCATTAGGCTTTTTAGGAAATACCCAAGCACGTTTACCTTCTTCGGTAATGGTGCCAATGGAGTCTCTAAAATTTTCGTTATCTGGGGTTTCCACGATGTTGTTTTCTTTACTTTTTTTATTCAGACCTGTCAGGTTTTTAAAACCTGACAGGTCTTTTTATTTGTCTTAATCCTGTAAGGTTTCAAGAACCTTGTAGGTATTACTGTTTTTTGTTTTTTAAAGACCTACAAGGTTTTAAAAACCTTGCAGGTCAATAAGCATTAGCTTAGTTTGATATAGTTTGTGTTGAATCTGTAACAGTTTCAACAGGTGTTTCTGCATTTTCATCTACCCAAATATCACCTTCAGCAGGTTTTGGGTTTGCTGGTGTAGTCCCTTGAAATGTTAATACATAACTTGCTACTTGTGCCATTTCTAAAGGTTTTAACTGTGCTTTCCATGCAATCATTCCTTTTCCAGATCGCCCGCCTTCAGATACCGTTCTAAATACATTTTTAATACCACCACCAAGTATCCAATGGTCATCAGTTAAGTTTGGTCCAATACCACCACCACCGTCTGCCATATGACAAGCCACACAGTTGGTCTGGAAAATAGTTTTACCAGCACTTACGTCAGCCGCATCAGTAAGTTGTGTAACGGTATTGATGTCAACTAGGTTTTTAGCGGTTTTTTTGTAAGCTTCAATAGCCACTTTAGCATCTGCCAATTCTGTTTCTAATTCATCAAATTGATTGTCGCCATCAAAAATGTGGAATCTTACCAAGTAAACAGCTGCGAAAATAATGGTGATATAAAATCCGTAAAGCCACCAAGGCGGTAGGTTATTATCTAATTCTTTAATACCATCATAATTGTGGTCTAATATAATTTCGCCTTCTTCTTCAATAGGTTTTTGTCCCAGAAGTTTGTTATATATATTTTTAATCCAAGTGAATTGAAACGATTTTTCTTTTTCTGCTAAAAAACGTGCTTTAGCCTCTTCATCTAATTTATGAAGCATTACGTTTTCTAAAGCGCCAATAATGGCTTCAATAGCTATTAAAATAAGTAATACTAAAAAAAGAAATAGTAGTACTACGGGGTATTCAATAAATGCTGGTTTTTCGCCTGAATCTATAAAGAATTCAACTGCTCCAAATATGATAAAGAATGCTACTGGAACACGAATCCAAGATGGAATAAATCGTCTCATAATATATCGTCGTTTTGGTTGTCTAATGGAAGGTTGCTAACTCTTTTTATATAGTCTTTTTTTGCGGTTGCTACCCACCAAAAAAGGGCTACAAAAAAGATGAAAAATATAAGTAAGGAGATAATTGGGTAAATTTCAATACCTGTGATACTCTCCATGTGGTTTTTTACAAATTTTAACATGATTTTTGTTTTAGTTACTGGTTATTATTTTAAACTAATAACCAACAAACAGTTAACTAATTTTCTACATTAATATCGGTTCCTAGTCGCTGTAAATAAGCAATAAGGGCTACAATCTCTCTGTTTTTCATTTCTATAAAATCTTCACCATTGTCTGTAGCATATTTTTTATCGGCTTCATAATTTTTGGCAAAGTCTGGATCGCTATAAAGGTTTTTCTCAATTTGAGTCCCTTGCTCTAACATACTTTGTTGTGCGTTAGCAATATCCTCTTCTGTATAAGGCACACCAAGAGTTACCATAACTTCCATTTTGGCTTCAGTTTGTGACTTATCTAATTCACTACTGCTACCAGTAATCAACCAAGGATATCGAGGCATAATAGAACCCGATGAGGTACTCTGTGGATCGTACATGTGATTGAAATGCCAATTATCAGAATACTTAGCACCAATACGATGTAAATCTGGTCCTGTACGTTTACTTCCCCAAAGGAATGGATGGTCGTAAACAAACTCCCCAGCTTTTGAGTATTCGCCATAGCGTTCAACTTCACTTCTAAACGGACGAATCATTTGCGAGTGGCAACCTACACAACCCTCACGGATGTAAATATCTCGACCTTCTAATTCTAAAGGCGAATAAGGTTTCACACTAGCTATTGTTGGGATATTAGATTTTACCATAATTGTTGGTACAATCTGGATAATACCACCAATTAAAATTGCCACAGTAGCTAATAAGGTTAATTGGATTGGTCGTCTTTCTAACCAAGTATGCCATCCTTCACTTGCAGTACGTTTTTTAGTTACTCGTTCTAGAGCTGGAGCTTCAGCTAATTCGTCTGTAACTTTACTACCACTTCTAACAGTAACAATTACATTGTAAACCAGTATAAACATACCAATTATGTATAGCGAACCACCAATAGCACGCATCCAATACATAGGCATAATTTCAGTAACTGTTTCTAAAAAGTTACCGTAAACTAAAGTCCCATCAGGATTAAACTGCTTCCACATACTTGCTTGGGTAAACCCAGCAACATACATAGGTAGCGCGTATAAAATAATACCTAAAGTCCCTAACCAAAAATGTAAATTAGCTAAGCCTATAGAATGTAATTTGGTTTTAAATAATCTAGGGATGAGGTAGTAAATAATACCAAATGCCATAAACCCGTTCCAAGCTAAAGCGCCAACGTGTACGTGGGCTATAATCCAATCGGTAAAGTGGGCAATTGCATTTACGTTTTTAAGTGATAGGGTAGGCCCTTCAAAAGTTGCCATACCATAACCTGTAATAGCTACCACCATAAATTTTAAAACAGGGTCGGTACGTACTTTATCCCAAGCACCACGTAGTGTTAACAATCCGTTTATCATACCACCCCAAGACGGCATTAATAGCATCACAGAAAAAGCAACACCTAAATTTTGTGCCCATTCTGGTAAAGCGGTGTATAATAAGTGGTGTGGTCCAGCCCAGATATAAATAAATATTAACGACCAAAAATGCACAATAGAAAGCCTATAAGAATACACAGGTCTGTTGGCTGCTTTAGGTACAAAATAATACATCAAACCTAAAAACGGTGTCGTTAAAAAGAAAGCCACCGCATTATGTCCATACCACCATTGTACTAAAGCATCTTGTACCCCAGCGTAAACCGAGTAACTTTTCATGGCACTAACAGGTAACTCTAAACTATTAAAAATATGAAGTACCGCAACTGTTATAAAGGTGGCGATATAAAACCAAACAGCAACATACAAATGGCGCTGGCGGCGTTTTAAAATGGTCCAAATCATATTCACACCAAAAACTACCCAAATTAGAGCAATGGCAATATCTATAGGCCATTCTAACTCAGCATATTCTTTAGATGTGGTGTAACCCAACGGCAACGAAATAGCCGCTGCAACAATAATTAATTGCCACCCCCAAAAGTTAATATTACTTAAAAGGTCGCTCGCCATACGCGTTTTTAATAAACGCTGTAGCGAATAGTAAATACCAGCAAACATTGCATTTCCCACAAAAGCAAAAATCACAGCATTAGTGTGTAAAGGTCTTAACCGACCAAAACTAAGCCACGAAATCCCATCCGTAAGGTTTGGGAATAAAAACATAAAAGCAAGTAGCAAACCTACTGCCATACCCACAACGCCAAAAACAATTGTAGCGTAAATGAATTTGGTAACGATTTTATTATCGTAATGAAATTGTTGCATTTTCATAAGTACATATTTATTTTTATTAAAGGTCTTATGCAATCGCTTTTAAAATTTGCTCTTTTTCAATTAAGCTTTTGGTTGGCGATTTCATATCTAAAAATTTATTCTTCTTTGGTTAGTATCGTTTTATTGGTTTCTTCTTTAATCAATTCATCCTCAAAAAGCATGCGTACCGATGGCGTATAACTATCGTCAAACTGTCCGCTTTTCACAGCTATAATAAAGGCTACAAAAAAGCCAATAGCCACAATAATGCTAATAGCAAGTAAAATATATATAACGCTCATACCTATTTGAAGTTATGGTTCAAAAGTACTTTTAAGGTCTATTTAAAAAAATGACATTTATCATGTTTTAATTTTTTATTTGGGCGTTACTTTTTGCTCATACCTACAAGGTTTTTAAAACCTTGCAGGATCACAAAAAGTCGGGCTATCCGTTCCAAGTCCTCGCACCTCCTACGTCGGGCTGTGGGCTTTCCTCTACTATCCCTAACGCACTAATCCGCCAAAATCCGTTTTAAACTCCAAAACCATTTTTATTTTGCTGTTTATAAGCTTTAACCCTCCGAGTTTTTCTTTAGGAAAAACCCACCTCCCTTTAAAAAAAGGGAGGAACTCCTACCAATTTCATTTGGAAATCGTGAAGAAAGAAGAGTCAAATTTATCTCGACGCATTTCAGAGAAACACCACAAAGCCATTAATTCACAATAATTCGAGAATTTGTGGCTACTCTTATTTCAATTTCCTACCCAATACATTAGTACAAACCGTCGTAAACACCACAATGCTAATCGAACTCAAAGGCATCAAAATAGCAGCAATAACTGGGGATAATTGTCCTGTAACCGCAAAATAAAGTCCAATGCTGTTATAAATAAGCGACAGTAAAAAACTCCATTTTATAATCTTAATAGCCGTTTTAGAAGCCTTGATAAAAGCAAACAACTTATTGAATTTACCAGCATCCAAAATCGCATCACAAGCAGGCGAAAACACATTTACATTCTCCGAAATAGCAATCCCAACATTGCTCTGCGCCAAAGCACCAGCATCGTTTAAACCATCACCAACCATTAACACTTTAGCACCAGAGTTTTGATGGTGTTTAATGTATTCCAACTTATCCTCAGGCTTCTGATTAAAAAACAGTTTTGTTTTAGCAGGCAACAGCTTCGTTAGGTTCTCTTGCTCTCCAGCATTATCCCCCGAAAGAATTACCAAATCATACTCCTTTTTAAGTTTGTTAAACAATTTTGAAAGTCCTTTTCTATAGCGGTTGTAAAACGTAAATTTCCCTTTGTATTGATTGTTGGTACTTACATGTACTGCTGTATTCAATGTTGCCGTTTCAGAAGCAAACCCAACAAAAGGCGCAGAACCAATTTTTATAGAATTCTTATTGTTTTTAGCCATAATGCCCTTACCAATATGCTCTTCATAATCATCTATAGTTACAATATCATTGGCGTTCAAAAGGGCATACAACGACCTACTCAAAGGATGGTTCGAATTACGTAGTGTACTTTTTAAAAGCGATTCCTCTTCACCCGAAAGTTCCAATCCACTATATGCTATAGACGTTTCTTTATTAGCAGTAATCGTTCCTGTTTTATCAAAAATAATGGTATTAATAGCCGCCAATTGCTCAATAACCGAAGCATTTTTAGCGTAAAACTTTAGCTTTCCAAAAATGCGTAATAAGTTGCCAAATGTAAAAGGAGCAGCCAAAGCAATAGCACAAGGGCACGCAATAATAAGCACCGATGTAAATACATTTAACGCTTTAGAGGAATCTATAAATAGCCAATACGCTGTCGAAATTATAGCAATACTCAAAACCGCAATGGTAAAACGCTTGCTAATGGCATTGGTTAAAGTTGTAAAGCCATCCTCTTTATTTTTACTAAACACATCGTTGCTCCACAATTGCGTTAGGTAACTTTGTTCAACGGTTTTTAAAACATCAACTTCAATACTGCCATCCAATTGTTTTCCGCCAGCAAATAGTTTATCTCCAGATTGTTTTGAAACCGCTTCAGATTCGCCAGTAACAAAACTATAATCAATCCGTGCATTGCCTTTAATCAAAATACAATCTACAGGAATTAACTCTTCATTTCTTATTAAAAGTCTATCCCCTTTTTTAATGTCAAATACTTGAATAGACGCTTCAGAATTATCAGAAGAAATTTTAGTAATTCCGATAGGGAAATACGATTTATAATCCCGTTCAAAAGACAAGAAGTTATACGTTTTTTGTTGGAAAAATTTTCCAAGCAGTAAAAAGAAAATAAGTCCCGATAAACTATCAAAAAAACCTGTACCAATATTCAGAACTATTTCGGCTGTACTTCTTATAAATAAAACAGCTGCACCTAAAGCAATAGGCACATCAATATTTAAAATTTTAGACCGTAATCCTTTATAAGCCGAAATAAAATAATCTTGAGCAGAGTAAAAAACAACAGGTAAAGAAAACGCAAACATCAACCACCTAAAAACTGGTGCGTATTTCTCAATCCAAAACCCATGTACTTGAAAATACTCTGGAAACGATAAAAACATAATATTTCCAAAGGCAAAACCAGCAACACCAAGTTTATAAATAAGCGACCTATCAACATTCTTTTTTTCAACAGAATAATCATCTAAACTTATAAAAGGTTCGTAACCAATACTGCTTAAAAGTTTCACTAATGCTTTCAAAGAAAAGTTCTCGGTATTATAATTTACCCGAACGGTTTTCTTTCCAAAATTCACAATAGACGAACTTATATTGGGGTGTAACTTGTTCAAATTCTCCAAAATCCAAATACAAGAACTGCAATGTATGTGCGGAATATATAAAGTGACTATTTGCGTTTTTTCGTCATTAAACTCCAGTAAACTTTCAACAATTTTTTCGTTTTCTAAAAAGTTGTATTTGCCTTCTATTTCTTTAGGCGTAGCTCCTGGTGCATTTTGTAAATCGTAATAGCAACTTAAATCGTTCGCAGAGAAAATTTCGTACACAGTTTTACAACCGTTGCAGCAAAACGATTTTTCATCATATGTAATATCGGAAGTTGTAGAATCTAATCCACAATGGAAACATGTTTTATGCCCCATAATATTTGCTCATTTATACCTGATACAAAAATCTAAAATGAAGTGAATTTAAAATATGATATCTGTCATGTTTTATTTATTTTTACAGTACAATCAAACTTTGTAGTATGGGTAAGTGCGAACAATGCATTATTAAACAATTTAATTCGCTTAAGTCGTTGACTAAAGATGAGTTAATAAGAATTTCCGCTTGTAAAACATCTAAGACGATAAAAAAAGGCGAAGTTATTTTTGAAGAAGGAGATTCCATAAATGGTATTTATTGTGTTAAGAATGGTGTTTGTAAACTGTCTAAATTAAGTGAAAATGGTAAAGACCAGATTGTAAAAATGGTTGTTAAAGGACAGTTGATTGGACAGCGTTCTTTGGTGTCTAACGAAAATTCCAATTTGCAAGCCACAGCACTTAATGATATGGAAGTTTGTTTTATACCCCGTACTGAAATTATAGCTGATCTTCAAAAAAATCCAAAGTTTTCATTTGATATGTTGAAAGATATGGCGCATGACTTGCGTGAGGCTGATGATATAATAGTGAATATGGCACAAAAATCTGTGCGTCAGCGTTTAGCTGAAACTCTAATCTATATTCATGAAAGTTTTGGTGTTAATCCAGATGGCACTTTAAGCGTTATTTTATCTCGTGAAGATTATGCTAATATTGTAGGTACTGCTACGGAATCTGCAATTCGCGTATTATCACAATTTAAAAAAGAAGGCCTAATTTCTACAGTTGGTAAATTTATAAGGATTGAAGATATTAATGGTTTAAAACGTATAGAATAATTAAGAGGCTGTCTGAAAAGTAAGTTCGATGTCATATTGAGCTTGTCGAAATGTTTTTAACTTACTGATAATCAATATCGGTTTCGACAGACTCAACCTGACAAATCAAATTATAAAGACTTTTTAGACAGTATCTTAGCTATTTATTCTGCTATTTCGGCTTTAATTTCCTGAACAGGTATTTCACCATCTATTGGTGTGTTTTTCTTTTTAACCTGAGTTCGACGTAAGGATTTAGAAAAACAGAGCTAATTGATTTGTATTTTCTGTTTCAAATTTAATACTTG
>NZ_CANKXK010000010.1 GCF_947487605.1 uncultured Algibacter sp.
TATAACAACCTGTTGTACCATTTTCACTTCTTACATAGTAAGTAGCAGTTGCAGCAGGACTTACGGTTGATGAAATAGCTCCAGTATCATTGTCGGCATCTGCTTGTGATGTATGATATGTTAGAGTTCCACTACCAGAGGCAATGGAAGCTAAGTCAAAAGAATTACCAATACAAATAGATTGACCAGCTCCAGCATTTACAGAAGGGAGTGGGTCAATAGAAATTAAAATGGTATCGGTATCGTAACATCCAGTTGCTAGTTCACTTCTTACAAAATAAGTTGTAGCTGAAGCAGGACTTACAGAGGGAGAAATAGCTCCTGTGTCATTATCAGCATTGGCTTGAGATGCATGAAATGTAACGGTAGTCCCATTAGTTGTTACTAAAGTATTTAAATCAATACTGGTTTGACTAGTAGCACAGACTGAACCATCAATAGTGCTTAAAGTAGGCAATGGATTTATAGAAATTAAAATGGTATCGGTATCGTAACATCCAGTTGCTAGTTCACTTCTTACAAAATAAGTTGTAGCTGAAGCAGGACTTACAGAGGGAGGAATAGCTCCTGTGTCATTATCAGCATTGGCTTGAGATGCATGGAATGTAACAGTAGTCCCATTAGTTGTTACCAAAGTATTTAAATCAATACTGGTTTGACTAGTAGCACAGACTGAACCGTTTGATGTGCTTAGGGTAGGTAAAGGAGTTACCGTAATCTGCACGCTATCTGTATTATAACAACCTGTTGTACCATTTTCACTTCTTACATAGTAAGTAGCAGTTGCAGCAGGACTTACGGTTGATGAAATAGCTCCAGTATCATTATCGGCATCTGCTTGTGATGTATGATATGTTAGAGTTCCACTACCAGAGGCAATGGAAGCTAAGTCAAAAGAATTTCCAATACAAATAGATTGACCAACTCCAGCATTTACAGAAGGGAGTGGGTCAATAGAAATTAAAATGGTATCGGTATTGTAACATCCAGTTGCTAGTTCACTTCTTACAAAATAAGTTGTAGCTGAAGCAGGACTTACAGAGGGAGGAATAGCTCCTGTGTCATTATCAGCATTGGCTTGAGATGCATGGAATGTAACGGTAGTCCCATTAGTTGTTACTAAAGTATTTAAATCAATACTGGTTTGACTAGTAGCACAGACTGAACCATCAACAGTACTTAGAGTAGGGAGTGGGTTCACTGATATATCAATTTGAGGACTTATTGCTTGTGCTGGAGAAGGACAATTTACTTCAGCAGAAGGTGTTATTTGTAATTGTACAAAATCATTATCATTTAATGATGATGTTGTATAAGTAGCAGTTGTTACTCCAGTTGAAACACCATTAACAAACCAAAGATATGAGGGCGATAGTCCACCATTAAATATTAAATCTTCAGAAAACGTTATAGAATCACCAGCACAAATAGTAGTAGCTGTAGATTGTATAGTAACAGAAGGTACAACGGAAGGATTAACCGTCATGATAACCTGATTGCTTGTTACATCGCAAGCAAAAAGATTCGATGTCATGATAACAGTAACCACATCACCATTTCCATAAGGCGGTATTGATGGAGGACTATTATAAGAGTAAGAAAATGTACTACTGTTAGTTCCAACATTAACGCCATTAACTTGCCATTGGTAAGTAGGTGTTCCTCCATTTGTAGGAACAGCGGTAAACGTCGCAGAATCTCCTTCGCAAATAGTTGTATTTGGAGTAGATATGCTAACCGAGGCACTAGTACTATTATCTGTTATTGTAACGGTTGCTGTACAAGTGCTTGGATTACTTGGGTCATCTGAATCAGTAACTGTTAAAACTACTGAATTTATACCAATATTTGAGCAATCAAAATCTGTTATATCGGTATCAAAAGATAGTGTTCCTGCACCAGTACTTCCATTATTAACCGCATCTTCAGCGATAGATATATTTCCAGAAGAGTCTAAAGAAACAGTTATGTCTTGACAATTTGCTGTAGGAGGAACAAAGTTTGATGTTGATTCATTTATGTTATTGGCTAGAAAATTATTACTCAATTTAGCATAATCAGAAATAGCTCCGTAATAAAAAGTATTTGTAGGTGTTGTCGTTGAAGATATTCTACTTACATAATCATTATTAGCATGTAGGTTGATGCTAAAAGACCATAGGCATATAAGGAGAACAATTTTTTGAATGTAATTTTTCTTCATAAATAGTTAATTTTAGGGCGTTGCACTAACTAATAATAACTACTGCTAGATATTGATTTATCTAGTAATAGTAAGTATTTTGGTTCAAAGTGCTATTAACCAATTTAATGAGGGAAAGTGTAAAATTATTACTACGGTCTACATATAGCAAATATACTCGTTGAAATACGCTTTTATTCTATAGTAGGTCGTTGAAACATTTCATTTTTGATTAATCAATATTAATTTGTTATAAAACAGTTAGTTAGCATACAAACCTAGCTTAAAAGAATAAATTATTTTTAAAGCTTAGTTTATAGGGAACCAATATAAGATAAAAAATCATAAAACATCTACGAAAAGCAAAAAAAATCGATGAAAGGTAATTTTATGTATTTCAAAAATTAATCTATTTTGTCAGTAATTATTACCATGGCTGCCTTTTATGTGTTAAAAATAGTTTAAAACAAAGACTTAATATATAATTAAAAAACCTTAAAGTTAGAAATGTAAAATCAAATATTGGATGAAAACAGGAAATTAGTTTTAATTCCTTATCTCTTAATTACTTTCCTAGTCGCTTTTCCTTTTATGGTACTAACCTCTAAAAGATAAATTCCTGATTTAAGTTCAGATAAATCGACACTTGGTAATTTGATGCTTTTTTGTAATAATTGTCCAGTAATATTATACAAATTCATGTTAGTGATTGCATTGGAAGAACCTGTGTCAATAGTAATGATATCTTTAGTAGGATTGGGAGATATGGACAATTTAAAAGCATTAAAATCATTAACTCCTAATACTTCAGATCCAACAATATTCATAACATACCTGTTATTTGAGAAACCAAGGTTAGTTAAAGTTGTTGGTTTATTAGCAAAACAAACAGGGGCTTGTAAATAACTATGATCATTCTCCAAACCAGAATTAAATCCAGGAAGGAAATCTTCCGTAGTATCAGTTGATCCAAGACCATCTCCGTTTTCGGCAGCAAATATTTCAAAAGCAATGATAGAACCTGTAGGTATATTAACAGACAAAGCTACACTTATTAGTTTATTATTGTCGCCTGATGAGCATATATATGAGGTACTTGCTATAGGTGCGCCAAATGAAGCTGTAAATAAATCGTCAGTATCTACAGTATATATATTCAATGTCAATTCTTTGCCATCACGTGCCTTACCTTGACCAAACTCTAATGAGCTTATTTCAAAGTCTCCTGAAATGCCAAAATCTGAAAGTTTATAAACCCTATAAAAAGAGTTGTCGACATAATCTTTTTCAATAACCTTGGTACATGCTATTCCCGTGGTATTAATAGTTATAGGATCTGCAGATTGTGTTAAAGTAGTTTGAGCAAATAAATTAATACCAATAATTAATGCTAGGGTGTTTAATAAGTAATTTTTATTCATAAGTTCTTAGGTTAAATTTTATATTGCAAATATATAATTTTAATGTATTTGTTTCTAACCGTTTATAGCTTTGAACCTACATTTAATCTAAAAAACATGTTTTTTATTAAGTTAACATACTATAGTTTTTGGTAAATAAGTATTTATTTTTCAATTAGATAAAAAACATTTCTTAAAAAGAAAAGTATTTTTATCTAATTTCTATTTGGTACAATACTTGATTTTAAACTTTTATGAAACATATCTACATTTTTATAGTTATCACTTTTTTTCAACTAAATCTTATAGCTCAAAAAGAGTTTCATGTATTTCCGAAGAATGATAAAAATAATCATGGTAAATCAATAGGTACTGGGAGCTTCGGGAATCCTTGGGATTTGCAAACCGCACTAAATCAAAAATCTCAAACCGTAAATGGAGGTGCTATTATCTGGCTGCATGAAGGGGTTTATAATGGGCGTTTTATTAGTACATTAAAAAGTACGATTGCTAATAAGTATATTACTGTTTCTGCATTTAAAAAAGATAAAGTAATATTAAACGGGAATGTAGTTTCAAACAAAAAGGCAGTATTGACCATTCAAGGAAACAATGTAATTTTTAAAGACTTTGAAATTACATGGTTAGGTGAATTTTCTAGAATAAAAGGAAAAGGTGATTTTCAAAAAGTTAACGGTATTACGCATACTAAAGGTGGTTCAGATTGTAAATTAATTAATCTAGTAATATATAATAATCCTGGAGGGGGAATAGGCTCTTGGAGGCAAACCAATGGTAGTTTAATTTCTCATTGTATTATTTATAATAATGGTTTTGTAGATGAAAAGGGAAAAGCTTTTGGAGCAGGAATGTATGTGCAGAATGAAGGGGATAAAACACGTTTAATAAAAAATAACATCATATTTAATAATTATTACAAGGGTGTTGAAATATGGTCTGCAAATAGAAAAGCAAATAAAGATTATGTAAAAAACATAACTCTAGATAATAATGTAATATTTAATAGTGGTTTACCGTCTGGTCACAGAACAGTAGATAATATAATTCTAGCTACAGACGATAGAAATGGAATAAATATTGCTAAGAATATTGATATTAAAAATAATATACTTTATCATAATACTGATTATAATAGGAATCAAGTAAATGGGGATGCTGCTTCATTGACTATTGGTTTTCATGCGAATGCACCAGTAGAAAATATAAGTATTCACAATAATACTATACTCGGAAGAAATAATGCGTTAAGAATTTTGCAAGCAAATTCATTGAGTTTTAAAAAAAATAGAGTTTACAGTGGGTATGTGTTTTTAAACTCTACATTGTTTAAAAATTATGACCCTTCAAAATGGATATTTAATGATAATATGTATTATACAAAAAAGAATAAGTCCTTTAGGGTAGATAAAAAAAACAGTTATAATCTTGAAGAATGGAAATCTAAATTCAATTTTGATACCAATAGCAGATGGCAACATATTAAATCATTTGGATTGAATAATGTTTTAGATATCACCCAAAATGAATACAAACCAAACTTATTTAGAGTGACTCTTTTTAGTAAAGAAGGAAAGGATGTTAAAGTAGATTTCTCTAGTTTTAAACTTAATGAAGGTCTTAGCTATAAAATTATAGATATTGAAAATAGAAAAGAAGTTTTAAAAACTGGACTACTTGATAAATCTATTCAAATTAACTTCCCTATGAATAATTTAGTGTTTGAAAAACCACTTCATAATGATCGCGCTCAAAAAACCTTAAGTAATTTTGGTGTTTTTATAGTTGAATTTGATAAAGTTGAAGAGCCAAAACGCAAATCATTTTTTGGACGCCTATTTAAAAGATTATTTTAGTTTTGTCGTTGCACGACCTCATAAACCTGATTCTCATCACATTTCAAGGTTTTGCTAGGGTATTTAAGTAGTAACGCATAATCATGAGTAGCCATTAATATGGTATTACCATTTTTATTTATGTCTTGCAAAACTTCCATAACTTCAACACTAGTTTGTGGATCTAGGTTTCCGGTAGGTTCATCCGCAAGAATAAGCTCGGGGTTATTTAGTAAGGCTCTTGCAATGGCAACACGTTGTTGCTCGCCACCAGAAAGTTCATGTGGGAATTTAAATCCTTTGGTTTTCATGTCAACCTTGGCAAGAACTTCTTCAACTCTGGCATTCATTTCGTTATTGTTTTTCCAGCCAGTTGCTTTTAAAACAAATAATAAATTGTCATTTATGGTTCTATCGTTTAATAACTTGAAATCTTGAAATACAACACCTAACTTTCTTCTAAGAAATGGAATATCTTTCTCCTTAAGAGTCTTTAAATTATAATCTACAATATTACCATCGCCTTTGGTTAGAGGCAAATCGCCATAAAGTGTTTTCATGAAACTACTTTTACCAGTTCCCGTTTTTCCTATTAAGTATACAAACTCTCCTTTATTAATTTCAACATTCACATTTGAAAGTACTAAACTGTCACCTTGAAAAATAGAAGCATTTTTTAATTCTAAAATAGGATTTGGCATAAAATAAATGATATTTTTTAAAGCGTTGTAAAAGTATTATTTAAAAGTTGAAAGTAAAAACTAAACGTAAAAAGTTTGAAGCAAGTATTACATCAATTTATTAATTGGACTACCTACGAATGTATTTTTTAACTTTTAACAACTCGGTTTATAATTATGGCACGATTATTACGTTATAAGATTCATATTAAATTATCTTTGATTTTAAAATAAAAAACGAATCGTTAATGACTTTAAAAAATATTGTAACGCTAGTGTTCGTTATAGCTTTTAGTTTTCAAGTTTGGGCACAACAATCTGCAGCGTATACCAGTAATTTAGTTGACTATCAAAAGGCCTTATCATTATATAATAATCAGCAATATCTCGCAGCACAGTCTTTATTTGGTACTATAAAGAAAACAGCAAAAGAAGAGGTTTTACAATCGGATTGCGCTTATTACATCGCTAATTGTGCTGTACGTTTAAATCAGCAAAATGCCGATGGTTTAGTTGAAGATTTTGTAAAAGATTATCCTACCAGTACAAAACGGAACACTGCTTTTGTTGATGTAGGCGATTATTATTTTGAGAATTCAAAGTACGCCCATGCTAAAAAATGGTATGATAAAGTAAATGAAAGTGCTTTAGCAAGAAGCGAAAAAGAAAAATTCAATTTCAATAATGGTTATTCGGCATTTGCAACCAAAAACTATAAAGAAGCAAAAAAATATTTAACTCGTGTTGAGAATTCTCAAGAGTATGGTTCACAGGCTAAATATTATATTGGATTTATGGCTTATGAAGGAGACGATTACGATAAAGCAAACGAGTATTTCGATCAAGTAAGTGACCAAGAGCGTTATCAAGAAAAGCTGTCTTATTACCAAGCCGATTTAAACTTCAAATTAGGTAATTTTGAAAAGGCAATCGAACTTGCTAAGGAGCGATTAGAGACAGGTGATGAAAACGAAGTTTCAGAACTCTCAAAAATTATTGGAGAAAGTTATTTTAATTTAGAGCAGTATCAAGAAGCTATTCCTTATTTAAAGGAATATAAAGGAAAGAGAGGACGATGGAATAACACCGATTATTACCAATTAGGATACGCCTATTATAAACAGAAAGATTACGAAAACGCCATTTCAGAATTTAATAAAATTGTAGATGGAAGAAATTCTATCGCTCAAAATGCCTATTATCATTTAGGTGAGAGCTATATTAATTTAGGTAAGAAGCAAGAGGCATTAAATGCTTTTAAAAATGCTTCAGAAATGGATTTCGATTTAAAAATTCAAGAAGATGCTTGGTTAAACTATGCTAAAATTAGTTACGAAATTGGTAATCCTTATCAGTCAGCCCCTCAAGTGTTAGCTGGATATTTAAATAAATACCCAAATACACCTTATAAAGAAGAAATAGAGACGCTTTTAATAGACTCATATATTACGTCTAAAAATTATAAAGAAGCCTTAAAGCTACTTGAAGGAAAGAAAAATTTCGAAAATAAAGTTGCTTACCAAAAAGTAGCATTTTACAGAGGTATTGAGTTGTATAATGAAACGCAATACCAAGAAGCTCGTTTGCTTTTTGATGAATCTTTAAAAGAACCAAGAGATCCAGAATATACAGCAAGAGCTACTTTTTGGAAAGCAGAAGCAGATTATAATTTAACTAATTATGATGATGCTTTAATTGGGTTTAAGCAGTTTCAGCAGCAAACGCAATCGGCTTCTACACCAGAAATTGAAAACATAGACTATAATTTAGCCTATACTTATTTCAAACAAAAAAATTATCCGAGCGCCACAGAGTATTTTAATCAATTTATAGCCAATAAAAAAGAAGATAAAGTGCGCCTTAATGATGCCTATTTACGTTTAGGAGATGGTCATTTTGTTTCAAGTCAATATAATGATGCTATTAATGCTTATGAAAATGCGATTGATTTAAATGAAATAGAATCAGATTATCCATTTTTCCAAAAAGCGATAAGTATTGGTTATACAGGAAAGTCTTCAAAAAAAATATCTGAATTAGAAACTTTTATTAAATCGTATCCTAAATCTAAATTGCGCGATGATGCCATGTATGAATTAGGAAATTCATATGTAAAAGCTAACGAAACAGATAAAGCCATGGCTGTTTACAATCGTTTAAGTAGCGAATACCGTATGAGTTCATTTGTGCCTAAGGCATTGCTGCGACAAGGTTTGGTCTATTATAATGGAAGTCAAAATGAACAGGCTTTAACCAAGTTTAAGAAAGTTGCTGAGGATTATCCAGGTACACCAGAGGCTGTACAAGCAGTTTCTACTGCGAGACTAATTTATATTGATTTAGGTCGTGTTGACGATTATGCTTCTTGGGTTCGAACATTAGACTATGTAGAAGTTACCGATGCCGATTTAGACAATGCCACTTACGAAGCAGCCGAAAAACAATATTTAGATAATAATACAGAAAAAGCTATTAAACAGTTTAATGGTTATTTAAATGAATTCTCAAATGGTATTCACGCACTGCAAGCTCATTTTTATTTAGCACAATTATATTATAAAAAAGATTTAACGGCAAATGCGGCACCTCATTATAAGTATGTTGTTGATGCTTCACAAAGTGAATATACCGAAGAAGCATTATCGCGATTATCCCAGTTTCATTTAGAGAATAAAGACTGGAATCAAGCAATACCTTTATTGCTGAGATTAGAAGAAGAAGCAAACTTTCCTCAAAATGTGGTATTTGCACAATCTAACTTGATGAAAGCAAATTATCAATTAGAAAATTATAATGATGCTGTTTCTTATGCAGAAAAAGTATTAACCAATTCTAAAATTGATAATAAAATTAAAAGTGATGCCTATATAATTATTGCACGTTCTGCAATTAAAACAGGTGATGAGGATAAAGCTAAAACAGCTTATGCTAAGGTTGAAAATGTTGCATCTGGAGAAATGGCAGCCGAAGCTTTATATTATAATGCGTATTTCAAAAATAAAGAAGGTAAGCATGAAGCATCAAATAAAGCGGTGCAAAAGTTAGCTAAAGATTTTTCTGGATATAAATATTACAGTGCGAAAGGTTTGGTACTTATGGCTAAAAACTATGATGCCTTAGGAGATGCTTTTCAAGCTACCTATATTCTAGAAAGCGTTATTGAAAACTTTAAAGAGTTTGATGATGTTGTGCAGGAGGCTAAACAAGAATTAAGTAGAATAAAAGCTAAAGAAGCTAAAACAAATTCATCAATTCAACCAGAAGATTAGTAATTTAATTGTCATGCTTAGCGAGCCTGCACTGGGTGCAGTCGATGTGAAGCATCTCATAAATCATTAAAAAATTAAATATGCGAAAGCACATAAAAAATATAATTATAGTAGCCGTTTTATTTAGTACCGCATTTGTTTTTTCACAACAAAGAGAAAATGATACAATAAATACGGGTGTAATAGATGTTGTAAAACCATATACACCATCAATATCAGACGCTTTTAAAGTGAAAGAAATTCCTTCTTTGGATGATGAGGTTACAGATTCCAAACAAGAAGTAAAGTACAATATTTTTTCATTTCCAGTGGCATCTACTTTTACTCCAGCAAAAGGAAATGCAGCAATTGTAGAGAAGGCTAAACCCACTAAATTGTATGATAATTATGCAACAATAGGTTTTGGTACGTATACCACTATTTTAGGAGAGGTTTATTTAAATCATGCCATTAGTAGAACAGAAAGTGTGGGCGGCTATATTAGCCACCATTCATCGCAAGGAGGTATAAAAGGTGTTCAATTTGATGACGATTTTTCAAATTCAAAAATCAATGTAAACTATGCGTCTAGGTTGCGTGATTTGTCATGGAATGTAGAAGGAGGTTTTCAAAGATTCACAAATAATTGGTATGGTGTGCCAGAGGCATTAACTTCTTTTGCACAAGGAGCAGATATTCAAACCGATCATTCTTTTTTTAGCGCGCATTTTGGTGGCGATATTACTTTTGAAGATACCTATATAAATTCAGGAAGTTTCTTTTTTAGACGCTTTGGAGATAATCAAGGTTCTGGAGAAAACAGGTTTATGGCGAATACTTTAATCGATATTCCAATAAATGGAGAAGAAGTATCGACTAAAATTACTTTTGATTACTTGAGCGGTACTTTCGATAGAAGTTACGATTCTATGAACGAATTAAATTATGGTAATTTCCAGATAGGAATAACACCAAGTTACCAAATAAAGGAAGATGATTTAACTGTTAATTTAGGCTTTTCTGCTTTCTATTTAAATGAAAAAGAAACAGGCGATAACAGGTTTTATGTATACCCTAATGTAACGGCAAGTTACCGTTTGGTTAACGATATTTTAATTGCTTATGGAGGTATTGAAGGTGGTTTAATACAGAATTCTTATCATGGGTTAGCAACTGAAAACCCTTTTGTGTCACCAACTTTGACTATTATGCCAACAGATCAGCAATACAATGCTTATATAGGATTAAAAGGAAAACTGTCTAGCAATATGAGCTATAATATTAGCGGAAGTTATTTAGCCGATAGAGATAAAGTGTTATTTAGAAGTAATACAACATTATTAGATTTTACAGAAGCCGAGAATTATCAATATGGAAATTCCTTCGGAATTGTGTACGATGATGTTGATACTTTTGGAGTTTCTGGTGAAATTAACGTTGATGTAAATAGAAATTTTAAGTTAGGGATTAAAGCAGAATATTTTAATTATTCAACTAATGATGAAGCAGAAGCGTGGAATTTACCAGATATAAAAGGTTCGTTATTTTTAGATTATCAAATTAATGAACATTGGTTTGCAGGCGCTAATTTGTTTTACGTAGGCGAGCGTAAAGATTTATTAAGTATTATTGATCCGCTTGAAGGATTTAGAGCCATGACGGTTGATTTAGATAGTTATTTTGATGCCAACGCTCATTTAGGGTATCATATAAATGACCAAATATCGGTGTTTGCAAAAGCAAATAATATAGCAAATGAAGCTTACCAAAAATGGATGGATTATCCAGTGCAAAGTATTCAATTTTTAGCGGGTGCTACTTTTAAGTTTGATTTTTAAGGTCATTACGAGGAGTAAAACGACGTGGTAATCTTTTAAATTTAAGTTCAGCTTTTATAAAAAAACTACTTTTCATTATTTCAATATTATTCTTGAATGTAAGCATTGCTCAAAGTGCTGTACAAGAATTAACCCTTTCTGATGCTGCGTTAGAATTAATCGAACAAAAAGTCACCTATGATCCAAGTTATTTTTCAATTGCTTATCCAAATGGTGATGTTCCACAAAATAAAGGTGTTTGTACTGATGTTGTTATTAGAGCTTACAGAAAACTTGGTCTTGATTTACAGAAGGAAGTTCATGAGGATATGAGAGCTAATTTTGGAGTATATCCAAAACTATGGGGATTGAAGACTACGGATAAAAATATTGACCATAGAAGAGTCCCTAATCTAATGTGCTATTTCAAAAGAAAAGGTGCTGAAAAACCAATAACCAAAGTTTCTCATGATTATTTACCTGGTGATATTGTTTGCTGGAATCTAGGAGGTGCTGTGACTCATATTGGCATTGTCGTTAATAGAAAATCGAAAGAAGGTTCACGAAATCTTATTGTTCACAATATTGGTTCAGGTCAAGTTATTGAAGATTGTTTGTTTAATTTTACAATAATTGGGCATTACAGACTTAACTCAATCTAGCCAAATAATCAAAATGCGCACCTTCCAAAACCAATTCACACTCCAACCCAACCGTTTCACAAGCTAGTTTTAAAGTTTCAAAATCTAAATAAAGCCACTTCATGGGGTTTTCTTTTTCACCTTTGTAAGACAAAAAATAATCGAGTTCACCATGGTAACTAGAGTTCATATCCATCCAATAACCGCCATCTTCATCTTCGTACATATATTTAATATCCGACGAATCAATAAGAATTTGTCCGTTTGGTTTCAGTAAACTTTTTAAATGCGATAAATATTTAGAAACTTGAGATACTTCTTGAAAAATACCCGTACCATTCATTAAAAGAAGCAGGGTGTCAAACGTTTCAACTTCATTTAAAATATCTTTGATTTCAGCATTTAAAACACCACGTTGCTTTACAACTTCAATAGCACCTTTCGAAATATCTATTGCTTTTACATTAAAGCCTTTTTCTTGTAAATACAAACTATGGCTTCCTGCACCGCAACCAACATCTAAAATTGTTCCTTTACTGAGTTTTAACGCTTTTTGTTCTAACGCAGGCATGCTTTTAAATTTTCGGAATAAATAGGGAAGAGGTAAAACATCATCATCTGAAATACTAGTTGAAGTAATAATATCTTCAGTATAGTTTCCATTTTGATAATCTAATAAAGCTTTTCCGAAAAGGTCTTTCAAAATTAATGTTGTTATGTCATGCTGAACCCTGTCGAAGCATCTTATTAATTTTAGATTCTTCACGTAGTTCAGAATGACAAGTTTGTTTATTTTTACACCATGCAAGACATAATTAAAAATCTTCCAAAGCAGGCCAAAGATAAGCATAACGAAAATAAAAAATTCTTCACTAAGCTTAAAAAGAAGCCACCTAAGAACCTAGATTATGTGATGCAAGAAATACATGAAGCCGAATTTAAACGTACCGATTGTTTAGACTGTGCTAACTGTTGCAAAACAACGGGGCCACTATTTACCGATAAAGATATAGACAGGATTTCTAAGCATTTTAGAATGAAGCCTCAGCAATTTATTAGCAATTATTTACGTCTGGATGAAGATAACGACTATGTGCTTCAAAGTGTTCCCTGTACTTTTTTAGGCACGGACAATTATTGCTCGATTTACGATGTACGTCCTAAAGCTTGTAGAGAGTTTCCGCACACGGATAGAAAAAAATTTCAGCAAATTTCTAATTTAACTTTAAAAAATGTTGCTATATGCCCTGCGGCTTTTAATATTGTAGAAGAAATGAAAAAAAGAATAAAATAGAGATGCTCAATTTTGCTAAACAATTTCTAGTGAAAATTAATTCACAAAAATAGCTTCTAGTTGATTCCCTAAATCAAAAATAGGTACTTGAGATAAATTAGTAAGAATAGAAATAACGATGCGTTCTTCTGGGTAAATTAGCAATAAAGTTGATGCACCAATACCACTACCAGAATGACTATATCTAGGAGTTTCCTTTTTAGTTTTATCTAAACTAAAACCAACACCATAATTAACAATCTCTCCAGATTTTAAAACTTGAGGCTTTAATAATTCTTGGAGTGTTTCTTTTGAAACTATTTTTGGAAATATTATTTCATTACCAAACCAGATTAAATCTTCTGAAGTGGATAGAAATCCGCCTCCTGCGACTTTAAATTCAATGTTTACTTCGGGACCAAGAACAACTTTGTTTGCTTTGTTTTTAATATAAAACTGAGTTCTATTAGGTAAAATAGAATCTGAATTATCAATGGTAGAAGCATTCATATTTAAGGGGTTAAAAATGATAGTTTTCACATAGGTGCTAAAACTAGTGTCTGCAACAGTTTGAATAACTTCGCTCAATAAATTATAACCATAAGTACTGTATTTATAATTGCTTAGTGGTTTGTAAAGAAGCGAATCTTCTTTAAAAATATTTAACCCTTCAGTAATAGATAGCTTTTTATTTAAATTGAATTCATTGCCTTTGTAATGTCGAATACCTGCTGTATGACCACCAATTTGCCGAATCGTAAAATTGTATTTCTTCTTTGGAAAATCTGGCAGATATTTATACAAACTGCTATCAAGGTGAACTTTACCTTTGTCAACTAGTGTTCCTAAAGCTATAGCTGTTATTGGTTTAGAAATACTTGCAATTCTAAATTTAGTGTTCTTAGTTACTTTGGAGTATGTTTTTAAATCTGAAAACCCAAAACTTTGAGACCAAATTAACGTACCATTTTTTGAAACAGCTATCGACATTCCTGGGATGTCATTCTTTTTAAGAAAAGCTAGGGCATAATCTGAAGCAGAAACAGGTTTTGGTTTAAAATTTTCACGAGGTGTTTTGCATGAAAAAAAGAAACAAACTAGAATAAAGGCTATAATTTGACTTTTCATGTATTTGAAAGCTTATTCATAAATTAAATATTTCTCCCTAATTTTTTTAAAATTCTCTAGGTCTTTTTCCCAAGTTTCTCTTATTTCTTCTTCCGTTAATCCTGCTTCTATTTGGCTTTTTAAAATAGCATTACCTGAATGGATATTCCAAGTAGATCCAAAAAAAGGTATCTCTTTTGGAGTTTTTTTATAAGCATCTAATACATACTTTAAAGTAAATCGGTTTAGTTTTGATTCATCTCTTAGATCTGTACCGTAACATTTCTCTCCTTTAAATCTAGGATGTTTTGCTCCTTCATTAGATTTGGGTGTAAAACTAAATTCACTTTTTGGAAAGAATGGCGCTCCATAACGTTGCATCTGACAATCTGTGCCACGCCCGACATTAATTGGTGTTCCTCTAAAAATATCTAAACTTGGGTATAAATTTATAGCCTTATCATTAGGTAAATTAGGGCTAGGTTTTATTGGTAAGCTATAGCTTAAACTATGATTGTAATTCTTCAATGAAATAACTTTAAGGTCGCATTCAAGACCATTATCGAGCCATTTTTCGCCATTAATCATTTGTGCATATTCGCCAATAGTCATACCATAAACAAGTGGTACTGGATGTAAGCCAACAAAACTTTTGAATTTAATATCTAAAACTGGGCCATCTATGTAATGACTATTAGGATTCGGTCTATCTAAAACTATTAAAGGAATATTATTTTCTGCACAGGCTTCCATAATATAATGCAGTGTTGAGAGATAAGTGTAAAAACGAACACCAACGTCTTGAATATCAAAAATTAAAATGTCTATATCTTTTAAATGCGCTGTTGAAGGTTTTTTAGTTTTTCCATGTAAAGATATAATTGGTAATCCAGTGTTTGAATCAAATTCATCGTTTAAATGTTCGCCTGCATCTCCAATACCTCTAAACCCATGTTCTGGTGCAAATACTTTTTTTACATCAATATTAAGTGAAATTAGTGAGTCTACTAGATGCGTAAATTTATTGTGAGTTTTAAAAATAACACTGGTTTGATTTGCAACAATACCAATGCGTTTCCCTTTTAATAAAGGTAGATATATTTCAGTTTGATTCGCACCAACAATTATTTTTTCATCACCTTTAACTTGTTTTAGGGTCTCGTTAGTTTTTAAAGTTTCTGTGCTTAGATTTTTGCTTTCAGTCTTTGCTGAATTTGCACAAGAAATCATTATTAAAACAGTCCCGATAATTATAGGGAAAACTGTATTTTTGAAAATATTAAACCGCATATTAAGTTTGAATTACGAGTATTTTATAGCTAAACGCATTATTGGTAGTAAAGCGTATAAAAGTAGTATTTCGGCACCAATAATAAAAATTGGTATCGCTGCAATTGTTATTGGTATAATTGTTATGATGATTGCCATAGCAACAGGTATTGGTTTACAGCAAAAAATACGTGACAAAGTTGTTGCTTTTAATGGACATGTAACGATTAGCAATTACGATAGTAACAATTCTCAAGAAACGATATATCCAATTTCTAAGAACCAAGAATTTTACCCAGAGTTTAAGTTGGTTGAAGGAATAAAGCATATTCAGGCTGTAGCTACCAAATTAGGAGTTATTCGTACTGAAACAGATTTTGAAGCTGCTATTTTAAAAGGAGTTGATGCAAATTATAATTGGGATTATTTTAAAGAATTTTTAATAGAAGGAAGACTTCCAGATTATTCAGCCAAACGAAATGAAGAAGTTTTAATATCTCAATATTTGGCTAACAGATTAGGATTTAAGTTGGATAGCAAGTTTCAAATGGTATTTGCTAAGAGCGACCTTGCTAAGTCCCCAAATATTATAACATATCATATCGTTGGTATATATAATTCTGGATTTCAGGATTTTGATTCTACTTATATTATTGGAGATTTAAGACATTTACAACGTATTAATAAATGGGAAAAAGACGAGATAGGCAATTTTGAAGTGTTTATAGACGATTTCGATAATATTGAAAGAAAGACGATTGAGATTTATCAAAATACACCATCATTATTAAATACTCAGGCTATTACAGATAAGTTCTACTCCATTTTTGAGTGGATTAAAATATTCGATAAAAACATATATGGTATCATTGGTATTATGATACTTGTAGCAGGAATAAATATGATAACAGCTTTACTTGTATTAATATTAGAGCGTACTCAAATGATTGGCATTTTAAAAGCTTTAGGAAGTAATAATTGGAGTGTACGCAAGTTGTTTTTATACAATGCTTCTTATTTAATTGTATTGGGCTTGTTTTGGGGTAACCTTATTGGTTTAGGGCTTTTGTTTGCTCAAAAATACTTTAAATTAATTCCACTAGACCCTAACGTTTATTACGTAACAGAAGCACCTGTATATATAAGTTTAAGTTATATAGTTGCATTAAATCTTGGTACATTAATATTATGCCTATTAATGTTACTATTGCCTTCGTATATTATAACCAAAATATCACCAGTTAAAGCTATAAGATTTGATTAAATATGGAATATGCAAATAACATACTTGAAACAATTGGAAATACACCGCTTGTTAAATTAAATAAGTTAACAAAGGATCTTCCATGTTTGGTTTTATCAAAATACGAGACTTTTAACCCTGGTAATTCTACTAAAGATAGAATGGCTTTAAAAATGATTGAAGATGCCGAAGCCGATGGACGATTAAAACCAGGAGGAACCATAATTGAAGGCACTTCTGGAAATACGGGAATGGGTTTAGCCTTAGCCGCTATAGTTAAAGGATACAAAATGGTTTGTGTTATTAGCGACAAGCAAAGTAAGGAGAAGATGGATATTTTGCGTGCTGTAGGTAGTAAAGTAATTGTTTGCCCAACTAACGTAGAGCCAGAAGACCCTAAATCTTATTACTCTACTTCAAAAAGACTTGCTGAGGAAACGCCAAATTCTTGGTATGTTAACCAGTATGATAATCCAAGTAATACTAAAGCGCATTACGAAAGCACAGGGCCAGAAATTTGGAAACAGACAGATGGAAAGGTTACACATTTTGTAGTTGGTGTAGGAACAGGAGGAACCATTTCTGGTGTAGGTAAATATTTAAAAGAGAAAAATCCTAATATAAAAGTTTGGGGTGTAGATACTTACGGAAGTGTTTTTAAGAAATACCACGAAACAGGAGTTTTCGATGAAAATGAAATCTACCCTTACATTACTGAAGGTATTGGCGAGGATATTTTACCAAAGAATGTAGATTTTAGTGTTATTGATGGTTTTACAAAAGTAACGGACAAAGATGCTGCTATTTATACACAAAAACTAGCGAAAGTAGAAGGTATGTTTCTTGGTAATTCTGCGGGAGCAGCTATTAAGGGATTACTACAATTAAAAGATCACTTTAAAAAAGACGATGTTGTAGTAGTGTTATTTCACGACCATGGGAGTCGTTATGTAGGTAAAATGTTTAATGATGATTGGATGCGTGAACGCGGATTTATTGATGATGAAATGACTTCTGCTGAAGATATTGTTTCAAATCATTCAGAACGACCATTGATTACTGTTAAAACTGAAGAATTGGTGTCTCACGCTATAGAGCGTATGAAGAAGTATAAAATCTCTCAGATACCTGTTGAAGATTCTAATGGTTTTGTTGGAGCAATTGATGAAGCTGATTTGTTGAGAAAGTATATTGAAAACAAGGATATTTCAGATTTACCAATAAAAGAGGTGATGCACAAACCGTTTCCTATTGTTGAAAAAAACATACCTATTGAAGCGATTTCTAAATTGATTCACAGAGATAATAACGCGGTTTTGGTAAAGTTAGATGACAACAATTATCAAATTATTACAAAGTACGATATTATTAGTGCTTTATAGAAATCACGTTAATATAACTTGAAACACAGCTTTTCTGAAACAAAGCGTATTGGGTTAAGATATTATAAAACCATCAGTTTTTAGTAAACACTAAGCATCCAATTTCGTAGTACTGGTATTTGTTAATGTCTTTTTATACTCTGTTGGAGTCATATTAAATTGCTTTTGGAAATTCCTGCCAAAACTAGATTTAGAATTATAGCCAACCATTTCGGCTACTTCATAAATTTTATAATCTTCTTGCGAAAGTAAAAGTGCCGCTTTTTTGAGTCGGGATATATTAATAAGTTCATTAGGACTTAAACTAGAAATATTATCTATTTTTCTGTATAAGGTAGAGCGACTCATAAACATGATTTCAGACAAGGTTTCTACATTAAGATTGGGGTCGCTCATGTTTTCATCAATAGTTTTGTCTAATTTTTCAATAAAAGTTTTATCAGTTTTAGTATTGGCGATACTCAATATATGTGCTAAAGGAGACGTGGTGTAATGTTCTACAATATGCTTTCTGTTTTCTAGTAAATTATGAATTCTAACCTTTAAAAAATCCATAGAAAACGGTTTTTCTATATAAGCATCTGCACCAGACTCTAAACCTTCTACTTTTGAGGCTAATGTTGTTTTTGCAGTCAATAAAATGATGGGGATATGGCTGTAAGCAATTGATGTTTTTAAATAATTACAAAAGGTAAATCCATCCATACCAGGCATATTTACATCACTTATCACTAAGCCAATATTGGTGTCATCTAATTTTGTGAGTGCTTCTTCTGCACTTGAACATTTAATAACATGGTAGGTAGTATCTAATTCGTTTGTAACAAAGTCTAATAAGTCAAGATTGTCTTCAACAACAAGAATTTTTATAATTGAGTCAGCAATGGTGTCATTTTCAGAGTTTGTGTTAGTCTCGATATCTGGGTTGTTTTCGTTTTCTGGCTCATCATATAAATGAAATCTATTCTCTTGATTTTTTGGGAGTTTTAAAACAAAAACATTCATGGTTTTTGATGTGGTGTCTAAGCTCAAACTTCCGTTGTGCATTTCTGATAATGACAGCGCTAAAGATAACCCAATACCCGTTCCTTTTGTTGTTTTAGCGGCTTCTAATCTGTAAAATGGGTCGAAAATTTTATCTTTTAATTCTTCGGGGACTAAGTTTCCATCATTTTTAATACAAAATTCAATAAACTCATTTTCGGCTTTTAAGGATACAATAATTTTTTTATCAGCATATTTAATAGCATTTCCTATAAGATTACTTATTATTTTTCTAACAGCTTCCTTATCTAAATGCGCATAAACATCGGTGGCATCCATTTCAAAAACAAAATCCAATTCTTTAGTTTCAATTTCCTTTTTAAATCGTCCATGAACGCTTTTAATCAATGCCGAGACATTAACTCTTATAAAAGACAAGCTCATCACTTCCATTTCTGTTTTTCTAAAATCTAATAGCTCATTAACAAGGTTAAGGAGGCGTTGCGTGTTTTTTTCGATTATCGATAGGTTATCTGAAATTTCAGGATCTTTATTAGGCTTTTTTAAGACTTTTTCTAAAGGGCCTTTAATGAGTGATAAAGGTGTGCGTATTTCATGGGAAACATTGGTAAAAAAATCTATTTTAGCTTGATAGAGTTCTTTTTCTTTTTTGTTTTCAACTTGTCTTAATCTACTTAGGTTTTTTAATTTTTGCTGTTTATGGTAAAACCTTGAAGTAAAATATATAAGCATGAAAATTAAAAGCGCATATATGAAATAGGCAATTTTTGATAGTAAAATAGGAGGGAGGATTTCTATTTGTATGCTAGTGGTATTAGAACTCCAAACGCCACTTCCGTTTTTTGATTTAACATTAAACGTATAGTCTCCAATAGGTAATTCGGTAAAAAAAGCGCGATTTTCATGGTTTAATGAAATCCAATTGTTGTTTAAACCTTCCATATTATACCAGTAGTCTGTGGTTTCTGGAGCTACGTATCCTAAAGCTGCAAAATCTAAACTAAATGTAGATTGTGTGTAATCAAGAGTGATTTTGTCTATAGTGGTAATGGATTCTGTTAAAGGAGAATTGGCATTATCTACAAGTAAGTCTTTATTATCAACTTTTAAAGATGTAATAACAACGGGCGGACTAAAATTATTTTTGGTAAATTCTTTAGGATTAAAACTTATCATACCATTGATGCTGCCCATAAAAATCTTACCGTTATTATCTCTAAACGCAGAGTTATAATTGAATTGGTTGCTTAAAATACCATTGGCTTTAGTATAAGTAATAATTTCTTTGTTGGTGTGGTCAAACTGCACCAATCCATTGGCTGTGGTTATCCAAAATAAGCCATGTTCATCTTCTATAATAGCATAGAACACATCACTTGGGAAACCATCTTTGGTATTAAATATTTCAAAAGTATGAGAGGTTCTATTAAATAGGTTGAGCCCATTCTCGGTTGTAATCCATATATTATGGCGACTATCTTCAAATACACCATTAATCATATTACAACTAATACTAAGTGGCTCATCTTCTTTATTTTTAAAATACCCTTTTTCTTTAGTATCTTGTTTATAGTAGTATAAGCCATTACTAGAGCCTGCCCATAACCAACCATTACTATCTTCTAAAAATGTATTATAAACATATTTCTCTGGAAAAAAATCCACCTTATCAAACCCTTCTGTTTTTGGATTAAACCGTTGAACTCCATGCGTAGTAGCAGCAAAAACGTCTTTAGATTTGGTTTCATAAAGGGTGATTGAAAAATTCCCATCTAAATCACTATCTTGAACTAAATCATGATGTGTTTTTATTTTTCCAGATGAAATATCCATCACATCTACACCGTTTTCAAAAACACTAATCCAAAGTTCATTGTCTCTCACTAATAAACCATGAATGTTATAATGAGATAGATGTTTAGAGCTGTAAGTTGTAAACACCCCAGTTTTTTTATTGTATTTGTTTAAACCATTATCTTCGGTACCAATCCATATATTATTGTAATTGTCTCCACAAATTTCTCTAACAGCTAAACCACTAATAGAATTTTTTGAAGCGATAGGGAAATATTTTTCAAAATAATTATTAGATTTAGAATAATAATCAACACCTCCAAAATAAGACCCTACCCATACACCGTCTTCTCTATCTAGAGTTAAGGAATACGTTGCATTATCAGATATTGAATATGGATTATTAATATCTTTTGTTAAATGCATACTGGTTTCATTTTTTAAATGATAAACAAGAATGCCACTTTCTGAAGCAATCCATAGTTCATCACCTTTTTTCATAAGGTTTCTAATGTATAAAAGGTTGTTGGTGTCTTTAAGTGTTTTAATAGTTTTTTTGTTTTCAAGATTAAACAGAACAACACCGTGTCTTAATGTACCAATAGCTAAGGTATGTTCATCTACTAAAAGCATATCAGATATTTTAATTGTTTCTGAAGTAGCTTTAGAAATTGTAATGTCATATTTTACAAAAGACGCTTCATTTTTAGATTTTTTATAAAGTAGTCCGTTTGATGATACCCACATGTCTCCAACCTTATCAAAAACTATAGCACTGGGGTTATTGAAAAAATCTTGTGAACTATTTTTAAGACTTTTCGTTGCCATATTATAGTTGTAAACAGCATCATTAGCAATAAACCATAAATTTCCAATGCTGTCATTCTCAATATTTTGAACAAGAAAGCCCTGAGTGTTTTCAACTACACTAAATTTTTCATTTTTGGGATTATAGGAAAACAATCCTTTATCGGTGCCTACCCACATTAAATTATGAAATTCGTGAATAGCTTTTATGTAATTTCCTTTCAAACCATGTAAGTCATGATCGTTGTTTTGATATACTTTAAAGGTCTTACCATCAAAACGGCTTAATCCATTTTTTGTACCAAACCATAAAAAACCCTGTTGGTCTTGAAGCGAGCAAAATACGGTACTATGAGAAAGCCCTTGAGTTACTCCATAGTTTTTAAAATAGTAGTTCTGAGTATATAGTAAGTTATATATACCTAAAAGGAACAAAGTAAAAAATAGTGTTTTCTTCAAAAGTTCTAAAATGTTTTAATACTTAAATATAAATATTAATACGCTTTTAATTGTCTCATAGAGTGTCAAATCGTGTCACAGTCTTAAAATTTCTTTAAAAACAAGGGTTTTGAAATGTTTTGAATGATAAATGAGATGTTTTAAATCCAAGATAATCTCATTAATACTGAATTTTACATCACCGACGAATTTTGGTTTTGAATGTTTACCAAACAAAAAAATTCAAATCAAAATATAACTAAATGAGACTAATGAAAAAATATGTAAAACATATCAAAAAACAAATTACACACAAATATGTGTTCCTATTTGTTTTTACATTAATGATATCTACTGTACAAGCACAAACCGTTAATGTGGGTGGTACTGTGATATCTGCTGCTGACAATATGCCTCTAACAGGTGTAAACATATTAGTTAAAGGAACTACTAAAGGTGCATTAACAGATTTTGATGGTAATTATACATTAGATAATGTGCCTGCTTCTAGCACGATAGTGTTTAGTTATTTAGGTTTTAAAGCCCAAGAAGTAGCGCTTAACGGAAGAACTGTATTAAATATATCTATGGAAGAAGATACCGAGTCTTTAGATGAGGTTGTTGTTGTAGGTTATGGTTCTGTTAAAAAGAGTGATCTCACGGGGTCAATAGTATCTGTTGATACAAAACAAATGAAAAAATTTGCATCTATAGATGTGAAACAAAGTTTACAAGGTGCAGCTGCTGGTGTGCAAGTTACTTCAGCTAGTGGAGCGCCTGGACAAAATTCTTCAGTTAGAATAAGAGGCGTGGGGTCTTTTAATAATTCTGACCCATTATATGTTGTAGATGGTGTGCTTACTGATAATATCGATAATATATCTCCTAATGATATCAAGTCAATGGAAGTGCTTAAAGATGCTTCGGCTACCGCAATTTATGGTTCTAGAGGGTCTAATGGGGTAATTCTAATTACAACTAAAGGAGTTACTGTAAAAGATGATCTTCAAGTTGAAATAAATGCTTATGGCGGTGTTCAGCAAGCTTGGAATAAACTGGACATGTTAAATGCATCTCAGTATTCGCAATTGTATAGGGAATCTATTGCAGTTCAGCCTACAAGTGACCTTGAAGCGTGGCTTAATGAAGCTGCAACTGGTGTAGCTAGAGGTACCGATTGGCAGGATGAGGTATTTAGATTGGCCAGTGTTTATAGTGTAAATGCTTCGGTTAGAGGTAATTCAGGTGCTTTTAATTATAAGCTAGGTGGAACATTCTTTGATCAGCAGGGTATTATTAAAAATACAAATCAACAGCGTAAGCAGTTTAATGCAGAGCTTCAAGTGTCTCCTCTAAAGGGATTAAAAGTGAAAACAGGTGTTAAGTATACATCGAATGACTTTGTGAATTTTCGAGCAGACCCTTATACGAGCCCTATAGGAACTGCGTTAAGAAAAGATCCTATAAACCCAGTTAGAGATCCTATAACAGGAAATTATGATAGAACTGGACTTACAGATATAGGTAACCCTGCTTTAGCAGTGGAGTTACAGGATAATAATACAATATCCTCTACACGTATTCAGCCAATGATTGAGGTTTCTTATGAATTGATTAAAGGTTTAACGCTTAAATCTTCTGTAGTGTTTGATGAAACAAAATCTACTAACATAGATAAGACGGAACCTACAACTGTTGTTACCAGTAAAATTATTGACCCTATGACGGGTTTACCTCAAATTTCTTCTAACGAGTCATCTACCGAAACACGTTTAATATCTGGAGTTCAAGAAATAGATAATATTCAGAATACCAATACAATATCTTATAGTAAAAGTTTTGGAAAACATTCTTTAAATACTGTTGTTGGGTTTGAAGCTTTTCAATCTAATAGTTCAGCTACATGGACAGATTTAACTAACTCTGATGCACCCTTTGATGCTCGTGCGCCACAAGTTAGAAACTATAATTTACTGTCGCTTTTAGGAAGAGTTGTTTATTCTTATGACGATAGGTACCTTATAACAGGGTCTTATAGAAGAGATTACTCTAGTAAATTTCCAAAAGGTTCTAGAGGAGGAGATTTTGGAGCTGTTTCACTTGGGTGGAATGTAGATAAGGAGTCTTTCTTTCCTGAAACAGATATAATTTCAAAACTTAAGCTAAGAGGAGGGTATGGAATTATTGGTAATCAAGCACCTATACAGCCTTACACTTTTCTTTCTATAATGACTAATGAATCTTTCTATTCATTTGATAATCAAACTGCATCAAATGGTTGGGCTGCTGTATTCATGCCTGCAAGAGAAATTTCATGGGAATCGTCAAAAATGGCCAATTTTGGTATCGATCTCACGATGTTAAGTAACAAATTAACACTAACGGCAGAATATTTTGATAAGGTTACAGAAGATCTTTTAGTAGATACGCAGTATGCTCCTGTGCCTATTTTTGCTGGTCTTCAAGCTGCAACTACAAATGCGGCATCCATGAAAAACTGGGGAACGGAGTTTAGTGTAGGCTATCGTCAAAGCTTCGGAGATTTTAGCTTTAGTGTAAATGGTAATATATCCTTTATAAGAAATGAGGTAACAGACATAGGTGGCGGTGAGCGTATCGATGGAGGAATTGGTGATGGTAAAACTCAGATACCAGCTACAAGAACCCTTGTAGGTGAAGAGTTTGCGTCATTCTACGGATTACAAAGTTTGGGTATTTTTCAAACACAACAAGAAATTGATTCTTATCGTGCTGTTAATAGTTCTAACATGCCAATTGATGAAGATGGAAATATTCTTACCAATGTTGGAAGTGATTATGTAGGTACGATAGTGTCTAATGACCCAACATTGAATGGGCAATCTTCAGAGCAAGCTAAGATTCAAAAAAGAGCGCGACCAGGTGATGTAAAGTATCTTGATGCTGATAACGATGGTTCCATAACTACAGATGACGCCGTTAATTTAGGAAGTGCAATTCCAGATTTTACTTACGGATTAAGTTTTTCTGCTAACTATAAAGCTTTTGATTTTTCATTTTCATTAGCTGGAGTTCAAGGGAATGAAATAGCAAATGTTTTTGATTATTACATAAATGGTTCGTCTGCACAATTTAATAATTTAACAACAGACAGATTAGGAAGATGGACACCAGGAAATCCATCCAATTCTCAACCGCGTCTTACTTCACAGGTTACACAAAATGACTGGTATAGCGATTTGTATATCAAAGATGGTTCTTATTTAAGAGTTAGAAACGTACAGGTAGGTTATAGTCCAGAGTGGAAGATTAATGAAGATACAGAGTTAGATATAAGGTTCTATGCTTCAGTTGATAATCTGTTAACAATTACAGGTTATAATGGTCTTGATCCAGAAATAGGACAAGGTCCAGACCCATTCTCAATTGGAGTTGATTTTGGAAACTATCCGCAAGCAAGAACATTTAATGTTGGAGTTAATATTGGATTTTAAATTTTGATGACAATGAAGAAAATATTTAATAAAATGAAACTAAAAGATATGAAAAATGAGCTTACTTCACTTAAAGTAATCATTTTACTTATAGCTGTATCTCTGAGTTCATGTGAAGATTTTTTAGAAGAAATCCCAGAGACAGAGGTTTCAGGAACTGTTTTGGTCAAGGATGAAACTACAGCGAGAGAATTAATAAATGGCGTTTACGATCCCATTGGTTGGGGAGAATCCTCTTTTAAGACTACCAATCATGCCTATGAATTTTGGTTTGGAGATACTGCAAGTGATGATTCGGAAAAAGGATCGACTAATGGGGATCAACCAGGAGTAACTTTTTTAAAAGATTTTACAGCCAATGGTGGTAATGGTAATATAGGTGCCTTGTGGGCTAAACATTGGGTAGTAATTTCACGTGCTAATGAAGCACTTACATTACTTACAAGTTCAGAAGCAACCATTTCAGAGGACTTAAAATTAGAACTACAAGGAGAAGCTCATTTCCTTAGAGCCTATAGTTATTTTACACTTGTTAAAATTTTTGGTCCAGTTCCTTTGTTTGATCAGCCAATAGATCCAGATTTACTTACAGCGAGAAATTTTACTAAGGCAAAAGTAGGTGATATTTATACCCTAATTGATGCTGATTTAAGGTTTGCTATAGAAAATCTTCCTGAGAAAGGCGTTAGAGAATTTGGTAGAGCAAATAAAGGATCTGCAGCGGCATACTTAGCAAGATCTATTATGTACCAGTTAGGTACAGTAAATGCGCAATCTTATACTTGGAAAAATCTGCTAGATATTACTGATGATTTTATTGCCCAAGCTTATGGTTCTTATAGCTTAGAACCTAATTATGCCCTTATTCATGAAGTAGATCATGAGAATGGAGTAGAATCAATTTTTGAAATTCAAGCAATTCCAGGAAGTGATTGGAGACAAAGAGGGCCATATACAGGAAGTCAATGGACATTAACTCAGAGCCCTCAGTTTATGGGAGGCTGGGGTTTCAATATCCCAACTCAAAATCTGGCAAATGCCTATGCACCTAATGATGCTAGAAGACCTTCTGTGGCACTAGCTGTGGGTGAGTATGTGTATGGTGTATTAATGGAAGAAAGTGTAAGAAATAATACGGGATACCATTCTAGAAAGGCAATAATGGATCCAGCTATATGGAATGGAGGGGATGATAAAGCTTCTACAGGTAATATTATGAAGTTTAGATATGCAGATATATTACTTATGAATGCAGAAGCAGCCTATCATGAATCAAAACCAGGACAAGCACGACAAAGATTAATTGAGATTAGAGCACGTGCGAGCGCAAGTACATATCCAATTGGTTTTGACCCTTCTAAACCAAATCAAACGGCAGCAACAGGTTTTTCTCCGTTACTAGAAAGCGATATTCCAGCATCAGGACAGCAGCTTCTTAATTTTATTTATGATGAACGAAGAAGGGAATTAGCCATGGAGCAACTTAGATTCTGGGATTTGGTTAGAACAGGAAGGTACATTAGTGTAATGGATAATTTATACCAAACAGGAGATAATATACAAGAGCATACGTTGGCAGATGACGAAGTGTATATTAATCCAGTCCCTGTATTTCCAATTCCATCTCAAGATGCAGTAGGCTGGGGTATTGAGCAAAATAGAGGCTATTAGATAAATGCATGAATATTAATTGAATTAAATATATAATTAAACTTTTTATTAACTTTTTAAATAATTTAAACTATGAACATTAAAAACGTATTTTTAACAATAGGCGTATGTTTAGCTTTAGGAGCTATAATAGGTCTGAATTCTTGTAGTAGTGGTGACGATAATGGCGGTGGTGTTGTCGTAGATCCATGTCCTACGTACACGCCTGAAACAGCTGACTGCTTCTGTGAAGCAAATCCAGATGACGTTAACTGTCAACCATTTGACCCAATGAATCTTAATGGTTTAGGGGTAATTATGGATTTTGAAGACGTTGGAAGTGAAGTTGCATGGGTTTTTAGAGCTGATTTTTGGAGCCCTTCTGGTAGAATGGGACGTAACGATGCTACAGATATACCAGCATTTGAAGGTAATAACTACTTAAGGTTAATTACTCCTGCTTCTGAGTCTGTATTAGATGCTGATGGAAATGAGACAACTCCTGCACGAAACTTCCATGACTTTAAGTACTGGCCAGCAGCTTGGGATAATAATCCTGATAATGATACCGATACAGGTGTCGATTTTACGGACTTAGCTGATCCATACCTAAACTTCTGGGTAAATACAGGAACAGCCAAAGCAGGATTAGGTCTTATGTTCCAAACCGAAAATGCTACTAGAGCTGATTTTTGGATATTTGAGCATGCCATTGATTTTGGGCCAACAGATAACGAATGGAAACTTTATTCTCTTAGTATTGCTGCTTTGTTTGCAGATAACTCACAGCTAGTTTGTTGTCCTTTCATACCAGATGAGCCATTTGATGCGGTATCTTTAGATGTGCCACATCAAATGATTAAATTCTTTGTGATTCCAAAAGATGTTGGTGCTACAGTTGATTCTGGTTTAGGTCCAGATAACTTTATATCAAGGTTGCCTGCACAAGACTTTGCATTACGTATTGATTTAATTTCAATTACAGATGGTCCTGCTCCTCAACCAAGATAATAGGTTTTAGTAGTAGTAAAAAAATAAATACAACAATATAGTATAGTAAATTAGAAAAGATAAAGAGCAGTTTTGGTCTAAAAGGCTGCTCTTTTTATCTAAGATAATAATGGAATTAAACTGCTTAAATATTAACCTTTTTCTAACTATTTAAATTTGTTGGAGTAGTAAGAATAATTAAACAGGGTTAAGTAAAAAGCAAATAAGTGTAATGAATTATGTATTCATTAATAATTTGTTATGTAAAATTCCCTTAAGGTGTTGTTAACAATTATTGTTTTAAGATTATAAAACAAATGTTTCAGTCAAGGTTAGTTAAGTGATTAATTTTGACTAAGAAATGACAGATTTTGAATAAGTCTGAAAATTAAAGTTTTGTAGTTTTCATCTTTTAGATAACTGATTTTTATAAACTAAAGAAAAGAGTAAAGGTTTTTCATTTATAAAAATATAAATAGCAAAGGCATGAGTAAAAGAATTAGCATAGGTATATTGCTTATAAGTTTTTTGACGATTCAAATGTATGGACAAGTTTACGAAGGTAAATGGTCTGAAGAAAAAGCTAATAAATGGTATAGTAGTTATGATTGGTTTGCGGGCACAAATTTTAGTCCAAGTACAGCCATCAATCAATTAGAGATGTGGCAGGCAGAAACGTTTGATTTGGAAACCATTGATAGAGAATTAAAATGGTCTGCAGATTTAGGTTTTAACCTTCACAGAGTGTATTTGCACAATTTACTATGGCAACAAAATTCTTGTGCTTTTATAGATAGAATGGATCAGTTTTTAGAAGTAGCAGATAAATACAATATTAAAATTATGTTTGTCTTGTTTGATGATGTTTGGGATCCTAATCCAAAATTAGGAAAACAAAGAGAACCTGTACCCCATAGACACAATTCAGGATGGTTACAAGCACCAGGTAAAGAATACTTGCAAAATGAGGGAATGCACCCATTATTAGAAGCTTATGTTAAAGGCGTACTCTCAGCTTTTAAAAATGATAATCGTGTTGCTGTATGGGATTTATATAATGAACCAACTCAAGAAAATACAGGTTGGTATGGTGAAGAATCTGTAAATAAAACCGAACTAGCTCCAGATATAAAACGTAAATATACCTTACGATTAGTAAAGAAAACATTTAAATGGGCTAGAGAAGTAAATCCGTCTCAACCTATAACTATGGGTATTTGGTGGAATGATATCAATAATTGGGGAACGCCTGAAAAGTTGTTAGACGTTGATAGAGTTATGATAGAAAACTCAGATATCATTACTTTTCATACTTATGATAAAGACATTAATATAGTAAACAAGAAAATTTCAGAATTAAAAAAATATGGGCGTCCTATAATTTGTACTGAGTATATGGCACGTAGTGAAAATAATACCTTTGAAAACTTAATGCCTCTTTTTAAGGAAGAAAATATAGGAGCTATAAGTTGGGGATTTGTATCAGGTAAAACCAATACTATTTATCCATGGCACTCATGGCAAGAAACATTTACTGCTGAACCAGAGATATGGCATCATGATATTTTAAGACAAGATGGCACACCTTATGATCAAGGAGAAATAGATTTAATTAAAACCCTAACTAATAAATAAACATTACCCTGACTTTGTAAAAACTTGTTAAATTGAGCAACTCTGTTTTGATAGATTGTATCTATTATCATCAAAGTTTTGTAAAGAAGTTTTTAATAAATTAATTATTTTGAGTTAGTCACTAGGTTTAAATACTTTATTAAAACATATTGAAATCAATTTAACAGGTTTTTTTTACAATGTTAATTCTAAACGAATAAAGTTATTGAAAGAATTTGTTTAATAGTAGTAGTTTAGTTGTTGAATGGGCATAGGTAATTAACCTATGCCTATTCTTTGTTAGACGTATAATTTTTTTAAAGGATTATGCTAAAGAATCATTATGAAAGAGAAATGAAACGATTTCAAATAAGTTAAGAATTGTCAGATAAAATCAAATTACAATACATTATCTCAAGAAATATTTTCACTTATTCTAGTTGATTCAAATTAAAAAACTACTATTTTTAAAAATATTCATTACATAAATTAATGCATATTTAATAAATTATGAAAATAATAAAACTACTGGTATTATTTCTTACCGTTTTTTCATGTTCCGATAAGCCGAAGCGTACAGTTCATGTTAATGAGCAAAGTGCAAAACCAAATATCTTAATGATTCTGATTGATGACCTTAAGCCTACTCTGGGTACTTATGGCGATTCTTATGTCGTTAGCCCAAATATTGATAACCTTGCATCTAGCGGAATGCGATTTAATAAAGCCTATGCTAATCAAGCCGTTTGTGTTGCTTCGAGATACAATATTTTACTCGGTTCAAGATCCACTAGTACGGGGATTTATGGTTTTGCAAATGAATTTAGAGATGTTATCCCTGATGCTGTTACTATGCCACAGTATTTTCAAAAAGCAGGATATCATACCGAAGCTATTGGTAAAGTGTTTCATGTGGGGCATGGGAATACTAATGATGAAGCTTCTTGGAGTGTACCACACCATAAAGAAAAAGTTATTGAATACCTCGTTCCAGAAAGTACAGGCAGAAAACTTACAAGAGAGGAAGCATTTTTTGAAAACACACGCTTGTATATTGAAGATACACCCTCAAATAAAGAATTACCAAGAGGCGCGGCATGGGAAAGTCCTGATGTTGTAGATGATGCCTATGCAGATGGACGTTCTGCAAATCATGCCATAGACCGGTTAAGAAGCTTGAAGAAAAATCAAGACAAACCCTTTTTTATGGCATTGGGGTTTGCAAGACCGCACTTGCCTTTTTCGGTTCCTAAAAAGTATTGGGATATGTACGATCCTTCAACATTACCAATGCCCAAATTTGAAGGCAAGCCAGAAGGAGCTCCAGATTTTGTAATCAAAAAGGGTATTGAAATAGATCAATTTGAACCCATCCCTGAAAAGTGGGGTATTTATCCAGATTCCATTAAACGAAAACTTATCCACGGGTATTATGCCAGTGTAAGTTATATGGATGCTCAGTTAGGGAGAGTCATGGACGAATTAAAAAGATTAGAACTCGATAAGAATACAATTATTGTACTTTGGGGAGATCATGGCTGGCATTTAGGCGATCATGCGATATGGACAAAACATACCAATTTTGAACAGGCAACACGTATTCCTTTACTCATTGTTGCACCTGGGGTAACCACACCAAATAGTTCTACAGAACAAATTGCAGAGTCTGTTGATGTGTTTCCAACACTCGCAGATTTAGCTGGCCTTAAAATACCTGATAATAGTAGCTGCCCACAGCCTATAGATGGTGTAAGTTTACTACCAATTCTTAAAAAACAATCTGAGGAAGTTAAAACTCATGCCTACCACTGTTTTACTATGGGCGGATATTTGGGAGAAGCTATTCGAACGAAAAACCATAGGATGGTACGTTGGAGCAATCTAAAGGATAACAATGATGTGATCTATGAACTATATGATTTTGAAAATGATTATAGCGAAACAAAAAATATAGCAGAAGCCAATCCTGAAAAAGTAAAAGAATTAGTAACTATTTTAGATGGCTATCCCAAAGCTGTTATAAAGTAAGTTGTTATAAAGTAAAAGGAATAGTTTATGACTTATTAACTTCTTTGAAAGGGTTGAGTAATTAAAACTAAAATGCTTTACAGAATTTAACAGGATGTAGGTTTAGGGAAAACCTGAATGACCATCACTAATTAATTGAAATGACAACAATAAAAAAAGTACTTTTATCCCTAACTCTTTGTTTAATATGTATTCAAACAACACTTGCTCAATTAGAATTAACACCTCCAATCACTCCAAAATGGGCTTTTGGGCATATAGTCTGGGAAGACAATAGAAACACACAAGAGGATGCGATAAAACTTGTAAATTTATATTTGGAGCATCAAATGCCAGTAGATGGCATTATCATAGACAGTCCCTGGTCTAATTCCTACAATGACCTTAATTGGGATACCCAACGATATCCCAAATCTTCCGAAATGATTCAGACGCTGAATGAAAAGGGAGTTAAAGTAATCTTGTGGCTCACGGGGGCACTTAATACAATAGGAAACGATGTGCCGCTTCAAAAGAACCCTTACTTTGATGAAGTGGTTGAAAAGGGATTCGTAGTAAACAATGGTGAAGAATCTGAATGGTGGAAAGGAAAAGGCGTGTATATAGACTTCACCAATCCTGAAGCTGTCCAATGGTGGAATAAGCAATTAGATAAAGTCACCATTGAGGGTGTTTATGGATTCAAGGTTGATAATGCCGCTTCCTTCTTTGGAGATACAGTCAAAACTTCAATAGGAGAACTAGACAATACAACTTTCAGACAATATTATTACAGCAGTATGTCTGACTATATCACCAGTAAGAAGTCAGATGGAATCATTCTGGCGAGACCATATTCACATCAAGGAGGAAAAACAAACAAACCAGGAGTATATGCTCCAGTCAATAAACTAGGTTTAGGCTGGTGTGGTGATTTTTCAGGAAACTGGAAAGGCATTAAATTGCAAATCAATAATATTTACAAAAGTGCTGAATTTGGATATGGCGCCATTAGTTGCGAAGTGGGCGGTTTTTGGAGAGCAGGTTCTACTAAACAACAGCTCATTAGGTACGCGCAATTTGGGGCATTCACGGCAGCTATGGTTAATGGCGGTATGAATGGCGCATTTACCAACCATTTACCCTGGTGGCATGACGAAGAGACTACAAAAGCTTATCGGCAGGCGGTGTGGTTACATGAGCAGTTAGTCCCTTACTTGTTTAGTGCTGGTGTTGATGCTCATAAAAACGGTGGAACGATTATACAAAACTGGTCTTATGAGCAGGAGAGCCATACATTAGGAGAGTCTATCTTCACAAAAATCATAAGTTCAGAAAACAACTCAGTAACATTCAACCTCCCAAAACAAGGGGAATGGATGGATTTCTGGACAAAAAAAGTACATTCAGGAGGCACTGAAATTTCCAATACCTATGCACTCAATCAATACCCGTTTTTTATAAAGAAGGGAGCTATCATTCCCATGGAAATCTCCAACAACTTCTCTAGTATTGGAGATGCTTCATTGGCAGGAAAACAAACAATCTATATTCTGCCTGATGATAATAAATCTACATACCAATATCACATGCCTCTAAGTGATGGAATTGATTATGAGACAGTCAATATTACTTATAATGGCAATAAAAATAGTGTAAAAGTTGACGGAACATCTAATCAACCTTATGCATTTTTAATACAAAGCGAATTAAAGCCTAAGCGTGTAAAGAATGCAGATGAGTGGGTGTATGATGCTGAAAAAAAAGAGTTATTTATTCTAAAGCGAGGTGCTAAATTCAGTATGAAGTTAAAATTTTGATAAAGTATTAAACTGCATTTCGCAAACTGTTTGAGTAAAGTTTGTGACCGACTACTCTCATTAATACGGTTAAGTAGTTAGTACTAGTGTTAAACTGGCTTTTTTTTAGCTCTTAATTTATAGGTCTTTTTTGTCCATCAATAAAAAAATATGTTTATATTTGCAAGTGTAAAAAATACACTTATAAAAAATAAGCATGATTTTTTAGTATAATATTTTATTAAAAACCAAAAAGATGAGTAAGAGTATAGACCAATTATCAGCAGATAATATAAGAGCATTGGCCATAGCAATGGTTGAACAAGCAAATTCAGGACACCCAGGAGGTCCCATGGGAGGTGCAGATTATATGCACGTCTTATATACAGAATTTTTAAATTATGATCCTACAGATATGGCTTGGCCATTCAGAGATCGTTTTTTTATGGATGCAGGTCACTTATCGTCTTTAATGTATGCTCAATATTATTTATTAGGGAACTACGCAAAAGAAGATGTAAAGAATTTTAGACAATGGGGTTCAATTACTCCGGGGCATCCAGAAGTAGATGTAGAAAGAGGAATTGAAAATACTTCAGGGCCTTTAGGTCAAGGACACACGATGGGAGTTGGTGCAGCTATTGCAGCAAAATTCTTAAAAGCTAGATTTGGTGATTGGATGAACCACAAAGTTTACGGATTTATTTCTGATGGTGGAGTTCAAGAAGAAATTTCTCAAGGAGCTGGTAGAATAGCAGGTCATTTAGGGTTGAACAACTTTATTATGTTTTATGACTCTAATGACATTCAATTATCTTCAGCTACTGATGAAGTAACTACAGAAGATACTGAAATGAAGTATAAGTCTTGGGGATGGAAAGTTATTACGATTGATGGACATAATCACGATGAAATTAGACAAGCTTTAACAGAAGCAAATGCTGAAGAAAAGCGACCTACTTTAATTATAGGTAAAACAATTATTGGAAAAGGTTGTGTAACTACAGAAGGTTCTAAGTACGAAGGAGAATGTGAATTACACGGTAAACCTATTGGTGATACAGGAGCAGATTTTAACGAAACCTTAAAGAATTTAGGAGCAGATGTAAATGATCCTTTTGCTATTTACGGAGATGTTGAAGCACACTACAAACAAGTATTAGCACAAAAAGCTAAAGATGCTGCTGCTAAAAAAGAAGAAATTGCAGCTTGGAGAAGTGAAAACGCAGACTTAGCAACTAAATTAGATAGTTTCTTAGCAGGAGAGTTACCAAACTTAGATTTTGGATCTATTGCAACAGGAGAAGGTTTAGCAACAAGAGCTTCTTCTTCAGCCGTATTAGGATACTTAGCTGAAAATGTAGAAAACATGATTGTTTCTTCTGCAGATTTATCTAACAGTGATAAAACAGATGGTTTCTTAAAGAAAACAACTGTTTTACAAGCAGGAGATTTTAATGGAGCTTTCTTACAAGCAGGAGTGGCTGAGTTAACTATGGCTTGTATTGCAAACGGTATTGCATTACACGGAGGGGTTATTCCAGTAGTAGCTACATTCTTTGTGTTTTCTGATTACATGAAACCAGCAATGCGTTTGAGTGCTATTCAAGAATTACCAGTAAAATATATTTGGACACACGATGCTTTTAGAGTTGGAGAAGATGGACCTACACACCAACCTATTGAGCAAGAAGCACAATTACGTTTGTTAGAGCAATTAAAAAATCATAGTGGAATTCCAAGTTTTGTAGCTTTACGTCCAGCAGATTCTGCTGAAACAAAAGTAGCATGGAAAATGGCTATGGAAAATGACAAAGTACCAACAGGTTTAGTCTTGTCTAGACAAGGAATTAAAGATGTTTCTACTAACTTTGACAGTGCTTTGCAAGCTGAAAAAGGAGGATACTTAGTACAAGAAGTAGAAAATCCAGATGTTGTTTTAATTGCAAACGGATCTGAAGTAGCTACCTTAGTAGCAGCAGCAGAAATTTTAGAAAAAGAGAACAATTTAAAAATAGCTATTGCCTCTGTAATTTCAGAAGGTGTATTTAGACAGCAGTCAGAAGCTTATCAAGAAAGTGTATTGCCAGCAGCAGCACCTAAATTTGGTTTAACAGCAGGTTTACCTGTAAACTTAAGAGGATTGGTTGGTGATAAAGGTCAAGTATTTGGATTAGACCACTTTGGATACTCTGCACCAGCAGCCGTATTAGATGAGAAGTTCGGATTTACAGGGCCTCAAGTTTCGAAACAAGTTTTAGAATTTTTAAACAAATAACATAAAATAATATTTAAACAAAAGAATATGAAGTTTTTTATTGATACAGCTAACTTAGAGCAAATTAAAGAAGCTCAAGCTTTAGGAGTTTTAGATGGTGTAACTACAAACCCATCATTAATGGCAAAAGAAGGAATTTCTGGAGCTGAGAACATTTTACAACACTACCGTGACATTTGTGACTTAGTAGATGGAGATGTTTCTGCTGAAGTAATTGCTACGGACTATGAAGGAATGATCCAACAAGGTGAAGAATTAGCTGCTTTAAATCCACAAATTGTAGTAAAATTACCAATGATTGCTGCAGGAGTAAAAGCTTGTAAATATTTTTCTGACAAAGGAATTAAAACAAACGTAACTTTAGTATTCTCTGCAGGTCAAGCATTATTAGCTGCTAAGGCAGGAGCTACTTACGTTTCTCCATTCTTAGGTCGTTTAGATGATATTTCTACAGACGGATTACACTTAATTGAAGAAATTCGTGAGATTTATGATAACTACGATTTTGATACACAAATTTTATCTGCATCTGTACGTAACACAATGCACGTAATTAACTGTGCTAAGATAGGATCTGATGTAATGACAGGACCTTTATCATCTATTGAAGGATTGTTAAAGCACCCATTAACTGATAGTGGTTTGGCTCAATTTTTAGCGGATTACGCAAAAGGGAACTAATCCTTTTTCACATAAAAATAAAAAGCGTTAAGAATATTTTCTTAACGCTTTTTTTGTTTTGTTGCAGTGTGATGTAAATCTGTATTTTATGTATATTGTTAATCGCTTAATATCATTTTATGAAAGCAAAAATTTTACTCTTAGTAAAGTATATTGTATTGTACAGCTTTTGTAGCTCAAACAAAAATTGTAGTATTTTCTAAAACATCGAGTTTTAGACATAAATCAATTGAGGTAGGGGTTAAGAGTATCAAACGATTAGGAGAACAAAATAACATTTTGGTACATGCCACCGAGAATTCTAACGAGTTGATTAAAAATATTCATAAATATGATGCTGTTGTTTTTTTAAATACCACAGGAAATATTTTTAATGACGAAGAAAAAGAACAGTTTAAGAATTATATAGAAAAAGGAGGAGGTTTTGTAGGGATACATTCAGCTACGGACACAGAACATAATTGGTCTTGGTATGGAAATATGGTAGGAGCTTATTTTTTAAAACATCCTAAAAAGCAAAATGCTACAATACACGTAAAAAATTGTAAACACCCTGCTACTAGTTTCTTAAATAAGACATGGGTAAAGTTTGATGAGTGGTATAATTTTAAAAATATCAACCCTAACATTAATGTATTACTTACTTTGGACGAAACCACATATACTGGTGGATTAAACGGTGAATTCCATCCTATTAGTTGGTGTCAGAAAGTTAAAAAAGGCAAAATGTTCTACACAGGATTAGGACACACTATTGATAGTTATTCCGATGATCTATTTTTAAAACATATTCTTGGAGGGATACAGTATGTTATAGACTAATATTGTATTTATTAGTGACTGTTTTTTGGGGTGACCTAAATAGACAGTTTTTAATCGATTTATTGCAGGCGAAGAGTTTGTTAAAATTTGAAATGAATATGCTGTACAAACAATTCAAGATATCTCAGTCTTTACAAATAATAATACAGATTTTGAGTTTAAAATGAAGACGGATTACTACTAAAGCTTATGGAGTGGCACTTATCTATTTTAAAAAAGGAAAATACTATGAAGATTTGTTTGAAGAGTATCACGATAGAGCTTGTGCTATTATGCTTAAATTTGATGTTCATTTTAAGGAATTCTCTATATATTTTTCAAGTTAATTTTATAGATATTGCATTTTTTTTTGTTTAAAATATTATAAGTGTTTTTTTTACACTTATTTTTTGTTATATTAGCAATTAACAAACTCAATAACCAAATAAATATGAAAAATTTAAAAAAAGGGATTTTTTTAATTGCTATTTCTCTCTTCACTAACCTGACGTTCTCTCAAGATAGTTTAAGTGTCAATTATGAAAATTGGCACAACACCGAGACAACGTTTCCAGAAGTATTTATTTTTAGGAATGACACGTATTTGCAAAAACAAAGTATTGAAACACAGAATGATTTTCTTGAGCAAGTAGTTGGATTTGGTCAAAATTATGGGCACTCTTATACAAACAGTGAGTTAGAGGCTAAAGGTAGTCCCATAATTCCACTAAGAGAAATGCAACATCGCTTTTTAACTGCTGCTCCAGAAAAACATATTTTATCTCATATTAATGGTGTTGCTCCTGTAGTTCATGATTATCAAGACCATCAAAGGAAAGCTAAAGCCAATTACTTTCCAGGACATTTTGCATTTAAACCAGGAAGTATTTTAAAGCAAAATAGTGGTCGAGATAAAACGACTTTAAAAGTGAGTAATACTGACGTTTTTTCGTTAAAAGAATATGTGTATAGAAAGTCTGGAAATCCAAATATAGATATTCCTTCTGATATTCTTATGGTAGCTTTAGATGAAAATGGAGATAGAGATTGGAGTAAGTATGAATACCTAAGTTTAGTATCTATAAACGAAGCTGAAGGAAATATTACAGTTATAAGAGGGTGTTACGGTTCGACATCTGTTAAATTTTTAAAAGACCAAGCTATACTTTTACCTATTACAGGATATTCTTGGTCAAGGAATGTTTATTGGCGTTTAAATTTAAGTATCGATTGTCCATTTGATGCTAATGGAGACCAAGCATCTGATGTTTTTTCTGATTTTATTGGACAAGAAACGGTAGATCTTCCTTCAAACATATCATATACTAATGGTGTAGCCTTAGATATTGCTGCTTTTTTTGTAAAGCCAGAAATTGATAGTAATAACGATAATATAGCTGATGGAGGCTATATTAATGGAGAAAATCGGTGGCGTATTGGTCAAAACGATTTTGCTAAAAAACTAAGAACACGCTTAGGAGATGAAACAATCATTATTTCCGATGGAAGTCTATTACGCCATCAAAAATCTATTGATGAATTTAACGGATTAGAGTTAGAAGGCTTAGTTTCAAATTTAGATGCTTATAGAGGTATTACTAACACGATTAATAATTATACGTATTGGCAAAAATTTGGTAGAGATAAGCAATTCTCGTTTATAGCCGATAAGGTAAATCCTGTTCCAGAAGCAGACAAATCAAAATTTATAACCTTATCTCATGGTATGAGTACCGTATTAGGTGTTGCTTCAGGACTTATTAAATCTCCTGATTATATTGATTACCCCTATTTATTAGAGGGCGATATTAATGGAGACACAGGATGGTTAGGGCTACCGGTTGCACCTTTAAAGATAGCATATTCTGAAGAGAATATCATGATATCTATTGATTCACTTATGAATTCTGCTGTTGTAGGAAATGGTACTTTACGAACTTTTAGTGACGGAACAACATGGACTGTAAAAGCTAATGATTCGGGAATGAGTACTGAGGCTGCTTTGTTGGATGCTGAGTTTCCTAATGTGGATGTTGATAAAGAAGAAATGCCAAAAGAATATACACATCTTTATTTATCGGGTATAGACCTTTCTAATGAAATAATTCTAAAAATGGATTTAAAAGCCATGGCGCCTGTAGCAGGTTTTGATGCCACTAGTGCTGTGCCAACTTCTGTAATAGGATATTTACCTGAAAGTTTAAATTATGATGATATCGATAACAACAAGCATTATAAAGAATTTTTAGGAATTGCAGGAACTAAAGGATATCATACAAATTTATTTTACCTTAGAAAAAATACAGAACAAAATACAACACTAAAACTATCTTTTGAAGAGTTGAAAGATATGAAGATTAAAAATGTAGAAATGATAACAGGGCCATTGGTCGTTTTCCGTGAGTTTGAAAATGGATTTGTTATTGTAAACAATTCAGAGTATGATACCGAAGTAAATATAGATTTTGAAGAGGAAAGTAGCTGTTCTTTTAAGGATGTGACTAATGATGAGTTTACCAATGGAGCATCTTTGGCAATACCTGCTTTAACAGCACGTTTCTTCAAAAAGGAAGTAGGTGCGAATTGTGACGAAGGAATTGTAACTACTGAAGATAATGATTGGGGTATTTTTCCAAACCCTTTTTCAAATAGTATTTATTTAATATCACCAATTTCTACAACTACAGACACACAATATAATATATATGATCAGTTTAGTGTTTTAGTAGTAAGCGGAACGGTAAGCAGTAATTCTACAGCCTTTAATGAAGTAAATCTATCACATTTAAATACAGGTATTTATTTCTTACAAATAGTTAAAAATGATGGTAGTGAAATACATAAAATTATTAAGAATTAGTTGATGCAAAAAGTTTAATTTTTTTCTAAAACAAAGAGGCAGTCTAAAAAGTCTTTATAATTTGATTTGTCAGGTTGAGCTTGTCGAAATCGATTTTGATTATCAGTAAGTTAAAAATATTTCGACAAGCTCAATATGACATCGAACTTACTTTTTAGACAGCCTCTTATTTTTGGCACGCTTCTTATAGTATTTAATAGATTTACCCCATACAAAAGTATAGCTCTAGGCATTGGCTTCTTTTTAACTTGAGTTAGACGTAAGGATTTAGAAAAGCAAAGCACGGTAATTTATACTACCGTGCTTTGCTTTTTATAGATAATCTTTTGTAAATCTAATCCAACTCACGCACCCAAATATTTCTAAAACTTACAGGTGAGTTATGGTCTTGTAATTTTATAGATGCTTTACCATGCGGTTTGTCTTTTGGCCAACCAATATAAGAAGTTGCACCCTTTATAATAAAATGATCTTGTACCAAAACACCATTGTGAAGTACAGTAATAGTTCCTGCTTTTATTTTCTTTTTTCCTTTATAAATTGGTGCATGAAAAATAATATCATAAGTATTCCATTCACCTGTAGGAACAGATGCATTGGCTAAAGGAATAGATTGTTTGTAAATTGAACCAACCTGCCCGTTTACATATACATCATTATTGTTGTTATCTAAAATCTGTACTTCGTAACGCTCTTGCAAAAACACGCCACTATTCCCTCTACTTTGACCTTTACCTTTAATTTTTTCAGGTGCTTTCCATTCTACATGAAGTTGTACAGAACCAAATTTTTGCTTGGTTTTAATGTTTGCCCTTTTGTTTTCAGGACCTCTATCAATCGTCGTACTTTTGTCTTCAGAATTGATTTTCCAAGTAGGTTTAGAACCATCATTATTTTCCCAAGCATCTAAATTTGTACCATCAAACAATACAATAGCATCACTAGGTACGCCATTTTGTCCAACTGGGTTTACTACTGGAGGAACTGGAGTATAAAATTCGGTCTCCTCATGTTTTGTAGGTTCTTTTATACCATCATAAACCCCTAACTCTATGGCTTTTTGAATCTTGTTTTCTTGTGCATCAGCAACATAAAAACAGAAAACAAGTATTAAAAAACAAACACTTTTGTGCATAACTATTTTTTTAAATTCCTAAAACGCTCTTTAAAAAATCTTCATCAATAGCACCACCAGCAAAATCATCAAAACTACGTCCTGCTGCTTCTATAATATGTTTTTGAATGAATGGCGCGCCTTCTCTGGCACCTTGTTCAGACGATTTTATACAGCACTCCCATTCCATAACTGCCCAAACATCACATTCATATTTGGTTAGTTTAGAAAAAATACTTTTAAAATCTACTTGTCCATCACCTAAAGAACGAAAACGACCTGCTCTATCTTTCCAATCGGCATAACCACCATATACACCTTGTTTTCCTGTTGGATTAAACTCAGCATCTTTTACGTGAAACGCTTTGATGCGTTCGTGATAATAATCAATAAACGTTAAGTAATCTAATTGCTGTAGTACGTAATGACTTGGGTCATACAAGATATTAGCACGATTATGATTTCCTGTAGCTTCTAAAAAACGTTCATACGAAATGCCATCGTGTAAATCTTCACCTGGGTGAATTTCATAACACACATCCACTCCTTGTTCATCAAAATGATTTAAAATGGGTAACCAACGATTTGCTAATTCTTTAAAGCCCATTTCTACCAATCCGTTAGGGCGTTGTGGCCAAGGATAAACGGTATGCCACATTAAAGCTCCAGAAAATGTAGCATGTGCTTTTAAGCCTAATCGTCCACTTGCTGTTCCAGATTTTTTTACAAAATCTATAGCCCATTGGGTTCTTGCTTTTGGGTTATTTCTAACCTGTTCTGGTGCAAAACCATCAAACATGGTATCGTAAGCTGGATTTACAGCAACCAATTGCCCTTGTAAATGGGTTGATAATTCTGTAATTTCCAATCCATAGGAATTCACTTTTCCTTTTAATTCATCACAATAGGTCTGACTTTCAGCAGCCTTTTCAATATCGATTAAACCAGATTCCCAAGTAGGAATTTGAATGCCTTTATATCCTAAATCGGCTGCCCACTTGCACATGCCATCTAAACTGTTAAATGGAGCTTCGTTACCCGCAAATTGGGCTAAAAAAACTGCAGGTCCTTTTAATGTTTTCATATGTTTAAATCTTTTTTATTGTATTTCTAAATCTACCCAAACATTTCCGTTTTTATGAGATTTTACAGTACTTTCTATAAAATCCATACCTCTTACACCATCTAACATGGTTGGAAATTCACCATCGTTGTATTTTTCGCCTCTAATGGCTCTTGCTGCTCCTAAATATATATTTGCCATAGAATCAAAAATACCTTCTGGGTGTCCTGGTGGTAATTTAGTGCCATCTAAAGATAAGTCTGAATTATAGGCATGCCCAGGTTTGTAAACTTGAGTAGGCTCTGTATCGCTTAATTTATATAAGAAGTTAGGACGTTCTTGTTCCCATCTAAACGCTGCTTTTTCTCCATAAATAGTTATTGCTAACCCATTTTCTTCACCTGTAGCAACTTGACTACTTCTAATTAATCCTTTTACATGGTCGTCAATTCTAATGAGTGCTGTACCATCAATATCCATTTTATTGTCTTCATATAAATAATTGAAATCACATAAAACCGATTTTACTTTTAATCCTGTAGTAAATTCAATTAAATTAAAAGCATGTACTCCTATATCTCCCATACAAGAGCTAATACCTGCCCTTTTTGGATCCAATCGCCATACTGAAGAACGTTTTTCCTTATCGTGGATAATGGTGTTAATCCAGCCTTGGTAATAGCGTGCATCTACTTTATGAATTTTTCCTAAAGCTCCAGCTTTAATCATTTCGCGCATTTGTCTCACCATAGGATACCCTGTGTACGTATGTGTTAAGGCAAAGACTGTTCCCGCTTTTTTATGAGCTTCTTGCAAAATTTTAGCTTCTTCTAAAGAGGTGGTCATCGGTTTTTCGCAAATGACATGAAACCCATTTTCCAATAGTTTTTTTGCCATTGGAAAGTGAAGAAAATTGGGCGTTAGAACGGAACATACTTGGATGCGCTCATCCTCAGGTAATTTCATTTCTTCAGTAATAAAGGTGTCAAAATCCTTATAAACCCTATTCGTAGGAATATCAATTTCTTTAGCGAATTTGATATTTTCTTCAAAATCTGGATTAAAAACTGCTCCTACAATTTGATAGTTATCATTTATATGAGATGCTACACGATGCAGTACTCCAATTAAAGAGTCGCCACCACCGCCTAAAATCCCTAGTCTAATTTTTTTACTCATGATTATTAGTCTTTATATTTATTTATACTTCTGAAGCATTATTTTCTTTAATTGCTATAATTGAAGTCATCTTGACTTTTTCTATTTCCTAAAAAACGGATAAAATTCATCCATATTTCGTTACTTTTTTTGTCCGTATCGCTGCTATGCACTTCAAAAAGTGCCTCATCTGGATGAATTTTATCTCATTTTGGTCAAAAACAAAAAGTCAAGATGACTTCATTAAGATAAAACCTTAGCAAAATGTATTAAATATACTGGTTTATAATGTTCTCAAACAATTCTTGTTTACCACTTTTTAAACTTAACTCCCCATTGTCTTGTGCAATTTTGTACAAGTCTTGTAAATTTAAGTTTCCTTTTTCAAATTCAGCACCTTTTCCAGAATCAAAAGAACTGTAACGCTCTGTTCTTAATTTTTCGTAAGGTGAAGAAGTTATGATTTTATCTGCAATTAATAAAGCTCTTGCAAAAGTATCTGCTCCACCAATGTGAGCTAAGAATACATCTTCTAAATCTGTAGAGTTTCTTCTAATTTTAGCATCAAAATTAACACCACCACCTTGTAAACCACCAGCTTTTAAGAATACTAACATGGCTTCTGTAGTTTCTTGAATGTTATTAGGGAATTGATCCGTATCCCATCCGTTTTGGTAATCTCCTCGGTTGGCATCTAAACTTCCTAACATACCTGCTTTAGCAGCTACTTCAATTTCGTGTTGGAATGTGTGTTGTGCTAAAGTAGCGTGGTTTACTTCAATATTAATTTTGAAATCTTTATCTAATCCGTATTCTTTTAAGAATCCAATAGCAGTAGCAGAATCGAAATCGTATTGGTGCTTAGACGGCTCCATAGGTTTAGGCTCAATAAAGAAGTTTCCTTTAAACCCTTGAGCACGAGCATAATCTCTAGCCATGGCTAAAAATTGTCCCATATGGTCTAATTCACGCCCCATATCTGTGTTTAATAAAGACATATAACCTTCACGACCACCCCAAAATACATAGTTTTCACCATTTAAAGCGATGGTTGCATCTAAAGCTAATTTTACTTGACCTCCAGCTCTTGCTACTACATCAAAATCAGGGTTTGTAGAAGCACCGTTCATATAACGCGGATTTGAGAAACAGTTTGCTGTACCCCACAATAATTTTACTCCAGAAGCTGCTTGCTTTTGCTTTAAGTAATCTGTAATGGTTAGTAATCTGCTTTCAGACTCTCCAAAAGTTGCGCCTTCTTGAATTAAATCGTAATCATGAAAACAGTAGTATCCAAATCCCATTTTAGTGGTAAATTCAAAAGCAGCATCGGCTTTATCCTTAGCCGCTTGGATAGGGTCAGAAGATTTATCCCACTCAAAACTTTGCGTTCCAGATCCAAAAGGATCAGATCCTTGTCCACAGAATGTATGCCAGTAAGCTACAGAAAATTTAAAATGCTCGCGCATTGTTTTTCCTACCACAACTTGGTCTGGGTTATAGTATTTGAATGCTAATGGATTGTCAGATTCTTTTCCTTCAAATTTAATGTCTCCAATACCTTTATAGTATTCTTTATTACCTATTAGTGCCATTTTGTTTTGTTATTGATTGTATAATTATTATTTTAAAAACTATCCGAAACTTTGTAAGCATTCAATAATGCTATTTCTCCAGCTTTTTCTTTCATAGATTTACCATGTTCCATTCCTAAAATACCATCATAACCTTTGGAGTGAATGTGCTTAAAAATGTTTTTATAATTAATTTCTCCTGTTGTTGGTTCTTTTCTTCCTGGGTTATCTCCAATTTGGAAATAAGCAATTTCATCCCAGCATTTATCGATATTATTAATAATATTGCCTTCTTGTATTTGAAGGTGATAGATATCGAATAATATTTTACAAGCAGGTGAATTTACCGCTTTACATATTTGATAAGCTTGCGCAGATCTACTTAAAAAAGCACCAGGGTGATTTACGAAATGATTTAGCGGTTCTAATACCATTGTAATACCATGAGGTTCTAAAATGGCAGAGGCTTGTTTTAAGACTTCAACAACATTTGCTGTTTGATAATCCATATGTAGTTTTGAATATATCAATCCAGGAATTATAGTCACCCATTTGGCATTGACACGTTTTGCAGGCTCTATACAAGATTTTATGTCTCTTAAAAATTTTTCAAAACTTTCTTTTGTACCCGAAGTTATTGTATTGTTAAAGTTGTTTTCTGTTCGATCTTTAAAATTAACACCCGCTGCTACAAAAACACCCATTTCCATATTTCTTTTGACTAAGGTTTTGGCTATTTGCTCCTGAACTTCAACAGAACGTTTACCGAAACGATTGTCTTCAAAAGCTGTAAAACCTTGATCCGCCATAAAATTAATTTGGTCAGATGGCTCTTTACCTGCATGACTTGTAAAGAGCCCCAAGTGAGGCGCATATTTTAGCTTAAAATTAAGGCTGCTATTTTCAGGAGCTATATTATTTATAGCATTTACTTGATGCATTCCCAATCCTAAAGCAGATACTGCTGTGGCACTTTTTTTTACAAATGATCTTCTATCCATAGCTTAAAATTTAAAAGTATAATGTTTTACCAGGAACCGGAATTGGGTAATTCCCATTGTTATCAGGTAGCACAGGTGCTAGACTATCCATTGTTAAGGTGTTTTCATCTGGCACCAATTTTAGGTTGGTATTCATAGCCGCGTCCCAAGTTATTTCTTGACCTGAATAGGTCGCCATTCTTCCTAAAATTCCAGTCATTGTACTTTTCGCTGCGTTTTCTGCATCACTTATAACCCCTCCATTTCTTATGGAATCAAATAGGTTGTCATGTTCAACCTGATATGGGTTTTTATCTTCTTGGGTATCGTGTTTGTAAATGGTTTTTCCAGAATAGGATTTTAAAAGTGATGTTCTTCTGTTATCTGTCTCCGCGATTCCTTTTGTGCCTTGAAATGTTTCTGAAATGCGCTTTAAACAGTTAAGTTGTTGTCTTGACTGACTTGATATAACAGCACCACTAGGATAAGTGAATTCTACAAAATGATGGTCAAAAATTTGACCATATTCATTGCCTGTTCTAACCTCTCTACCTCCCATACCTTGTGCTTTTATTGGGTATTCGCCAATAAACCAATTGGCAACATCTATATTATGAATATGCTGTTCTAGAATATGATCCCCACAAATCCAATTAAAGTAATACCAGTTTCTTAATTGGTGCTCTAATTCAGAATAGTTAACCCGTTCAATGGGTTGTTTAGCTTTGTTAGTATTCCAATATACTTGTCCAGAAACAATTTTTCCAATTTTCCCTTTTTGGATATGTTTGTAGATTTGCTGATAACTATTTTGATAGTGTCTTTGAAGCCCAACCACAACATTTAATTTTTTGGCTTTCGCTACTTTTGCTGCTTCCAATACTTTTTTTACACCTGCCACATCTGTAGCCACAGGTTTTTCCATAAACACATGTTTGCCTTGAGCAACAGCATATTCAAAGTGTTGCGGTCTAAACCCTGGAGGTGTGGTTAGTATAATTACATCGGCTTCGTCAATAGCTTTTTTGTAAGAACCAAACCCAGTAAATTTATGACTTTCTTTTACGGGAATTCTATTAGCGTCAATATGCTCAGAAAGTGTTTTGAAAGACTTATCAAGTTTGTCCTTAAACACATCAGCCATAGCAACTAATTTTACGTCTTTATCTGCATTTAGAGCCTGAAGAACAGCACCAGTACCTCTTCCTCCGCAACCCACAATAGCTAATTTTAAAGTGTTTGTTTTGCTTTTTAAAGGTGATGTTGCGCTTAGTATTGAAGGTGCAAGTAATATGCCTCCAGTAGCTAATGAAGAATCTTTTATAAAATCTCTTCTTGTAAAAAAATTGGTTTTACGGGTCATAATTATTCTGTTTTAGTAATTAGTTGTTCTAACGTTTTTTTCCAAACTTGATATGCTTTTTCGTACTGTTCTTTATTCCCAAGGGGTTTAAAGGTCATAACGTGGTCGTTATTTGTAATATTATCTCCAAAAGATTTGAAATCACCATCTGTTAATCCACAAGCCCTAGCAGCTCCTACAGAACCTGTTGTGTTGTAGATTTCAATTTCATGTCCAATTAAAGTGGCAACTGTATTGGCAAAAATTTCTGCACGGAAAAGGTTGTCGTTACCTGCTCTAATCACATTAATAGTTGCATTGTCGTTTTTTAGAATTTCCATACCATATACAAATGAAAAGGCAATCCCTTCTAAAGCAGCTCTACATAAATGTCCTGTACTGTGTTGATTTAGGTTTAGGTTGGAAAAATGTGTTCCAATGTTTTTGTTGTTTAACATGCGTTCTGCACCATTTCCAAAAGGAATAATAATTAAGCCATCAGCACCCACCGCAACTTCGGATGCTTTATTATTCATATCTTCATAAGAATTAACGGCAACATTGTTGCGTAACCAACGGTACATAATTCCAGCGCCATTTATACATAAAAGTTTCCCTAAGTTGGTGTTACTTTTGGTATAGTTTACGTGAGCGAAGTTGTTAATTCTTGATGATTCTTTAGATTTTAATTGGTCTGTAACTGCATAAATAACTCCTGATGTACCGCCAGTTACGGCAACCTCACCAGGATTAAAAATATTTAAAGAAAGTGCATTGTTTGGTTGATCTCCAGCTCTATACAAAATTGGAGTTCCTACAGGAATTCCAGTGTCTTCAAATCCTTTTTGATTAACTTCACCTTGGTTCGTAAAGTTTTCAACAATATCTGGAGTTAAAGAAGTGTCTATTCCATAGTGTTCTAATAGCCAGTTTGCTGGAGTATCGTTTTTATAATCCCACAAGATGCCTTCTGAAAGCCCATTTTTTGTGGTAGCCACTTTACCAGATAATTTATAGGCAATGTAATCACCAGGCAACATATATTTATAAATGTTTTTATAAACATCGGGTTCATTATCTAAAACCCATTTTAGTTTAGAAGCTGTAAAATTTCCAGGGGAGTTTAATAAATGTTCAGCACATTTATCTTGACCCAGTTCATCAAAGGCTTTATTTCCTATTTCAATAGCTCTACTATCACACCAAATGATAGCATCTCTTAATGAGTTTCCAGCTTTGTCAATCACCACCAAACCGTGCATTTGGTATGAAATACCAATACCTTCAATTTTAGAGGCATCAATATTAGCTTCTTTAATAACCCTTTTGGTAGCGGTACAAATATAGTCCCACCAAAGTTCTGGATTTTGTTCTGCCCAATCAGATTGTAAGGCTGTAATTTCCATTTCGTTTTCTGGTTCATGAAGCGCCATAAGTTTTTCACCAGTTTTAGCATCTACTAAAGCTACTTTTGCTGATGAACTTCCTAAGTCAAATCCTATATAATACACGATTCTTAGTTGTTTTTTATTGATTAGTTGGGTTTAATTTTTTTAAGCGAATCGTTCTGTATTGCAATTCTGCCCATTCAGCCTGCAATGAAATAGGACCTGATATGAGTGGTTTCCAAGTACTATCTGTCGCTTTATATTGCATATTGTAAACTTCATTTACCAATACGCCATTCATATAATATGTTGCTTTTTTATTTCCGTTTACAATGATTTCGGCTAAATTCCATTCCCCAATTTCTTTTTCCGGGAAAATAGAGGTCTTTCCACGACCAACCCTACCTGTATCTAACATACCTCTTGGGCTTAAAGGCGCTCCTTTTTTGTAGGCATTGTTTTCAATTGGGGTTTCAGCTCTACTATCTTTAATTACAAAAATATCACCTGTAACATATTTGCCTCCAGATTTACCATCTCCTAATTGCATTTCAATGGAATGTGGCCATACTTTTTGTAAATCTGTATGAATGTGAAATAAAATACCTGCATCTCGATTTGCTTTGGTTCGAGGTTCAAATTTCTTTTTAAGCCATCGGTATTCTACTTGTAAATGAAAATTGGAATACACCTGTTCTGAAACGAGGTTCGCATTATGTTGTTTTGAATTGGATTTTGCGCCTTCGTAAATATGAATAACGTCATTATTTACTTTAAAAATACGATCGCCTTTTAATGCGTTTTCATCACCTCTTCCTCCTGTATAAGCTGCCCAACCACTTAAATCTTTACCATTAAATAATGTTGTCCATTCTTCTTCAATAGCTAACAACGGGTCTTTATCTAAAGGTGTTATTTCAAACTTTTTAATGGCAACAGGCCCATGATTTCCTTGTATGGCAATAGGAGCAGTAGGCACTTCTGGTTTAATTTCGGATCTTCTTGTAGGACCTTCTACTTCTACATTATCTTGAACCAATTGATTATTTACTTTAACAGAGATAAATCGAGCATTTTCAGTTTTGTTTCCTTCAGAATCAAAACGAGGGGCTCTAAAAATAATGCTTAAAGTTTGCCATTCTCCTGGTGCTTTAGATGCGTTTACTCTTGGGGCAACACCTCCATAACCTCTTAAATCATCTTCTTTTTTAGGATCCCATCGTTGGTATATTCCTCCTAAATCGGCAAACGTAGGATGAGCTACACCATAACTGTCTAAAATTTGAATTTCATAACGATCCATAACATAAACTCCAGCATTAGAGCCTTTAGGAACCATAAATTCGAGATCGATTTTTACATCTTGGAACGCTTGCTTAGTAATTAAAAAAGGGTGCTTTATTTTTGTGGCTCCATTATTTAGAATAGTGCCTTTATTTTTAGAATTGCTTGTAATGGTGAATTCCGTTTTATTAGGAACAGCTTTTACAGCTTCAACCATTTGCCAACCATTTGACTCATGAAAATTTGATAAGGCATCACCAGCCAATACATTGATGGTGTTTGTTTTTTCTTGAGACTGTGATTTATGTTTGCACTGAACTAAGAATATAATTGTAAAACTTAATAAAATAGTTTTAAATAGATTGTTGGTATATGGTTTATAAAACGTATTCATAATTTTTATAATTTACTATTATGGGTTTAATCTTGGTGTTTTAGCACTGTTTTGCGTATGTATTTTATTTATGTATAGTATTGCGAGTGCTACGAATAAATAAACTTTGTTTGTTAACATCTTTAAGGTTCTTAAAAAAGCGTTTATTAATTTAATTTTAGGAATTGGATAAAAAATCCAAAACGCTTTAGATTTTTAAATACCAAAAAGTTAATTACATAACTTTAGTTTTTCCTGGAATTGGTACTGGGTATTCTCCATTGGCATTAGGTAAAATTGGTGCCACACTGTTTAAACTTGTTTGATCGTTATAATCAAATAATTGAACTTTTGATGTAACAGCTTCATCCCAAATCATTTCTTTACCAGACCAAGCTGACATTCTTCCAAATGTACCAGTCATTGTAGAATGCGCTGCATATACAGCTTCATTATAATAAGGTTTGCTGTTGTATATGCTATCAATTAATTTTTCTTGAACTTTATTATGAGAACCATGGAATTTACCTAGTTTTTTACTTTCCGCAGTAAAAATTAATTTTCCTTTATTGTTATAGATAAAACCATCATTTGTCATAACTGCTTTTCCTTTAGTTCCGTAAAGGTATTCACCATTTTTAGTTTTACAGTTTCTAGAATTTCTACTATAACTGTGTAAGGACACACCGTTTTTGTATTTAAAGTTAGAGGTGATATAATCAAAACCTCCTACAGCACTAGAATAGTGTCTGTCGAAGTTTTTTCCTCCTAAGGCAATTACCGACTCTGGGTTTAATTCTCCTAATGCCCAATTTATAATATCTAGATTGTGAACATGAAACTCTTCAATATTTCCACCACTTACCCAAGAGAACGATCTCCAGTGTCTGTTTTGGTATTCCATTTCAGTCCATCCTTCTTTTCTAGGTCTGCCTAGTTGCCCAATAGGACCTCCCATCCAGTAGCATTCTGCGGTGTGAATATCTCCAATAGCTCCATCTTGAATTTCAGCTATCATTTGTCTGTAACCTTCAGAATAGCGTCTTTGTAAACCTGAAGCTACGTATCTTTTTTTCTGAGTTGCTAATGCAGCTGTTTGTAAAATACTTTGGAAACCTAATGAATCTACACAAACAGGTTTTTCCATAAACACGTGTTTGTTTTGTTTAATAGATTCTGCAAAAATAACAGGTTTAGAAGATGCTGGTGTACCTATAAATACAATATCACACATAGCAATAGCATCTTTATAACCTTGATAACCAACAAATTTAGTGTCTTCTGTAACTTTTATTTTTGATTTGTTTGCCCCTGCAGCTGTTAGTATTGCATTATGTTTTTCGTCTATTTTGTCTTTAAACAAATCGCACATGGCTACCAATTCACAAGGCACGTCTTTATATTTTAACGCAGCTAAAACGGCTCTGGAACCTCTTCCTCCACATCCAATTAATGCAATTTTTAAAGTGTCATTTGATCCGCTGTTGAATCCTAATTCGCTAGCAAAAGCACTTGAAGTTGCTAATAAACCAGCTCCTGCCATTGCCGAATTTTTTATAAAATGTCTTCTTTTCATTTTTATTTAGTTTAATAAAATAATATTATTCTAGCATTGACGAGAAAAATGCTTCAGCATCTTCTTTACTAGGCTGCTCTAATGGTCTTACTAATCTGAATCCTACAAACTCTGAATCTGTATTCCACCAAAAACTTTGAGGTAATTGTGGGTCTCTTTCTTTCCATTGGTCTGTTGAGGTTATTCTGTTTGAGCTTCTACATTCTTCAGGGTCATCTAAAAAAGAACCTCCTCTTGCAGATCTTGGATAAAGCGCATCTGGATATGCTCGTGGGTTTTTTTCTCCCGCTTCAATTTTTGAATAAAAATCTTCATAGTATTGGTCTAGACACCATTCAGATACATTACCATAAATATCGTACAGCCCATTTGGACTAGGTTTTTTCAAACCAACGACGTGTAGTTTTTCTTCACCATTATCAGCAAACCAAGCATATTCTTTTAGTTTTTTACTCTTTTTACCAAAGAAATATGGTGTTTCGGTGCCTGCTCTTGCGGCAAACTCCCATTCAGCTTCAGTTGGTATTCTATAAAATACGCCTGTTCTTCTAAACAACCATCTGCAGTATGATAAGGCGCCATATTGTGTAAGCCCAACAACGGGTTTTAAATCCTCGTCTTCCAATCCTTTTGATGGGTCTTCATAAGGGCTTGAAGGTCTTGATATAACTTCAGGGTTTTGCTTTCCATCTGGTAAAATATCTCTTGTTTTGTCTGTAAATAACAAGAACTCTTTATGGGTTACTTCGTGTGTTCCCATCCAAAAAGAGGCCACTTCAACGTTTACATTTGGTAATTCATCATCTTCTTTCTTTTTATCTTTTTTAGAGGCACCTAATACGAAAGTCCCTCCTTCAATAGGTGTCATTTTAAAAGAAACATCTGTTCCTGGGATTTCTTGAGTATAGGCTTTAAAAGATTCTTGAGCTATCGTATTTATTGAGCTTGCTAAGGTTACAACTACCAATAAAGCGATTTTTAAATTTTTCATATTGAATATAATTACTTTAATTAATTTTTATTTAGTAAACTTTAAGTGAAATGAAACATCCAAATCATCCATAGTTTTAAGCTTTCCAAAAAAAGCTGTTGGCTTTTCAATAGAAAACATAGACATAGTTACACCTTTGTTTCCTTTAAAGTGAAATGAACCATTGTTATTTTCTGTTGTTACTTTAAATACAACAGTTATTTCTTTTTCAACTCCAGCTATTTTGATAGTGCCTATAGACTCAGCAGTAAAACCATCAGCATCAACCGCGGTAATTTTCGCTTCATTTGAAGTAAAACTAACATTTGGATGATCGTCGCTTTTTAATGCAGATTCTACTTTACCATTCATAATCGGACCTCTACCGCTATCCATTTTTTCTACCTCGAAACTGAAGGATAAATTTGATAAAATAGCAGCTCCAACTTCGATTTTAAAATCATCTACTAATACAAAGTCTCCAGTAGGTTCAATAACTTCTACAGACCAATCGCTAACGGTTGAAGAACCATCAACTTTCATTTTAGAATCTGGGGAAAGTGTGTACTTAGTTTGTGCATTAAAAACAGAGGCGCATAGCAGAAGCAGAATGAAAACACTTATTTTTTTCATTTTAGTTTAATTTGAAATTGGGAATTTATTTGATGAATACAGAACCTCTTTGTTGTTTAATAATAGGAGTTCTGCATTTTTATGTTTATTTAAAATTATTTCTCTTTGACTTTGGTCTTCAACAATATTAAATGTGGAAGCCAAATAATCTGCTTCGGTAGCCGAATTTGAAACTACAGAAGCTGTTATATTATGAGTTACTGGTGTTAAGGTTTTTGGATTTATGATATGGGAGTATTTTTTTTCTTTGATAACTCGATAGCGATACGTTTTGCCAGATGTAGCAATGGCTTGCCCTGAATTTAACGTTACATTGATAGTAGAGTTGGTATTTGAGGAAACACCTACCATCCATTTTTCATGACCTTCTGGTTTGCCAAAAACTCTTATATCTCCGGCAGCTTCAATTAAAAAAGCGGGTACCTTATGTGTTTTTAATAATTCATATACTTTGTCTATAATATAGCCTTTTGCAATACCGCCTATATCTAGTGCGCTATGTTTTTTTAAGCTTAAATTACTGTTTTCTTGTATAGAAAACACATCATGTAATCCTATGGTTTTTTTAACTTTTCTTAATCGGCATTTTTTAGGAAGTCTTCCGCTTTTTTCGGCTTTATCCCAAAGTTTCATTAGAGGCTTCATGGAAATATCAAAATAGCCTTCAGTAGTATCATAGGCTGTTTGTGAATGCTTAAGGACTTCTAATAAATATACTGAAGGGTTTTTAAGCGCTCCATTAGCGTTTAACTTTTCGATATCACTAGTCTTTATGTAATTGCTTAGCTCTATGTTTAAAGAGTCAACCAAAAGATATGCCAAGTTTGAGACCTTTTTAGCATTAAAATTTTCAGGGGCATAAAAGATGAGTTTAAAGTTTCCGCCAATCTTTTTTTTATCAAATACATAGCGCTTAGCAAAGCCATTTGTAACCGTAAAAAAAACAGTTATGCATAGTAATATTTTATAAATTTTAAGCAAAGATTAGATTAGTTTAAATTGACATTTGGTAAAAATAATATAGATAAATCATTTTTTATATGATTAAATTATCTTTTTTTTGTAAAAAAGAACCAAAAAATGTAGATTTCTTAAATATTAATTTCTATTTTTTTGATTAAATATTTTTTTTGTGAAAATAGATTATGCCTTGCCTAATGGAGTTATTTCGATTAATTTTATTCAAAAGTTATTCGAAAAAACTAATTTGGGGTTTTTTGCTAAAAACACCAAAGGAGAGATTTTGAGCATAAATACTTTTATGCTTTCTATTTATGGAGTTGACACACAAAAAGAGGTTTTAGGCAAAACTGATTTTGATTTTTTTCCACAGCACATAGCAACGTCTATCGTTTGTGATGATAGTTTGATTTTGAGGGAAGGAAAAACGATTATTGATAAAATTGAAATGGTGCCATTTGCAGATTTTAAAACACATTGGCTTAAAACATCGAAGTACCCTATATACGATATAAATAAAAATGTTGTAGCCATTCTTGGTATTACATCAAAATTAAGAGAATCTAATGAATATTCTTTTAAAAACGATAAGTTAATTGAGGTATTAAATTATATGGAAACCCATATTGATCAAAAAATATCATTGGATGAACTTTGTAAAATAGCCTTAATGTCTAAAACCTCTTTGCTAAGACATTTTAAAGAAACTTTTCAAACCTCTCCCTTAGCATACTTAAAAAAAGTACGGATTCATTTGGCTTGTAAAATGCTTAGAAGTACAGATAAGAGTTTAAAGTCTGTAGCTTTGGCCTGTGGTTATTATGACCAGAGTCACTTTAATAAAGATTTCAAATTATTTTTAAATACGACACCAAAAAAATATAAAAGCGAATTTGGGAGGTTTAGGTAAGTTTAGCTATTTTTTATATAGAAATCATCTTGACTTTTTAAGTTTATATTTTTTTAGCCATAAACGTACCAACTTGATTTCGTTTAATAATATTTCATATAATGAATTGATTTTAAGCAATAAAATCCAACTCTGATATCCTGCAAGGTCTTTTTTTTGACCTTGTAGGTATGATCACATCAATTAGAAATACCTACAAGGTGTTCAAAACCTCGCAGGAAAACTATAATATTCAGATTATCAGTATTTTAATAATAGAACTTAGGTTGCCAGTAAAATAAAAAGAGACTAGGAAAATCCTAATCTCTTATTTTACTGTATAAGGTTAATTCTATCGCTAATAAGTTGCTCCTCAGCAGAGCTTATATCTTGTTCAAATTAACTTGGGTAATATAATGTATATCTTATAAAAAAAACACCAACCATTTTTGGCAGCATTACCAAAAATTAAAGGGTTATTAATATATAGATGTTTAAATATGGGCATGTATTAAAACATTCATAAGATTTATTTCACTCTAAGTAAAACGGTACCATGAGGTCTAACACTTGCAGAAAAACTGTTTTCAAATGTACCAATGTCTTTGTGTCTCCACACATCACGGAATTTTTTTGGGCCTTCAGAAAGTCCTACTGTTTTCCAGTCCATTTTAACAACTTGTTCCGTTTCATTTTTATTAAATAAACCAATAGCTTTTGAGCCATCAGATAAATCTCTAACAACCACTTCCAATCCATCTTTATCATAAACTGTAATACCAGGAATCGCTTTTGAATCTTGATGGATATCGATTAGTTCGTAATTCTTAAATAAATTTAAAGTAAAAGAATTCATGTAGTCAATAGGGCAACCAATTAACATAGGAGCTGCCCAAAGTGTCCAAAGTGAGATATGCGTATATTGCTCATCAGGAGTTAGTAATGTAGGCTCTAATCTAGGCCCTATACTACTAGAGTTTACATCTCCTACAATTAACATGTCAGGATCTGGAAAATGTCCAGGAGCTCCTCTAAATCCTTTTTCTTGCCATTCTCTTTGGTTTATCCAAGCAGCCAATAGACTACCTCCTCTTTTTCTAGTAGGGTGAATCCAATGGTCTTTAATATCACCACCACTACGCCATACGTTTAATCTTGTTTTAGCTAGTTCTGCATGAGATAGCTCTAAGGTGTTAGAAATAGAATAAATAACATCTCTTTCACTGTTTTCTAACAGATCAGCCATTTCTAGTAGACTTTTTTCGTCATGAGGAGTCCAATCGTATTTTAAATAATCAATACCCCATTCCATCCATTGTTTAACATCTTGTGCTGCATACGAATATTTACCAACACGTCTCCAAACACTGTTTGCCATTTTAGTGCCTTTAGGGTCTACCATAGAATTGTTCCATACTTGATCTTTATCATTAGTACTACCACCAATTCCGCCTGCAAAAGAGGTAACCCAAGGTGTAGCATAGATCCCGCATTTTAAACCTAAAGCATGAATTTCATCAAACATAGCTTGCATATCTGTAAACCTTTTTGGGTCTGCTTCTAAAGAATTGTATTTACCACCTCTGGTGTTTCCTTGCCAGTTTCCGTCTAAGTTTACATAAGAAAACCCGTAGTTTGCTAAACCTTTGGAAATCATAGCTCTCGCAGAGTTTAGCATTCTTTCTTGTGAATTTCTTCTTGCCCATGAGTTCCAGCTGTTCCATCCCAAAGGAGGTGTTAAGCAAATTTCTTTACCTACTTTGATGACGAATTTTTTGGAAGCGTTTCCTTTATGATTCTTGGCTTTAAAAGTAACTTTATAGTCTTTGTGAGCCATGTTTTCAATTTTACCAGAAATGATTCCTGTTTTACTGTCTAAAGTAAGTCCTTTAGGCAATCCTAATGCAGAAAAAGTCATAGGTCTTTCTCCTGTTGCAGGAATGGTGTATAAAAATACTTTACCTGGGCGAACTCCAAAGACACTAGCTCCATTAATTCTAGGTCTAGGACTTTCTTCTGGACTTAGCATATAAAATCCGTTACCAGATTTAGGATATTTAGGGATGTAATCTGCTTTTTGAGCATGTATAAATACTACAGAACTTAAAACTAATAGCCCAGTTATCATTATTTTTTTCATTGTGATGTTTGTTTAATTTTAAATTCTAAACTTCCGTACAACAGATTCTAATTCGAATTAAGATTATTCTATACCCAAATATTTTTTTATTGTTTCGGTATCTGGACTGTATTTTTCTTTTATTTGTTTTTTTGGACTACGTGCTATAGGTAATTTGTGGAACTCATTCTTTAAATAAGAAACCAATTTAGCATGTAATTCTTCTGCTAGTTTAGGTTTTTTCTGGATGATATTTGCTTGTTCCGCAATATCCTTGTTGATATTGTATAATTCAGACGGACTGCCATCAAAAAATAAAATATATTTATACCCTTCTTTTGACAATACAGCAGCAGAACTACGACCTCCCCATTTGTGTCTGCTTGATGGGAAATACCAAAAGAAATCTCTTTTTTCAACCGTCTTGTTTTTCTTTAATAAAGGCATTAAAGAAATACCATCTATAGACGCTGTTGTTGGTGCATTTGCTCCAATAGCATCTAATATGGTAGGCATTACATCCATAATTACGATGGGTTGTTCAGACACTTTGTTTGCTTGTGTGTTTCCTGGCCAAGTAATAAAAGCAGGCACTCTAACTCCAGCTTCGTAAGTTGTATTTTTACCTCCCATTAAAGGAACACAAGGAACTTTGTCTGTTAGAGGGCCGTTGTCTGAATAGAATACAAAAATTGTGTTTTCATATTCTCCTTCGTTCTTTAAGTGATCGACCACTTTACCTACAGATTCATCAACACTTTGAATCATTCCTGCATACACAGCATATGATTCTGAAGTGACTAATTTTGTACCAACTGCATGTGCTTCAAGAGCGCTTTCTTTTTGAATACCTAAACTGTCAATTTTATTTTGATACTTTATTCTTAATTCCTCTTTAGATTCATGTATAGTGTGTACTGCATAGTGCCAAAAGTTTAAGAAAAAGGGCTTTGATTTATCTCTATTTTCTAGAAGCTTGATAGATTCATCAGTCAATCTATCTGCTAAATATTCTCCTTCTTTACCTCCTTCGTACAAACCAGGTACAGCATTACGGTAGTTGAATTGTTTTTTGCCATTTTCATCAATAGTAACTCCATAAGGCCAAAAGTGATGCCCTGGGCCATAAGAAGAATAGCCTCCTATATTTACATCAAATCCCATTTGTTCTGGAAAAGTTTTTGTTCTTTCTTTTCCCATATGCCATTTTCCTACATGCCAAGTTGCATAGCCTTGGTCTTTTAAATGATGAGACAATAGCTTTGTTTTATTAGGAATGTAATGTGCTGCACTCCACATACCTAGTTTGATATTATGAATACCTGATAAAATAGCGGCACGTGCAGGAGCACAAACAGGAGCAGAGGTATAGGCATTTGTAAATTTAGTACCGTCTGCACATAGTTTATCTATGTTAGGAGTTTCATAGACTTTTGCTCCAAAACTACCCAGATCTTTCCATCCCATGTCGTCTATAAGAAATAGAACAACGTTAGGTTTTTTAATTTGAGAAAAAACACTAAATGAAATACAAAAGAGTATTAAATTTAGTGTTTTTCTAAAACTTTGTATCGTTGTATGCACGTATTTATTCAATTTTTATGAAAACAACACCATGAGGACGAACTTTTGCAGAGAAAGTATCTTTAAAAGTTCCAATATCTTTATTTCTCCATACATCTCGTATTTTTTTATCTCCAGAGATACCAGCAGCTTTAAAGTTTAATGTTACAACTTCTTCAGAATCGTTTTTATTAAATAAACCAACAGCTTTTTTGCCATTCTCCAAATCTTTTACAATAATTTCAATTCCATTTTCATTAAGAATAGTTTTACCAGGTATGGCAACAGCATCTTGGTGAACATCAATAACTTCAGAGTTTTTAAATAAACCTAGAGTAAACATATCCATGTATTCTATAGGACATCCAATTAACATAGGAGAAGCCCATAAAGTCCAAAGTGTAATATGTGTATATTGCTCATCTGGAGTTAAATTAGAAGGACGTAATAAAACGTTAGAGTCCGTTGAACTTAAATCTCCTACAACTAACATATCTGGATCTGGAAAATGACCAGGGCCACCTCTGTATCCTTCATCTAACCATTTACGTTGTTTATCCCATTCTTGTAATAAGTTCCATGCTTTACCATCTGTGTTCCAACGATCTTTTAAATCTACTCCACTACGCCAACATTGTACACGAGTTTTACAAAGTTCAATAATATCAAAATGTGCATTATTAGAAAGCGATAATACAATATCTCTTCCAGAAGCATCTAGAGCGTCTGCCATTCTAACAATACTTTCAGCATCGTTAGGTTGCCAGTCATATTTTAAGTAATCTACACCCCATTCTACCCATTGTTTTACATCAATAGCATCAAATTTATACTTTCCAATTCTTCTGTATGCAGAATTTTTAAGTTTAGTTCCTTTAGGGTCAATCATAGATTTATCCCATTTACCATCTTTATTGTCGCTACTGCCACCTACACCAGCACCGTAAGTAGTAATCCATGGAGATGAGTAAATTCCTCCTTTTAATCCTAATGCATGAATTTCATCATACATAGCTTTGATGTCTGGAAATTTTTCGTTGGGTTGAATAGCATTGTATTCTCCACCTCTTTTTCCTTGCCAACCTACATCTATGTTTATATAAGAGAAACCGAAGTCGTTCAATCCTTTATCAACCATAGCTCTAGCAGATTTTAAAACTCTTTCTTGAGTAACATTTCTACGTGCCCAACTGTTAAAACTATTCCAACCTAAAGGAGGTGTTAAACAAATTGTGTTTCCTACTTTAATTGTAAACTCTTTACTATCTTTTCCTTTGGCGTTTTTAGCTTTAAGTACAATTTTGTAGTCCTTAATGTCTTTATTTTCAATAGTTCCAGAAATAATACCTGTTTTAGAATCTAAAGAAAGTCCTTTTGGTAAAGGAGACGTAGAAAAAGTCATTGGTTTATCTCCGGATGCAGGGATTGTGTATAAAAATTTAGATCCAGGACGTACCCCAAATACATTTGCTCCATTTATTTTTGGAGATGGTTTTATTTTAGGACTTAATATATAAAAGCCATTGCGAGCTTCTGGATATTTAGGTGCGTAATCTACTTCTTGAGCTTGTACAAGGTGACACAGTACAAATAGGAGATTAAATAGAATTGTTTTTTTCATTTTTAAATTAGTTGTTTTTAATTAATATATTATAAGGTGTTAAATTTAATTGTCTGATTTATTCAATTTTTAATAAAATAACTCCGTGAGGACGTACGTTTGCAGAAAAGCTGTTTTCAAATTCCCCGATGTCTTTATTTCTCCAAACGTCACGTATGTTTTTCTTCCCACTAAGCCCTGCTGTTTCCCAATCTAATGTTACAACTTGCTCTGTTTCGTTTTTATTGAATAGACCAATAGCTTTATCTCCATTTTCAAGATCTTTTACCACAATCTCAATACCATTCTTTTGATATACTGGAATACCTCCCACAGCGGTTGCATCCTGATGAATATCTAATACTTCGGCATTGGTAAATAAATTTAGTGTAAAGTCATCCATCTGATCTACAGGGCATCCCATCAACATTGGTGAAGCCCAAAGTGTCCATAGTGATATGTGAGTATATTGCTCATCGGCAGTTAATCGTGATGGCACAAGCTCTTTACTTTGCATCATTTGTTTTCCTACAACCAACATATCAGGGTCGGTAAAGTGACCAGGCTCTCCTCTATACACTTCCAACCATTTATTTTGCATGTCCCACGCTCGTAGCATATTCCAACCTTTTCCATCGGTATCCCATCTGTCTTTTAAGTCACCACCAGTACGAAAACAATTTACACGAGTTTTAACAAGATTTGCCATGTTAAATTTTGTATTGTTTGAGATGGAGTAAACAATGTCTCTTCCACAAGATTCTAACTCATCTGCCATAAGAACTAAACTGATAGAATCGATGGGAGCCCAGTCGTATTTAAGATAATCCACTCCCCAATCTACCCACTGTTTTACGTCGTTGGAATGAAATTTATATTTTCCAATACGTCTCCATTGCGTATTTTTCAATTTGGTAAATCTTGGGTCTTTCATTGATTTCTCCCAATAACCATCTTTATTATCACTACTACCACCAGTACCATTACCGTATGTAGTAATCCATGGTGAAGAATAAATACCTCCTTTTAAACCTAAAGCATGAATTTCATCAAACATCGCTTTTATATCAGGGAACTTTTCGTTTGGTTGTATTGCATTAAATTTACCACCTCGATTTTTTGGCCAACCCACATCAATATTCACATAAGAAAATCCATAGTTGATTAAGCCTTTGTCAACCATTGCTCGTGCTGATTCTAGAACTCTTTCCTGTGTAACATCACGACGTGCCCAACAGTTAAAACTATTCCAGCCCAAAGGAGGAGTTAAACAAATAGTTTGCCCTACTTTAATGGTAAAATTTTTGGTATCGGATCCTTTTTTGTTCTTAGCCTTAAAAGTTACTTCGTAATTTTTTTCTTCTGTGTTTATAATTTTCCCAGTAATAATACCTGTTTTACAATCAAGTTTAAGACCTTTGGGTAAACCTTTAGCAGAAAATTTCATTGGTCTATCTCCTGATGCTGGAATGGTATATAAGAAAACTTTATTTGGTCGTACTCCAAAAACGCTAGCTCCGTTTATATTTGGTTTTGGACTTTCTGTTGGGCTTAATATATAAAGACCATCATCTGATTTTGGATATTCTGGGTTGTAATCTACTTTTTGCGCATGAACAACTAAAATGTTACATAGCAACAATAGTTTAATGTAAAAAACATTCTTCATAATTATAAAATTATTTAATAGTGATTAAAACAGTTCCATGAGGGCGAACAGAAGTAGAAAAACTGTTTTCAAATTTTCCGATGTCTTGATTTCTCCATACATCTCTTACTACTTTGATACCTTCTAAATTGGCCAATGCCCAATCTAGTTTTACAACTTGTTCTGTTTCATTTTTATTAAAGAGCCCAATTGCTTTTTCTCCATTATCTAAATCTTTAACTACAATTTCAATACCATCTTTACTGTAAATCGTTTTTCCAGAAACACATTGTGGGTCTTGATTTATATCTAAGACCTCTGTATTGGTTAAAAGATTTAACGTAAACGCATCCATGTTTTCAATAGAAGAACCAATCAACATTGGAGAAGACCATAATGCCCATAAAGAAATATGTGTATATTGTTCATCTGCGGTTAGGAGAGAAGGTTGTATGCTTACACCATCTGTTCCCGTAGAAACATTTCCAACGACTAACATATCTGGGTCTAAATAACGGCCAACCTTACCGTATGAACCTTGTTCTTGCCATTTTTTTTGTTCGTCCCATACTTTAGAAAAACTCCATCCTCTTCCTTTACCAATCCAACGGTCTTTTAAATCTCCACCTGTACGCCATACATGTACATATTGTTCACAAACTTTTGCTAAAGATATGGGTGTGGTGTTAGAAATTGAATACACAATATCTCTACTAGAGTCTGCAAGTGCATTTGCCATATTTACAGTACTAAGAGAATCGTTAGGCGCCCAGTCATATTTTAAATAATCTACACCCCATTCTATCCATTGTTGTACATCTTGTTTTTCAAAACAATATTTACCAACGTGTTTGTACTTAGCAATCTTCACAGGAGTTCTTTTAGGATCTTGCATCGTGGAGTCCCAATAGCCATCTTCTGTATCACTACCACCTCCAATAAAACCGCCATAAGAAGTCACCCATGGTGAAGAGTAAATACCTGCTTTTAAGCCTAATTGGTGAATTTCATCATACATCGCTTTTATGTTAGGAAATCTTTGAAGGTTAGGTTGAATTGCCATATTCTCTCCTCGTTTTCCTTGCCATGCACAATCAACGTTTACATAAGAATAACCGTAATTTATTAATCCTTTGTTAACCATAGCTCTGGCAGATCTTAGAACTTTGTCTTGATCTACATAGTTTTCCCAACAGTTCCAACTGTTCCAACCTAAAGGTGGTGTTAAACAAATTTCATCTCCAACTTTTATGGTGAATGTTTTTGAGGCTTCACCCTTCTTGTTTTTAGCATTAAAACTTACGATGTATTCTTTTTTTGTTTTATCAAGAATTGTACCTGAAATCATACCTGTTTTGGAATCTACAGAAAGCCCTTCAGGTAAATTGGTAACAGAAAATTCCATAGGACGATTTCCAGAAGCTGGAATTGTATATAAAAATGGCGACCCAGGTCTAACTCCAAATACAGAAGGTCCATTAACTTTAGGAGCTTCTTTTGCTTTAGGGGTTAATATATATAGTTCGTTTTCTGGATAATTTGGTTGGTAAACGAAATCACTTTTTTTTACGTCACTACAAGAAAATAGTGATACTGCGATAGCGAAAATTGCGATTGTTTTTTTCATTATAGTTTAGTGGTTTTATTCTTGTTTATTTTACGGTAAAAACAGGTTACCCTACAAGAGGGTGGTTACAAATATAGAACATTTATTTAATAAGTGTGTAAATAACACTTGTTTTTTGTGCAAAATTTTTCTAAATGATGGAAAAAGATCTCAAAACACCCCAAAAATCTCTAAATATATCATTAACTAATCCTTGATATAATTTACGCGTAGGCAAGTTTATCTAGATAGTGATTTAAATAAGTGACTATGATTTTTGCCAATTATTTTTTGTGATTCATAATATATTTATCTGCAAAAGTCATTAAGATGATTTCTTAGTGACTTAATAATCACAATAACTTGTTGTTATAATTATTGGTTGCGAGAAAAACGATAGACGAATTAATTGCCTTTTGTGCAAGTGAAAACTTATCCAAAAGACAATTAAAAAGGTTTAATTCTTATGAACTTTACTATTGCAATTCGCAATACTTTCTAGAAAGTACATACCCTTACTTAAATGTGAAAGGTTCATCGAATGCACTCTATTGTTGTCCTTTTGAAGTGTTTTTGACATCTATTAGTTGTCTCAGTTGGTTGTATAGATTGTATTTTGATATGGGGTTTTTGTTATTTAGCGGAGCTGCTATATTTACTCAAAAATAATTCCCCGGCGCTCTGCGTCGGGGTTTCCATTGAAATTGTCATTCCCGTGAAATCGAAGATTCATGAATCCAATGATTTAAATATGAATTAATGAATAAAACGGGAATCTAAATATAAAATTTCGATTTTTGACCATTAAAGGTCAAAATGAAACGCGCGAAATACCTCTATGGCTCTGCCTCGGGGATAGTTCGTTTCAAGAAAATTTTTATTTGGTCTGTAAATTGGTTTGGATAAATATTTCAGGTTCTTGTTTTAAAGAAGAACAGAATGATATTAAAGTCTCTACAAAACTGAGAAACTAATAGGTCTAGACTTTATCTAATCTTAAGTGAGGTCGAAAGGCTCTTCTCTATAATACTTAACTAAAAATTAATAATCTATACAGTATAATTTCTGTAAGTGTTGTATTAACACTTCTTTTTTTGTATATTTGTTGCTGATTAGTAATTTATTGAAAAGTTTTGATTCATAAAAATAGTTTCCAATTGTTAAATAGCCTACTTATGTTAAACAAAAAACACATAATTTTAAGTACTTTATTACTTTTAGTGGCTTTTTTTAATGCTAAAGCTCAAGGACTACCAGAAAACCCAAATGTTGTTGTCATTCTTACTGATGACCAAGGTTATGCCGATTTTGGTTTTCATGATGACACAGAATTTCCTGCTTCGGCAGATGTACTTACGCCAAATTTAGATGCTTTAGCTACTGGAGGTATTTATTTTCGTAATGGTTACGCAGCAAATGCTACTTGCGGACCTTCTAGAGCTTCTTTATTAACAGGTCGTAGTTGTAGTCGATTTGGAATGGAAGGTAATGATAATTGGGCTAATGGAGATACGGGACCTTTAGATACAGAAATTTTTCTTCCTAAACTTCTTGAAAATACAGCTTATGTTTCTGGTGCTATAGGAAAATGGCATTTAGGAACAGCAAGTAATGATTTGCGTCCTATAGGAAGAGGCTTTAATTATTATTGGGGGAATGATGAATATACAACAGAACCTGAAGGTACTGCATTGGGGTATTACAAAGATTATAGAATGCAAAGAGCTGGTTTAGAGCTTCCTCCTTGCTGGGTGTCTCAAGGAGGAGCTCCTGCTGAGTTTGATATTCCAGATTACGGAAAATATTTAACAGATGCTGTAACTGATGAAGCGCGTTCTTTTATTAAAAGAAATAAAAACAACCCGTTTTTTGCTTATGTGGCTTATCATGCACCTCATAGCCCGTTTCAAGTAAAGGAAGCAACTATTCAGCGCATTGTAGCACATAAACCAAGTTTACAGACCGTTTATGATCGTTTGTTAACCTATACAGATATGTGGTCAGGTACAGGAGGTGAAAGATTGTTTGATCATAAAGAATACAGAAAAAATGAAATAGAAGCAGCAGGAAAGACCGTTGCAGAAGTTGAAGATAACCTTACTGAAGAATTAAGGTTGTTATATTTAGCCATGTTATTGAAAGTTGATGATGGTGTTGGTGACATTATGCAGACTTTAGAAGATGAAAATTTATTGGATAATACCCTTATTATTTATTTAAGTGATAATGGAGGTGCTTTAGAGAGACCTGTAGATTTTGGTTGTGTTAATTTACCTCTAAGAGATGGTAAAGGAAGTATTTATGACGGTGGTAATAGAGTCCCTTTTGTAATGAATTGGAAAAATGTTTTACCAGCAGGACAAGAATCTGATTTAATGGTGTCTGCCATGGATATATTTACAACTACAGCTGAACTGGCAGGAGTAGATTTGCCTTCTGACCGTGTTATTGATGGTGTAAATTTAATACCGTATTTAATAGGTGATAAACAAGGAGAAGTAGCACATGAGTACTTGTTTTTTAGAAGAACTAATGATAATATATATGCCATTAGAACTGGTGATGAAAAATTAGTAAGAAACATTAACGAGCAGTCTGGAAAAAACAGAGTACATACTATAGGTGGCGATTTATACGATATACAAAACGATATTACAGAGTTAAATCCTATTACAGATACTTCAAGAAAAGACGAATTACAAACACTTTATGATACCTATGTAAAGGATTTACCACCGCCAGTAACTTTTGATGAATCAAGTTCAAGTGAGTTATATATAGGTTTAACACTTTCAGCTGAAGATCCAAATAATCAAAAAACGATTAATTTATACCCTAATCCTGTTGCTTCTATTTTTAATATTACATTCTCAACAGCAAATCAATTTAAAGGAGACATAGAACTACATACTATTGAAGGGCGTTCTGTATATAAAAAATCACAAGTATTTACTGGAAGTAATATTGTGCCTTTTGATATTACCAATTTATCTTCTGCTGTGTATATATTAATTGTGAAAGGTGAAAACGGACAAATAGTGTACAAACAAAAACTGATAAAAAAATAAGATAATAGCAACTGGCATTGTTTTTGTTTTTAGATTTTAAAGAATGATATTCAATTATAAGGTAAATACAATTATGATAAGCAAGAAATTAAAAATTTTTGGTGGTTTTTTACTTTTATTAGCAATAGTGTCTTTTGCATGTGCAAGTAAAAAGGGAGAAAAATTAAAAAAAGAAGTTGCTACAGAAAACCCATCTAAGAAACGACCACCAAACGTAATTGTAATTTTAACAGACGATCAAGGTTATGCAGATTTTAGTTTTCATAATCCAAAGGAATTCCCAGCATCAGTAGAAGTATTAACGCCAAATCTTGAAAAATTAGCAAACGGAGGGGTGTTTTTTAAAAATGGTTATGTCGCAAATTCTACTTGCGGACCGTCTCGATCTTCACTTCTAACAGGGCGAAGCTCAAGTAGATTTCAAATGGAGGAGAATAATAATTGGAAAAATGGAGATACAGGACCTTTAAATACCGAAATATTCTTACCAAAAATTATTAAAGAAAAAGGCTATGTATCTGGAGCTTTTGGGAAATGGCATATGGGGGCTATTACCCCAGATTTAAGACCAATAGGTAGAGGCTTTGATTACTTTTGGGGAGATGATGATTATGCTAAGGAAGATGATATTTCTCATGGCTACTATAAAGATTTTAAAATGATGAAAAAAGGGCTAGATATTCCGCCTTGTTGGAAAAGTGGCGAGTATCCAATTCCAGCCTATGGTAAATATTTAACCGATGCAGTAACAGACGAAACTTTATCGTTTATAAAAAGAAATAAAGACAATCCATTTTTTGCTTATGTAGCTTACCATGCACCACATAGCCCGTTTACAGCTAAGGAAAAAACCATCAAACGTATTGTGGCACATCAACCCAAGTTTCAATCGGTTTATAATCGGTTAAAGACCAAAACGGATATGTGGATTAAAACAGGCAATGATAGAATGTTCGATCATAGAGCCTATAGAAAAGTGGATGATAATCCAAAAGCTAAAAAAGAATTAACAGAAGAATTACGATTAATATATTTAGCGATGCTTCTAAAAGTTGATGATGGGGTAGGCAAAATCATGGCACTTTTAGAGGATGAAAATTTACTAGAAAACACCCTTATTTATTATTTAAGTGATAACGGAGGTGCACTATCCAGACCTGTAGATTTTGGTTGTGTAAACCTGCCTTTGCGTTCAGGGAAAGGAAGTATTTACGATGGCGGAGTAAGAGTGCCTTATGTGATGCACTGGAAAGGCACATTGCCAGCAGGAGAAGTATCAGATTTAATGGTCTCTTCTATGGATATATTTACAACTACAGCCGAATTAGCAGGAGCTAAAGTGCCTGCTGATAGAGTTATTGATGGTGTAAATGTAATACCGTATTTAATTGGAGATAAAAAAGGAGAGGTAGCACATGACTATTTGTTTTTTAGAAGGCATAAGCGCAGTGTGTATTCTATAAGAGTTGGTGATGAAAAATTAGTTGGAAATACCAATATAAAAACAGGAAAAAACGGAAGGATAAATACAAACAAATATCCTCATGCTGAAGGGAGTTTATATGATATAGAACATGATATTACTGAGCTTAATGATATCTCATCCCAACGTCCAGATCGTAAAGCTCAAATACAAGACATCTATAATAAGAATGTAAAAGTACTACCATTGCCTAAGGCCTTTGGTGAATCAAAAAAAGAATAAGTAAACTATAAGTTTACCTACCAAGTTATCATTTAAATGATGATATATATTATTAACTAAAAACAAAGACAAATGAAAAGATTAGTATTAATGATTTTTGTGTTATTTCTTACAGTTACTGTAGGCGCACAAACAAAAAATGACAAAAAGGCTGTAGCAGAAATGACAGAAGTTTTATCTTTAACAGAAGATGAAGCAGCAAAAATTCTTGAATTTAAGAAAGAGGTTAGTGATGCTATAAAAAATGGTGCAGAAAGAAAAGAAGTAAGAGGAGTAGAAAGAAAGAAAACGAAAGATTTTTTAGGGAAAGCAAGGTTTCAAAAATGGATAGCATACGTAAAAGCGAAGAGAGCTAAAAAAGAATAGCCTAAAAATAGGTATAGATTAATTATGAAGCGTCTAAAATTTTTTAGACGTTTTTTTTGTGCATACTATTTGTATAACTGCTTGTAACTATAAGCTTTAAGTACAAAACAGTAGATAATCGATTTTTTTTAGCAGATAAACAGATTTAATTTATACGTATTTATATTTATTATATTTTCACAAGTGTAAATTTAACACTTATATGTTTCTCTCATTCTAAATTAACCACTGTAATAATTTAAGATAAACAAAATAGGTGTTAAAATAATTGCAATTACTAACTAAATTAAAGATTAAAATCATGAAAAAAAATTACGCTTTTTTAATACTACTTTTATCGGTAGTAAGTTTTACTGCTTTTGGGCAAATAACTCATATAACAAATGGAGCTGGTATTAATTGGAATACTACTGCTAATTGGGATGTAGGTACTGTGCCTGGTACTTCTGCTTCTGATATTCCACAATTATCACATAATATGACCCTTGATGTTGATGTTACGCTTAAATCTGTTGTGTTTAAAAATAGAACATTGTCTGGTTCCAATATCTTGACACTTGATGCTAAAAGTATTGAAAGCAACTCTGATGTATCAAATATGAGTGCTAATGGAACCGCAACTATTGAAGTACCTGTGATTATTAATAATACAGGAACCGATGGTACTAATGGAGGAAGATCAAAAATAAAAATTAGTGGAGGACCAGGGAGAACAATTACTTTTACCTCTAATTCTTCATTAACAGTAACTACAGTAAGCGAATTATCTTCTGGAAATGGTAATACTATAAATGTAAATTGCAATGTTTCAGGAGTTGAAACTTTACGTCTTTCTGGTGGTAGTGAAGGTACAGGTGTTGTTAGTTTTACTGGTGATAATACAGGTTTTAGCGGTTCTTTTCAAGTATTTTCTGGTAATATAGAAGCAAATAATACAGTACCTGGAGGTTTTTTATCAGAAACAGCGACTAGATATCAAGTGAGTGGTACTTCAACCTTATCATTAAATAACGCTGATATTATGAGAGCTAATTATAATATTTTTAATGATAATGTGCTTACAATAAACGTCAATGCCAATCAACCATCTATGGGTAATATTGGTTTTGCTTCTGGTGTCAGTGCTACTGCATCTACTAGCTATAATATAGTTCTTGGAGCTAGTGTTGCTGTTGGATTTGCAAATTCTTCAGCAAAAGAATGGGGAGCAGGAAAAGTTAATATTACAGGGTTTACAGCAAATTCAGTTAGATTTGGCACAAATGCTAATGGCTTAACACAAGCTCAATTAAATGCAATTTCAATAGATGGTATATTATATTCTGATAATAAATTAAGTACAGATGGTTACTTAATAAAAGGTAAAACATTATCAACAAAAAAACTAGATGCATTTAAGTTTACTATGTATCCTAATCCAGTAAAAAGCGAATTGGCTATTAATAGTAAAGAACCTTTATCGTCTGTAGCAGTATATAACCTGTTAGGAAAAAATGTTTTACAAGCAACTAATAATTTAGAGCGTATTAGTATGTCTAGTTTAAGTACTGGGATATATGTAGTAAAATTAGAAGCTAAAAATGGAGCGAGTGTAACAAAAAGAATTGTTAAACAGTAAGTAAAGTACGCTTTTCAATAATTTTTATTATTAAGACAAATAAAAGAACACCCAAATTGTTACAATTTGGGTGTTCTAATAATAGGCATATTGTAAAGTTTTTTGCAATTATATGAATGTTCATAAAATCACATTAGTTACAATAGTATTTCTTTTTTGGTTTCAAATTATTTGGACTCAAAGTGGTAGTGCAAAGTTATGTGCAAATGCAGAGCCTTTGTGTAGTTCAAGTGAGTTTTCTTATCCGAATACCTCTGGACTAAATGGAGGAGAACTTGGTCCAAATTATGGTTGCTTGGGTGGGGTGCTTAACCCTTCCTGGTTTTATTTTCAAATTGAGCAACCAGGTAGCATGACCTTACAGATAGAACAGAGCAGAACTTTAGGCGGGGGCGCAAATTTGGATGTGGATTATATTCTTTACGGGCCTTTCACCAATCCTGTTTCACCTTGTGTCTCAAATTTAACAGCAGCAAATAATGTAGATTGTAGTTATGCTAACGATGTGGTTGAATTTGCAAATATAGCAAGTACCAATGCAGGCGATTATTTTTTGCTGTTGATTACTAATATTTCAACAGAAACTGGCTTTATTACCGTAACACAAATTGCTGGTGCTGCAACTATAAATTGTAAATTATTAGACGCTCCTATCGTTTCAAGTAAAGTTGCTTGTCAAGGCGATGTACTTAATTTAGATGCCACTACAGCCAATGCCGTAAACTATGTGTGGTATCAAGACGATGGTAGTGGTACAAATACCGATGAGCTTATAGTGGGAGCTAATGGTGCCTCCTTAAATGTTACAGATACAAACGTTTATAAAGCAAAAGCTTTTGATGCCAATAATGTGTTTTTAGAAAGTTACGAATTCAATATTGAATTTTATGAAACACCAAATATACCAATAAGCATTAGTCCTTATGCTGTTTGTGATAATTTTGGTGATAACGATGGTATTTGCGAATTTAATTTTAATAGTAAAGATGTCGAAATATTAAATGGGCGAAACCCTTCAGATTTTTTAGTGACTTATTATAATGAAGCGTCTAAAGCTATTCATGGCAACCTAACCGAATCAATAAGCAGTACCTATATTAATAGTTTGCCTAAAGAACAGATTTGGGTAAGAGTTGAAAATATTTTAACAAACGATATGATCTGTTACGACGTTGGGTCATTTATCATACAAGGCAATCTTTTGCCCGAAGCAAATCTAGAATCTGATTACCTGTTGTGTTTAAATACGAATGGGACCGAAGAGGTCGTTACACCTCCCATTATAGATACAGGTTTAGATGTGGCTAATTTCAGTTTTATATGGAGGTTAAACGGAACAATTTTACCACTTGAAACTAGCAGTACATTAGTACCAGTAAGCGGTGGTGATTATAGTGTTGAGGTAACCAATAGAATAACAACTTGTACCAACATATTTAATAGAACAGTATATACAAGCGAACCACCTATGGTAAATGCTGAAGTGGTATCGTATGCGTTTATAGAAGATAATGTTGTTGAAGTTACAGCCACAGGCTTGGGGCCACAAGTATATACGTATCGTATAGATGAAGAACCTTGGCAAATGGATAATATTTTTAGAAATGTCCCTTTAGGCGAACATACTATTACGGTAAAAGATTTAGAAGGCTGTGGGCAAACTGAAAAAACTATTATGGTTATGGATTATCCCAAATATTTTACGCCAAATGGAGATGGGGATAATGAAACATGGAATATTGCAGGCATATCAAATCAGATGCAGGCTAGAATACTCATTTTTGATAGGTATGGTAAATTATTAAAACAGTTAAGTCCTAATGGCAAGGGGTGGGATGGAACCTTTAATGGTGTTTTAATGCCAACAAGCGATTATTGGTTTAATTTAGTTTATACCGAACCTAAAGACGGTAGTTTAAGAACCTTTAAAGCGCATTTCACACTTAAACGATAGATAAGTGGTTTTTGTTAATTGATTTTTATAATTTAAGTCAGGATAGATTTTATAATTTAAGATAAAAGTTATCCGTTAATTTAGCGTTGTATTTTTCTCCATCAAACATATAAAGAAAAGAGCCTTTGGTTGAAGAGCTCATATCTTTCTCGTTTAATTTGATAAGGATATCCATGCTGTTTATTTTATTTATAAAATTTCTTTTGTCAAGTGGCTTATCCAAAATAGCTTCATATAATTTTTGAAGCTGTAGCATCGTAAACTTTTCAGGTAATAAATTAAAACCAATAGGCACTATAGAGGTTCTTCTTCTTAATCTTTTAAGACCTTTGTCAAGCATTTTGTCGTGGTCAAAAATCAATTTAGGCACTTCAGCTATACTATGCCAACTAGCATTGTAATTTTCAATGAGCTCTTCATTATGCCTTTCAATATCTATTAAGGCATAATAAGAAACAGAAAGTGTACGCTCTACAGGGTCTCTATCTATTTCGCTGTAAGTGTAAAACTGTTCCATATATATATCGTGTACACCAGTAAGTGTATAAAGAATTCTTGAAGCAGCTTCATCAAGAGTTTCATTTACTTTTAAAAAGCCACCAATTAAAGACCATTTGCCTCTTTCGGGTTCAAAATCTCTTTTAATTAAAAGAATTTTTAAGCCTTCTTCATCAAATCCAAAAATAATACAGTCAATTGCAAGCATTACTTTGTCTTCTTTGGTGTAACTATTTAGCATAGAGGTTCTATTTAACGTTAGCATATAAATATATTAAAGTTTACGGAAGTACGGTAGTTTTTTGATATTTAACTTTTTAAATCGTACTTTTTGTTAAAAAAATTGTTGTTATAAAAAAAAATGATATCTTTACACGTGTAAATATAACACTTATTAATTTTATTCAAAATTTTTCTTTAAATATAGAATTGAAATTAATTAAAATAGCTTATTAAAATATAAAATTAAAAATCATGAAAAAAAATTACACATTTTTATTATTAATTATGTCTGTTGTGGGCTTTACTGCTTTTGGACAAGCTACTCGCACTTGGGATGGTGGAGGAGCTAATAACAATTGGAGTACAGCAGCTAACTGGAGTGATGATACTGTTCCAGTTGCTGGTGATACAGCAGTTTTAAATGCAGATGTAACAATGGATGTTGATGCTACTGTAGAGTTGCTTTCTGTTACAGCTAATACTACATTGTCAGGTTCTGGTACGTTAACTATTGATACTACAGGGAATGCTACAAATCATGCGTCAGGAATTTTAGTAACTGGAGCTGACTTAGTAATTAGTGCGCCTTTAGTTATTGTTAATACGGATGGGCAAAGAGTTAAAGTAGAAATAGCTAGTGGTGCAGCTGGTACCATTTCTTTCTCTGGAGCAGTAACTCATTCAAATGATGTAGATCATGGATCTGGAGATGATGCTTCAAGTAAAATTTCTTACTCTGGTTCTCTAACTACTGCGAATAATTTTCGTATTGGAGGTAATGTTGAGCTTGCTACTGGGTTTGATGGTTCTGCAGCAACGGATGATGTTCAATTATTTTCAGGTAAGTTAGATATTGCTGGTACCGATATTGTTCTTGCTGATTTAGGGTTTTCGGAATATGAAGGAAGAGCTAATAGTTCTGCAGTTTTAGAGTTTAATGTTGCAAATACTTTAGATACACCTATACGTGTTTTTGCTGGAAAAAACTTAACTCTTAATGTTAATACTAACCAAACGGCAAATACGAATACTCTTGATGTTCAAGGAAATCTTGTTATAGCAATTACAAATGGTTCAGATCTTTCTTTTTCAAATTCAAGCGGAAAAGATTGGACAGGAGGTACTGTTACTATTACAGGAGCAACTTATGATGGCTCTAAGGTTAGTAATGTTAAATTTGGTTCTAATGATACTGACTTAACTGTAGATCAGTTAGCTTTAATCTCAATGGATGGATACACGGGTACTACAATTAATGCAAGTGGTTTTTTAGTGCAAGGTAACACGCTTTCGGTTGATAAGTTTGTTAATGAAAGCGCAAAAAGAATATCTTATCCATCTTTCGTAGATGCTAATATTACATTTTCTAAAACTATACAAACTGTAAAACTAGTTAATATTTCTGGTCAACTTATTAGAGAAAAAAATAATGCATCAAGTTTAGACGTTTCAAGTTTAAAATCTGGATTATATTTCTTAGTACTTGATAATGCTAAAGTTGAGAAGTTTGTGAAGAAATAGAATTTTCTTTATTGAGAATACAAATTATTTCGTAAAAAAGCATAAATGCAACATGTCTATAGTTTTTAGAACATGTTGCATTTTTTTTGGTATTAAAAATATCAGAATGTTTGTTTTAAGTTATTTCGAATTTATTCCAGAATCTTACATTATAATAACATGTTTTGAGAATCTAAAACAAGTGTTGATGCCATTTGGTTTTTATAAACTGCGAACAAGTAAAAAATATTTTAAAACATGAGACAGATATTGCTTGTATTAGTTATAAAATTAATTATCAAATGATTATTTATTGTTAAATTTATATTTAGTCAACATATTATTTGCTTATTTAAAAAAAATTACCGTATTTTACAAGTGTTATATTTACACTTATCAATTAAATTCAAACTAAACTAAAAAAAATGACAATTAATCAATTATTTGATCATGTATTCATGGCACTTAAGAGAAAGCATTTGTTAGTGCTTTTAGCGTGCTTGCTAATGTCACTTAATTCAAGTGCACAAGAATCAAAAACTGTAACAGGAGTGGTTACCTCTGTAACAGATGGCATGCCATTGCCTGGAGTAAGTATTTTAATAAAAGGGACTAACAAGGGGACCGTTACTGGTTTTGATGGGGACTTCGTTTTAAAAGTATCCAATTCAGATATACTGGTGTTTTCTTATTTAGGCTATAAAGAGCAAGAGGTAACTGTTGGGAATAGCTCAACAATCAATATCATCTTACAAGAGGATTTAAACTCTTTAGAAGAAGTTGTGGTTGTTGGTTATGGTACTGTAAAAAAATCTGATTTAACGGGTTCTGTAGCTAGTATAAAGGCGGCAGATTTGGTGCAATCAAGGTCAACATCAGCTCTAGAGGCATTGCAAGGAAGAGTTGCTGGGGTGCAGGTAAAGTTGCAGTCTGGAGAACCTGGTGGAGCGGTTAATGTAAGTATTAGGGGTGTTAATTCAATTAATGGAGGGTCTACACCGCTTTATGTTATTGATGGTATTCAAATTGATGCCGATGAAAGTGATGTAGCAACTTCTACTATAAACAACTCTGGTTCATTTAATCCATTGTCAACATTAGATCCTAATGATATAGAAAGCATAGAGTTTTTAAAAGATGCTTCGGCAACAGCTATTTATGGATCTCGTGGTGCTAATGGTGTTATTATTGTAACAACAAAGAGCGGTAAGAGTGGTAAATTCTCTTTTACATTTAGGTCGTCATTAGGAGTTTCTAATGCGGCTAATGAGATGAACATGCTACGAGCTGAACAATATATAGAACACAGGTTAAGTATAGAGGGAGATACTTCAGATTATTTAAATGAAGATGGTTCTTTATTAGATGTATCAGGTTTAACAGAGTATGATTGGGAAGAAGAAGGATTAAGAACTGCGTTTACACAATCGCATGGTGTATCTATGTCTGGTGGTAATGAGACTACTACATTTTCAGCAAGTGCTGGTTATTATGATGAAGAAGGGCTTCTTATAAATAATGGTTTTGAGCGCCTTAATGGTAGAATGAAAGTAGGGCATAAGTTTTCAGATAGATTCAAAGCAGATTTTAATTTGTCTTCAACATATACCAAAACAACAGGTTTTACAGGTTCTGGAGGATATAGAGGGGTTATGAGAAGTTTATTAATAGCAAACCCTATTCCAGTGCCAAATTCTGATGTTCTTGATGATCAGTTAAATAATTCTCCATTAGATAGAATTTACGGTGTAGATAGAAATTCTACCTTATCTAGAAATTTAATGTCATTAGCATTAACTTATAATTTTACCGATAAATTTTCATATAAAATATTAGGAACCAGTAATACTTCTGAATCAAAAGGAGATGAGTTTCATGATCAAACAACGCAGATTGGGCGAGACTTTGGTAGTCGTGGTGTCTTAAGACAAGTTTCTACATCTGCTTTATCTGTAACAAATCAATTAAATTACAGTTTCAATATCAATAAAAACAACCGTTTTAAGTTGTTAGCTGCTGGTGAGTTAACTAAGAATGTTAGAGAAAACTTTCTGTTAGATGTTGGAGGGTTTCCTTTTGAAACTACTGGAATTAATGATATTTTTATTGCAAGTACAGTTTTAGAAAAGGGCACAAATCGTGATGTGAGAAATAGAATATCATATCTAGGGAGGTTAAACTATAATTATAAAGGAAAGTATTTCTTTACAGGGTCAATACGTAGAGATGGTTCTGATGCTTTAACCGAAAAAAATAGATTTGCAAACTTTCCATCTGCTGCATTAGCGTGGACGGTAAGTAAAGAAAATTTTTTAAAGAACTCTAACGTTATTAGTAACCTTAAGTTTAGAGGAGGTTATGGTGTAACAGGTAATGAGCGTATTGAAAGTGGTGTGTCTTTTTCAAGATTTGCAAACGTTATAATAGCGTTGGATAATGTTGAAACATTAGGATTAATTCCTGCTAGAGTTTCTAACCCAAATTTAGACTGGGAAATTACCAGTCAATATAATGTTGGTTTGGATTTAGGATTATTTAATGATAAAATAAATTTAACCATTGATGCCTATAAAAAAACAACAGACGATATGTTGTTAGATAGACCTTTATCCTCACAAACAGGTTATTTTTCTAGAATAGAAAATATTGGTAGCTTGGAAAATATAGGTATGGATTTATCTTTGTCAACCTATAACATTACTACCTCTAAATTTTCTTGGAAAACAGATATAACGGTATCTCACAATAAAAACGAAGTAACAAGTTTAGGTATTGATGGTAGTATTATTCCAGTAACAGTAGGACGCGCCATAATTCAGGATATAGGTAGAATAGAAGCTGGTCAGCCTATTGGTTCTATATACGGGTTTGAGTTTGATGGGGTCTATCAATTAGATGATTTTGTTAACGGGGAGTCTGGAGAATTAAAACCTGATGTAGTAACAGGCTTACAAGATGTAATAAACCCAGGAAGTTTAAAATTTAAAGATCAATTAACTGTAGATACAGATGGTGATGGTATACCAGATGCTGGAGATGGCGTTATTAATGATGATGATAAAACTTATATTGGTAATAGCAATCCAGATTTCTTTGGAGGGATCAACAATACATTTAAGTTTGGAAACTTCGATTTTAATTTCTTTTTAGAATGGCAATACGGAAATGAAATATTTAATCAATCAAGATATAATACAGAGGGGCAAAATTTATGGAACGTAAGACAAGATTTCTATAATAACAGATGGACACCAGATAATCCAACTAATGAATACCCTACCATAATACGTAATAATAGTACTTCAAATTATACATCTAGTTATTTTGTTGAAGATGGTTCGTACATTAGGTTAGCAAACGCTACTTTAGGATATAATCTACCTACTAAGGTTTTAAATAAAATAGGATTTCAAAGCGCAAGATTGTATGTAACGGGTACCAATTTAAAAGTATGGACAAAATATACTGGTTATGACCCTGATGTAAGTAGCAGTAATAGACTATTATCAGGTCTTGATAGAAGTTCTTACCCAAGAGCAAGAACATTTACATTAGGAATGAATGTGTCGTTTTAATAAAAAAATAATAAAAAGAAACATGAAAAAATTAGTTAAATATAGTTGTATTTTGATGCTTGCTTTCGCAGTTTCATCTTGTGAAGATGTATTAGACGGAAGTCCAGAGTCATTTATAGCTACCGAAACGTTTTATAATAATATTGATGAGGCAGAAATTGCGCTTAATGGTGCATATTCTGTGATTAACGCAAATAATGTAAATGGGGTAGGTAACAATGATACCTTTGGAGGTAGTTTATATTATGTGTTAAATGGTGGTACTGACGAGATGATTGATAGAAATCAAAGTGACAGAGTTCTGAGTTTTTCCACTGCCGCTTATACAGGTGAGGAATCTCAGTTAGTAAATAATTGGTACTTCTGGTATGCAGGTATTAACGCTGCAAATGTTCTTATAGATAGAGTGCCATTAATGGTTGCTTCTAGTCAAGAAGAGGAAATTAGGAAAAATGAGATTATAGCTGAAGCTACGTTTTTAAGAGGAATTTATCATATGTATTTGGCAAAAATGTTTGGTGCCATTCCTGTTAATACAACACCTATAGCAGAACCGAATCAAGGAAGACAATCATTAGAAATTGTTTATACCCAAATCATTGAAGATTTGCAATATGCTTATAACAATTTAAATGAAACATCGGCAATTTTAGGTAGAGCCAATAAATGGGTGGCAGGAGCGTATTTAGCAAAAACATACTGTTATTTAGGTAGTAGTAAAATGAATAATGTAGGCGAAAGTTTAAACTTTGCGCTTAATAGCTTTCAGTGGGTTGATGCAAATGATATATATACTAAAGCACTTACTATATTAAATAGCCTAGAAACAGAAAGTGGTTATGTTTTGATTGATGAATATGATCGATTATTTAGAGAAACCACAGCTGCAGACCAGAGAAAAGAATGTTTTTTAATGGCAGAAGGTACTAATCAAGAAAACCAACAAGCAACAAATTATTGGTTCCGTATTTTATTAGCTAGAGGAAATGGAGGAACATTTCCATTAGGTGCTGGACCAACAGATTTTGTACCAACAGGAGAATTGTATTTAAAATATGATGAGGCAGATATTAGAAGAGATCATAACCTAACAAGGGGGTTTGCTAATAACTCTCCTACAGAAATGATAGATGAAGCTCTTTATTATGTCCCATTACCTGTAAATAATGTTAAGAATGATAGGTTTTATAGCCAAGGAAAATTTAGACAATTACCATATGAAACAAGAGGGTTAGCTAGATTTAACTCAGCAGGTAACTTTCCACTGTTAAGATTTGCAGATGTTTTATTATTAAAAGCTGAAGCACAGTACTACACAGGAGATGAAACAGGTGCAAGAACTACTATTTCTAAAGTAAGACTAAGAGCTGCAGGTAATGATGTTGCGGTTAGAGATGCTTTAGATATAGCATATAATAAAGCAGATTTTATTGAAGAACTTTTAGATGAACGTTCAAGAGAATTATGTTTTGAATGCCAAAGACGATTTGATTTGGTTAGATTTGGTAGGCATGAGTCTGCTATAGAAGCTCTAGAAATAGGGGTTGGTAAGTGGAATACAGATCCTACAATAACAACTCTTAAAGGAAATTGGGTAGGTAACGAATTTAAAATGTGGTTTCCTATACCAAAAACACAAACAGTAATTAATCCTAATTTATTACCAAATAACCCTGGGTATTAATTAGAACAATAAATTAAATGGGCAAGAATAAGTTATATTTATTTCTGCCCATTTTTATAATTATATAAGATGATTCGTCACTACTTTTCTTATTTCATAATAGGTTTCTTTTTTCTGTTTAACGTGGTATCAGCACAAACAATAAAAAAAGGAACTGAATCAAATAATGGTATTATTTCTCATAATACTACCAAACCTATTTTAACTTGTAAAATCTTAAAAAAGTATAAGTACAAACATCTTAGAAAAGAAAACTTACAAGGTTACAACTTGTTGATTAAAAGCAACTATACTTATAGTAATGCATCACAATTAAAGAATGTTTTAAAAGCAAATAAAAAACAAATTCAAACCTTTATAAATAAGGTGAATATACATAGTGATACACCTATAACCTCTAAAACCTTATTAGGAGACCAATATCCCAAAGCCTTCTTTTTTAGAAAACCAGACAAAGTAAGTAATCCATACAACCAATGGGTTAAAGAGTATGAGCGATTAAGTGGTATTTTTATTAAAGCAATGGCAGAAGAGCTAGGAGATAGAGAGCAAGATAAAATACTAAATTATGCGAACAGATTTGCCTTAGAACATCCTCGGCAATTAACAATACTTCATTTTAATGGACGCTCACGTGATCCTAATTGGGAAGGCATTTCAAAATATTCAGCAGGTCACTGGATTTATAACAAAGGTTGCTATTTAGAAGAAGACCTTTCTGTATCAGATGCTTACATTCAAGTTTCAGACGATTCAGTTTTTAAAACAGGTTTTGGGTTAAATGGAGCAAAAAAGAACGATGATATTGTTCTAGTACCTATAGATGATGAAGGCAATAAATTATGGGAGCAGGCAGAGCAAGTAACATTATTGTCTAAAGAAAAAGGACGTATAAAAGTGCTTAGAGCACAATACGAAACCAAAGCCAGAGACTTTAAAAAAGGGAAAACGTATATAGCTCCACATGCTAGTGGTGGTCCTTGGGGCGATGTAGAAAATAATAACTTATTGTGGTATTATAATTTATCATCAGTTTGTCCAGTAGATGAAAACGGAAAACAATGTGCCGATGTTTTGGCAGAAGATATAGGCTCTTGGTTTGCCAAAGATGGTATGGCTTTCGCTTTTGATGGTATTCAATTTGATATCGCCTCTTGGAAAGCAAACAAGAAAAGCCAAGGAAGACGTTTTGTAGATATTGATACCAATGGTGAAATTGATAAAGGGTTTATAAACGGCGATAATGTTTTCGGCATGGGAACCTACAATTTTTACACCTTATTGCGTAAAGCATTAGGGCCAAATAAATTAATAGTGGGTGATGGTGGAGTAGATTATGGGATGCGAGCTGTAGGTGTTGCCAGTGGTATGGAAGCAGAAGGACTTTGCGACTGGGGAGATGCCTACAAAGAGTATGCAAAGCCATTAAACTTTTTTAGTTATTGGAAACGTTATGCGATAACACCTTCGTTGTCTTATGTTACCAATAAGATTAAAAAAGGTACAGCTAAAGAAAAAAAGGACATTGAACGTATGGTTGTTGCAACAGCACAATGTTTAGAGATTGGTTTTAACACATTTGTAAATACAAAATCAGAAAGACCTTATAGAATTGGTATTTTAGATGAATTGGTTAAAGGTGATGAAAATAAACCCTATTGGTTAGGAAAACCAGTTGGTCAAATCATTGATTTATCCGAGCAAACAGAATTATCTAAATCCTTAAATTTAAACGATACTGAGATAGAAACTATTGGCTGTAGTTATAAAATTGAGGATGATAAATTGATAATATCCTCTAAGACAAATAAGGCAGAAAAGAGTATGAGATTAATCCTTAAAAACGTGCCATTAGGTACAGGCGATTTTCATTTGAAATTTTCAGCAAAAACAGCAGCACCTATTTCTGGGTTTAATGCTTTGGTACCTAGACAAATTACTGTAAGTACAGACGCTATTCAAGATGTAGAAAGAACAGCATCTTCTGTAATGAATTATATCAATTCTTTAGAGGCACTTCCTTGTAGTTTTTACTTCAGAAACGTATCAGCATCAAATGGAGACTTAGAAATTGAAATTGAAGGAGGAGGAGAAGTAGCTATAGAAAACATTAGACTTGTTAATGGGCAATTAGCCTTAGCAAGAGCTTTTGAGAATGGTGTTGTATTGGTTAACCCATCCTTAGAACCTTTTACGTTTCATTTAGATGAATTGTTTCCAGATTCAAAATTTAAAAGATTAAAGGCATCAGCTCATCAAGATAAAAAAGTTAATAATGGAAATGATGTTGGAAAAACCGTTTCAGTATCAGGTCTAAATGGTCTTTTCTTAATAAAAAAATAAAATAAAATAGCCAAATAGAATACAATTATGAAAAACCTACAATCATTAAAAGTAATACTGATTTTATTTAGCGGAATGAATTTCTGTTATGCACAATTAGTAAATAAAGATATATTTCAAAATGACACCTATCCAAAATCTTTTGTATTTAGGTTTCTTTCAGAAAAAACACATCAATTTGACAACTACTCAGATTGGGAAAAAAATTTAGTTAAGTTAGATGGTTTTATTGGAAAAATGTTCACAGAAGAGCTGCCTACTTTCGATACTGCCAAAAGTGCTAGTTGGTTCAATCAGTTTGCTGTCAACCATCCTGAGAAATTAGTTATGGTACATTTTAACGGAAGAGAACGAGATCCACGTATGAATAACGGTACATTATATTTTGCAGGTCATTGGATGTATCATCCTGGAACAACTTCAACTGAAGCTATAACAACTTCGCAAACCACTATTACAGTAAACGATGCCTCAGTTTTTAGGTTAAGCTTTGGTAATGGACGTGCAGATAGAGATGATGATATAATTATTGTACCTCTTGATGGTTCTGGAAATAGGCTCTGGGATCAATCAGAACAAGTAACATTGGTCTCAAAAAACGGAAATCAAATAGAAGTGATAAGAGGACGTTATGGTACTACAGCAAAAAATTTCGATGCAGGAGTATATTTAGCACCTCATGTTGTAGGTGGGCCTTGGAATGACAATAACTTGGTTTGGTTATACAATTATGCAATTGATTCTCCAGTAGATAGTAACGGAAAACGCTGTATTGATGTTTTTTCTGATGAAGTATCGGGTTGGTTTAACCCTGGAGGTTTGTTAGAATCTGTAGATGGTATTCAATTTGATATTTCTCCTCGTTATGTGGACTATAGAAACGCTAGGGAAGTTGATCAAAATAATGATGGAGTAGGTGATAATTATTCTCCAGAACTTCGTGAAAAATACGAGTTGGGAGTTGTGGCGTTTTATGAGTTTTTGAGAACTAAAATGGGTGCTGGAAAAATGATTATGGCAGATGGAGGGAGTTTTCGAAACCAACGCGTTGCATCTGTTATAAATGGTATAGAAGCAGAAGGTTTTGGGGATATAAAAAATACTTATAAACAGTTTTCTAAATCGGTAAATTCGTTTAATTATTACACATCAATTTCCAATGCTCCAAAGTTTAGTTATGTAACTCACAAGGACAATGAGAGTACTACTGATGATGAATTTAGAAAGCGCGAACGTTTTGTGTTAGCATCTTCACAATGTTTGGGGATTGCTTTTAATTCTTTTGTGCGTAAATATCCTAGACACCCAGGAACAAGTATTATTATTCAAGACGAGTTATATGCAGGTAATTTGGCTATCCCACATTGGTTAGGAGCACCTTTAGGAGATTATATAGATTTGTCTGAGAGTACAGCAGATTTATGGAACAATAATGGATTAACCACTTTAATGACTTCAACAGAAAATACCTTTTGCACCATTACTCAGTTTAACAGAAGGTTACGAGTTTCTATTAATAATAACGAACGAGAAGCTACAGTTACTTTTAAGAATGTTACGGTGCCATCTGGAGATTTTGTATTTAGTTTTGATGCACTAGCTAAAGCTAAATTAGATGCTTTTCCTGAAGAAACGCCAAGATTGATAAAAATGGAAATACTGGGAGGAGCAAATTATGATAATGATGCAGAAGAAATATTAGGATTCTTTTCTACTGATAAAGCTTATAAAACAAGTTATTACATTAGAGATATAGGTGTTACAACTGTAGATATTAAGTTAACTATTGAAGGTGATGCGAATATTGATCTGACAAACTTTAGATTACGACCAGCAGCTCAAGCATTGGCAAGAGCCTTTGAAAACGGAGTTGTTTTGTCTAACCCGTCTATTAGCGATTATACCTTTGATTTAAGTCAATTATTTCCAGGAAGATCTTTTAAAAGATTAACAGCAACTTCAGGGCATGATACAGTAGTAAATGATGGTTCTGATGTAGGTGCAACAGTTACAGTACCTGCTTTAGATGGTTTATTTTTATTAGATAATGGCACTACACTTAGTAGTAATGATGATATTAAGTTGGATAATGATATCCGTATTTATCCAAATCCAGCGGACGATGTTCTTAATATTCTAGTGCCTATTGCTCTAAAAAACAAAAGTTTAACAGCAGATTTATACGATGTTAATGGCAGACGAGTTTTTAGTAAGGTTATAAATAATGGAGAAAGAAACACCTTAAACTTAAACCAATTACAGCAAGGGCTATATATAATAAAAGTTACTGGGAATAATTTTTCGCAATCAAAAATTATTTCAAAGAATTAGGTTACATATTTTCAATATTTCATTTGAAGTTTTTTAAATAATTAGAGTATAGATTTATATTTAAATGTTTTTATATAGATTAAAAATCAATATTGGTTTTTGTGTTTAAAACTAAGTATTTAAGCCATTAAGCACTTTTTATATTTAATAATTTGGATAATCTAAATTTATAACTATATTTACAAGTGTTATTTTAACACTTGTAAAGTGTCATATTTTTTAAAACTGATTAAAATAGTGAAGCGTATTTGCATAATATTTTTATTGATGCTTATCACATTTTCTTGCCATGCACAGGAAAAACCAAATGTTGTAATATTATTTGTTGATGATTATGGCTGGTCAGATGTGGGTTATAGAAATTCGAAATTTCACACTCCTAATATTAACCAATTAAAAAATGAAGGTTTAGAATTTACTCGGGCATACATTCCAACACCCACATGCAGCCCAAGTAGAGCAACATTGCTAACAGGAAAAGAGGCTATAAGAATGGAGTTGCCTCGTCATATATCTGGAGGGGCAGATAATGAATATAACTATTGGCCTAATGACCCTGCGAAAATGCCTTCTAGAAATTGGCTACAATTAGAAGAAATAACTTATGCAGAAAGATTAAAAGAGTTTGGATATTATAATATGTTTATAGGTAAATGGCATTTGGGAGAAGAACCTTATTACCCAATTCATCAAGGTTTTGATGAACAGTTTGGAGTAACAAGTGCTTCACATCCTAAAAGTTATTATCCTCCTTATTTCAATTCAAAAAATGATACATATAATTTTTCAAAGAACAGCTTAAAGAATGATTATTTAACGGATGTTTTAACAGATAAGGCAGTTAGTTTTATTGAAAATTATGATAAAGACAAACCCTTTGTGCTATCATTTTGGTATTATAACGTACATAGTCCTCATGTTGGCAGAACAGATTGGGTAAAGAAATATAAAGAAGAAGGTTTTGAAGGGGCTTATGCAGAATATGCGGCTATGGTTTCAGCTACTGATGAATCTGTAGGAAGAGTGAGAAAAGCTCTGGAAGATAAGGGTATAGCTAATAACACAGTTATTTTATTAATATCGGACCAAGGAGGTAAATTTACGAATGCACCTTTAAGCGGCGGTAAAATTGGTGGTAACACTTTGGGAGAAGGAGGAGCCAGAGTACCTTTTATTGTGTATTACCCAAGTGTAACTACAGCAAATAGTGTTTGCGATTCACCCATACAAACCATCGATGTGTATCCCACTTTGGTTGAAATAGCTAGTGGAAAAAGATGTTTAGATAAACAGATTAATGGTAAGAGCTTACTACCTTTAATACATGGAGAAACTTTAGAAACACGAGACCTTTATTTTTTTCGTAGTTATGAAGACCAATATGCAGCCATTATGAATGGCAATTGGAAATTGATAAAATACAGGAGTGGCAAGTATAAATTATTTAATGTTAAAGAGGATATTTCTGAAAAGAAAGATTTAATCAATGAAGAAATTGAAATTGGAAAAACATTGAAAACTAAATTACTAAATTGGGAAAAAGAAGCAGTACCAAGTTATTGATGAGGAGTTATAAAACATTTGTGAATTTTTTAAGATTAACTAAATATAATTATAGAACCGTTATTATGAAAACTGATAAACTAATACTATGTTTTGGCCTTTTAGTCAGTCTTCTTGTAAGCTGTAAAAGCGAAAATAAGGAGAAACAAGAAGAAAAAACAGAGCGTCCAAATGTACTTTTGGTAGTGGCAGATGATGCTACCGTGAGACACATGGGAGCTTATGGGAGTCACTACATTAAAACCCCAGCATTTGATAGAGTAGCTAAAGAGGGCGTATTGTTTAACAATGCCTACACCCCTAATGCTAAATGTGCGCCTTCAAGAGCTTCGGTTTTAACGGGGCGTAATTCTTGGCAATTAGAACAAGGTGGTAATCACATGCCGTATTTCCCATCAAAATTTAAAACCTTTCCAGAAACTTTAAATGAAAACGGATACCACGTTGGGTACACAGGAAAAGGATGGTTGCCAGGGGTAGCATTTAATGAAGATGGTTCAAAAAGAAATTTATTGGTAAAGTATTACAACGATGCTAAATTAAATCCACCTACAACAGAAATTAGCGACTGTGATTATGCTGGAAATTTTGATATGTTCTTGAAAGATAATAAAGAAGATAAACCCTTCTTCTTTTGGTTCGGATGTTGGGAACCTCATAGACAATACGAATACGAATCAGGACTAAGAGCAGGTAAAAAACTAAACGAAATTGATGAGGTTTTTGCTTTTTGGCCAGATAATGATGAGGTTAGAAAAGATATTTTAGACTACGCTTTAGAGTTAGAATATTTTGATGCACAGTTAGGAAAGCTAATCAAACAATTAGAAGACCATAATAAATTAGATAATACCATTATTATTGTAACTTCAGATAATGGTATGCCATTCCCAAGAATTAAAGGGCAAGAATATGAATTGTCTAACCACTTGCCATTAGCCATTATGTGGCCTAAAGGGATTAAGCAAGCAGATAGAAAAATTGATGATTATGTAAACTTTATTGATTTAGCACCAACAGTTTTAGAATTTGCAGGTATTTCTCAAGAAGCATCAGGGATGGCAGCTATTGAAGGAAAATCATTAGCACCATTATTAACGGGTGACAAATCAGGTATTGTAGATGCAAGTAGAGACCACATTTTAATTGGTAAAGAACGTCACGATATCGGTCGCCCAAATAATATCGGATACCCAATTAGAGGTATTTTTAAAGGTGATTATTTATACCTTAAAAATTTTAAAACAGACAGATGGCCAGCAGGAAACCCAGAAACAGGTTATTTAAACTGTGATGGAGGGCCAACAAAAACAGCCATTTTAGATACCTATGGTACTAAAGATAAAAAGTACTGGGAAATGAGTTTTGGGAAAAGGGTAGAAGAAGAATTATACAATATTAAAACAGATCCATTGTGTATGAATAATTTAGCTGCTAATGCTGATTTTAAGGCTAAAAAAGAGAAATTGTTTGCACAAATGAAAGCAGAATTAACAGCACAAAAAGACCCAAGAATTTTAGGAGAAGGCGATGTCTTTGATAATTACAGAACCTTTCCTCCAAAATTCATGAACTACCACAACAGATTCATAAAAGGTGAAGAAATGCCAGAATTACATTGGGTAAAAGATTCAGACTTTAGAAAAGAACAAAACACAGATTTAAAATAAGATAATAAAGATGAAATGAGCCATAACCATTACTTGATACTAAGCGATATGTTAATTGGCGAACTACATCTGATCATTAAAAAATAAATAAATATTTACAGATGAAACAATACAAAAAGTACATGGCGTATTTGCCTCTATTAGTTTTAGTAATATTGGTGACTTGTTGCAAAAAAGAAGATAAAAAAGAAGTTGCAATAGCGAAAAATGAAGCTTTAACAGTTTATTCGGCACCAAAAAGCGAAAAACCTTTTGAGGATTATAAAATTACTGTTGATGGTTCTGATGTTTTTTGTTACAGCGGAAAAGTATTCGATACCAGATTTACAGAAGGTACACTAATGGGCGAAAGTGAAATAAAATATTCAACCGTAGGTTTTGGATATTTTGATATTTCAGGAAAAGTAAAAGTATCTGTAAAAGTTAACAGAGAAATTTCGTCGGCAACTATCAGACCCTTATCCAGAAATATTGAAGCTACCGTAAAAAATAATACCATTGAATTTTATGTGGATAAACCAGGAGCATTAACTATTGAGCCTGATGGAAACGAGCATAAGGTGTTGCACTTATTTGTAAACCCAAAAGAAGAAAATGTACCAAGTCCTGATGATGAAAACGTCATTTATTTTGGTCCAGGAGAACACGTAGTAAATACCATCAAACTAAAAAGTAATCAAACATTATATGTTGCAGGTGGTGCTGTAGTTTATTTTGATGTATTTGAAGGCGATTCTATTTATAGAAAAGAATATAGAAAAAGACGCCAGATAGAATTAGATAGATACGACCATGGTATTGAAGCTATCAATGCTAAAAACATCAAGATTAAAGGAAGAGGTATCCTTGATTTTAATCGTGTTTTGGAGAAAATGGGACGTAAAAACCCAATACATACCAACAATTGTGATGGTGTAGAAATTGAAGGCGTAATTATGAGAGGAGCTAACTGTTGGCATGCCACTATTTATCGTTCTAAAAATGTAGTGATAGATAATATTAAAGAAATAGGAGCTGGTTATAATACGGATGGTTTAAATATTGTTTTAAGTCAAAATGTACATATTAAAAACTGTTTTTTAAGACAAAGAGATGATGGTATTGTAATGAAATCGATGGATACAGGAAACATGGATGCTTTTATTGTAGAAGTTCCACAAGAACGTACATCAACATCAAACGTATTGGTAGAAGATTGTACCATTTGGAGTGATTGGGGTTACGCCTTAGGAATAACTTACGAAACAAGAATGCCTGTTAACGATATTACCTTTAGAAATTGTGATATCATACATGCCACACATGCAGAAACAGCACAAGGTGTTATTGGTATATTAGTGGCAGATGCAGATGTGGTTTCTAATGTGAAATTTGAAAACATCACTATTGAACGTGCCCTAAAACCAATTATTAAATTAGATCAAAGAGTAACACCTTGGACAGTAAATAAAGATTTAGGAGCCATAAAAGACATCACGTTTTCAAATATAAAATATTTAAGTGGAGAGCCACAACCAGTTATTTTTCACGGTTTCCCAGGTAAAGGAGGTATTCAAGATATAAAATTAAAAAATCTAAACTTCTTAGGTAAAGATATTAAAAGCACTGATGATTGGGAGTTTAAAATTAACAAATACGTGAAAGATATTCATTTCGAATAGTTTCTTAAGTCATCCTGCAAGGTCTGTTTTTTGGACCTTGCAGGTATGGTTTAAACTGGAAGATTTTTTTTATGTTTCCTATTTGTTTCGTTTTAAAGACAACAAGGTTAAGGTTTACCTGTAGCAATTGAAGACAAGACGTTTTAAAAACTTTAGACCTAAGCGTTAATTTTTTTACAATAACTATCAATGAGTAAGCAGTTTAGAAGTATTACTTTTAAAATATCACGCTTTTTAAATTTGGTTTTAAAAAGATGCTTTTTGTTAGTTTTAATTGTTTTTATGGTGTTTTCTTGTAAACGAAAGGAAGAAAAAATCAAACCTAATTTAATTTTTGTGTATTCAGACCAGCATCGTAGAATGGGTTTGAGTTATTATAATGATGCACGATTTGATGGTACAGTAAATCAAGGAGACCCCGTAAAAACGCCTAATTTGGATAATATGGCAAAAGAAGGGGTAATATTTCATAATTCAGTAGTCGTTACCCCATTATGTTCACCTAATAGAGCTACGTTAATGACCGGAAATTATCCTTCCACTCATCAATTGGTTGATAATGCCAATTATCAAAAATTTGATTACGATAATATTACCATAGCTCATATTTTAAGTAAAAATGGTTACGAAACTGCACATTTAGGCAAATGGCATATTGATAAATACAACAGCAGAAATTGGGAAAAATTTACAGCTACCAAAGACTCCGCAAAACGAGGTTTTAAATATTGGTATGGAACACCAACGCATAATCATCAGCATTTTGATATACAATGGAATCATTATGAAAATGAAATTGATGGGTTAGGTGCATATGCTAAAAATGGAAAACCCTTGCCAAATCCGTTTACGCCTTCAAAAGATTATAAAGATTTAGAATTACGAAAACAAGAAAGCTGGGGCCCTAATCACCTCACCAGAAAAGCATTAGATTATTTAAAAAACAGCTTCAAGGTTAGAGACAATTCAAAACCATTTGCGTTATATGTGTCATACAATCCGCCACATACTATCCATGGACCAAAACCTATCGATGGTAACGAAGCATCTTATCGTATTGCTGGTAAAGCGAAAAAAAACAGTTATTATGGTAAGGGCAGTAAAGGATCAGAAAGTTTCGATTATAAAGCGCCTCTTGAATATGAAATTCCATATAGAACAGGAACAAATTATTCCGATTCAGTAAGAACAGATTTAAAAAGAAGACCCAATGTGCCTAATAATCATTATTCGCAAACCAAATGCTTACCAGGATATTATGGAGCCATCAATTCAATCGACGATAATTTTGGGAAATTAGAAACGTATTTGGCAAATACACCAGACCCACGTTACCCTGATAAAATGTTAAAAGAAACCTCCATTGTGGTTTATACCGCAGACCATGGAGAAATGATGGGCTCGCAAGGAAGAATGGTAAAACGAATTTTTTATGAAGAATCTATTGGTGTACCATTAATTATAAGATGGCCAAAGCACATACAAGCAAACACCGAAGAAAACAAGGTGTTTAATTCCGTAGATTTAGCACCTACATTATTGGGACTTATGGATTTAAGTTTCACAAATTCGGTTGATGGAAAAGATTGGAGTAAATCAATTTTAAGTGCTGCCGAAAATAAAATAGAATATGCTTTTGTGGGTTATAAAAATTGGCGGTCGGTTAGAACAGAAACGGAGTTGTTTACTATAGAATTTGATGAAAATAGAGTAGTGCAGCATTCAGAATTTTATAATTTGAAAGAAGATCCATTTCAAATGAATCCTATTATGAATGATTTGACAATTCCAAGAGTCCAAGAATTAAAAACCGTATTAGAAGAACACCTTGATAATACTGAAAATAAAAAAATAAAATCTAAAAAGTAAAAACACAAGTGTTTTTTTTACACTTATAAAAATAAATACTATATTTGCTATACTAAAATGTTTGTTTGATGAAAAACTATGTAATAGGATTAGATTATGGGTCAGACTCAGTAAGAGCTGTACTCATAGATACAAATAACGGTAATGAACTAGCATCTAGTGTACATTGGTACAAAAGATGGTTAGATAAAGCTTATTGTGATGCTTCTAAAAACAGATTTAGACAGCATCCTTTAGACCATGTTGAAGGATTAGAAAACACCATTAAAGAGGTAGTTAAGAAATCTGAAGTAGATGCTTCACAAATAAAAGGTATTTGTATTGATACTACAGGATCTTCACCAGTACCTGTTTTAGAAGATGGGACACCTTTAGCATTTACAAAAGGCTTTGAAGAGAACCCTAATGCTATGATGGTACTTTGGAAAGACCACACAGCCATAAAAGAAGCTAATGAAATTAATGAATTAGCGGCATCTTGGGGAGGTGAAGATTTTACAAAATACGAAGGCGGAATTTATTCTTCAGAGTGGTTTTGGGCAAAAATTTTGCACATTGTTAGAGAAGACGAGGCGGTTAAAAATGCAGCACATACTTGGTTAGAACATTGCGATTTAATGACATTTATGCTCTCTGATGTTACAGATTTAGCATCGTTTAAACGTAGTAGGTGTGCAGCAGGACACAAGGCAATGTGGCATGAAGACTGGAATGGATTGCCTCCAAAGGAATTTTTAGAAAAGTTAGACCCATATTTGGCTAACCTTAGAGACAATTTATATAACGAGACTTTTACTTCAGAAAAAATTGCAGGTCACTTAAATCAAGAATGGGCTGAAAGATTAGGCTTAAGTACAGATACTGTGATTGCTGTAGGTACATTTGATGCACATTCAGGTGCGGTTGGAGCAAAAATTGAAGAGTATGCTTTAGTGAGAGTAATGGGGACATCAACTTGTGATATTATGGTATCTTCACCAGATAATATTCAAGAAGGAAAAGCGGTTCGTGGTATTTGCGGACAAGTAGATGGTTCTGTAATTCCTGGACTTATAGGGCTGGAAGCAGGACAATCGGCTTTTGGAGACTTATTAGCTTGGTTTAAAGATATGTTGTCTTGGACAATGGATCATTTAGTATTAACCTCTTCAATTCTTTCGGATGAACAAAAAGAAGCATTAGACAAAGAAGTAAATGCAAGTTTTATCAGTAAATTAAGTGAAGAAGCCAATAAAATTCCATTATCAGAAAGTATTCCAATTGCCTTAGATTGGATTAACGGACGTAGAACTCCTGATGCCAATCAAGAAGTAAAAGCGGCTATGACTAACTTGTCTATGGGAACTAGAGCGCCACATATTTTTAAAGCATTGGTAAATGCGATATGTTTTGGCTCTAAGAAAATTGTAGATAGATTTGAAGAAGAAGGTGTAGAAATAAAAACCGTAATTGGTATTGGTGGTGTAGCAAGAAAGTCATCATTCATTATGCAGACTTTGGCTAATGTGTTGAATAGACCTATTAAAGTAGCGGCTTCAGACCAAGCACCAGCATTAGGAGCAGCAATTTATGCAGCGGTAGCAGCAGGTATTTATGAAAACGTTATTGAAGCTAGTCAAAAAATGGGTAGTGATTTTGAAGCTGAATATTATCCAGAAGTTGGAAAAGTAGCAGCCTATAAAGAATCTATGAAATCTTACGAAGCACTTTGTGAATTTGTAGATACATCCATAAAAAAAAGAGAAAATGAGTTCAGTTTATAAAGACTTAAAACAAGAATGCTACGAAGCGAATATGCAACTAAATGCATTAAATTTAGTAGTATATACCTTTGGAAATGTAAGTGCAGTAGATAGGGAAAATAGTGTGTTTGCTATTAAGCCCAGTGGAGTGCCTTATGAAGATTTAAAACCAGAAGATATTGTTATTGTAGATTTTGATAACACTATTATTGAAGGGGATATGAGACCTTCTTCTGATACCAAAACGCATGCCTATTTATATAAACATTGGCCAGAGATTGGAGGTATTACACATACACATTCTACGTATGCTGTGGCTTGGGCTCAAGCGCAAATGGATATTCCAGTTTTTGGTACCACACATGCAGATCATTTAACGGCAGATATTCCTTGTGCAGCTCCTATGGCTGATGAATTAATTGCTGGAAATTATGAGCATAACACAGGCATTCAAATATTAGACTGTTTCAAAGAGAAAAACTTAGATTATAAAGAGGTAGAAATGGTTTTATTAGGAAACCATGGCCCTTTTGCTTGGGGTAAAAATGCAGCAAAATCGGTTTACAATAGTAAGGTGTTAGAAGTTGTTGCAGAAATGGCTTATTTAACCAAACAAATAAACCCATCGGCACCAAGGTTAAAAGATTCATTAATTAAAAAACATTATGAACGTAAGCATGGAGAGAATTCATATTACGGACAATAATTAAGTAAAGAAAAACACAAGAGATTAAGATGATAGATATTTCTAAAAAAGAAATTTGGTTTGTAACTGGGAGCCAACATTTGTACGGAGAGGAAACTTTAAAACAAGTAGCCAGTCATTCTCAAATAGTTGCAGCAGGATTGAATAGTTCAGATAAAATTCCTGTAAAAATTGTATTTAAACCTATAGTAACTACACCTTCAGAAATCACAACACTTTGCAAAAATGCTAGTAATGACGATAATTGTATTGGTGTTATTACTTGGATGCACACCTTTTCACCAGCAAAAATGTGGATTGCTGGTTTAAATATTCTAAGCAAACCATTATGTCATTTACATACACAATTTAATGCGGAGATTCCTTGGGGTTCTATCGATATGGATTTTATGAACTTAAACCAGTCTGCACATGGTGACAGAGAGTTTGGATTCATTATGTCTAGAATGCGTAAAAAACGTAAGGTAGTTGTTGGGCATTGGCAAGATGAAAAAGTACATGCGAAATTAGGTGTTTTCTCTCGCGTTGCTTTAGGTTGGAATGAAATGCAAAACTTAAAAGTAGCAAGAATTGGAGATAATATGCGTGAGGTTGCTGTTACTGAAGGCGATAAAGTAGAAGCTCAAATTCGTTTTGGTGTTGCTGTAAATGGTTTTGACTCTTCAGATGTTGTTGCTAAAATTAACGAAGTTACTGATGCTCAATTAGCGGATCTATTAAAAGTCTATGAAGCATCCTATAACTTATCAGATGCTTTAAAAGAAGGTGGAGAAAAAAGAGATTCTTTAATTGAAGCCGCTAAAATAGAATTAGGCTTAAGAGCTTTCTTAGAAGAAGGTGGTTTTGGAGCGTTTACAGATACGTTTGAAAACTTAGGGGCTTTAAAACAATTGCCAGGTATAGCTACACAGCGTTTAATGGCTGATGGTTATGGGTTTGGTGGTGAAGGCGACTGGAAAACAGCTGCTATGGTAAGAGTCATGAAAGTGATGGCTTACGGATTAGAAGAAGGGACTTCTTTTATGGAAGACTACACGTATCATTTTACACCACAAAAGTCTTATGTATTAGGGTCTCACATGTTAGAGATTTGTCCTTCAATTACAGATAAAAAACCGTCTTGTGAAGTACATCCTTTAGGTATTGGAGGAAAAGAAGACCCTGTTAGATTGGTGTTTAATTCACCAGAAGGCGATGCAATTAATGCGTCTTTAGTAGATATGGGAAATCGTTTCAGATTAATAGTAAACGAAGTTGAAGCTGTTAAACCAATGGCAGATTTACCAAATTTACCAGTAGCAAGAGTACTTTGGGATGCAAAACCTGATTTGGATATTGCAGCTACTACATGGATTTTAGCAGGAGGTGCGCATCATACTGTGTATTCTCAAGCCATCACTACAGAGTATATGGAAGATTTTGCAGATATAGCTGGTATTGAATTATTAGTAATTGATAATAACACCACAGTTAGAGATTTCAAAGATAAAATCAATGCAAACGAAGCATATTACAATATGTTTCAGCACCGTTTATAATTTCCCCAACTATTTCTAAATTATGATATTTAAAATTTCTGTATTGGTTTTAGTACTTGTAGTACTGAATTTTTTAATATTAAGATTCAGTAGAAATAAAGATTAAGACATTTAATATTAGCAATTTTGTGTTAAAACAAAAATATCATAAGGATTTATAGTAAATAAAAAGGTAAGAACATAATTTTTTAAATACACTAACAAACCAAAAACACTAAACTATGGGCATCATTTCTTTTGCGGCATTTACATTATTAGTAGCCGTTATTTCTTATTTGTCAACGCGTAAAACTAATGAAAACTCATCTGACGGTTATTTTCTTGGAGGTAGAAGTTTAACAGGACCAGTAATTGCGGGATCATTATTGTTAACCAATTTATCTACTGAACAGATTGTAGGGATGAATGGTATTGCTTTTAGCGAAGGAATATTAATTATGGCGTATGAAGTTGTTGCTGCAATAGCCATGATTTTTACGGCTATGGTATTATTACCTAGGTATTTAAAAGGCGGGATTGCTACAATTCCACAATTTTTAGAAAGACGTTATGGAAAATCTACAAGAACTTTAGTAACTATTTTGTTTTTGTTTGGTTATGCCATTTCTATGTTACCAACAGTATTGTATTCTGGAGCATTAGCTATTAATACCATGTTTGATTTACCTGAAATGATGGGCTTAGGAGATAAATCGGCTTTATGGGTAACCGTATGGGGTATTGGTATCATCGGAAGTATTTATGCCATTTTTGGTGGTTTAAAAGCAGTAGCAGTTTCAGATTCTATTAATGCTGTAGGTTTAATTATTGGAGGCTCTTTAATTCCTATTTTTGGACTAATGTATATAGGAGATGGGAATGTTTTTCAAGGGATGGATATATTAACAACTAATTTACCAGAAAAATTTAGTGCCATTGGAAGTAAGACATCTTCAGTACCATTTTGGACCTTATTTACAGGAATGCTGATTGTTAATTTTTACTATTGGGGAACCAATCAAGCCATTATTCAAAGAGCTTTAGGAGCCAAAAACTTAGTAGAAGGGCAAAAAGGATTATCGTTAGCCGCTTTTGTAAAAATATTAGGACCTTTTATAGTCGTATTACCAGGAATTATTGCGTTTCAAATTTTTAATGGCGATTTACCTAATGCTGACGAAGCGTATCCAATGGTAGTTAAGAAAGTATTGCCAGTATCTTTAATTGGTTTCTTTGCAGCGGTTTTATTTGGTGCTATTTTAAGTTCATTTAATAGTGCGCTAAACAGTTCTGTAACCTTATTTGGTTTAGATGTTTATAAAGAATACATCAATAAAGATGCTAATGAAAAACAGGTGGTTAGAGCTGGTAAAACTTTTGGATTCTTTTTAGCTTTACTTTCTATGGGTATAGCACCTTTATTATATGGTGTTGAAGGTGGTGTTTTTAATTATCTACAAGAGTTAAATGGATCTTATAGTGTACCCATTTTAGCGATTATATTAATAGGATATTTAACTAAAAGAGTGCCTAAAATTGCAGCAAATATTTCTATTGTATTTGGTCTTTTTGTATATCTCATATCTTTATACGTCATTAAACCAATAATGGTAAGTTCTGCTTTAGAAAAAGCTCAGGCTAGTGGAATTACAGATGCTGTAGCCTTAGATTTGGTTAAGGTTGAAGCTTTTCCACATTTCTTACACCTAATGGGATTGATATTTTTAATCATCGTTATCCTAATGCTAATTATTGGGAAATTAAAACCAAGAACTGAAGATTACGTGCAAGTTTATACAGAGCAAGTAGATATCACACCATGGAAGTACATGAAACCAGTTGGTTTTGGAATTTGCGCTATTGTAATTTCAATTTATATTTATTTTACTTAATATTAGATACAAGATAGATATCACGTTAATATAATTCTGCTAGTTTTAAAAACTTTGTAAGGTTTTTTGCTAAGGACTAATACCTACAAAGCAAAAAAAGATTTGACAGGATTAAAAAACGATTTTGTTTTATTACGATTTTAAGCTATTTATATTTATCAAACTTAGGTCTATAGATCAATACTATGTGCTAGGCAAAGCACAAACATTTCTATAATTCATCAGAAAAGTTTTATTCTACAATCGAGGACATTAAAAAAATGTTATCTTTCGCTTCATTAGATTACTAGAGATGAGTTTAAACTTTGTGAATATTAGTCGTTTAAAGATTAGAGCATGTCTTCTAATGATACGACTTTTGGCTTGATAATAGGAATAACCTTTCTTTTTGGTTTATAAATTCTCAAAAGTTTTATTTTAAGATTTTATTATGCAATGTAAATATTGTATACATAAATGACAATATATCATATATTTTATTATATTTGTTGCTATAATAGCAACTTTAATGAATAAACTACCTTCACAACCTATTCTTGGACTCATAGATGGTATGGAAGTTTTACAACTTCTAGCTTCTACAGATACAGAAATGTCAGGTGCCGATATATCTAGAACTTTAAAAATTGAAAAAACAAAAGTAAATAGAATTCTTAAAACACTGGCTTATCAAGGTTTTGCAGAGGTTTCAATAAATAAGAAATACAGACTGGGGCCTGCTATACATGTATTGTCGGCTCAAATTTTACACGGATCTAAACTTATTAAAAATGCCTTAAGGTATTTAATAGAATTAACAGAATTGAATGTGGTGGTTGCCATGGGTGTTTTATGGCGCGATAAGGTGGCTTATACCTATCACTGGGAGCCTGGGATAGAACCAGTTGATGGATTAGGAAGAGTCGATTTGTTCCCAGCAACACAATCAAGTATTGGACTTAAACTTTTATCTGAAAAAACAGATGAGGGCATCGCAGAAATTATTGATTTTAATGAGGTAATATCTGGTTTTAGTTCTAAAGATGATTTTATGGCAACCATCAATCAAATTAGAAAACAAGGTTTTGGATACACGGTTTTTGGTAGCAGAGCTAGTATAGCTGTGAAAATAGGAGAACCAGCAAGAGCAGCAATAGCCTTGGCAAATATTAATAATGAAGTGCCTGTGCAGGAATATATTGATGTTTTACAAGAAAAAATAGCCAAAATTGAAGAGGTAATGACTTATAAGCATAATTTTATAGGTGTTTAAACAACACCCCCAACTAATTAACTAACCAACTAAACTAATTTTATGACTTCAAAAGATCTAATTGTCTTTTTTTTATATATCCTGGGGAATGTGGGTATAAGTGTTTACTTAGGTAGAAAGATAAAAAACTCTAACGATTATTTTGCTGCAGGAAATCAATCATCTTGGTGGTTGAGTGGATTGTCTGCTTTTATGACTATGTTTTCAGCAGGAACCTTTGTGGTTTGGGGTGGCATTGCATTTAAGGCAGGTTTTGTAGCTGTAAGTATTTCAATGTGTCTTGGTATTAGTGCACTATTTGTAGGCTATTATTTGGCAGGAAAATGGAGGAAACTGGGAGTGTCTTCAGCAGCAGAATTTATTTCTTTGCGCTTTGGAAATTGGGCATTAAATGTTTACACCTGGTTTAATATTTTGTACCGTTTATTGGGTATGGCAGTAGCATTGTATTCTTTGGCGGTAGTCTTACAGGCTATAATACCACTTAACTGGAATGCGATGTTTATTGAAAGCATAGGTATTTCAGCTGTAAATACAATAATCATCTTTTGTGGTATTATCATTATTTTATATACCATTTTTGGAGGCTTATGGGCGGTTTTATTAACAGATGTATTGCAGTTTATTATTTTAATGGTTGCAGTAATAGCTGTTATTCCTTTAGCACTATCTAAAATGGGAGGTGTCTCAGCTTTTGTAGATAAAGTTCCAGACGATTTTTTCAACCCAGTTAACCAAGAATTTACATGGGTGTTTATGGCGGCATGGGTTGTTATTCATATGTTTAAAGTAGGAGGCGAGTGGGCTTTCGTACAACGTTTTATATGCGTAACTACTAATAAGGAAGCACGAAAAGCAACCTATTTATTTGGGTTATTATATTTAATAAGTCCTGTTATTTGGATGCTACCTCCTATGATGTATCACGTAATAGACCCATCAGCAGATTATGAGCAAGCTTATGTTTTGGCTTGTAAATATGCACTTCCAGAAGGTTTGCTTGGGCTTATGATAGCTTCAATGTTTGCAGCTACAGTTAGTATGATAAATTCTGAATTAAATGTATATGCAGGCGTATTAACAAAAGATTTTTATAGTAGAATCTTTAAAAAAGCCAAAGAAAAAATATTGGTAAGGGTTGGTCGAATTTTAACATTAGTTTTAGGAGGATTAGTAACGTGGATTGCTATTTTAGTACCAAACATGGGTGGTGCAGAAGATATTATATTATCTATTACAGCATTAGTCGCTGGTATTACTGTTTTACCTGTTTTATGGGGTATGTTTTCGCCAAAAATTAGTGAAAAAGGCGTTTTTGCCGCCATTATTATAAGTGCTATATTTTTAGTCCTCATTAAATATGGCTATTTAAGTGATGATGGTTGGTTTAGGGGGAATGTCTCTGCTGATTTTTCAGAATGGCTTTCAACGTATTACAGAACTATAGAGGCAGTAGCAGGTGTTCTTATTCCAGTTGTTGTTTTAACAGGGATTGAAATTTTAACCAAAACGGAGAGTCCTAAATTTATAAAAATCGATCAATCAAAAGAAGCCGATAAAATAATCGAACCATCGCTATTTCCTGGTAAAATTATGGCAATATCAATTGCTGTATTGGCTTGTATCGTTACCATTTTAGCTGTTTTAGCTACAGCAGATGTCGCATTCCAATGGATTCTTGCTTTAATATTATTTGTGTTAAGCGGACTTATTTGGATGTCAATTAAAAGAATAGAAAAGAAAAGAACTTTAATATAATAATGAAAAAAAGAGAAGAGAATTATCAGGTTGTTGTATGTGGAGGTGGAATGGCAGGTTATTCAGCTGCAGTGGCATCAGCACGTCAGGGTAAAAAAACGTGTTTAATACAAAATAGACCAGTATTTGGAGGGAATTGTTCTTCAGAAATTGGAGTTACCATCCATGGGGCTGCTGCGTTTCATGCTTATGCTAGAGAAACAGGTATTATTTCAGAATTAATGATTGAAGAAAGAGCTGTAAATCATGCTGAAATTTATGAAAACGGTTGGATAAATAGTGTTTGGGATATGGTCATGTATGATCTAGCTGTTAAAGAAGAAAACCTTACATTTTATCTGAATACTGAAATGGTTGATGTTGAAATGTCTTCGGATAAAAAAAACATCAAAGCTGTCATTGCAAATATTCAAAATGCTGAAACAGAATTAACAGTTAATGGTGATGTATTTATTGATTGTACTGGAGATGGTGTTGTAGCAGATAGAGCAGGTTGCGAATGGCGTATGGGAAGTGAAGGAAAAGATGAGTTTAACGAAATTCATGCACCAGAAAAAGCAAGTGATGATGTGATGGGGAACTCCATACATTTTAGAGCGAAAGATATGGGAAGACCTGTGCCTTATAAAGCACCTGATTGGGCTGTAAAACATGACGACCCTGCATATTTTTACGAGCAAGGAAGAATTCCAAAAGAAAAAAGAGGTGGTTTTTGGTGGATTGAAATAGGCGTGCCTTTTCATACTATTTATGATAATGAAGATATTCGTCATGAATTAACCAGACATACATTGGGGATTTGGGATTGGATGAAAAACCACGACCCTATCATGAAAGAGCAAACCAAAAACTATGCTTTAGATTGGATTGGGCAAGTTCCAGGAAAGCGTGAAAGTCGTCGTATTATGGGGGAGTATTTAATTAATGAAAACGACATCCAAGATAAAACGGTTTTTAATGATGAAGTTGGTTTCGGTGGCTGGTTTATAGATTTACATACTCCAGGAGGTTTGTTGGCAGAACATGCTGAACAATCTGCAGCAACTGAAGGCGAAGAGTATAACACCTTTAATGAATATTTAGTACAATCGTATTGCGGACCTTATGGGTTTCCTTTACGTTCTCTAATAGCCAAAGATGTTGATAATTTAATGATGGCAGGTAGAAATATTAGTGCAACTCATGCTGCATTAGGAACATTACGTGTAATGGGAACTACCGCTACAATGGGAGAAGCAGTTGGAATAGCGGCTTCCATAGCGTTAGATAAAGGTAAAGGGGTTAAAGATGTTCCTAAAGATTTTATAGAAGAAGTACAGCAGGAATTATTAAAAGGAGGTTGTTTTTTACCAAACTCTAAAAATGAAGATGTACTTGATTTAGCGCTAAAAGCAAATGTTACTGCTAGTAGTACAGATAAGTTATACGGTGCTGGACCAGAATCAAAAGGCGCGCATCATGGCTTGTCCATTTGGACAGACCAACCTCAATATCATGTTGAGGTTTTAGAAACTATAAAAGGACAAATCATTGCTATTGACGGTTCAAAAATAGAAACACTTTCGGTGTGTTTATCAAATTTATCAAATGAAGATCAAGAGGTTGAAGCTTGGATTCATGCCATAGATCACCTTTGGGACTATAGAGTAAATCCAGATCAGCCTTTGGCTAAAACGGTATTGAAAGTTCCAGTAGGCGAAAAGGTTTGGGTAGATTGGAATGTAAATTTAACACCAGATAGCGGACTTTCTAAAGACCAATACATCAGATTAGATTTAGGAGTAAACAAAAATGTTGAGTGGAAAGAAGCAGGTTGTATTATTCCTGGGCATACAGCAATGTATCAAATAGGTGAAGAGAAAATGAGACGTTATTACAACGGTAATACCTTAAGTTTCAAAATATCACCAGAACAAGATTGTTTCCACGCAAGCAATGTAATTAGTGGTGTTACACGCCCTTATCAATACACGAATGTTTGGATGTCTGACATGAATTTACCATTAGATCAATGGGTTAAATTATCGTGGGACACTCCACAAGAAATTAACAGTATTCAATTAACATTTCCAGGGCATCTATTAAGAGAATATCATGCTTATGCACCGTTTTATAAAGACCCGCAATGTCCGAAAGACTATGAAATTTGGGCATTAGAAAATGGGGAATGGATAAAACTAGAAACCGTAGAAGGGAATTATCAACGTCAAAGAAATCATAAACTAACTAAAACATATCATGCCAATGAATTAAAAATTATTGTAAAAGCTACCAACGGAGATACAAGAGCTTGTATCTACGAGATTAGAGTTTATTAGTAAAAAAAACGAGGCTATCAAGGGTATGAGAGACCCTCAATAGCCGTAATAAATAACTATCACTTAATTAATAATTATCAAACGACTAAACTATGAAAAATTTTTTTAAGGCATCCTTTGTAAAAAAAGGAGCATTTAAAGTTTTGTTAATGATTTTTATGGGATATTCAATTGCAGGTTTTGCTATTGATGATTCTGTAAACTCAATTTCAAAATACAACATCCAAGAAAGAACCATTACTGGAGTTGTAACAGATCAAGGAGGGATTCCCTTGCCAGGAGTTGCCATTGTAGTTAAAGGCACCTCAAAAGGCACCTCTACAGATTTTGATGGAAATTACACTATAAGTGTAAATAAAAATGACACCTTAGTATTTAGTTACTTAGGGTTTATTACACAAGAGATTTTAGTAGGAACACAAACCAAATTAACTATTGTTTTACAAGAAGATGTATCTCAACTTGATGAGGTGGTTGTAGTCGGATATGGTACTCAGAGTAAAAAAGATTTAACAGGTTCTGTATCCATTGTTGGAGGTGATGATCTTGTAGCTAGAAGTACTACTAATGTTTCTAATGCTTTACAAGGTCAAGTTGCTGGTGTTACGGTAACAAGAAGTAGTTCTGCTCCTGGTTCAGGAAATACCATTAGAATTCGTGGTATCTCTACACTTGTTGGAAGTAGTGATCCGTTGGTATTAGTTGATGATGTTCCTGTAGGGAGTATAAATGATGTGAATCCAGATCAAATAGAATCTATGTCTATTTTAAAAGATGGTGCGTCTGCATCTATTTATGGATCTCGTGCAGCTGCAGGTGTTATTTTAATTACCACAAAGAAAGCCAAAACAGGTAAGTTTACGGCTTCGTATTCCGGGGAGTATGTAATTAATACGCCTACCCAAATTAGACGCCCAGTTGGTGTTATAAGGTATTTGGAAATGTTTAATGAACAGGTGTGGAATGATGCTGGAAATGATCCTGATGATCAATTTCCTCAATTTGATGAAGAATTTATAAACAATTACCTCGCCAATAATCAGATAGATCCAGATAATTTTCCTAATACAAATTGGAGAGATTTAATTTTAAAGAAAAATTCTACAGGTAACCGTCATAGCATGACATTTTCTGCGGGATCTGAAAAAGTTAAAACTGTGGCTAATTTTGGCTATGAGTCTCAAGACGCATTGTATGCAGGTCGGGAATGGAAAAGAATCACAGGGCGTATAAATAATAGTTTAAAGTTTACTGATAAATTTGGTGCTGATTTTAATTTTGCTTTTAAATTAACGGATTCTGATACACCTGGAGTAGATCCAACAGTTCGTGCCATTGAGGGCGCTCCAATCTATGCTGCGGTTTGGGAAAATGGAAATGTTGCGGAAGGTAAAACAGGGGAGAATATTCATGCCAGATTGCATCATGGTGGATTTACTAAGAGTAGAGATCATTTATTCTATGGGAAATTCGGACTACATTTTAAGCCCATAAGCTCCTTGAAGTTATCGGTTAATATAGCGCCTAAATATAATTTCACAAAATGGAAAGATTGGAATCAAGAAATTCCGTACTGGGCTTTTGATAATGCAGAGGAATTAGGTGCGCCTGAAGGTTATATTATTGGCCATGCAAGTTCAAATATTACCCTTCAGGAAAGACGAGATTCAGCCATTACCTTAACAACACAGTTTTTGGCTAATTTTGATGAAACTTTTGGAGACCATACCGTTAATGCTGTTGTTGGTTATGAAGAGTTTAAGTCTGAGGTAGAAAATTTTAGAGTAGATGGTAACAATTATCTTGATAATAATTTTCCGTTTATTAACCGGGCGCCAATTGGACAAATTTTTAATAATGGAACAAGCTTTAAGGAATTGGCTTATCGATCCATGTTTTCTCGGGCCTCTTATGATTATAAGAAAAAATATTTAATACAAGGAAGTATAAGAAGAGATGGTTCTTCTCGTTTTGGATCTGATTATCGTTATGGTAATTTCCCGTCAGTTTCTGCTGGTTGGGTAATTTCTAAAGAAAACTTTATGAAGCCGTTTAGTAAGACCATTTCATTTTTAAAGTTTAGAGCATCTTATGGAGAATTAGGAAATGATAGATTGGGTAGTAATTATTTATATCAGGCTAACATTCAACTTTCAGATGTGTTGTTTACCAACGGTAATGATATCGAATCACTGCGTTCAGGAGGTCAAGTTAATTTAGCCATACCAGATATTACTTGGGAAACCACCAAATCAACCAACTTTGCTATAGACCTAAACATGTTTAATGATAAATTATCATTAACAGGAGAGTATTTCGAAAAGAAAACAGAAAATATGTTACTAGGCAGAAGTCTTCTTAGATATTTTGGATATCCAGATCCAGATGATAATGTAGGTGAGATGACTAACACGGGTTGGGAAGCATCAGCAACTTGGAGAGATAATATTGGAGAGTTTAATTATTCTATTACTGCTAATATGTTTGATTCTAAATCAAATATTGATTTTATAGATGGAAAGGAAATCTTTCCTAATAATACTAATTTCATCCAAACTGAAGGGCAAGAGTTTAATACCTTCTTTGGCTTGCAGTCTGATGGTATTTTCCAAACTCAAGAAGACGTAGATAATTCTCCTGTTCTAAACAATAGAGTTGGCCCAGGAGATGTAAAATACAAAGATATTAGTGGGCCAGATGGTGTTCCAGATGGTATTATTAGTGATGAAGATAGAACCTTTTTAGGCGGTGCCTTACCAAGATATCAGTATGGCGGAACCATTACTATGGGCTATAAAGGATTTGATTTTGGACTAACATTTCAAGGAGTAGGTAAAGACTTATCAAATATTGGTTCTGCTTATATTAGGCCTTTTAAAGAATCATTTTTGTCTCCACCAGCTCTATATGATGGTAATTATTGGAGTGCCTATAATACGCCTGAGCAAAACTTGGTTGCCAAATATCCTAAATTATCTGAGACATCAGCGGGTAATAATTACCGTTTTTCAGATTTTTATTTAAAAGATGCATCTTATTTGAGAATAAAAAATATTACGCTAGGGTACACATTACCGTCTGAGGTGTTTACAAACACGGGTATTTCAAGAATTAGAATATATGTTTCTGGAAATGATTTGTTCACTTTTGATAATTTACCAGATGGTATAGATCCAGAACAAGGAGGAGGAGATTATTTAATAACAAAATCTTATATAGTCGGTTTAAAACTTAATTTTTAAAAAAAAAAACGATGAAAAAATATTTAAATAAATGGAAAGTAGCATTTGTGGTTGCATTGAGCTTATTTTCTTGTAACGAGCTGGATTTGGTTCAAGTAGATAATCCAAGCACTTCAAGTTATTTTGCAACTAGAGGCCAATTTAGAGAAGCCCTAAATGAAGGATATAGACCGGTATGGTGGAAATTTGATAAATCTCAAAACGGAATAGATGATGATTTTATTCGTCGTGCGTTTCTTGACGCCGTAAAAGCGGGAACCATTGATTCTGAAAATGGCCGTGCCTTGACCAACTGGACGGATGTTTACAAAATTATAACACGAATGTTAGTTGTGGTTGATAGAATAGAAGCTGACGAATCCATATTGGGTGATACGGATAAGGCGGCGTTTAGAGGTGAAGCTTACTTTTTTTTAGGCGCATTTTGGTCATACTTAATTAACCATTATGGCGATGTGCCCTTTTTTGAAGAATCTTTAACTATTGATGAAAGTTTTGTACTTAGTAGGACAAGCAAAGCAGAAATTTTGCCAAGAATTTATGAATATTTTGATATTGCTATTGAAGGACTACCTCCAAATCAAGATATTGCTGATTTTGTGAACAAAGGAACAGCCTATGCGTTTAAAGCAAGAGCTGCGTTACTTCAAAACGATTATGCAACAGCGGCTACAGCTGCAAAAGGTTGTATGGACTTAGGAGTATATGATTTGCACGCTAATTTCGCTGATCTTTTTAAATCGTCAACAGTAAACTCTGACGAAATTATTTTTCAATTACCTAATAGTGTTGATTTTGATCAATTTAATGGTAATACCAAAGATTTTATTCCGAGAAATTTTGGAGGATTTTGTGCTAGAAACCCAAGTTGGGAATTGTTAGCTACTTTTGAGTGTACTGATGGGTTGCCAATTGATGAATCACCATTGTTTGATCCTCAAAATCCATTTAAAAATAGAGACCCACGTTGTGCCATGACTATTGTACCATTTGGATCTCTTGAAGATGGAGACGGATTAGGACCCGATGCTGGTTCAAATTTCAATGGTATTGAGTATACTCCACACCCATTACGCAGAGAAGTTCTTGATTATTCTACAGGAAATATGAGAGTTAATAACGACACGAGATCTAGACAAAATTTTGCGTCTTTTAATGGGTTGGCTTGGAAAAAAGGTATTGATGAAGACTGGGTTGATGATCTTGCTGAAGATAGTAATGATATCTGGATGCGCTATGCTGAAGTACTTCTAACATATGCAGAAGCGAAAATTGAACTAAACCAAATTGATGCTTCGGTATTAAAAGCAATTAATGATGTTAAAGAAAGAGCATATAGAGGAACTGGAAAATCAGCACCGCTGGTAACATCAACAAATCAAGCTGAGTTAAGATTGAAAGTTAGAAATGAAAGACGTATGGAGTTTGCAAATGAAGGCATTCGTTATATGGATTTAATTCGTTGGAGATTTGCTGAAAAAGTATTTGCCACAGGGATTATTGGTCAGTTAAACGTAACTAGATCTGCAAATCCAGGAGGGCCATTAATGGATAATTTGGTTAACCCAGGGCTTTATTTTTGGGGACAGACTCCAGAAATTGATGAAGATGGATTACCTGATTTTTCAGGTCTATTGGAAAATGATTTTTGTAGAATCTTAGCGGATACAGAGTTTCCAGAGAAACAATACTTATGGCCTATACCTAGTGCCGAAAGGGAAAAGAATGATAATTTGTCACAAAATGAGGGTTACTAAATAGTAAAGTAATACCCTTCCTCGAATAAGCACTATTTGAGGAAGGGTTTATTATCTCATATTATAAGAGATATGTAATTCAAGGTATGTTCTAAACACTTAAATGAAAAATACAATGGGCACTTTTAAATCAAAACAAACACTTAAAATATTTACTACTTGTTTTGCTATAAGCATGTTGATATTTAGTTGTAAGACAGAAGAAAAGCCACCAAATATTATCATACTATTAGCAGATGATGCAGGGTATGCAGATTTTGGGTTTAATGGTAGTAAAGATTTAAAAACACCAAATATAGATAAGTTAGCAAGTCAAGGAACAGTGTTTACAGATTTTCATGTAAGTGCTGGTGTTTGTGGCCCTTCAAGAGCAGGTTTAATAACAGGGCGTTATCAACATCGCTTTGGAGCAGAGTATAATGAAAACCCTGTACCAAAATCAGAAATCATGATGTCTGAAGTTTTTCAAGCCAATGGTTATAAAACAGCTGCTTTTGGAAAATGGCATTTAGGGTATAAGGAAGCACATCATCCAAACACAAGAGGCTTTGATGAGTTTTACGGGTTTATAGGCGGGCATCGTCATTATTTTCCAGATAAAGAGGTTAAAAATAATGGTAACTCTATGCAGCGCAATGGAGAATATGTGAATTTTGAGGGCTATCTCACAGATGATTTAGGTTATAAAGCTTCAGATTTCATCAAAAAGAATAAAGAAAACCCATTTTTCATCTATTTAGCATACAATGCGGTGCATACACCAATGGAGGCTACTAAAGAAGATATGGCTTTATTTAAAGGGCATTCAAGGCAAAAGTTAGCGGCCATGACTTGGAGTTTAGACCGTTCTATTGGACATGTTATGCAAACTTTAAAAGATGAAAGTATAGATGACAATACCATTGTGGTGTTTTTTAGCGATAACGGTGGGCCAACTTCTAATACATCATCTAATGCGCCTTTCAAAGGGACTAAAGGCACAGAGTTTGAAGGCGGACATCGTGTGCCATTCATTATAAAGTGGAACGATAAAATTAAAGCCAATGCAAAATATACAAAGTTAACATCGGCTTTAGATTTGTATCCAACGTTTTTAAAAGCTGCGGGTATCACAGAGCAACCCAAAAACAAATTAGATGGTGTGGCGTGGCAACCCTACTTAAATGGAGAAATTGATGAAGCACCACATAAGCAATTGTTTTGGCGCATCAATCCTTGGTCTGCAGTTCGAGAAGATTCTTTAAAAATTGTGAGAGCAGGAAAATTTGGTGAAGGCTTTTATAATTTAAGCAACGATATAGGAGAAGTCAATAACCTAATAGAAGAAAATAAAGTAACTTTTGAAAGATTAGTCAAAGATTATGAAGCTTGGGAAAGCGAGTTTCCAGAGCCAACAGGTATTGGTAGAAGCCCTAAATGGGAAGAAGTAAAAGGCTATATGTATCAAGATATGTTTAATAATAGACCAATCAGAATTCATTCGCCAGGGCAGTTAAAAGCATTTAAGGAGAAGTTGAAAAAAGAAGAAGAAAATAGCAAATAAGATGAGCGGTAAATTCCAGATTTTAGATTCAAAAAGGTATTATATTATAATGTTGTTTTTCGTTGTTTTTGTGTCGTGTAATACAGCAAAGAACAAAGAAACTAGTATTACAGGGACTAATGCTGTAACAGAAAAACCAAACATCATATTTATTTATACTGACGACCAACGTCAAGATGCTTTAGGTGTTAATGGGAATGAAGTCATTATAACTCCAAAAATTGATGAATTTTCTAAAGAATCTGTGCAGTTTTCTAATGCCAATGTCGTTTTTGCTTTATGTAGTCCAAGTAGAGCCGCATTGTTAACAGGACGTTACGGAAGTGCCAATGGGGTGTTAGAATTAGGCAGTAACTTAAATGATAATGAGGTTTCAGTCGCCAATTATTTAAAGAAAATAGGATATAATACTGGAGTTTCAGGAAAGTGGCATTTAGGGCAAGAACCCAAAGATTTAGGTTTCGATTTTAGTGTGATTTTTCATAGTAATGGGGCTTATTACGGAAGAGCCATTGATGATATGGGAACTCAAGTAAAGCCTGAAAAACATTGTGATGAATATTGTGTAGATCGTTCTATAGATTTCTTAAAAGAAGCCGCCAAAAAAGAGCAGCCTTTCTTTTTATATCATAACACACAGTTACCACACATGAACGGTGTTTTAAAATGGCAAGCGAAACAAGAAACTTTAGATAAGTACAATCAAGAGGATATGCCTGTGGCAGCCAGTAGAAATGAAGATTTATCCGATAAACCAAAATATTTAAAGAAGGTTAGAAATTTAAGACAAGCCAAAAAATACGGGTATCCTGATGCTGAGGCTATTCAGAAGCATACCAAAGAATATTATTCAGTAATTACTGAAATGGATGATGCATTAGGACGTTTATTTCAAACCATTGATGATTTAGGACTTCGTAAAAACACGTATATCTTCTTTATGAGTGATAACGGTTGGATGTTGGGAGACCATGGATTTACAAGTAAAGTATTGCCGTACAGACCAGCAACACGCGTGCCATTTTTTATTTTGGGTCCAGACTTGAAAAAAGGAACTAACGATAGAATTGTATTGAATATAGATATGGCACCAACCATATTAGAATTGGCAGGTGTAGAAATTCCAGAGGATATGCATGGTACAAGCATGGTGCCTTTATTAAAAGGAACTGCAAAAAATTGGAGAGAAGAGTTTGTATATGAAGGCTTAGGAACTTACGGAGGTGCAAAACCTAATTTAACCGTAATATCTAAAGATTATAGATATATAAAAACCTTTGAAAATTCTGAATTAAATGCTACTAATTTTGAAGAATTGTACAGTCAAGAAGCAGATTACGATGAGGTGAAAAACATTGCAAAAACAGAAGAAGGTCAAGAAATTATTAAAAAGTATAATGAAGCTATAGCAAATCATAAAAAGGAAGTTTTAAACAAATAGTTTAATCAGATTCAAGCTATAACGCATATTCAAAGAAAAGTAATTTTATTGGTTTAAACAGATTAGCAACCCCATAACACTATTCTGTTAGGATAGAAGACTCTTAAAAATTCAGAAGAGAACGAGAGAAAATTAAAAAGAAATATTCATAAGAATTAAAGTATAACAAATGAAACATCTAATTCAATCTATAGTTTTAGTATCACTATTTTTAGTGGTAAGTTGTAAAGAAGCGAAAGTAGTAATTCCTGATGGAGAAGTAACAATTTTCCCAGAAAAGGAAAAACAAACCGTTTGGGGTATTGGTTTTGAAATACAAAGTGATGCCATAGGTTCTGGAAATACAGGTTTACCCGATAATAAGCATGCGGTACCACATGATTTAACGCCATCAGAAAGAGAACGCTTTGCAACTGAAATGCTAAAAGGATTCCGTTATTGCCGATTAGCAGGAGGTTTATATTGGAGAGGTTTAGATGAAACCAGAAAATATTTACGCCCGCGTTGGCCAGAACAATTGGAAGAACTTCGACAAATGATGGAAACAGCAGGTGTAGAAGGGGTGTCTTTAGAATACTGGTCACCAGCACCATTTTGGAAAGCTAACAATAGTTATGTAGGTAAGAACAATAAAGATAAGTACAATACATTACGCTGTTTTGGACCCGATTTTGGAAAAGATCCAATCTATAAAGGCGATACCATTCAGTTTTTAAAAGACTTTGGAGCTGCCTGTGTTGAAGACATTAAAACCCTAAAAGCAGCTGGTATTAAAACGGTGCAATGGGGCTTACAAAACGAGCCGTTTACCAATAACGGACAATATTCAGCCTGTAAATATTTTACAGCTAAAGACTATGTAGCTGCACATACGGCTACAGCAAAAGCAGTTAGAAATTACGATGATTCTATTTTGTTAATGAGTGATACGGAGTGGGGTTTTCCAAAGAAGATTGCTAAAGGTATGAGCGACCCAGAAGTGGCGAGTTTGGTTGATGCTTATGTGATTCACTCCATTGGTGTAGATTCAGAAAAAGTGATGGACTATCATAAGAAAATCACTAAAGAATTACCTGCACGTCCGTGGTTTCAAAATGAATATGAATACTTAAAAGGAGGGGCTACTCCAGAACGTTGTTTAAACACGACGCAGCATATTATGAATTCGTTTCAACTAGGAGAAAACCCTACTTGGTACTGGATTCACGCTTTAAAACCATTTAAAAACTCTGAAGCAAGTGGGTATTCTCTTGGGTTTTGGAAATCTTTGGATGACACTAAACCATCAAAAGATATAAATGCTTACGAGCGTTGGGTAGGAGGTCCAGAAATTACAGATTTACCAGAAGAATTTAAAACTATGGAGTTTGTAAATATTCAGCGTAAATCAAATAAAAAACCTGGGTTGAGTTTCAATTTTGTGTTAAATCAAAATGCTACGGTTTATATGTTGGTAGAAAATAAAGGTGGTTTCATCCCAAAAGATTGGCAATCAACTGATTTTAAAGTAACTTGGAGTGGGGGAACAGATGTCGTTTACAAAAAAGAATTAAAAAAAGGCTCTCATGCTATTGGTGCTCACAAAGGAAATGAAGGCGAAATTTACGGAGCTCCGCATGCCATGTTTGTTCAAGCTAGTGACGCATCTACTTTTAAATTGGATGTAGGGGTAAACAGCCCGATGAAAATACGTTCAGAGGCTATGAAGCTGGAAAAAGCTGCAGCCAATTTAAAACCAGGGCATTGGTTTTTTAACGATTACAACTGGAATGCCGTAGGAAGTTTTGTAAAACGTATGCCATGGGATTGTAAAGTGTTAGATATTAGTGAAGCTAATTATAACAAAGATGCCAGAGTATTAGCTTTTGTAAAACCTAATGGAAAAAGAACCATTGTAGTGTCTAATAGAACAGGAAAAGATTACACCTTTAGTTTGAATACAGGAATAGAGAACCCTAAATGGAAAGGCTATCGATATACACCAGATAATAGAGGTGAAAACACCATGGGTCTTGAAATAGGAACAGCAAAAGGTGCTGTTTTAACACCAACCCTACCACATTTAAGTTGGGAGTTTTGGGAGGAGCAATAGATAAAGTAATAAGCTAAAAAAGAAAATTATGAAAATGAAAACAGTACTAGGTTTTTTCCTGTCATTTTTTGTGGTGGGATATGTAACTGCGCAACAAATTAGTGTAGATGCTGATGATTATAAACAAGAATTTACAGGTACAGGAGCAAGTGCAGGATTATATATTGGACATTATTTAAGTCTTTCTGAAGCAAATAGATTGGAGGCTTCTAGAATGTTATACGAAGATTTAAAGTTAAATGCTTTTAAAAACTATACGAGACATAGACATGAAGATAGGCCCGATGTTTACGATAATATTTCCGTTGCAATTGCAAATGCTAAACTGTATAATCCCAATTTGGAGATTATGATGTGTACAAACAATCTACCTGATGATTTGGAAATTAGTGAGCATGAGCATGACCCATCAATTCCAAATATCATGGATAAGATTGCGGAATATTATTTTAGTGTGTGTGAAGGGTATTTTGATAGAGGGCATACTGTGGATATTATTGAATTGATAAACGAAAAAGGATATCTTTCAAAGAAAACAGATTTGTATGATATGGCTGCAGATAAGTTCAAAGCACTAATCAATGATCCAAGTTACAATACAAAAGGTGTACCTATGCCAAAAATTGCTGGTCCAGGAACTTGGAGTGCAAAATCGCCAAAAACTTTTATAAATGGATGGAAAAATGACAGACCAAATGCATGGGCTAATGTAGATATTGTAACAACACATGGTTATCAAGATAGTAGAGAAGAAAATTTTACGGAAACCTTTAGTTTATCAGAAGGAAAACCGTTTTATCAAAGTGAGCAAACAGGTAAAATACAAACAGACGAAGCCAATGGGGTTGATGTTTTAGGAGAGCAGTTTCCAGATCCAACATATTACCCACCATTTGTGAGTGATGCAGAAATTGCAAAACAAATGATTGATTTTTATAATGGTGGAGGTAATTCATTTTACTGCTTTTTAACCAATACAGCAACTACAGCGCATAATGCAGGGCTTATAGGAACACCATGGGGAGGTACACCTGGAAAAACATGGATATACGATGGATTCAAGCATTTATCGGCTACCCACCCTGTCGGTTCTAAACGCGTTTCAAGAGATTTTACAGATGCTACTAATCAGTATGGAGATACTAAACATAAAGTAGTCGCTTTTAGAGAAGAAGGTACTAATTTGGTATATGTGCATATTTTAAATTTATACAACACTAATAACCAAATTAATTTAGATTTTAAAGGAGATGGCATCAAGCAAGTAAAAGTAATTCATACTGATGAGTTTTTGGATTTTGCTGAAATTGAAAACACCACTTACACAACACCACTAAGTGAAGTTGTTATCAATACAACACCTTATAGTGTAACAACAGCCATGGTAACTTTAGAAGGGTCTTCAACGCAAACCCTACAAAGTCAAACGATAACATTCAACTCTATTAATGATGTTCAGGATGATGTGACTGATTTTGGTTTAACTGCTTCGGCTTCATCTACCTTACCTGTATCTTATGAAGTATTAAGTGGACCTGCTACCATATCTGGTTCTACGCTATCAGTAACTGGTGTTGGAGTTGTTAGAGTACGTGCAACCCAAGCGGGTGATGCGACTTACTATAAAGCTGCTCCAGTTGATCAAATTTTTTATGTAAGACCAAGTGGCCCTAATATCGCTTTAAATAAACCAGCAACAGCAAGTTCTGAATTTAGTTCAACTTACACTCCTGATAAAGCAGTTGATGGTAATATTGTTGATAACTCGAGTCGTTGGGTTACAAGTAGCAGTATTTCTAATTTTGGAACGACCCCACAATGGCTAGAAATAGAATTAGGTGCTAATTATGATATAGATGCTATGAGTTTTTATACGGGACTTAACGGTTATAATAGACAAATATATGAGTTTGATTTTCAGATATTTAATGAGCAGACGAATAGTTGGATAACCGTTATTAGCGAAACAGATAACATCAACCCTGTGTATTTAAAAGCATTTACAACTACAAGAGGGAATAAAGTAAGGTTATATATGGATGGGGCACCAAGCGATTTTATTGCGAGATTATACGAATTGGAAGTTTTTGGAACCTACCATTCAGAACTTGGGGAAACTTTAGATAATATTGCTTTAAATAAAACAGTAACAGTTACAGGAACCAATGGAGCAACCCATTGGACGAATGGAAGCACAAATTATCAATACCTACCTGAATATGCCGTTGATGGTAATATCGTTGATGCTGATAACAGATGGGTATTTGACTTTGGAGCGAATGCCTTACCCGTTGAAATGATTATTGATTTTGGAGAGGATTACGTTATAGATTCATACAACTTTATAGAAGGAAATGATGCCAGTGAAGATTTTGAGTTTCAATATTGGGATGAAACAGACGGGCAGTATAAGAATTTGTTAAATGTTACAGGGAATACTTCTCTTGAACATGGACAAATTTTTCCAACCAAAGAAACTACCGATAAATTAAAGATTATCTGGACAAAACATCAAGATTCAAAATATATCCGTATGCATGAAATTCAGGTATTTGGTGCTTTAGCGTCGGGTTTAAGTGTTAATGATTTTGATAAATCACAATTTCAAATTTACCCAAATCCAGTAAAGGGTAATCAATTACATATTAAAGGTAGAAATACTATTGAATCTGTATCTATTTATAACTTATTGGGTGTACAACAAAAAGTTAATATTAATAGCGATATAATAGATGTTAGTAACCTCTCAAGCGGATTGTATATTCTTAATATCAACAATCAATTTAGACATAAATTTATCAAGCAATAATAATATGAAAGCAATATATACATTAATAGTTTTTTTGTTTTTCAGTTTCTATAGTCAAGCACAAATGGTAGATTCAAATACGCCATCAGGTGCCTTACCAACAAATACCTATTTGGGCTCTGATTGGGCTTTAGATTTTAGTGATGAGTTTGAAGATGCCACAGTGAACACAGCTAAATGGAATATAGATAATAGTACAAATTCTAGAAATCCTAGACCTGCTATTGGAATTAACCGTTGGTTTTGGAGAACGCGTAGTGTGTCTTTAGCCAATGGAAAGTTAGAGCTTAATGTTGAAAAGACTGACTGGCAAACCATGGTTTGTGGTTCTATAAATACAAATAATAAATATGAAACCACTTATGGCTATTATGAAGCCAGAATACAAATTGCAGAGACAGATCATGGCACACACACAGCCTTTTGGTTACAAGGTGATAATATGGTGAATGGCACCCCAGCAGATGATTCAGGAGCAGATGGTGCTGAGGTTGATATTTTTGAATCGGCGTGGTTAGGAGATTTTACAAAAGCCGTAGTTCATATCGACGGTTATGGGGCTAATAAACAAGCTAGTACTAAGCAATACAGTACCCCAGGTATTCATACTGGATATCATACCTATGGTTTTTACTGGACTAAAGAATATATGCGTATATATTATGATGGCGTATTAAAAACCACCTATAAAGATCCTAAATACATTCCGCAAGTTGATGAATATTTATGGCTTTCAGATGGGGCAAGTTTTGGTTTAGGTGATGAACCTGATACAGATGTTTTTTTTGTTGATAGGCCTATTGGGGATTTAACAAAAGCTTATGTAGAATATATTAGAGGATGGAAATCATCAAAAACAAATATAGCTGCTGGTAAAACGGTTACTGTATCTAGTGAAAGAAACGGATTCCCAGCAAGTAATATAGTTGATGGAGAAACCGTAGCAAATGAAAGTAGATGGCTTACTGCTGATGCAGCAAACGGAATAGGTTGGGCAGAAATAGATTTAGGAGGTACTTATAATGTAACTGGTTTTAGAGCCCTCTCAGGTTTTGATGGCTTCAATAGACCTTTTCAAGATTATCAATTTCAATATCATAATGGCACTACTTGGGTAGATATTGTTAGTATAAATGGAGAAACAGATGCCATAGTAGAACAATATTTTATTGGAGTAACTACCGATAAAGTAAGATTGAATATTACAGGAAATAGTGAGCCTTTTATTCGTTTATATGAGTTAGAAGTGTATGGAGAATCTGTTTTAAGTGTTAATGACTTCAATAAAAAAGAGATGATAATTTTTCCAAACCCTACAACAGGAGAAATAACATTCAAAGATATTAATCAAGAAGTAGAGGCTAACATCATGGATGTAAGAGGCGCTGTTATTAAAACTCAAAAAACTAGATATAGTATCGATTTGTCCTCACTTCCTTCTGGGATGTATTTTGTTGCTATAAAAGGTTATAAAACAGAAAAAGTAATTAAACTATAAACAATCTCAATCAAACTAAAATTCATCAAGCTAAATGAAAACCTATTTCCAACTGTGTATTGTATTATTGATATTAAGTTCATGTACTCAAGAAAAAATCGAAAGACCAGTATATGTCGCTGAAAAATGGGAAAACCCTGAATGGGAAAACCCAGAAATTTTTCAAATCAATAGAGAAGAACCTACCGCAAGTTTTTATAAATATGCCGATGCTGCATCAGCATTAAAAAACGAAAGTTGGGAGAATTCACCAAACTACAAATCGTTAAATGGCGAGTGGGATTTTTATTATGCCGATAGTGTACAAGCTCGTCCTACGGATTTTTATAAAACCGATTTTGATATCAGCGGATGGGATAAAATTGAAGTCCCATCAAACTGGGAATTAAAGGGGCATGGTATTCCAGTTTATACAAACATTATTTATATGTTTCCACCAAACCCACCTCATATTCCTCATAACTTAAATAATAACGGAAGTTATAAAAAGGAATTTGAAATTCCAGAAAATTGGGATGGTAAAGATATGTATTTGCACTTTGCAGGTGTAAGTGGCGCCATGTATGTTTGGGTAAATGGTGAAAAAGTAGGGTATAATGAAGGAAGTAAAACACCTGCCGAATTCAATATTACAAAATACATCAAAACTGGTAAAAATTCTTTAGCAGTACAAGTAATGCGTTGGTCTGATGCCAGTTATATGGAAGATCAAGATTTCTGGAGATTGAGTGGTATTGAGCGCGATGTGTACGTTTATGCATCCAACAAAGTAACGCTTAGAGACTTTAGAGTAACCTCTGACTTAGAAAATAATTTTAAAGATGGAATTTTTAAAGCCGCTTTGAAAATAGATAACAACACAGATGCTAATGCAAGTAAAGAAGTTTCTGTAAAGCTATTAGATGGAGATACAGAAGTATATGCTGAAACAAAAACAGTTGATTTAAAAACAGGTAGAAATACGATTGATTTTTCAAAAAACATTCCAAATGTTAAAACGTGGAATGCTGAAAAACCAAACTTATACACCTTGCTGATTACAGTAAATGGAGAATCAACATCCATAAAAGTAGGGTTTAGAAACATTGCCATAAAAAACAGTCAGTTTTTAGTAAACGGTAAACCGATATTGTTAAAAGGCGCAAACCTTCATGACCATGATGAAATTACAGGTCATGTGGTTACAGAAGCCTTAACACTAAAAGATTTAGAGGTGATGAAACAAAATAACCTCAATGCCATTCGTTGTAGTCACTATCCTAAAAATCCACATTTTTACAGATTATGCGATAAATATGGGTTTTATGTGATTGATGAAACCAATATCGAAACCCACGGAATGGGTACTACCAACCAAGGTTTGGATAATAACAAAAAGAAACAATCGGTTCATCCAGCGTATTTACCACAATGGAAAGCCATGCACTTAGATAGAACCGTAAGAATGTTTGAGCGCGATAAAAATTATCCGTGTATCGTAACTTGGTCTTTAGGAAATGAAGCTGGAAATGGAGACAACTTTTACGCCACTTACAAATGGTTAAAAGAGCAAGATAATACAAGACCTACGCAATATGAAGGTGCAACAGGCTATGAAAATAGTGATATTCAAGCACCAATGTATTGGTCAGCAGAACGTATGATTAAATATGCCGAAAGCGGTAAGCCAACACGTCCATTAATTCAATGTGAGTATGCACATGCTATGGGAAATAGTGTAGGGAATTTACAAGATTATTGGGATGTTATTGAGAAATACGATATTATGCAAGGAGGCTTCATCTGGGATTGGGTGGACCAAGGATTGTTAACCAAAAACGACAAAGGTGAAGCATTTTGGGCGTATGGAGGCGATTTAGGAGGTTTCGATTTACAAAACGACGAAAACTTTTGTTTGAATGGTATTGTAAATCCTGATAGAACTGCGCATCCTGCATTACACGAAGTAAAAAAAGTGTATCAATATGTTAAATTTAATTCGAAAAACCCAAAATCAGGAGTTGTTGACATTAAGAATATGTATGATTTTACAAACTTAAATGAATACGATTTCTCTTGGAAATTATTAAAAGAAGGTGTTGAGGTAGCCTCAGGAGATTTACCTAATTTGGATGTTGAACCTTATCAAACAAAACAGGTAAATATAGCGTTACCTGAGTTAGAAGATGCATCAGCAGAATATCATTTAAATCTATATGCAAAATCTACATCAGCAACAGATTTGATGCCTAATGCACATTTGGTAGCTTATGAGCAGTTACAGGTTAACAATCCAAAGACAAAAGTTGCATTACAAAAAGCAAACGGAGAATTAGAATCAAGTTCTGACGCAGCAATTCTAAAAATTTCTGGAGAAGGTTTTCATATGAGTTTTGATAAGAAAACAGGAACTTTATCTGGTTTAGATTACGGTAATGGAAATATCTTAGTAGAGGGTATAAAAGCCAATTTCTGGAGAGCGACAACCGATAATGATTTTGGCTTTAAAATGCCAAAGAAATTGGGTGTTTGGAAAGAAGCTACTAAAAATCAATCATTGATGTCTTTAGAAGAAAGTAAAGACACCAACAACAATAAAGTGGTAACTGCCAAATACAGTTTACCATCCGTAAAAGGTGCTTTGGTGATTGAATATACAATTAATGCTTTAGGTGAAATGTTAGTACATACAAGCATTACAGGTATCGATTCAAAATTACCAGTATTACCACGTTTTGGGAATAATTTCATTGTTAAAAATGAATTTGATAATGTAACTTGGTATGGAAGAGGGCCTCACGAAAATTATCAAGACCGTTATACATCGGCTTTAGTAGGAAAGTATGAAGCATCTGTTTCAGACTTGTATTTTCCTTACATTCGTCCGCAAGAAAATGGTTATAAAACCGATACGCGTTGGGTAACCTTTACAAACCAAGCAGGACAAGGCATCAAAATTATAGGAACAGATTTCGTATCATTCAGCGCACACCATCAGTATAATGACGATTTTGATGCAGGTAAGAAAAAAGCACAACGTCATACCACAGATATTGAAAAAAGAGATTTCGTAAACATCAATATTGATGCAAAACAAATGGGTGTTGGTGGCGATACCAGTTGGGGAAGAATGGCACATAAAAAATACCAAATTCAAGCACAAGATTTAACATATAGTTATATGATTAAACCTGTAAAATAAGAATTCACAATGTTTAAAATTCGTTTTTTTTTAATCGGTGCATTTACCACATTAACTGTAAATGCCCAGTTAGAGAAAAACGAATTTGTTTCTGGCGAAATTTGGAAAGACACTAACGGAACGCATATCAATGCGCACGGTGGTGGCTTTCTGTTTTACAAGAATACCTATTACTGGTTTGGAGAGCATAAAATTGCAGGCAGTCAAGGCAATAGTGCTATGGTAGGTGTTGGAGTATATGCTTCCAAAGATTTATACCATTGGGAAAATAAAGGTATTGCTTCAGCAGTTACAGAAGATAAAAATTCATTAATACAAAAAGGCTGTATTATTGAAAGACCTAAGGTAATTTACAACAAACACACTGATAAGTTTGTGATGTGGTTTCATCACGAATTAAAAGGGCAAGGTTACGAAGCTGCTTTAACGGGGGTTGCTATTGCTGATACTATAACAGGCCCATACACCTATTTAAAAAGTTTTAGAGTACATCCAAAAGTATTACCTCAAAATTTTTCAGAAGCACAGTTTTTAAAAGCTAAACCTATAAACAATAGAAAAGATGAAAACTGGAAACAAAAGGTAATAGATGGCGCTTATTTTGTGCGAGATTTTGAAGAAGGACAAATGTCAAGAGATATGACCTTGTTTGTTGATGACGATGATGTAGCGTATCATATTACGGCATCCGAAGAAAATCAAACATTACTAATTTCAAAGCTATCGGATGATTATTTATCCTTAACACATGAATATATTCGTGTATTTCCTGGTGGACGAAACGAAGCTCCTGCAATCTTTAAAAAGGATGGGAAATACTATATGTTTTCATCAGGTTTAACGGGGTGGAGTCCAAACCCTGCAAAATTAGCGGTATCTGATAAAATGATGGGAGACTGGACATATCTTGGTAATCCTTGTAAAGGTTCAGAAAAAGAAAAGAACACCACATTTTGGTCGCAAAGTACTTATGTATTACCTGTGCAAGGTAAAAAAGAGGCGTTTATTTTTATGGCAGATAGATGGCAACCTAAAAACCCAATTGATGGGCGCTATGTATGGTTGCCTGTTCAATTCAAAAAAGAGATTCCTTTTTTAGAATGGTTTGATTCGTGGGACTTGTCTTTTTTCGATAACTAATTTAATACTTTACAGATGTTTAAGAAACTACTTTTTTTACTGTTATTCGTGAATACCTTAGTTGTATTTGCGCAACAAAATATACTGGTAAACGGTAGTTTTAACAATGGTACTATAGGTTGGACAACCAATGGTACGGTTTCTGTAGAGTCAACAGGTTTAGTATCAGGGTCTTCAGAATCTGCTCAAGTTATTGCAACTAATGGTAAATTAAGTCAGGATATAAATGCCAATGACGAAGAGTGGGAATTCGAGTTTTATTTTGCTTGTCAGAATCCAACCTTATTTTCAGGAGCAAACAGAGGCCTAAATGTTCACATTAATAATGCTGAAATCAATCTAAGAATTGCAGAAAACGGTGATATTCAAGTGTATTCTGGTTCTTGGATTACCATAGGGTCTGGTAATGAAATTTCTTTTTCAACAGATAACAATGCAGATGGAGATATTATTGATGCAGGTGATGTTTTAAATGCACATCGTTTAAAGATAGTAGGACATCAATACGGTACAGGGCAATCCAATTACGATGTATATGTTTCCGAAGCCAATACTAGTGTACTTCAATTGGTAGCATCGGGTTTAACATATTTTCAAGGGAATCCATCAACATTAACTTCTGTAAGCTTTTTGTCTAATTTCGGAATGACATCTGGTATGTCGTATCTGGTTGATGAATGTGTTTTGTTTGATAATAGCAATATTATTATAGAACAAACAAGCGGATCAACTTCCGTAGAGGAAGAAGGAGCAACTTCAGACACATTTACTATAAAACTAAAAGACCTTCCTACAGGCGATGTCACTATTAATATTGCCGAGGTTGGTACATCGTATTTAAATGTAACGCCTTCAAGTGTGGTATTCAATGCTTCAAATTATAACAATCCAAAAACAATAACCGTTACTGCCATTGATGATAGTGAAGCACAAGGTGGCACTTATACAACCAATTTGTCATTTGAAGTAACGTCATCAGATTCAAATTATAATGGAAAGCCCTTAACCGATATAGCAGTTTTTATAAAAGACAACGAACCTTTTGTATATCCTTTATATAGTGGTGTTTATCCGCATTTAGCGGTAACCAATAGTAATAATGAATGTGGCGTAGGTGCTATTGTACCTTGGCAAGACGATTTATGGTATGTAACCTATTCACCTCATTTCCCTAATGGAAGTAATGATAAATTGTATCAATTAAGTTCAGATTTAAGTGTCGTTGCTAGACCAGAAAGTGTGGGAGGTACTCCTGCAAATCGTATGATTCATTCAGAATCCAATCAGCTCATCATAGGGTCTCATATCATTGATGAAAACAAAGTAGTTAAAACCATACCATTATCTACTATGCCAGGGCGTATGACTGCTAATGCACGCCATTTAACAGACCCAGAAAACCGTGTTTATTTTGTAACCATGGAAGAAGGTATTTATGATGTAGATGTAAATACCTTGGATTTTGTAACCTTGCACGGTGATACAAATTCTGGAGGATTTAACAGCATTGTTCCAGGTGTTCACATGAAAGGTGCTTATACAGGGCAAGGACGTTTAATGATTGCTAATAATGGAAAAGGAGGAACATTATCTGAATGGAAAGGCTTTGGCGATGGTAATCCTGCCAATTCTGGAGCTTGGACAAATATTGATGTTAATAAGCACGTAGAAATTACATCAAAAGGAGGTATTTACGGGGCAACGTCTCCCAACGATCCCATTTGGTCAATGGGTTGGGATGATAAATCAGTATTATTAAATGTATGCGATAAAGGTGGTGTTTGGAAGCGGTTTAGAATGCCTAAAGGAAGTTACACACATGATGGAGATCCTGGATGGTACACAGAGTGGCCTAGAATTAGAGATATTGGTTATGGCAATGGCAATTATTTAATGAATATGCATGGGTTGATGTATCAATTTCCATCAGAATTTAGTCATGATAATACAGGAGGAATTGTACCTTTTAGTAGCTTTTTAAAAATGATTGTTGATTATACCGAATGGAATGATCAAATTGTTTTGGCGTGTAATGATGCATCAAAAATGGGGAACAGTATTTGCCCAAGAGCAGAATCCAATTTATTGTTTACTACGCGAGAAGAATTAGATACTTATGCAAGTACTCCTTTTGCTTTTGGGGGCGTTTGGACCTCTGAAGCGGTTTCTGCAAATACACCAAGTGAAGCTATTTTAATTAGTGGTTACAAATACAGAACTCTTCATTTAGAACAAAATACCAACACCGAAGTTGTGTTTACAATTGAAGTAGATATGAGTGGAGATAATAATTGGACAACCTTAGAGCAGGTAACCATTCCAGCATTGGGGTATGCGAATTATCTACTTCCAGAAAGTTTGCAAGCACCTTGGTTACGAGTCGTTTCAAATACCAATGTAAATAGTGCAAGTGCATATTTACATTTCGCGAACGAATATAGTACACAAACACCTAGTATTATTAGCAGTATTGTACCACCAGCTCAAACTACAGCAATGAGTTCTGGATTAATTAGGCTCATGTCTGGTACTGATATGAAGTTACAGTTTGCTTCTGATATTGTTGATAACCAGGGTAGTATCACCACAGGTTATTACGAGATGTCTAGTAATATGATTATGAATAAGGTGAATAATACTAGTGGAGAAAACACATTGAGGTCGCAATACAATACCACTAAAGATTTCAATGTAGATGAAGCATCTGTTATTGTAGAATCTCAAGGAAATCAATATCGATTGCCTTTTGGTGATGATAAATTTAGTTCACCATTCGTTTCGGGTTGGCCTCGTGGCGAAAGAGAAATTGTTACAGAACGTAGTATGATGAACATCCACGGGACTTTTTACGAATTACCAAGAAATAATTCAGGTGGTATGCGAAGAATAAGACCCATAACTACCCATAACAAGCAGATATTCGATTTTTGTTCATGGCGAGGTATGCTAGTGTTGTCTGGAAATTTTGCTAATGCCAATAACGACGAGCATTATAAAAAATCGAGTGATGGAAAAGTAGGACTTTGGTTTGGTAATGTGGACGATTTATTTAGAATGGGGATACCAAAAGGTATTGGCTCAACTTGGAAAAATATGTCAGTACAAGCCAATACACCTTCGTTGCCTTACATCATGCAAGGTTACAATGAAAAAACGGTCGTTATGTCTCATAATTTGGACATTCCTGTAACGTTTACATTGCAGATAGATTATTTGGCTAACGGTAATTTTGTGGATTATAAATCGATTCTAGTAAACCCTGGCGAAGAAAAAGTGTATGAGTTCCCAGAAGGATTTAATGCCCATTGGGTAAGAACAAAAGTGAATGAAGATTGTACAGCCACAGCAACATTTTATTATAATGTAGAGGCACCATCATTAAGTGTTGATACTGTTGAAGATACAAACAAAATTATGGTGTTTCCAAATCCTGTTCAATCAGAATTGTATGTAGAAGGCTTAGAAAATGTAACAAACGCGGTTGTTTACGATTTGTTTGGTAAAAGAATAATGATGTCAAAGATTGATAAAAAAGTAAATGTTAGTCGCTTGCATACAGGTTTTTATATTTTGGTTTTAGAGGGGCATGCCCCTCTAAAGTTCATTAAAAATTAATTATTGAAATGAAATTATAAAAAGAGGTTATTCTTCTATTTCAGATTTTAGGAAAATTACCTTTGGAAGCTGCTTAAACAAGTGTTTTAAATTATAATACGCTGTAGAACAAATTATGAAAAAGAATCAAATTAATGATGGGATTTTGATTTGTTTGTATCATAATGTTTTAGTAATAAGTTTCTATTAACAATTGAACAATTATTTAATGTTTTATTTTATGTTAAACTTAGTTAAGAGGAGATTTAGGGAGGGTTTATCGCTTCTATTTATTCTGGCATTCAATATTAATTATTCCCAAAATCGCCCAAATATAGTTGTAATCATGTTAGATGATTTAGGTTATGGCGATCTTGGAATACATGGCAACCCCTATGTAAAGACTCCTAATATAGATGCATTAGGGAAGGAAAGCGTTGAATTGACACATTTTTATGCATATCCAAGTTGCTCACCTACAAGAGCCGCATTAATGACTGGTAGATGGCCTTATAGAACAGGAATATTAAGTGTTTTTTACCATGCAGGTCTTATGCATGCCAACGAAGTTACCATAGCCGAAACTTTAGGTGATGCTGGTTATCGAACAGGGATTTTTGGAAAATGGCATCTTGGAGATAATTACCCAATGAGACCAACAGATAATGGGTTTCAGGAGGCATTGGTTCATAAGGGAGGTGGCATTGGTCAGGCAGCAGGCCCCGTTGGAAACACATATTATGATCCTATTTTAGAACACAATAATGTAGCACAGCGTTATGAAGGATATTGCGATGATATTTTTTTTAATGAAGGTATGCAATTCATTCGTCAAAGCCATCAGGACAAAAAACCTTTTCTAGCTTATATATCCACTAATCTTGTTCACTTACCTCTTACTATAAATGATGAGAAAGTAGACCCATACAGGAAAATGGGTTTACATGAAAACAATGCTCGTGTTTATGGTATGGTATCAAATGTAGATACAAATGTTGGGAAGGTGATGAAATTGTTGAAGGACTTGAATATTGAGGATAATACCATTGTTGTTTTTATGTCAGATAATGGCCCTCGAGATCGAAGAACCAAGAATGATGTTATTCCCGATAGATATAATTACAATCTCCGGGGTACCAAAACAAGCGTTTATGAAAATGGTATTCGTGTTCCCTTTTTCATTAGATATCCACAAGGATTTAATGGTGGCAGAAAAATAGAAACGGCCACAAGTGTCATAGATGTTTTGCCCACGCTTTTAGAAGCATGTAAAGTTTCACCTCCTAAGCAGGTAAAAATTGATGGTGTATCGCTTTTACCTTTAATTGAAAAAGAAGTGAACAATTTGCCTGAGCGTTTGCTATATTTTCAATTACATCAGTCCGATGAACCTTTTGAATACATGCATTTTGCTGTAAGGGGGGCACGCTATAAATTGATAGCGCCTCAAGATAATCCGCATGGTATAATTTTTCAACCTAGTGATGGTGAATTGAAAAATGTTCTTGAGAGATTAGAATTATATGATGTTAAAACCGATTCAAGCGAAATATATAACATCGCAAAAGAGCATCCTGAAATTGTAAGAGAGTACCTAACAAGTTATGAGAATTGGTTTAGAGAAGTTACCCAAGAAAGGCTCACTTATGGTTTTAATGGTGTTCAACCCACCATTATTGGTAATCCTGCACAACGGGAGGTTGAACTTTCCCGATTTGATTGGGGAGGGCCTGGAATAGTTTCTGGGAAGCGTTGGGGACAATGGGTAGTCCAAAGTGAAGCAGGGAAATACAAAATAACCCTTCACTTTGACCCTGTGAAAGAAGCAGGTAAAGCAATTCTTAAGTTTGGGAATGTTACAAAAGAGCATATTGTTAATATCGGTGATACCTCAGTTGTATTTGAAGATATTGATTTTAAGGAATACACAGGCATATTTGATGCTTTTGTAAAATATAATCAATATAGTCTTTTGAAAATGGGTGTTCGCTTTGTTAACATAGAAGTAATTGATTAATCATGCAGAATTGGAATAGTATTAAAAGGAGTGTTTAATTTAAGGTTAAATAGCACTATAAAATATTATATCAATCAATTTGTAAAAAATTAGATGTTATGAAAAGAAGAAGTTTTCTGAAGTCAGGTATTTTAGGATCTACAGCACTTTTTGCAGGTTTACACGAATTAAATGCTATGGAGGCATTAAGTAATCTGGAAGAAGTATCTGGAATGAAAATCACAAAAATCAGGTATTACAGTGCACCAGGATATAACAAGCCCTTATTTAACCAAGCTCGCGGAATTGTCGAGATAGAAACTGACGGCGGCATTATTGGTATTGGTGAAGGTGGTTCTAAGGATATGATTGAACAATGTGCTAAAATGATGATTGGCGAGGATCCTTTTAGAATTGAATATATATGGCAGAATGTATATAGGGGTATGTTCTACCCACCAGGACGGGAAAAACTTCACGCTTTAGGAGCTTTGGAGATGGCTCTTTGGGATTTGAAAGGGAAAGCTTTGAATGCTCCAGTTTATGATTTATTAGGTGGAGCATCCCGAGATTCTGTCGAATGTTATGCTACAGGTTTCCGTGCTTCCAAAGCTAAAACCAATGAACAACGCGCAATAGACTGTTTAGAAGCGGGGTTAAGATGCTATAGAATTGGCCCTACAGGAGGAAATGGCGAAAGCCCTTTTGATTTCTATGAAAATGCAGAAAAAACGATTGAACTTTGTAAAAGGATAGATAGTGCAGTAGGCGGGAAAGGTAATTGGGCCATTGATTTGCATACCAGATTTGATCCGCAAGAAACGATTAAGATATGTTCTGAATTAGAAGAATTACAGCCTTATTTTGTTGAGGACTTGATACGATCGGAAAACCCAGGGTCTTACAGGATGATGCGTTCAATGACCAAAGTACCTATAGCTGTAGGAGAGCAATTTGGTGATATATGGGACATTAATGAACTAGTAGAACAAGAGCTGATTAATTATAGTCGCGTTACCTTACCTAACACTGGTGGGCTTTCGCATTTTAAAAAGATAGCTGCCATGTGTGAAACCCATTATGTAGGTATGATACCTCATTTTACAGGGCCTCTTTCAACCGCAGCCTTGGTACATGTTTTAGGATCTAGCAGTCCATCTAGATGCATGATGGAATTGTTAGGAGGAGAGCCTGAAAGACCAGCATATTTCAATGAAGATTTTATAGATTTCAGAAAAGGTAAATTACACCTTAATCCAAGTCCAGGATTAGGCGTGAAATTTGACTCGAAGAAAGCCGATTTTATAATGGAAATTACTGAAAAAGTGAAATTTCCACATCCTATATTGAAAGCTCCAGATGGTTCTATCCGTAACTGGTAGAACCTTTTGTGTACAGTGTCAATATTTTCAAATTTTAAAACCAATTAAATTCATTAAAAAATAGTTTTGATTACTATGAGAAAATTAGGTTTACTTTTATTGCTACTATCAATCATTTTATCCTGCAATACTAACATTGAAAAACCAATTTACAAAGCAGAAGTATGGGAAAATCCAGAGTGGGAGAACCCAGAAATTTTTCAAATTAATAGAGAAACACCTACTGTAAGCTTTTACAAATATGAAGAGGAATCCTCAGCTTTAAAAAATGAAAGTTGGGAAAACTCAACCTTATATAGCTCCCTAAATGGAACCTGGGATTTTTATTATGCAGACAGTGTACAAGCAAGACCAACTAATTTTTATAAGGGCGATTTTAGTTTACAAGGCTGGGATAAACTAGAAGTACCATCTAATTGGGAACTAAAAGGCTATGGTATTGCTAGATACGTCAGTGCAGGCTATACGCATCCTATAACCCCACCATTTATAGACCATAGTGTGAATAATGTAGGAAGCTACAAACGTAATTTTGAAGTGCCAGAAAATTGGAATGGAAAAGATGTTTATTTACATTTTGGAGGGGTAAGTGGAGCAATGTATGTTTGGGTAAATGGCGAAAAAGTGGGCTATAACGAAGGTAGTAAAACACCTGCTGAATTTAACATCACCAAAAACATCAAAAAAGGAAAAAACACATTAGCGGTTCAAGTGTTACGTTATTCGGATGCGACTTATTTAGAAGATCAAGATTTTTGGCGTTTATCGGGTATAGATCGTGATGTTTACATCTATGCTTCTAACAAAATTACACTTCGAGATTTTAGGGTAATTGCCGATTTGGAAAACAATTTTAAAGATGGGATTTTCAATCTATCCTTAAAAGTGGATAATAATACAACTAAAGCAGCAAAAAAAGACATCAAAATAAGCTTGTTAGATGGTGAAATAGAAATGTATTCAGAAACTAAAAACGCAACTTTAAAAACAGGTAGAAATACAATTGATTTTCATAAAATTATTCCGAATGTAAAATCGTGGAATGCAGAAACGCCTAATTTATATACGCTGTTAATTTCCGTAAACAGAGAATCAACTGCCATAAAAGTTGGGTTTAGAAACATCACGATAAAAAACAATCAGTTTTTAGTCAACGGAAAAGCGGTTTATATAAAGGGTGTGAATTTACACGACCACGATGATAGTAGAGGTCATGTAGTTTCCGAGGAGTTAACCCTGAAAGATTTACAATTGATGAAGCAAAATAACATCAATGCGATACGTTGTAGTCACTATCCTAAAAATCCGTTTTTTTACAGAATGTGCGACAAATACGGTTTCTATGTGATTGATGAAGCCAATATCGAAATCCACGGAATGGGTGTTACGTATAGTGTTGATAGCGGCAAGAAAGATAAAGCAGTACATCCTGCTTATTTACCACAATGGAAAGCGATGCATTTAGATAGAACTATCCGTATGTTTGAGCGTGATAAAAATTACCCCTGTATTGTAACCTGGTCTTTAGGAAATGAGGCAGGAAATGGCGACAACTTTTTTGCAACTTACAAGTGGTTGAAAGAAAATGACAGTACAAGACCTACGCAATATGAAGGGGCTACCAAATACGAAAACTCAGATATTCAAGCACCTATGTATGCATCCATTGAAAAAATGATTGCGTATGCAGAAGACAACCCTACACGACCTTTAATTCAATGTGAATATGCACACGCTATGGGAAATAGTGTTGGGAATTTGCAAGATTATTGGGATGTGATTGAGCAATACGATATTATGCAAGGTGGCTTTATTTGGGATTGGGTAGATCAAGGATTAAAAACCACAAACGACAAAGGCGAAACCTATTGGGCGTATGGAGGTGATATGGGAGACCTCAATCTGGATCATAGTAAAAACTTCTGTTTGAACGGAATTGTAAATCCAGATAGAACAGATCATCCCGCTTTGTACGAGGTTAAAAAAGTATATCAATACATTCAATTTTCTTCTGAAAACCCAAAATCTGGAGAAATAGAAATCAAAAACAAATACGATTTTACAAATCTGAATCTGTTTAATTTTTCGTGGATAGTATTGAAAGAAGGTGTTGAAATCACTTCAGGAGAGTTGCCAACTTTGGATATTGCGCCTTATCAAACTAAAAAAGTAAAAATAGATCTACCAGAATTGGATGAAGCATCTGAATATCATTTGAATATCTATGCCAAATTAAAAGAAGCAAGTCCTTTAGTGCCTAAAAACCACTTATTGGCTTATGAGCAACTGCAATTAACACATCCAAAAAGGAATATCGCTTTGCAAAATACAAATGGTGAATTGGAATCAAGTGTGGATAAGGATACTTTAAAAGTGTACGGAGAAGGTTTCGAAATGGCATTTAGCAAAAAAACGGGTGCTTTAACTTCTTTAGATTATGGCAATGGAAATATATTAGTGGAAGGCATAAAAGCCAATTTTTGGAGAGCGACTACCGATAACGATTTTGGATTCAAAATGCCTGAAAAATTAGGCGTTTGGAAAGAAGTAACCGAAAATCAAGCCCTTATTTCTTTAGAAGAAACTAAAGAAAATAATACTATCGTTGTAACCGCAAAATACAGTTTGTCAGACGTAAAAGGTGGTTTGGTTATCGATTATACCATTAACGCTTTGGGAGAAATTTCAGTAAAAACAAGCATCACATCTATAAACACTGAATTACCAGTTTTACCACGTTTCGGAACAAACTTCATTCTGAAAAATAAATATAATAATGTTGAATGGTTTGGTAAAGGGCCTCACGAAAATTATCAAGATAGAAATACTTCAGCTTTGGTAGGGCAGTACAATGCATCTGTTTCAGATTTGTATTTTCCATACATCCGTCCGCAAGAAAATGGGTATAAAACAGATACACGTTGGGTTACTTTTACTAACACAACAGGACAAGGTATAAAAATTATGGCACCCCAATATTTTGGCTTTAGTGCACACCATCAATACAATGATGATTTTGATGAAGGTGAAAAAAAGATACAACGACATACTACCGATATTGTAAAACGAGATTTTGTAAACATCAATATCGACAAGGAACAAATGGGCGTTGGTGGCGATACCAGTTGGGGAAGAATGGCACACGATGCGTATTTAATTAAAGCTCAAGATTTAGAATATACATATATAATTACACCTATAAAGTAGAGGTTTTTTCATATGATAAAACAAGCTTTTAAAGAAACAACAAGAGATAATAAAACCATTTCTACCACTTCAGACTTAATAGTTGTTGGAGGAGGAATGGCAGGAGTATGTACAGCCATAGCAGCAGCACGAGCAGGTATTAAGGTTACTTTGGTACAAGACCGTCCTGTACTTGGTGGTAATGCATCCAGTGAAGTACGCTTGTGGGTATTGGGTGCAACATCTCATATGGGAAATAACAATAGATGGGCCAGAGAAGGAGGAATTATCGATGAGGTTTTAGTAGAAAATACCTTTAGAAACAAAGAAGGAAATACCATTATTTTCGATACCATTCTACTTGAAAAAGTAACTAATGAAACCAATATAACTTTGTTGTTAAATACCTCGGTTTTTGAAGTATTAAAATCCAATGCAACAACGATAAGACAAGTCAATGCATTTTGTAGTCAAAATTCCACGATGTATCATTTAAAAGCAGCTTTGTTTTGTGATGCTTCTGGCGATGGTATTGTTGGATTTCAAGCTGGGGCTGCCTTTAGAATAGGTGCAGAATCTAAGGAGGAGTTTGGAGAGTTGTTTGCACCAGACATTTCTTATGGAGAACTTTTAGGACATACCATTTACTTTTACAGTAAAGACACAGGAAAACCAGTTGATTTTGTTGCACCAGAGTTTGCTTTAAAAGACATTACCAAAATACCACGTTATAAAAACATAGGTTATAACGATAGTGGTTGCCGACTTTGGTGGTTAGAATATGGAGGAAGAAAAGATACCATTCACGATTCTGAAGAGATTAAATGGGAATTGTGGAAAGTGGTATATGGTGTGTGGGATTATATCAAGAATTCAGGAAGTTTTCCCGAAGCAGAAAACTTAACTTTAGAATGGGTAGGAACCATTCCTGGAAAACGAGAAAGCAGACGTTTCGAAGGTTTATATATGATGAAGCAACAAGATATTGTGGAGCAAAAAAAGTTTGAAGACGCCATAGCTTTTGGAGGTTGGGCAGTAGATTTACATCCAGCAGATGGTGTTTACGATAGTCGCCCTGGGTGTACGCAATACCATTCTAAAGGCATATATCAAATCCCTTTACGAAGTTTGATAAGTAAGAATATTGATAACCTGTTTTTAGGAGGACGAATTATGAGTGCAACCCACGTAGCTTTTGGTTCTACACGTGTAATGGCAACTACAGCACATTATGGACAAGCTATAGGTTACGGAGCAGCTCAATGTATTAAAAATAAGGTGTTACCAGCAGATTTAATCCAAAACAAAGAAATAAAAGAATTGCAACAAACTCTAAATATTAATGGACAAAGCATCCCAGAAACCTCCATTAATCAGCAGTTCAATTTGGCAAATACTGCAACTATAGAAGCTTCGAGTGTATTCAAGTTAAAAGCATTGAAACCAAGCGGTATTTGGCAAAAACTCACGAATGGTATTGCCCAATTATTGCCATTGAAAGCGGACACAAAGTATGAATATATATTTCAATTTTTAGCGGAATGTGATACATCAATTACAGTACAATTAAGAACTTCCGAACGAACAGGCTATTATACACCAGATACGATTATAGAACATCAAAATATTCAGTTAAGTAAAGGAGAGCAAAATATATCATTTGTGTTTGATGCAGTTTTAGACCAAGACCAATATGCGTTTATTGCAATTTTAAGAAATGAAAATGTATCGTATCAAATTTCAGAAGAACGCGTAACGGGAATTTTATCGGTATTCAATAGTGAAAATAAAGCCGTAAATAATATAGGAAAACAATCACCTCCAGAAAATTCTGGGTTGGATGCTTTTGAATTTTGGATTCCTTTACGAAGACCAAAAGGTGAAAACTTAGCGTTTAAAATAACCCCTGAAATTACTGATTTTGGTACAGAAAATTTGACTAATGGTTTTGTGCGTCCCTATTTAAAAGCCAATGCTTGGGCTGCTACAAAAGAAGACAAAACGCCAGAATTGATATTAAGTTGGGATGAAACACAAACCATAAATGAAATAAAATTATTTTTAGATACCGATTATGACCATCCTATGGAATCTTCATTAATGGGGCATCCAGAAGCGAGAATGCCGTTTTGTGTTGAACATATCCAAGTTTTTGATGAAGATGAAACCCTGCTTTTTTCTGTAATAAATAATCATCAAACCATTGTACAACATCAGTTTGATATGCCTATCAAAACAAAAAAAATATATATTAAAATGGAATCAAAAGTGACGCATATTCCTGTTTCGGTTTTTGAAATTCAGATAAGATAATTTTATAGGAATGAAAATTATAACATTTTTTTTAATCAGCATTATTAGTGTCATTTCACAAAACGCACAAACCTATGTGAATTACGCCGAAGGAAAATCGATAAAAACAACCACAAAAAAGAAAAACCTTCAAAAATTAAACGACGGAAATTTATCCACAGGTTCTGTTAGAATCAACCCTAAAAGGAAAGTTTATACAGTAAGTATGGACTTAACTGCCGAGTTTAAAATAGGAGGAGTGCATCTTTATATGGATGCCAAAGGGATTTTACCAATTAGAGATTTTGCTTTACAATATACTTTAGGCAAAGAGTGGGTTGATATTCCAGAAGCAGTAATCATCGATAATTTTAGTAGTAGAAAAGCCATTGTGTTTAATCAACCTATTTCTATGAGTGCTATAAGAATTGTTACATCCAACCCCGTAACTTTTGGTTTGGTAGAATGGCAAGTTTGGGGAGAAAACGTGCCAGCTATTCCTTATCAAGTTGAAGAGAAAGTACCAGAACCTTTTGTAGCAAAAAAACATTGGATTTGTGTCAATCAAGTTGGGTATAATTTAGGAGCATCAAAAGGATTTACAGTACCTACAGCCAAAACAGATTTGCCATTTTCAATCATAGAAAAATCTTCAGAAAAAGAAGTTTATAAAGGCAAATTGAAGGATAGAAAAGGATATTTCTCAGATTTCAATCCAAAGGATTCTAAAGGAAAAGAATACGTTATTCAATTAGAAGGTGATGGTTTGGGTAAAGCAACATCCTACCCTTTTGAAATTGGAGAACATTTGTTACAAAAAATGGCGTACCAACCTTCAGTCGATTTTTTTAATGATGCTAGAAGTATTATGGGAACACATCCTTCGGCTTATGGAGGAACTGCTTGGAGAGATGGCACCTATTATACACACGAAGTGCCTTCTATGGTGATGCTATATTTATCGAATCCCAAAGTATTTGATAAAATGCCTGTGACGATGAGTTGGGAAAAGGAAAAAACGAAGATAACTTCCAAAGATTTCAAACACATCAAAGATTATAAAGATGATGATCCTATGTTTGAAGCAAAGGGCTATTATACGGATTTGCCAAGATTAAAATGCAACAACACACCAGATTTGATACAAAGTATAAGATTTGGAGTCGGTTGGAATTTGATGAATCCATATTCAGCAGACCCATCAGGCGACCCCTTAGGCAAACAATTGCACCCTCAAACCATAGAGCAATTTGCCTATTTTTTATACGGATATCCAGCCTATAAAAAATACATTGGTAAAGAATTTTACAACCAAGTTTTAGACTCAACAGTAAAATGGTGGGGGAAATCAGGGTTATTCAAAGTCATCACCAAAATAGGAAACCCAAAAGGGCGTCACGCACCAGGACACTCTATTATGCCGAATTTATTGATGTATGAAGTTGCAAAACGTGAAAACTTAGCCAATGCAGAAACTTATTTAAAAGCGGCGCAAGACCAAACACAATGGATGTTGGATAATGTAGATTGGAACAACCCCAAATTTACAAAAGGACAACGTATGAGCGAACATAAAACCATTCAAGGTCTGGCACATTTTCAATATTATTATCCAGAATTGGCACCAAAAGGTTTGCAACAAAAGTTAGTAGATTGGGCAGAAAAAGCAGTGTCATTATCTCATAATATGTGGGATTTCAGAAAATTTGATGAAGAGAATTATACCTTACCAGGCTATAACGAAGCAGGTAATATTATTGCATTTCCAGCTTGTGGGTTATCTGTAGCTTTAACCTTAGAAGATGGAGAACTCAAAGACCGTTTGGTAGAATTAGCTTATGCGCATTATGATAATTTTATGGGAAGAAATCCGCAGAATGCAAGTAGTATCAATCATCCAGATTTAGGATTTGAAGGGGTGGATGTCGCGTGGCCTTTTCCAGACAAGCGTAAAGATATTTGTGCCAGATTGGAAATTACACGAGGATCTTTAAGTTCGCTCCCAGGCTCAGAAATGTATCCATTTAATCCTAAAGGTAGTCCAAGACATGGAGAAGGTTGGACGGCATATAATGCTGGATGGAATTTAACCATCGCTTATTTGAATTTATTTGAAGGAGTAAAATCTTCGAAATTGTTAAAGCAATAAAGTTTTATGTCTTACAAGGTCTCTTTTTGACCTTGTAAGATTTGGATTAGTAATTTAAAAAATCAATCAATTAGCAAAATAATCATCAACAAATAAAATCCATCACAAATTTGAAGCATTCCTATTTTAAAACCCCTTGTTTAGGGTTTGCCCTTTTTTTTCTGACATTTGTATCAACTTTTGCTCAGAAAACATCTGATAATACTACCTCATCAGTAGAAATCCCAGATTTAGAAAAAGTATATCTGCATACGGATAGAGATTACTATGCCTTAGGAGAATCTATTTGGTATAAAGCGTATTCTGTTTATGGGTACACCAATGTGCTTTTTGATTATAGTAAAACCTTGTATGTAGAATTGATAGCACCAGATTCTAAAATAATTGCACGTAATATCACAAGGTTGGAAAAAGGTATCGGACATGGCGATTTTAAACTTACAGATTCTATAGGTGTGAAATCAGGCACTTATCAATTACGGGCATACACGAATTGGATGCGTAATTTTGATAAACCGTTTGTGTTTACAAAAAACATAGAAATTATTGATTTGATAAAAAATAAAACTTCAGAATCGGATGAAAATGTAGCAAATGGAAAACCTAAAAACTCAAAACATACATCTAAAAAGAATTCAACTATAGATATCCAGTTTTTCCCAGAAGGAGGTGCTTTAATTGAAAATGTTCTAAGTGTGGTTGCTTTTAAAGCAGTTGATAATAAAGGGAATCCTATTGACGTATCTGGAGAAGTGTATGATGCTAATGGTGATTTTATAAGCATGTTTAAAAGTCAACATGTTGGTATGGGAAAATTTTCGTTTACACCTGAAGCAAATCAAACTTATAATGTGAAATTAACAGGATATGAAGAAGAAATGTTAAATATAAAGTTTCCCAAAGTTCAGGAAGAAGGCTATACTCTAAATATAACTAGTAGGAAAGGAAAGCATTATATAAGTATTAAAACTAATGAAGCAACGCATTCTAAGCAAGAAAGAAAAATAGTGTCCTTGGTAGCTTCAACACGAGGTGTAACCTATTTTCAAGGCGATATACCCATTGAAAATGTAACCACAACGTTAACATTGCCAATAGATAACATGCCAGAGGGGATTTGTAGAATCACCTTATATGATGATTTAAATAGGCCTCAAAGCGAACGTTTACTTTTTATAGAAAAAGATAATGGTATAGAAGTATCTATCACACCAGATAAAACACATTATTCCACAAAAGAAAAAGTAAATCTAACAGTGTCAGCAAAAACTAAGGAAGGAATTCCTATTGATGGAAGCTTTTCCCTATCATCTACAGATGGTAATACCATTCTAAAATCAAGCAATACCAATATTTGTGCTTATTACCTTTTACAATCAGATATTAAAGGCGACGTATTTGAACCAGCTTATTATTTTAATAAAGCCAACAAAGGGCGACTTTATCATTTGGATTTATTATTACTTACCCAAGGTTGGAGAGATTTTATATGGAAGGCTTTACCAGAGAAAAAAGAGAAAACCTATTTTAGGTTAGAAAAAGGATTAAAAATTTCAGGAAGAGTAACAAGCCTACTTTCAGCAAAAGCTAGACCGAATAGAAGCATTAGTGTTTTATTAAATAAAAACAATAATTTTATTGAACTAAAAGATACAACAAATGTAAGCGGGAATTTCCTTTTTAATGATTTGTATTTTAAAGGGACATCAATGATGATGATAAATACAAAAGATGAAAAAGGTAAAGATAAGGGTCAGATTACTTTAGACTCTTTATATAGAGATCCAATAGTTGCGAATTTTAGAGGGAGCAAGTTATATAGACCATTGCAAGAAAAACGCAAAGCAATAGGTGATGTAATTTACAGAAATAATATGTCTTTTAATGTGCCTATAGAAAATGTATTAGATGAGGTTGTGGTAACGGGTAAAGCTAAGAAACAAGACGATGAGAGTATATTCGGAACAGCAGATCACACGTTTATAGTGCCTGATGATGGACCAAATTTTTCAACCATATACCAGCTTATTTCGTTCAATATTCCAGGAGTAAATGTTCGCAATGGTAATGTGAGTTTTAATAGAAATAGTGGGCCTGCATTAATTTTACTAGATGGGATGGAAATGTCTCAATCAGAATTAGAGTTTATAGCACCAGAAGATGTTAGAAAAATAGAATCTATTAAAACGTCAGGAGCTTCTATTTTAGGTTCACGGGGCGATAATGGAGCTATTCTTATTTATACAAAAACAGGTGGACTTAACAGAAAATCCAAAAGTACACATTCAGTGGGAGCAAAAATTCATGGTTATCAAGAAACACGGGTATTCTATTCGCCTAATTATGATAAACCAGAAACTATAGATAAAACTTTAGCAGATGTGAGAAATACATTGTATTGGAGACCTTATGTACACCCCAATGAAAATGGTATTGCCGAAGTGTCTTATTTTAATAGCGCCGTTAAAACAAAGGTAAATATAACTTTAGAGGGTATGACAACTTCAGGGATTCCTGTTGTTGTTAATGGCTCATATATAGTGGAGTAACATAATCAATTAATAAAAATATAAATCAATCATCAAATAAATTATGAAAATTGTAAACAGGATACCAATAATCATTTTAAGTGCCTTTTTGCTTATAGCTTGTGCGAAAACAGAGGATGAAAAACCAAAAAAGCCTAACATCGTATTTATCATAGCAGACGATTTAGGCTATACAGATATCGGCGCTTTTGGAAGCAGTTTTTACGATACACCCAACATAGATAAATTAACCAATGATGGTGTAAAATATACCAGTGGTTATGCCAATTGCCCTGTGTGTTCACCATCAAGAGCAAGTTTTCAAACAGGGAAATATCCTGTAGCTACTGGGGTAACTGATTGGATAAAGGGAAGAAAAGCATTCCAAGGGACTACAGTAAATGATAGATGGATAGTACCCGATACTGAATTTGAATTAAAACTCACCGAAAAAACCATTGCAGAAGCTTTAAAAACAAAAGGGTATAAAACCATTTTTGCAGGAAAGTGGCATTTGGGAGATGAAGAAGAATATTGGCCAGAAAACCACGGGTATGATTTGAATATTGGTGGTTGGGCTATGGGACGACCAAATTCTGGAAAGGGCATTAAGGGGTATTTCTCACCTTACGGAAACCCAAGATTAACCGATGGTCCTGAAGGCGAATATTTACCAGATAGATTGACTGACGAAGCTATTTCTGCTTTTAAAGCCAATAAAGGAGAGCAACCTGTATTTTTATGTTTGTCTTATTATTTGGTTCACGGCCCTTTTCAAGCCAAAGAAGCAGATATTAATATTTATAAAGAAAAACGTAAAAAAGAAGGCATTAAAAAAGAAGATGAATTTTTACCAGCACAACCTTGGATGCAAACGGCTACAGGAAATAACCCAAAACGTTTTAGAGAACGTATAAAACAAGGGCACCCTAAGTTTGCAGCGATGATAAAATCGTTGGATGATAATGTTGGAAAGTTGATAAACTATTTAAAAGAAACCAATCAATATGATAATACGCTGATTGTGTTTGTATCAGACAACGGAGGGCTAACAACTGCAGAAGGGTCGCCAACTTCAAACTTGCCATTTGCAAAAGGAAAAGGTTGGATGAATGAAGGCGGAATTCGTGTGCCTTTCACCATAAAACCACCAAATTCTAAAAACGGAACTGTAACGGATATGCCCGTTTCTGGTGTTGATATTTATCCAACAGTATTGGCTTATTCAGGAGAAGATAAAATGGATAAAACGATTGACGGGATCAATTTAAAACCTTTTATAGAAGGCGCTAAAGCAGATGAAAATCGTGCAATTTATTGGCATTATCCACATTATGGAAATCAAGGCGGAAACCCTGCAAGTGCTATTCGTTTAGGAGATTATAAACTGATTCACGATTTAGAAACGGGTGCGTTTCAACTCTACAATTTAAAAATAGATTTAGGTGAAAACAATGATATTGCAGTATCAGAACCAGAAATGACAGAGAAATTAAAAAAAATGTTATTAACTTGGGTATCTGAAAATTATGACCGTAAGTTGGAGGAGAATCCAAACTGGAATAAAAAGGATGTTATTGTTAATTAAATATTAAAGACCTTTCAGGCAAAAGGTCTTGAGAAAAAATCAAGCGTAAATATAGTTTATCAATCAAATTAAATACTATCAAATGAATGTAATATTTAAAACAAAAAGAAATCAAATTAGTTTTCTTAGTATGCTTATTTTTACTTTGTTTTTAGCAACATCTTGTAAAAATACAGCCGAGGAAAAACCGTCAAATACCTCAAAACAACCCAATGTCATTGTCATTCTTATTGACGATGCAGGGTATGCCGATTTTGGTTTTATGGGGTGTAAAGATTTGGAAACCCCTAATATTGATAAGCTTGCTCAAAGTGGAGTAGTGCTAACAGATGCGCATGTAAGTGCTACGGTTTGTGCACCTTCACGTGCAGGTTTAATAACAGGGAAATACCAACAACGTTTTGGTTTTGAAGCCAATGGTACAGGGTATGGGAATTCGGGAGATATTGGTCTTTCTGATGATGTGGTAACTATGGCAGACGTATTTAAGGCGAATGGTTACAAAACCATGGCATTAGGAAAATGGCATTTAGGAGCAGATAAAACGGATCATCCAAACCAAAGAGGATTTGATGAGTTTTATGGTTTTGAAACTGGAAGTCGTTCATATTTTTCGCTTAAAAATCCTTCAAAATATACCATGCTACAGCACAATGGAGAACGTGTAAAATTTACAGGTTATATGACAGATGTTTTGGGAGATCAATCTGTAAAATACATTGAAGAGAATAAAGATCAACCGTTTTTTATGTATTTAGCATACAATGCCGTACATACACCTATGCACGCTAAAAAAGAACATTTAGAAAAGTATAAAAATCATCCACGACAAAAATTGGCAGCTATGACTTGGTCTTTGGATGAAAATGTTGGAAAACTACAGCAAAAATTAAAAGACTTAGGTTTAGCAGAAAATACACTAATTTATTTTTTAAGTGATAATGGAGGTGCAGCAAATAATAGTTCTAGTGGAGGTCCTTTAAAAGGATGGAAAGGGAATAAATTTGAAGGCGGACATCGTGTGCCATTTGTTGTAAGTTGGCCAAAAGCCATTAAAGGCGGACAAACATTTGAAGGCTTATCATCATCCTTAGATATTTTTACCACTTCTTTAGCAGCTGCAAATATTACCAAAGCAGATGATTTGGTTTTGGATGGTGCTAATTTATTACCCTATTTAAAAGGAGAAAAAACAGGAAACCCACACAATAAATTGTTTTGGAGGAAGTTAGAAGAAGCTGGGGCTAGAATTGGAAATTATAAAATGGTGCGTTTGCAGGATTATGGCGCAACATTGTACAATTTAAAAGAAGATTTAGGAGAAACAACTAATTTGGAGACCACCCATTCTAAAGAATTTCAACAATTACAAGGCGAATTGAGAAATTGGGAATCACAAATGATGGATCCCTTATGGGTAGAAGAACGTTCGTGGATGGATGTAACGCATCATATTCACAAGCGTTTGATGCAAAATAAAGAAGTATTGTACTCCGATCCAGGAAAGATGAAAGAAGTTTTGTCGAATAAAAAGTAAAGAACAGTTATGTATAAGCAATTATTACAAGTATTGATATTTTCTTTTTTTTTTATTTCTTGTAAATCAGAAGTAAGAAAAGAGAGCAATCAAATTATAAATAGTAAAAAACCAAATATTGTTATCATTTATGCTGACGATTTAGGGTTTGGAGATATTGGCGTTAATGGAGCCATTGGTGTAGCTACTCCCAATATAGATAAATTGGCTAAGAATGGGATTAATTTCACTGATTCACATTGCTCTGCAGCAACCTGCACACCTTCCAGATATTCGTTGTTAACAGGAAGCTATGCGTTTAGAAATGATGCTCAAATATTGGCAGGAGATGCACCTTTATTAATTGATGTGAATACGCCAACATTGCCAAAAATGCTTCAAAAAAATGGCTACAAAACAGCCGTAGTTGGGAAATGGCATTTAGGGTTAGGAAATGGAACTGTAGATTGGAATAAAGAAATTTCACCAGGACCAAAACAAGTGGGCTTTGATTATAGCTTTTTAATTCCTGCAACTGGAGATAGAGTACCTACAGTTTATGTAGAAAATCAAAACGTTGTAAAACTTAACATAGAAGATCCATTGCGTGTTAGTTACACAGAAAAAATTGGAGATGTACCTACAGGTTACGAAAACCCAGAATTTCGAAAACAAAAAGCAGACCCGCAACATAATAAAACCATTATAAACGGCATTAGTCGAATAGGGCATATGTCTGGTGGAAAAAGTGCTTGGTGGGTAGATGAAGAGTTTCCAGATAAATTAGTAGAAAAATCAAAAGCATTTATCAATACCAATAAAAACCAACCTTTTTTTCTATACTTAGCCTACCATGATATTCATGTACCTCGTTCGCCAAATAAACGTTTTTTAGGAAAAAGTGATATGGGATTAAGAGGAGATGCCATTGCACAGATGGATTGGTGCACAGGTGAGGTGGTAAATTATTTAGAAGAATTGGGGTTGGATAAAAATACAATCGTAGTATTTACAAGTGATAACGGTCCTGTGTTAAATGATGGGTACGAAGATGAAGCTGTAGAAAAGTTAGGAGCACACAAACCAGCTGGAGTGTATAGAGGAGGGAAATATAGTGCTTTTGAAGCAGGAACAAGAATGCCAACCATTGTGTATTGGCCTGAAACTATAAAAAGTAAAACGTCTAATGCATTGTGGTCTCAGGTAGATTTGTATGCTTCATTTGCAGATTTAATAGACCATAAATTAGATAGTATTGAAGCTCCAGATAGTTTTAATATGTTGGATGTTATCACAGGTAATTCTGCAGAAGGAAGAGATGAAATGTTAGAAGAATCTTTTACGTTTTCTTTAAGAAAAGGGGAATGGAAATACATACAACCTTTAGTCACCAATAAAAAGAAATCTTTAGAATCTGGTATTGGTTGGATTAAAAAGAAAGGCATTGAACCTGGAGGTAGCTTACAACCACAGTTGTATAATTTAAAGGAAGATGTAAGTGAAACAACAAATGTAGCTTTAGAAAATGAAAAATTGGTAGAAGACATGCAATCTAAAATTGAAATGATTAAGAAGAAAGGGACTAGGTTTTAATGACGCGCCTATCAGTGTTTATAGGCAAAAAAGATAGTTTGCTTTCTAATCATTTTATCGCTTTCATTATTTTTGCTATAACCTTTGCGTCTTACGCAACAAAAGACAAACCAAAAATTATTGATAAAAATGGCGATGTTTTTGATGATGATTATAAAATGTATGCGTTCGATAGACTTTTAAAGGGGATTATTGAGAATAATAAATAGAGGTGAATTTACTAAATTATAAAACTGAGTAATAGTATTAAATAAAATGATAAAACAACAAAAAATGCAATTATAATGTCATTTAGTTACAAGAACATATTTTTATTGTTTTTCTTTTTAACTACCACGCTTTATTCTCAAATAGATATAAGCGTTGAGACTGCCTTAACAAAAGAGTTAGAGGAATTGTCAAGTGATAATATTACAGATGTAGTCTATTTGCAAACCGATAAAGATGTCTATTTTACTGATGAAAACGTTTGGTTTAAAGGTTCTGTATTAGATGATAAAATGCTTATCCCGTCTAATAAAAGCAGTATATTGTTTGTGCAACTTATAGAAGAGAAAAATAACAAACCCGTTTGGGAGGAGAAATATGAAATAGAAAATGGTTTTGTAGATGGACATTTGTTTTTAAGTGATACGTTGTCTATTGGAAACTACAGTTTAACAGCCTATAGTTCGCATTCGTTTTTTAAAAATCAAAAAGATTTTTATGCCCTTAAAAAGATAAAAATTATTGATAAGGAAACGAAAACAGTAAACGCAATAAAACAAGATAGTATTATTCATTTCGTCACTTTCCCAGAAGGAGGTCATTTGGTATCAGGAATCGAAAGTCGTTTGCGTTTAAAGCGTTTAATGAAAAAGGCTATCCTGTAAAAATAGTAGGTACTTTGTATGAAGATGATAAAGCTACGCTAGATTTTACCAGCGCTCACGCAGGTATGGGGAGTTTTTTATTTACTCCCAATATTTATAAAAACTATAAAATAAAATTAAAAAACAGGGAAGCGCATACAGAATATGCCTTACCTGAAATACATTCTAGTGGAAAAGTATTTCAGCTTTTAGAAACAAATTCAGACTATGTTGTTTTTAAAATCAACCAGAGTAAAGAGTTTGAAGAAGAAAAAGTTCATTTAAGATTACAAATAAAAGGGGATGGTTATTTGGTTAGTGGGCGTATAAAAGACGAACTACAATTAAAAATCCCAATAAAAGATTTACCACAAGGCATTGCAGAAGTCACCTTGTTTGATGAAAATTTAACACCAATTGCAGAGCGTTTGGTATATGTAAATGCTCATAAAAAGATTCATATTAAAGCAAATTTAGATAAAAGTGAGTATCATACTAAAGACAAAGTACAGTTGCATATTAAAGCAACCGATGAAAATGGTGTGCCTGTAGTTTCTCATTTAGGCTTACGTATTTTTGGTCATTTGTATAAAAATAATGAAGACTCAAAAACCATAGAAAGTCATTATCATTTAACAAGTCAGTTAAAAGGAAGGCTTTACAACCCATCGTATTATTTTGATGAAAAAAATGCGAATAGACAAGAGGCGTTAAATTTATTATTACTTACCCAAGGTTGGCGGGCATACAAATGGACGGAGAGTAATTTAAGAGAATCTCAAAACCTAAAACTAGTAGTTTTTGATTCTTATAGAGGGGTGTTAAAACCTAAAAACAGAAAAATAAAAAAAGCACATTCTATGGCAAAACTATTTTCTTTTGAATTTACAGAAAAAAAAACCAAAACTAAAGAATATGGTTTGATGATGACAGATTCATTGGGGAGGTTTACAATTGCATCGGATTATTTAAAGCTAGTGGAGCGTGATTATTTGTATATCTCACCTTTTACAGATAAAAAGAAATTCATGATGAAAATAAGAGAAGATTATTTCAACGGCATCAATAAAAAACGTACAGATTTAATAAATTATTACCCTATAAAAAAATACAGTAAACCAGTAAAACAACGGAAACCTTTTGTTTTTAAAGCAAAATATATTTTAGATGAGGTTACTGTAAAAACCAAAAAAGGAAGGAGTAAATATTCTAAAGTATTAAGAAGTTTTTTGCCAGAGGATGACTTTGTGGATCGAATTAGGGATTGCCAATTTACATTAAGGCAAGGAGATATATACATCATTGAATTAGATGATGGTACGTTCAAAAGAGCTAAGTATTATAAAAAATATAGAGGTAATGATATAGAAAAGCTTTTAAAAGAACTCAATTGGTCAAGAATAAAAGGCTATTACGGTAAAAAAGAATTTTATAAACCTGTTTATGATAAAAATACAGAAGATGCTTCTTTTCTTGACACTCGTACAAGTTTATTTTGGAAACCAGATATTATAACCAATGCGCAAGGAGAAGCCACTATTACTTTTTATTGTTCAGATATTAACAGTCTATATTTTGGAGAAATAGAAGGTGTTAGTGGTAAAGGGCTTTTAGGGAGTGATAAGTTTAAATTTTCAGTAGTAAAATAAACAACTTCTTAAAAAAACAACCAAAAACTATAGATAAACATACTTCTAAATCTTGTAAAGAAACTAGTACTAAATAAATGTAAAAAACACATGAAAAAACTAACACTCCTCTTACTCCTCTTTACCACAACAAGCTTTTCTCAAATTTTAGAGCCCGTAAAATGGGATACTGCTGTAGAAAAAATTTCAGAAGAAGAGTACAACATTATTTTCACAGCTATTATTGATGATAATTGGCATTTATATTCTCAAAATGTTCCAGAAAATGGACCTTTACCTACTGTTTTTGTATTTAATGAGAATCCAAATTATAAGCTCGTTGGTAAACCTTCAGAAGAAAAAGGAAAAACCGTTTACGAAGCCGTTTTTGAGATGGATGTTACCTATTTTGAAAACAAAGCCGTTTTTAAACAAGCTATAAAGCGTAACATAAAAGAACCATTTACCCTAACGGGAGAAATAGAATTTATGGCTTGTGATAGTCAAAGATGCACGCAAGGATACGATGATTTTGAAATCGAAATATAAAACAAATAACTCATGAGTATTCTCAATTATAAACTAAATTGTCAGTTCGAGTGATTTTCAACAGAAAATCGTATCGAGAACAGGTTTTGAAATGGAAAATTGGATTCTCGATACTAATTTCACTCATAAAAATGAGTAAAATTCACTTAAATTGACAAATTTTCCTCAAAATGTACAACGGGTTATGTTATAATAGTTATACAACAAAGAGTGACGGATGTGACACAACGGGTTTGTTTTTTTTTTTAGTTTTAGCTAAAAAACTAGGTTGTTACAATAGATATAGAAATTACGTTAACTATTTATTGAGGAATACAGTATTTGGTTTAAAGTAAAAGGACGCATCACCTTTTAAGCGTAAAATGTGCTTTAAAAGTACGTGTAGAGTTGTCTCTTGGTTCAATATAGGTAATTGTAAACCAATAATCTTCAGAAGGTAAAGGCGTGCCATTAAATGTGCCGTCCCAACCTTTACTGTTTGGATTTAATTGTTTAATGAGTTTTCCGTATCTGTTGAAGATACGTATTTCTGCGTAAGGTTGATTAGCTACACCAATTATATTCCAATAATCATGAATGCCATCACCATTAGGGGTAAAGTATTGCGGATAGTCAATAACAGTAACCAAGACCTCAGAATACCCACAACCATTTTTATCTCGAGCTTTAATAAGATGATCGCCAAAGGTTACCTTACTAAAAAGGCCAGAATCTTGCCATATACCATCATCGATACTAAATTGAAAGTCGGCAATACCTAGTCCAATAGCTTCTGCTTCAATACTATTTTCTTCTATAAAAGCAAACGACTTTACTTTCGCCAATATTTCGGGTGGTGAGCTTAATTCAACTGACGTATTATCATAACTTATACAACCCGTTATTTTGTGGGTTGCTTCAACCGCGTAGTTACCATCTTCTTCGGGAAAAATAAATCCGTCTGTGTCATCATTTAAAACCACATTATTAAGACGCCAAACAAAGTTGTATTCTGATGCAGGTAAGCCAGTATCTATTAACGGTGGTGTTATAATCGTTTCAGTGCCGTTGGTGTTAGCACAAAGCATGTATTGGTTTTCTAATTTTATTTCGGCAGGAAGTAGCACTTTAAGCTTAAATACACCTATATCGAAACAGCTCACTAGGTTGGTGGTTGTGTTTTCAATACGTGCGTAAATAACCTCTTCGTAAGCCTTACTATTTGTATATGCTAATGGGAGTTTATTAATAACATTTTCGGTTTCGGCATCCGCCAAAGTAGAGTAGTATGACACCGAAAAGTGGTTTGGATCTAGTCCATTTAAAAGCATATTATCCATATAGCTTAAATCAAAGCTGGTAATGCCATCAACATCACCATCAGTATCATCACAAAGTGTATAATCCTCAATATTTAAAGGGATATTTGGCGACGTATAAAAGTTAGTTGTAAACTCATATTTTTCTATTAAAACATGGTTAATATCAAAAACATCAACTTTAAAGGTGTTGGAGTCTGTTGTGTTGTATGTATTTGTTGTAACGTTTTTAATTTCAGTAAAAGTATGAGTGCCACTGCCATCATCTTCGTACCATTTGTAAGTAACCCCAAGAGGTGTTGTGGCATCTAAATTTATAGCATCGCCTTCACAACCATGTGCTTCAATTTTTATGGGGTCTTTAACCAAAACACAATTGGTTGTTGCGTTACCAAGTGTTTGGGTAACTTTTATATACCCTGGTTGGCGTCCAAAATTGGTAATCATTAATAAATAATATTCGCCTGCCTGTGTATTGGCAATGTCAATGTACTCTACAAAATCGGTAGCCCAACTACAATCAATAATTTTTGAAGCATCCAAGCTTGCGGTACATGGTGTTCTGGGGTCACTAAAAGGGCCGTAAATAATAAAATCTACATCTAAATTTGGAGATCCGCCTTGTGTGGTGCTTTGCTCTATTTTAAGCTGAATATCTCCATCCTTTGCAATTTGAAGGTAAAACCAGGATGGGTTTAAAGATACACCTAAGCAGCCATAATTTGGACCCTGTTCTAATCGAAACGTACCTGAAACATTCCTATAGGTAAAAGCACTTGATCCACATAAAGGTTCGGCATTTATACATGTTAAAGCCGATCCCGATTGCCCAAAACTTGTGTAAGAGGAAATTATAAAAATAAGTACTATTTTAAAAAGCTTTATCACGAATTTTAGAAAGTGTTGTATGTATTTTAACGAGTTAAAAATGCGTATTTAGGAATTGCTAAATCTATAAAATATATGTTAATTTATTTTCGGTACTGTAATAAAACGATATAATTTTCACTTAGTCGATAACCGAGAACGTTACCGATTAATAAATTGATTTCGGTAACGTTCTCGAAAAGGGTTTTTGTTGTCTCAGGTATAACCATGAAGAATGTTAACTAATTTTAACAACTAGAAATATACATGTTACTTCCCATCTCTCGTATACTTATCCTAACTATAATTAACTAATCTAAAACTAATTAAGTATGAAAAAATTATTACTCAGTATCGCATTTTTATTTGCGATAAGTATTGGGACTTCTGCCCAAACGAATGTGGCTTTAGGAAAAACAGTTACCATTGTTCCTACAACTGCTAACCCTACAGTTTTTATGCATTCAACTACAGACCCACAAGGTATAACAAATGGAAGTACTGGTGATACCAATGCCGATAGATGGCTTTATAATTTTGGAGCTTATCCAATTAGCGAATCGGATCCTATTGCATTTGAAGTGGATTTTGGAGCTCCTACTGAGATAGATTCTTATAGGTTGACAGAGAAGCAAGATGCATCGTCTTATACTTTTGAAACATGGAATGGTGCAAGTTGGGATATTCAAAATACTGTTGTAGGTAGCGCTGGCGGCGCTAATGCTATAAGTACTGGCTGTTTTATGGCAGTTACAACTACTAAGGTAAGAGTCGTAATAACGAGTAACCCTGATACCAATAATGGGGGATCTAATAAGTTTATCAGAGTACACGAGCTTGAAGTTTTTGCGCCATTTGCTGAAGATGTGAATATCATTTCTACTTCAATTGGTGTTCTTGGTGCTTCCGATATTACTGCTATACCAGGAGGAACATCTGCTAACGATTTAATTGCTGCTTTAACTCTAAATATAGGGGTTACTGCAACTGTTTTAAATGATGCCGACGATTCTGAAGTGTTAGGAGGCACTCCAGTAGCAAACGATATGTTTATAAGAGTAAGCGCATGTAATGAAACGCCAAAGGATTATGACATTGTGGTAAGTACGAGCGCTACTAACGTTGCCTTGGGAAAAACTGTTACCATTATTCCCACTACAGCTAACCCAGGAGTTTTAGCCCACTCCACTACCAAACCATCAAGTATAACAGATGGTGTTAGGCAAGGTAGTGGTGATGATAGATGGTTATATAATTTTGGAGCTAATGCCATAAGTGCATTAGACCCTATTATTTTTGAAGTTGATTTGGTTACCCCTACAGAAATAGACTCTTATACGTTGTTTGAAAGACAAGATGGGTCTGAATATACATTTGAGACTTTAGCTGGCGATGGTGTAACTTGGGTACAGCAAGCTAGTTTTTCTGGTACATTTAATGTAGCCGATGTAAGGACTTCTGCCTGTTTTGATCCAGTAACCACAACTAAGGTAAGAGTTGTTATAACAGGCAACCCTGACGATAATGGTGGAAGTGGTACTAATAGGTTTATAAGAGTACACGAGCTTGAGCTCTATGCGCCATTTACTGAAGACGTCGGTATAATTTCTACTTCATTAGGGATATTGGGTGCTACAGATATTACTGATATACCAAGTGGTACAACGGCTGTCCAGTTAATAGCAGCTTTAGAGTTGGAGTTAGGTAACACTGCAGTTGTGTTAAATGATGCTGATGATTCTTTAGCTGTAGGAGGAGATCCAGTAACAAACGATATGTTTGTTAGAGTAAGTGCATGTAATGAAACGCCTAAAGATTATGATATAGCATTGAGTTCAATTTATAATGTAGCAGAGGGTTCTGCAGTTACAATAGTAGGAAGTAATTCTTATACGCATCATCTAACTAATATTCCAGCAAATGCTGTCGATGGAGATAGTAGTAGTTCAACTCGTTGGTTGTATAGATTTGATGATGTGACTAACGGTGATGGTTTACCTGTTGAGTTTGTTATGGATTTAGGTGCTGATTTTGATATTGAATCGTACGCTTTGTATGAGCCAGCTGGTGACCAAACTACCGATTATACATTTCAATATTTAAGCGGAGATGGGGTAACATGGATGGATTTAATAATGGTAACTGGGAATACGGATGCTACTTCTTCAGGGGCATTTACTTCTGGAACTGTAACAACAAACAAAGTTAAAGTCATATTTATTTCAAGTGCCGATACTCAATTTATTAGATTGCATGAGGTTCAAGTGTTTGGTGCTCCTGCAAAAACTACTGGAGTAGACGATTTAGCAAATTCTAAATTCTCGGTATTTCCTAACCCTGTAAGAAACATTTTGAATGTAGCTACTTCTAATAGTGCTGTTGCAAAAATTGAGGTCTATTCTATTTTAGGTAAAAAAGTATTAGAAATAAAAAATAGCGATGCTATTAATGTGTCTGCTTTGGCAAGAGGTGTTTATATCTCAAAAATATATGGAAACAATAATAGTGTTTCTACTAAAAGGTTTGTTAAGCAATAACTTTTTTATTGTAGCAGTTAAAAGTTCGATGAACTAATAGGATAAAAAAAGAGCTTTTAATAGAAATATTAAGAGCTCTTTTTTAATTAATTAACCTTTACAAGTATGACATTTTTTCTACATTAAAATTTTGATGGTCAATATTTTAATATATAGAATTCATGTTAAATAATATTAATTCTAATTTATGCAGCAGATATATAAGTTTATAAAAGCAGTTAAACTGGAATTGTTTTTATTTGTATTTTATACGGCTATTTTTAGTGTTATAATTTGGTTAATTTCTTAATGCAAAAAAAATCAAATATTTCTCAAAGAAGATGCTCTAATATTAAGCTGTCCATTTAGGGTAATAGTTTGCGGTGTGTAGTTATTCTCGTTTTCAATTTGGTGTATTATTAATTTAGCCACTTCAATGCCTATCTCGCAAGTTGGTTGTATTACAGATGTTAATGGTGGTTCCATAATAGGGGCTATTTTAGATTCGGTAAACCCAACAAAGGCAATATCTTTAGGAATTTTATAACCATGTGTTTTAAAAACGGTCATAGCACCTATAGCGACATCATCATTAATAGCAAATATACCGTCTGGTATTTGATTGTTTTTAATCATTAATTCTGCCACTCTTTTACCATCATTTATGGTAAATCCCGTTGAAATAATTTGGTTTTGGTTTAAAGAAAGTTTGTGTTTTTTCATGGCATCTTTATAACCTCTTGATCTTTCTGATGATATGGTTTGCGATGCAGATATACCTTTTAAATGTACAATGTTTTTACAGCCTTGTTGTATTAAATGCTCGGTAGCAAAGAAAGCCCATTTGTAATCGTTAAATATAACTTTGGTAGCGTTTAATTTTTCTGGAACCCTATTAAAAAATACTATTGGAAGCCCTTGCTGTATTAATTCTTTATAATATAATGTATTGTCTGTTTCTCGTGTTAAAGACATGATAATGCCATCAACCATGCTATTTTCTAGGTTTTTAACATTAAGAAGTTCTGTTTCGTAAGATTCGTTAGACTGTGTAATTAAAAGTTGATACCCTTTTTTAGCTAAGACTTCTTGAACACCAATAGACACTTGCGAAAAAAAAGGATTTACAAATTCAGGTACAACTAAACCTATATTGTATGAACGTCTTTCAATTAATTTTTTAGCAATAGGGTTTGGTTTATACCCCATTTTTTTAGCAGTATGTAAAATTAATTCCTTCGTTTCCTTTTTTATATCGCTCTTATTATTAAAAGCCCGTGAAACTGTAGAGACCGAAACATTTAATTGTCGTGCAATATCTTTAATAGTTATATGATACATAGTTTAGTTAATTTGAGAGAGAGAAGATGCTTACTCTAAATATAGTAAATTTTAGTTTTGCTATAGTGCTTAAGTACAGTCATAAAAAAATGGTGTAAGATTCTAACAGAATATTGGTTTAATAAGTATGTTTATATATTTTCTGACATATTTTATATTTAACGGTTTCAAAATAAATTATTTTATAAATAGTTTTGAATAATATTGCTATAATAGCAATGTAAAATTAAATTTATAAACTGTTGAAACATAGTGTTTTCTATTGAGGTTAAGTTCATTATAAATTATAAATGTGCTGTAACTCTGGTGCGAGTTGCTGTTAAAATAGGATATTATTTTGGTAATATACCAAATTTTTTATACTTTCGCTATATAGTATTGCTATTATAGCAATAAAAATTAAATGATTAACTAAACTAAAATAAATGATCATGAAACAAAAATTACTAAATTTTATTTTTTTATTTTGTTTGGGCTTAAGTGTATCTTTTGCGCAAACTAATGTGGCTCTTAATGGAACGGTAACTGTTACAGATACTGATGCGGCTATGTCTTATGCCGGTACAGTGGTGGAATCGGGATATGTTAGTGGTGGAGGTTATGAATACAGAGGAGAACGAGCTGTTGATGGCGATCCTTTAGGTACAAATGATGATAGATGGCTTTGGAGATTTGATGGAGGTACTCGAGCTAACCAAAGTACTCTAGCTGTATCTTTAGAAATTGAATTTGCTGGAGGAAGTGCGTCTATTGATGCGGTTAAATTTATTGAAAACACATCTGCTAGTGCCGATTTTACTATAGAGTATTCCGATGGAGGTTCTTCTTATGCTTTAGCGCACACCGTTTCAGGTAATACAGATCTTATTTCTACACATAATTTTGCTGCAGTAACTGCAGATAAGATTAGGATTACATGGACTGCTCATAACGACGCGTCATTTATTCGAATTTTTGAAATTCAGGTATTAGAAGTTGTTTCTGGATTTGATGGTGATGAAGAAATAATTTCTTCAACAGATGGTGTTTTGGATAATGGAGGTAATACAATTTCTGATTTATCACCAGGGGAGTTGGCTTCTGAGTTGTTAGCTGGTTTAACGCTTAATCCAGGTGTTTTAGCTGAGGTTTTTCAAAGTGATGGTACATCACCAGTAGCTAGTACAGATTTTATTACCACGGGAATGATATTAAGAACAACTAGTCCATTTGATAGTGGTACAAGAGATTATGCGCTTTCTTCTAATACTCAAACTAACATTGCAGCGGGAAAAACGGTTACAGAGACCCTAATAGGTGCTGCTGCTCATGCTGGTAGTAGTGCAAACGACCCCGCAATTTTAACAGATGGCGAATTAAGATATGATGGAATAAATCCTCTTAATAGACAAGTGGTTAATATTGATGGTGTTGGTAATGAAGTGCAATATGAAATTGCATTGGGAGGAAGTTTTAATATTTCTAGATATGCATTTTATACTGCGGCTAGTAGTACAGCAGAAGATTTTTCAAGACCGTTAATTGATTTTGTTTTGGAGTACTGGGATGGGGCCGTGTATCAAGAGATTGAGAATGTAGTTGGTAATGATGATGGTTCGTACTACATGTCTTTTTCAGAGGTGACAACAAATCAAGTTAGACTTACAGTTACTACAGGTTTTGATAGATTCGTGAGGTTAACAGAAATTCAGGTATTTGAATCTGCTCCTTTAAGTGTAGGAGATAATAAATTATCTAATTTCTCTGTTTATCCTAACCCCGCTAATGGAGATTATGTAACCATTAAAAGTTTAGTGCCAATAACATCTGCAACTGTTTATAATGTTGTTGGTAAAAAAGTGAGCACATCATTAAATAACAATAAAGTTAATATTTCTAATTTACAGTCAGGAATGTATTTTATGAGAATTAATGATGCGCAAACTGTTAAAATTATAAAGAAGTAATTAATTTATAAAAAAATAAAAGTTTAAAAACCATCTCTTTTTGTTCAGAGATGGTTTTTATAACACAAAATAAGCACAAAATTAAGGAGTATATCCTTAATATTCTATTGGCATTCTTGTGCTTTGGTTAACAGATGCTTAACTTCAAAAAAAGAATGTTAAACTAATAAACAAACTAATTTAAAATTAATGAGAAACTATTCAAGAGTTTTAATTAAGACCGCTTGTTTTCTTTCTGTTTTTTTCTTGCTAAGTATTGAAAAAAGCAATGCTTATAATTTAGTGTTAGAGAAAGCAAATGTGACTGCTGACTTTCAAGACACAATAGTAGAAGGAACAGTTACGGCCTCAGATGATGGCTCTCCATTGCCAGGAGTAAACATATCTGTAAAGGGAACTAAAGGAGGAACAACAACCGATTTTGATGGCAATTTTATTATTAAAGTAAAGCCAACAGATGTTTTGGTGTTTACTTATGTAGGATTTATTAAACAAGAAGTATCTGTAGCTGGAAAGACAAGATTAAATATCGTTCTGCAAGTAGATACAGCAGAGTTAGATGCTGTAACAGTTGTTGCCTTTGGTACGCAAAAGAAAGAAAGTGTTGTAGCAGCTATAACAACGGTTAAACCATCAGAACTAAAAATACCTGCAAGTAATTTAACAGCGTCATTCTCTGGTAGAGTACCTGGTTTAATATCATTTCAAACTACAGGGGAACCAGGCGCAGATAATGCAGAGTTTTTTATTAGGGGAGTGGCTTCCTTTGGTTTTGTAACTGGGCCATTAATTCTCATAGATGGTTTGGAATCCAGTAAGGATGATTTGGCTAGAATGGATGTTGATGATATTGATAATTTTTCAATAATGAAAGATGCATCTGCAGCAGCTTTATATGGTTCTCGTGGTGCGAATGGAGTAATTTTAGTTTCTACAAAAAGAGGAAAAAAGGGTAAAGCTAAGGTGTCATTCAAATACGAAACCTCATACTCTTCGAATGTGAAGGATATTAAGTATGCAGATCCTATTAGGTATATGGAGTTGTATAATGACGCAGCACTTCCATTTGACGGATCTCCTGTTCCAGTGCAACTTTTTTCTCAAAATATAATAGATAGGTCACGCGATAATCCAAGAGCTGAAGCCGAAGCGCCTGTAACAGATTGGACACAATTGCTTTTTAAAGATTTCTCAATTAACCACAGAGCTAATTTAAATGTATCTGGTGGTGGCGAAATAGCTAAATACTTTTTGTCAACTACCTTTACTAAAGATACTGGAATATTAAAAATTGATGATAGAAGTGATTTTAATACAGGAATTAATTTAAATAAGTTTCAAATTAGGTCTAACAATGATATTAATATAACTCAGAGCTTGCAAGCAGGAATTCAAATCTATTTGGCTATAGATGATTATACTGGACCAATAAATGGTGCATCTACGTTATTTGATCAGATAAGAAGAACTAGTCCTGTGAGATACCCCGCTTTTTATCAACCTGATACTGCCAACATAGGTATTGATAGGATATTTTTTGGTAATTATGAACCAGGGGCAAGATTTATTAACCCTTATGCTGAATCTATAGTAGGGTACAAGGAATCTACTAGAACACGATTTACAACACAGATAAATTTGAAACAAAAGATAACTGAAGATTTTAAACTAAGGGTTAAGCTAGGGTATGATTTGGCTTCATTTATTAGCGTAGATAGAAAGTATGAACCTTATTATTATAATATTGGGGTTTATGATAAGTTCGAAGATACCTATACATTACAACAGTTAAATGGAGGAGAAAGAGGTGGCACTAGTCCACGTTTATCTTTAGATTTTGGCAATAGAAAAACTACTGTAACACCTGTGTTTTATGGAGAATTTGCTGCTAATTATGATAAAACATTTAATGATGAACACACCATAGGAGCTACGCTCGTTGCTACGGCTAGGGAATCAAAAAACAATACAGGAGATGATTTGCAAGCAACTTTACCTAGGCGTAATTTAGGATTGGCAGGACGATTAAATTATAGCTATGACACACGATATTTTGTGGAGCTTAATTTTGGTTATAATGGCTCTGAACGTTTTTCTAAAGAAGAACGTTTTGGTTTCTTTCCTTCATTCGGGGCGGGTTGGACAATATCTAATGAACCTTTTTGGGAGTCTATGTCAAATGTAGTTAACAAATTTAGGCTTAGAGGATCTTATGGTTTAGTAGGTAATGATAATATTGGTCAAGCATCAGAAAGATTTTTGTATTTGTCAAATATAAACTTAAATGCAGGATCAAGAAGTGCTACTTTTGGTGAAGGAATTAATACGCCACAGAGAACGCTTAATGGGGTAACCTATTCCAGATACGCAAATCCTTCTGTAACTTGGGAAACTGCTAAAAAATTCAATGCTGCTTTAGATTTAGCATTATTTAATAGTAAAATTGATTTAACTGTAGAATATTTTTCAGAAGTACGCGAGGATATTTATTTAACAAGAACAGAAATCCCAGATAGTTTTGGGTTGGTGACTAATATCTCAGCTAACTCTGGAGAAGCTAAAAATCATGGTTTTGAGTTTTCAATAAAAGGAAATCATCAATTTAATGACGATTTTTGGATGCAAGCTGTTACAAACTTTACCTATGCAACAAGTGAGCGTACAAAGTTTGATGAGCCAGATTTTTCAGCTACACCCTGGAGATCAAAAGTGGGGCTCCCTATTAATCAGACCTTCGGTTATGTTGCTGAACGTTTGTTTTTTGATGAAGCTGATGTTCGTAATTCGCCACAACAATTTGGATATGCACAAAACGTTTATGGGTTAGAGGGTGCTTATGGACCAGGAGATATTAAATATAAAGATATTAACAGGGACGGAGTAGTAGATGAAGGAGATCAAGTACCTATAGGCTATCCTACTTCGCCAGAAATTAATTATGGTTTTGGTCTTTCAGTGGGATATAAGAATTGGGATTTTAACTGTTTTTTCAATGGTATAGCACGTAAATCATTTTTCATTCAGAGAACTAAAGAGTATAAATTTGGCAATAATTTAACTCAAAAAGCACAGTTTTCTACTGCACCTTTTATTCAATGGACAGCAGATAGAATACCGACATCAGAAAATCAATTATTGGAGGTATACGCCAATGATCATTGGTCTTTAGAAAACAGAGACCCTTATGCTTTGCATCCTAGGTTTTCTCATATTAGAAATAGAAATAATGAAAAAGTTAGTTCTTGGTGGTTAAGGGATGGTTCGTATCTAAGATTACAGCAGATTGAAGTAGGATATACTATCCCTAGAGATTTTGTTAAAAAAGCTATGCCAGTATTGGCAGAAGGAAGAATTTATATTTCTGGAAGAAATTTAATAACTTTTAGCAAATTTGATTCTTGGGATGTATCTCTATCAGGAAATCCCTATAAGTACCCAGTTCAAAAAGTAATTAATATTGGTGTAAGATTAAAATTTTAAAAAATGAAACATAATAAAAAATATATAGTAAGGCTTATAATTTCGTTTGTATCGTTTTTTTATGTGTCTTGCTCTGATTATTTAGACGTTGTACCAGATGATATTGCAACAATTGATAATGCTTTTGCTGATGTTGAAGAAGCAGAAAAGTTTTTGTATGGTTGTTATAGTTGGATGCCACGATTGGGAAGCTTATCCAATAACCCAGCTTTTTATGGAGGAGATGAATCCTATAGAGAAGTGTTAAGGATACCTACTGGAGGTGTAGCCAATTTTACATTTGCTATGCAAGCCATAGCTATAGGAAGTCAAAATGCAGATAGACCTATAGCGGATTATTGGTCTGGAGCTAATGGAGGTACTAATCTTCATAGAGGCATTAGAGATTGTAATACGTTTTTAGAAAAAATTGACAATGTACCAGTGATTGATGCATTTTCAAAAAGAAGATGGGTTGCTGAGGCTAAATTTTTAAAAGCCTATTACCACTTCTATTTATTTAGAATGTATGGTCCCATAATAATATCAGATTTTAATTTGCCTATTGATTCTGATGTGTCTGAAATACAGAAATTTAGAAGTCCAGTTGACGAATGTGTAACCTATATTGCAGACTTGTTTTTAGAAGCTTCTACTGATTTACCTGCCCAAGTTTTTAACCCTGTAGAAGAGTTAGGTAGAGCTACTAAATTAGGTGCTTTAGCACTTAGAGCAAGAGTTTTAACTATGGGAGCAAGTCCGTTGTTTAATGGTAATGGGGATTACGCCAATATGATTGACAAAAATGGCGTTTCATTGTTTCCACAGACCTACGATAATGAAAAATGGCGTTTAGCAGCAGAAGCTTGTAAAGAGGCTATAGAAATTATTGAAGGAGCTGGTGTACAATTATTTAATTTTGATCCAACTAGATTAAAGTTGCCAAATAATGTAAATATAGATGAAATACCAGATGAAGTATTAAATACATTAACTATTCAGCATTCTTTATCTGAAATTTGGACAGATGAAAAATTATTTGTTTCAACAAAGGGATCTACTCAAGTATTGCAGCAACATGCTATGGCAAGAACACATACTGCTGTTTCTAGTCCTGTTGATAATCAAAGAGGGGCTTTTTCAATTTATTCTCCTACATTAAGAATAGCCGAAATGTTTTATACAAAGCGAGGGGTGCCAATTGATGAAGATAAAGATTGGGATTATGGAAACAGATATGAATTAAGAAGATACAACTCTGCTGCTGATGATGATTTTGATAATAATCTAGTTCCTGATAATAAATATTTTGTAAAAAACAACGAAACAACGATTAATCTGCATTTTGATAGGGAAACAAGGTTTTATGGAAGTTTAGGCTTTGACAGAGGAATTTGGTATACAACTACAACAGCTGGCGGTAGTGGTTTGTCCACTTTTGAGAGTCATTATTTAAAGGCAAGAAATACAGTAAGTGAATGGTCTAGTGCTATTAAGGGATCTTTGGGTAGAGGCTCCTATACAGGTTATTTTGCAAAGAAGCTTACAAACTATGAAAATACAATAAATAATAATGGTCAGCTTACTACTGTCAATTATGCATTCCCAGAAATTAGACTTGCAGATTTATACTTATTATATGCGGAGTGCTTAAATGAGATTGATGATAGAGCTACCGCTTACATTTATATTGATAAAGTTAGGGAACGTGCTAACTTAGAGGGCGTTGTGGAGTCTTGGGCAAATTATTCTAATCAGCCTAATAAACCTAATTCAAAATCTGGTTTCAGAGAGATTGTTCAACAAGAAAGATTAATAGAATTAGTGTTTGAAGGGCAACGCTTCTGGGATTTAAAGCGTTGGAAATTGGCTGAAAATAATTTGATACGCCCACTTAGAGGTTGGAATTATTTAGGAACTACAGCCGAAGAATATTATGAGTCACCAAGAGTTTTGGGTACAGCAGATTATACGTTTAAAGATAATTTATGGCCTATTGATACTGAAGAGATTTTATCGAACCCTAATACATTACAAAATGGAGGATGGTAAATTATTAAAAAATAGAAAAGTTATGAAAGCAACAATGTCTAAAACAATTAGTTTGACCCTTATAATCCTATTAGTTTTAATAGGATGTGGAGAGGAAGAGTTTGTAGGACAACCAGGAACAGATAGTAAAGCTCCAGGTGTTATTACAGATATAGTTACTGAACCTATTGGAGGAGGTGCGATTATACGTTATACTCCACCTAACGATGAAGATTTTGCTTATGTTGAAGCGGTTTATTACCCTAATGAAAATACTGAAAGAAGGGCAACTTCATCTAAATTTATTCAAGCTATAAAAGTAGATGGATTTGGGACAACAGACAATCAAAAAGCTGAGATATACGCTGTCGATACAAGTGGTAATAAATCTAATGCTGTTACTGTAGAATTTGAGCCATTAACCCCCCCTCATATAGCTATCTTTGAATCTTTAAAAGTTACCGATGATTTTTCAGGAGTGTTATTAGATTGGGATAATGAAGAAGAGGTTAGAAATATTGGTATCACTGTACTAAGACATGATGATTTTGGAGATTTTGTGCCTTATGACGTTGTTTATGATGACGCTAATATAATTGATTCAAAATACAATGTAAGAGGAATGGATACTGTGGATGTAGAACTTGGTTTTTATGTAAAAGATCGCTGGGGAAATCAGAGCGATACACTCAGAGGTGTTTTTAAACCATTATTTGAAGTTTTAATAGATCACAATAATATAACCCCTTTAGAGTTGGATACTGATATTCCAACAGAAACCAATTATAGGAATGGTAATTATAATATACAGAAAGTTGCTGATGGAAAATGGGGAGAAGAACAGCCTAAGTGGACTACTCAAAATTATCATTCAGAGATTGCTGATTTAGAATCTGAGGAAGGTCTAAATTACTTTCCAATGCATATTACTTTAGATTTGAGTGTGGAAACATTATTAAGTCGAATTATCTTTCATTCTACATTTTTTGATCAATATAAGCAAGGAGGAATTAAGCGATTTGAATTATATGGAACCAATGACCAAAGTTTGATAGATAGAGAAACTAATGGTGCTTATATATGGCCTGATGGAGATGATCCTAATATTACTGGAAATTGGAGAGAAGAAGGTATGGATGGATGGCAGTATATTGGAGAGTTTGAGACTACAAAATTATCTGGTTTACCTGGAAATGCTGTAGCTGCTGGAGATCGAGAATGGGCAAGAGAAAACCCATTTGAATTTAATATAGATCCAGGTACTTCTTATAGATATATTCGTTTTAGACCTATTGAATTGTGGGAAGATGGACTTAAGTATATGTCTATGGCTGAAATTCAGTTTTTTGGTGCTCCAAAAGATAAATAAAACTGTCATCATTTATTAATAGAAAAGAAATAGAGTCATAATAAAAATTAATTATGGTTTTTAAAATATAAGAAATGAAAAAAATAATAGTATTATTAGTAATTATGCTTTTGTACAATTGCTCTGAAATGAATGAATTGCATCAACCTTACTTGGATAGAGGAGAGCAAATATATACTGAAAAAGCACTTGGTTTAACTGCGTTTAGTGGAAAAAACAGAGTTGAATTAAAGTGGGTATTACTTTCGGATATTTCTATAAGAAAAGCTAGAATTATATGGGAGGATAAGTTCGATGTAAAGGATTCATTAGACATAGATATTACGGTAACATCAGGGATAGTTGAATTATATTCTAAAGTTATTGAAGGGCTAGAGGAAGGTTCATATTTGTTTGAAGTAAAAACAATGGATGGTTTTGGTAATCAGTCTGTTCCAGTAACAAAAATAGGTAAAGCACTTGGAGACATTTATTTAGCAACTTTAACCAATAGACAAATAGCGTCTCATGTAGTTGATGTTGATGATATTTTTGCTGTAGAGTTTGAGATGAGTACAAACTTACCCGAAGATTATATTTATAGTGAATTTAAATATACTAATAACAATGGAGAAGAAGCGACCTATACACTTCCTACAGATAATCTAGCAGGGTTTTCTCTTGATCTTTCAGACATAGATATCACAAAAAATATATTCTTTAGAAGTGTTTATTTACCTTTTGGAAATGGAATAGATTTATTTTATACAGATTATGAAGAGTATATTATTGATTAGTTAACAAGACTAATTAAATAAATAATTTTAAGATTAGGGTTAAATAGTTAGTTAATTGTTTAACCCTTTTATTGCCTCAAGTTTTAATAAAATTGACCTAACCTATCTTAATAAGAAAAGATTATGGTTAGATGATATATGCTATTTAAAAGAGAAAAAATGAAACTAAAACTATTATTCGCTGCATTCCTTTTTTTTATAACCAATATTGGTGTCAGCCAAAATTTATTAACCAATGGAGGTTTTGAAACAGGTGATAAAACAGGATGGACTAATGGCAAAAATTTTGTTGTCCAAACTGTTGATATAAATTCAGGAACTTATGCTGGAGAAATATCAGGAGATTCTTATACAAATCAGCCAGTTACTGTTACCGAAGGTAAAACATATAGGGTACACTTTTTCGGAAAGGCTGCAGTAGCTTCAGAAAATGCTTTCTTATCTGTTCAATACCAAAACGGTACGGTATGGACTTATAATAATTACGTAAATATACAATCAACAAGTTGGCAAGAATATTCATTTGTTGTTAAAATAGCTACAGGGGAGGCTAATAATTTTAGAGTAGCATTAAGACAATACTCTGGAGGTGAGCATTATTTTGATGATATTGAATTAACAGAAATAGTAGATCCTTCATCTTTAAGCTCGGAAAATAATATTATAAGCACTACAATTGGAACTTTAAATGCTACTGAAAGTAAAATTGAAGACGTGCCATTGGAAGCTATTACTGCAGCCGATTTAATTTCGGCATTAACGCTTAGTTCAAACGCTACTGTTGTTTTAATTAGTGATACAAGTTTAGCAGTAACTCCAGACACAATTATTGATGGTACAGAAACTATAAAAGTATTTGCAGAAGATGGAACTGCTCATGTTTATACGATGACCACTGATGATAGTGTTATAAAATCAATAAATAGCGATGAGGCAGAATTTGATAATGTAAGTACTACAATTTCAAAAATAACTCCAGTTTTAACGGTTACTGAGTTTATTAATGATATCACATTATTACAGGGTGCTACATTGGAAGTTTTAGATGCCGTTGCAGAAACTGTTATTTCTAATCAAGGGACTACTATTATAAGTGATAGTATGATAATTAGAGTAACTGGTGCTAGTGGAGCTATGACAGATTTTACGTTGCAGTTAAGAGCAGTAGAAACGGATAGTACCATTGCTTCAATTGCAGTAGGAACAGTAAACGAAACAACGCCAGCTATTGAAGATATACCACAAAATATAGTAGCAAATCAATTAGAAAGCCTTATAGAAGTTGCTACTTATGCTAGTTTTCAAATCACAGACAACACGGGTACGCTTTTAGCAAGTGAAGCTGTAGTTACGGCTACAGATCAAGTAAGAGTAACCGCAGAAAATGGAGATCTTAGGATTTATCAAATAGTGTTTGGAAGTGCTACGATTACTAATGTAACTTACACAGACCAAAACGTTACAGAAACACAATTGTCTTACTCTAATGTGACACTTGAAGGAACTTCAGAACTAAAAATTACCGATGCCACTAATGCTTTAGATTTAGCTAGTGTAAATATAAACTCTGAAGATTCTTGGTTAATGTTCGAAAATATTTTGCCGTCGGTGGTTAGAGACACCTATTTAAAAGATGTATTAGCTTATGGACAACCAGCTGTTTTAGATCAAAATGTTAGAATTGTACAGTATGTTAATGGTGCTGTGGTAATTCCTCATGCACCAGATTATGGAGCTGTTGAGATTTTTGATGGTCCTAACCTTACAGGAAATTCAATGGTGTTAACTCCATACACTTACAATAAAATAGCACAATTAGGAGTCTTTAATGATGCTGTTGCTTCCTTTAAGGTAAAAAGAGGTTACTATGTAACCATGGCTCAAAATGAAAATGGTAGTGGTTTTAGTAAAGTATTTTTAGCGCATGATGCAGATTTGACTGTAAATACAATGCCAAATGGATTAGCTGGAGAAGTATCATTTGCCAGAGTAATACCATGGCGTTGGCCAAACAAAAAAGGACATCCAAATAACGATTCACCAAAATTTAATGGGGGATGGAAGTATAATTGGAACGCTAATGGAATTTCTACTTTAGATGTAGAATATGTACCAATAAAGCATAAAATATCTTGGCCAAGTTTAACCTTATTTAAGGATAAGAAAGATTCGCCAAATATGTTGGGACATAATGAGCCAAATGCGCCAGAACAGGCAAATGCTACTATAGAACAAGTGTTAGCACAATGGCCTAAATTAATGGAATCTGGTTTGCGTTTAGGGTCGCCAGCACCAACAGATGGAGGTTTAAACAGTTGGTTATATCCTTTTATAGATAGGTGCGACGAATTAAATTACCGTGTAGATTTTGTGGCTATACATTATTACAGAGGATGTAATACTACTAATGGTCAAGGCATTTACAATTTTGCAAAAGCGGTACATGATAGAACAGGAAGACCGGTTTGGATTACTGAATTTAGTAATGGAGCGCCTTGGTCAAGTTGTACACCTGCAGATGAAACAGAACATGCTGCGGGATTGAAAGAGATGATAAAAAGGTTAGAAGAAGCACCTTTTGTAGAACGCTATTGTATATTCCCTTATTTCTGGCCATTTAATAAAACACTTGATAGCGACAAACAATTAACGGAAAATGGTATTGTATATAGAGATCAGGTGTCTAATATGGCTTATAATCCTGCAGAAGCTTACGATACGACATTTGAGCCCTTAACTCCTCCCAATAATCTAACAGCAACATTCGATTCAAATGCAGAAGAAGTAGATTTAACTTGGGAAATTACTTCAGATGTTGAAGGTGGTTTTAAAGTTGAACGCTCCATAGATGGTGGTACTTTTGAAGAAATTGATAGGGTAGAAGGCGCAGGAATAACCACTTATACAGATACCGATATTTTGTTTTCTGGTGAATATAGATATAGAGTACGAAGTATTATTCCAGCCGTTGCGAATTCTGGCTATTCCCTTATGGCTACAACAACAGTTGATTTAAGTTTGGTAAATATTGCAAAAGATAAAGCTGTTACTATTCATAGTAATGCTACAGGGGGCTACGACCACCATACTGTATATGTTCCAGCAGGAGCGACTGATGAAGATTATACAACTGAGGGTCGGTGGGTATTCAGGTTTGATACTAACGGTGGTTTCCCTATAACCTTAGAAATAGATTTAGTAGACAATTACAAGATTAGCTCTTATAAAATGGTCGAGGATAATAAGGCTACAAAATCGTATAAAATACAATATTTAGATGCTACCGATAATTGGGTAGATACTACAGTCAACGTAACAAATAATAGTAATTTGGTAACCTCTGGTGTTTTTTCTGGTGAACCTGTTACTAATAAGATACGTGTTGTATTTAACTCAAGTCAAGATACTCAGTATATAAGATTATTCGAAATAGAACTATATGGAGAACAATCGTCGCTTAGTACAGATTTTAACACCTTAGAAAAGGTAGCTTTATATCCTAATCCTGTAAAAGATAATTTAATTTATGTTAAAGGTATTCCAGAGATAACTTCTGCTACACTATATAACATATATGGCGCTAAACAAGAAGCTCGTATTGTTGGTAATAAATTAGAGGTGGGGCATTTGTCCACTGGGTTGTATGTAGTCATTATAAATAATGAACGTGTGGGTAAATTTATTAAACAGTAATAGCATTAAATATGATGGTGAATATCTTAAAGTATATACATAAAGGTCTAGTAATTTGTTCGTTATTATTGTTAGTGTTTGGAGTTTTTCTATTCAATTCTGAAGATAACAATATTGATGATGGGTTGTTAATGTCTGAAAATGAAGAAGAATTTGTTATAGAAAAAGCTAAGGAACGACCGAAGTTAAAATTAACCAAAGAAGAGTTAGCTGTTGCAGAAGGAAGAAAACAAAGATATAAAAGCAATCATTTATTTAGTAAAACTAGTTTAAGTAGTAAGATTGTAAATAGTAGTTCCACTTATGCCAACGGTAGCGTAACAGGTAATTGGAGTAACGTACAGTTTTCAGCACCAAATAGATTTAGTACAAGTTATAGAACGAATGAATCGGCTTACGATAGGGAAAAAGACATCTTTTATGTGTTTACGCATGCTAAACATTTGTTTAAAATAGAAAAAGACGAGACCACATATACAAATACTAAGTGGACAGCGATGAATATAAAGCAATCTTTTTCAGGATTTTTTTATAACATTAATCCAACCCCAACCACATCTAGATTGTTATGGTCTTCAGAGAAAAAAATAAAATATTCTGATGATGAGGGGCAAACTTGGAATATTCCATCAGGGTTAAGTTTAAACGCAACCTCTCATGAAGTTGCTGTTTCAGAAGTAAATGGGGTTAATACCATTGTAGTTGTAGGTAAGGTTAGTGGAGGTGCTTGGAAAGCCTTTTATTCTACCGATAATGGTTTAAGTTATAATACATCTAGTTTTTCGTTAAATAATACAAGCAAACTAGGTATTCTAAAACCTCATAATTCTGAAGATTTGTATTTAATTACAAGAGATTGGTCTGCAGATAATATAAAAACACATAAGTGGAACACGACCACAAATACGTTTGATGAACGCTTTTCTAATGATATGGAGACCGATCCTTTTAAGCGAGTTTTTGGTACAGTGTACAATGGCAATGTGCACCTTTATGCCGCGGGAGATTATCAAGATGTAAATACCATTTATTATTCGCCAGATGAAGGTGAAACTTGGGTTACTAATACCCCAACAATGACTTTATCAGGAGATGTTGTTGCTAGAGAAGTACATCCAACAAAGCCGAATGTAATTTTTAGAGGTTATTTGGATCATTATTATTCTACAGATAGCGGAGCAAATTTTAACAACACTTTTGCGCATAAGTTAGGTTGGGATATGAAACAAATGAAAGTCTATAAACATAAAGATGGACGCTATTTTATGTTTACCTCCAACGATTTTGGATGTCATATTTCATATAGTCCTGATAATAAAGATTCTTATATATCCATTAACCATACATCGCCAACACAAATGGCGTATGATTCAGATAATAGTCAGCATTATAATACTTTTTTTACGGCAACTCAAGACCGCGGAACTAGGCAAATGCGCGAAACAGATGGCATAACAGGAACAGGAGAAATTAAAAGTACAGATGGATTAAGAGTGTCTTTGGCTGGTAATGAACGTGGCGTATGGACATGGATGTATTACGGAACTATTTTTCATAGAGATAATTTTGGTTATAAAGTATCATCAAATGTTTCAAATAGTTTCTCATCATCAACTTGGTGGGCGGCACCTATGATTCCTTCACCAAATCAAAAAGAAGATGCAGTTTATATTCCAAGTGGCTCTAAGCTTTCAAAACTAACGTATAACTCATATGCTGCAAGTATTATTAAAACCCAACATTATTTTGATTTTAGTACCTTAACTACGCAATCCTTAACAGGCTTTGGTTATTCATCACTCAATACCAATAAATGGTTTGTATCAGTTAAAAATGGTGATTTCTATTATTCAGAAGATGGTGGAGCAACATTTTCAAAAGCCTCATTTAGTACAACAAAACCTAGAGCTAATGATTTGTCTAATAATTATCAAAAAAATCAACATGTTATAAAAGGATCAAAACTAGATGAAAATAAAGTGTTTTATGCTGGGGTAGGTAATATATTTATGATTTCTGAAGATGGAGGAAAAACATTTACTAATCATAACACAGGATTAAGTATATATAGAATGCGATCCTTTGATGAATCTCCTGATGGAAAATATATTTTTGCAGCATGCGGTACTGGTGGACCTTGGGTTTTTGATGTTGATGCGGATAGATGGTACGAAATGAATGATGAAAATGTACCCGAATTAGATTATACAAATGTAGAATATATTACTAGAACAAATACGGTTAGGTTTGCAACTTATGGATTTGGAGTGCTAAACTTTAAATTAGATGTTGTACCCAATATCATGCCTCCAACTAAATTGGCTATTACAGCTGAATCCTCTTCTGGAGTAGATTTACAATGGGAAGATAATGTTTCTAATGAAACAGGTTTTGATATAGAACGTTCTGAGGATGGTGTTAATTTCATGGTTATAGGTTCGGTTGGTTCAGATGTAGTTTCATATACAGATACCTCTATTTCTGGGCTAGATGAAATATTTTATAGAGTAAAAGCAAAAGGAACTGGAGATATTGTTTCTGAATATTCAAACTATGTGGTGTCTTCTGATGGCGCTGGAAGAACCCTGCCAGATAGATCAGGTTGGGAATTATTAAGTACAGATAGTAATAGACCAGATCATCCCGGAACGCATACTTTCGATGGCGATATTAACACCTATTGGTTTACAGATTGGGGTGATAACACATCCACCCATCCACACGAAATTATCATAGACATGCATGAAACTATTGATATAAAAGCTTTAGGGTTCTATAATAGGCAAGATCATCCTAATGGAAGAGTAGCGAGTTATGAGTTTTATGCTTCAACAGATTTAAACGATTGGGGTACTCCTGTTTCTCAAGGGACTTGGACTAGCACTCTAGATGAGATTATAGAGTCATTTCCAGCTAAAACAGCGCGTTACCTTAAGTTTGTGGCACTTTCTAATACAGGAGAAGGTACAAATAGTAAATTAACATCTTGTGCAGAATTGAGTGTATATACTGAAGTTCCAGATGTTACACCACCATCACCACCTAGAGCTCCAGAAATTATTCAAAGTGGATTATTAAATACTTCTACTGGAGAAATACTTTGGATAGACGCTTCTAATGATGAAAATGGGTTTTATGTTGAAAAACTTGTGTCTGGAACGTATCAAAGAGTCGCAACATTATCTGCTGATACAGAAAGTATTGAACTTCCAGGTTTGGAAACAGCTAGTATTCATACGTATAGAATTGCAGCTTTTAATGATATTGGAGTTTCTGAGTATTCAGACCTAGCTAAGATATATACCGCAGGTTACAGTTTAAGTACAGATGATAATACCTTAAATCAAACCAAAGTTAGTTTATATCCAAACCCAGTAAAAGGCAGTGTTATAAATATTAAGGGTGTAAATGAGCTTACTTCTGTAAAAGTATTTAATCTGCTTGGGCAAGAATTCCCTGTTGCTATAAATAATCATAATTCTGTAAATGTTGAAAGCTTAGAAAAAGGAAGTTATTTTTTAATTATTAATAACCAGTTTAGTCTTAAGCTTATCAAGTTATAGGGTTTGGTTTTTTGTTTGAACAAAATAAATTCTATACCTTTTTTTTGTATATAGTATGGTTTACCAGCTAATTTTATTCTTCTTAAAAACTTCTTAAAATAATAGTATTTGAGACAGTTTCCTGTTATTTGAAATTTAGTATAATATTCAAATATTATAGCTATGTTTTAGGCACTTTCAGAAGTGATTCAGATACTTGATATTCAGTAAAATAAGTTGTATTTTAGATAAAACAAAACCCCGAA
>NZ_CANKXK010000011.1 GCF_947487605.1 uncultured Algibacter sp.
CGAAACCGATATTGATTATCAGTAAGTTAAAAATATTTCGACAAGCTCAATATGACATCGAACTTACTTTTTAGACAGCCTTTTATTATTAAACTACTCTATAAGCTTACTTTTCGAATTGCCTTAGCGTTTTTATAATAATAGAAACACAATCTAGCAATTGATCTTCTGTCATAACTAAAGGTGGTGCAAAACGGATAATATTACCATGCGTTGGTTTAGCCAACAATCCGTTATCACGGAGTGCTAAACATATATTCCAAGCAGTATCACTATCTTCATCATCATTAATAACTATAGCGTTTAGCAAACCTTTGCCACGAACCAAGTTAACAATAGTACTATTCTTAATATATTTATTTAACTCGGCTCTAAAAACCTTACCTAAATATTCTGAATTCTCGGTGAGTTTCTCTTCCTTAATTACTGTTAAAGCAGCAATCGCTACAGCAGCAGCTATAGGATTTCCCCCAAAAGTACTTCCATGATTACCTGGTCTAATAACATTCATTATCTCGTTATTCGCTAAAACTGCAGATACTGGATATACACCTCCACTTAAGGCCTTTCCTAAAATCAATACATCTGGTTTTACATTTTCATGATCTACTGCTAGCATTTTTCCTGTACGCGCAATACCTGTTTGAACTTCATCTGCAATAAACAATACATTATATTTTTTGCATAATGCCTTTGTTTTTGCTAAATACCCATCACTTGGAACATAAACCCCAGCTTCACCTTGTATAGGTTCTACTAAAAACCCAGCGATATTTGATGAGCTTTCTAAAGCTTCTTCTAAAGCATTTAAATTATCGTATTCTATTTTAATAAAGCCATCGGTAAAAGGCCCAAAGTTTTTACGAGCAACAGGATCGTTAGAAAATGAAATAATAGTTGTTGTACGTCCGTGAAAATTATTTTCGCAAACAATGATTTGAGCTTTATTAATATCTATTCCTTTAACCTCATAAGCCCATTTTCTACATAGCTTTAAAGCAGTCTCAACAGCTTCTGCTCCTGTGTTAATTGGCAGCACTTTATCGAACCCAAAATATTGTGTTATAAACTTTTCATACTTACCCAACATATCATTATAAAATGCACGAGATGTTAATGTAAGTGTTTGTGCTTGATGCGTCATCGCATCAACAATTTTTGGGTGACAATGCCCTTGATTTACTGAAGAATAGGCCGATAAAAAATCGTAATATTGTTTGCCTTCTACGTCCCAGACATGCACGCCTTTACCTTTACTTAATACTACTGGTAATGGGTGATAATTCTGAGCTCCATACTTGTTTTCTAATGCCATCGCTTCTTGCGACGTAATGTGGTCTAAAACAGCCATTTTAATTTAATTTTAAATTGATAAAATAACCATTCCTTCTGTACCTTTATCCTTTCGAAGAGTTCCGAAAATTCAGCGTGGGAGAGAAATCATCCCTAGGAGGGCGCAAATTACTAAATATTAATTATTCTACAAAAACCTTATTCGCACATCCTTCCTCTTAAAGAAGATACCTGCAACTCTAATCGTTTAATTTCTCTTATTATAGCATTTTTATCCATTTGCAACCAAGCAAAAACTTTTAACATACTAACACCAAACAAAAATACGAGTCCTCCAACCCCCCACTTAATCATTTCATTGGTAACATCAGTGTCAAAAAATTGAATAGTACAATACACAAATAATCCAAAGAAAATTAATGTCATAATATTCATTAAATACATGATCCATTTATTCTTTCCTTGAAACAAACCACCTACCATTTCGAAAACGTTTTGCTCGTCTAATTTATCGTAGAATTTTGCCTCTTCTTGCGTTAATGTTTCCTTTATTAACTTGTCAATATCTTCCATATTAGTTTTCATAATCTCTATATTTTATTAATTGTTTTAATTTTTCTCTTGCATGAAACAATCTTGATTTTGCGGTACCTACCGATATATTCAAAATATCGCTTATTTCTTTTAATGAATAGTCTTGTACATAAAACAGCTTAATAATCACTTGTTGATTCTTAGAAAGTGTTTTAATGGTTTTTAATAATTTGATTTTTATTTCTTCTGAATTATGTTCTTCAGATTTAAAGATTTCCTGTTCATGTTTTAAAGTTTCAAGGTTCTCTCGTTTGCGCTTATTATTTTTTAGCCAATCTAACGATTTGGTACACACTATTCGCGAAGCCCAACTCCCAAAACTTTCTGGATTTTTTAGATTATCTATTTTATTAATTATAACTCCCCAGCTATCTTGTGCTATATCTTTAGCAACATCGGCATCTTTAACCAACCAATAAGCTTTATTACAAAACGATTGATGCCAATTTTTTACTAATAAATTTAATGCCTTAACATTACCAGATTGGTATTGAATCACTAAAAGACTATCATTAGCTTTATTTCTTTCCACCTATTTCACTTTAGAATAAATCGCCATAAACGCACCCACATACTCCATTTTGTTACTATTTTTTCTTTTGAAAAATTATTCTCAATTACATCAAAAGCGTTTTCAATTAAGGCATCATGAAGCCATCTTATTATAGAAACCCATTGTAATGTTGCAAGCCCATGAGTTGTCATGATAATACTATGCTTGACTTCTGTCTTATTACCACTGGCTTTTATAATTTCAAATTTATGAATCCCATCAAATCCTTTGGGAGTTAAAAACCTAAAAACTATTAACTCCCCTTGAATATAATCTTCAACAGCATATCTTATTGTTCCATGACCACCTTTTTCTCCTACTTTCAAGCCGTTTTTAAACCTGATTTTTGGCCATTTACTATTTGGCCAAATTTTATCATTTTTTGCTGCTAAGGTTTCTAATAAAGGAGAAACTTCTGTTTTCGGTTGATTAATAATCCGCTTATGTATATTTACTACATGCATTATACTTAATAGACGACAAAAATTATAAAAGGTTCAGTTCATTTTTTAATTAAACTGAAATTCTCCTAAAGTTAATAGAAATAAAGTCATGATTATTTGATGCTATTATTATTTTTGCAGAATGTCAAGAAGAAAAGCAAAAAAACAAGTTTTTGAAAACCTAGAAGTAATTGATGCGGGAGCGAAAGGTAAAACTATTGCAAAAGCACCTGATGGAAAAGTTATTTTTCTTCCTAACGCTGTACCTGGAGATATTGTTGATGTGCAAACTTTTAAAAAGCGTAAATCTTATTATGAAGGAAAGGCTACTAACTTTCATAAATTATCCAATAAACGAACACAGCCTGCTTGCGAACATTTTGGCACCTGTGGTGGTTGTAAATGGCAAGACATGGCTTACGAGCATCAATTATACTACAAACAAAAGGAAGTAACCAACAACTTAACTCGAATAGGACATATAGAACTCCCTGAGGTTACACCTATTTTAGGTTCAGAAAAACAATATTTTTATAGAAATAAAATGGAGTTTTCATTTAGTGACAGCCGTTGGTTAACACTTGAAGAAATTCAATCTGATAAAGATTTAGGTGATAGAAATGCTTTAGGCTTTCATATTCCTGGAATGTGGGACAAAATTTTAGACCTTAATACATGTCATTTACAAGCAGATCCTTCAAATGCCATTAGAAATGCGGTCAAGCAATTTGCTGTTGAAAACGAATTAGAATTCTTTAATACTCGAAATCAAACAGGTTTATTACGTACTATGATGATTCGTACATCTAGTACAGGTAATATTATGGTACTAATTCAATTTTTCAAAGAAGATAAAGCTAAACGCGAGTTAATACTAGATTTTATTTCTGAAACTTTTCCGCAGATAACATCATTACAATATGTAATTAACGAAAAAGCGAACGATACCATTTACGACCAAGAAGTTATTTGCTACAATGGCGAAGATTATATTTTTGAAGAAATGGAAGGTTTAAAATTTAAAATAAATGCGAAATCTTTTTACCAAACCAATTCAGATCAAGCTTTTGAGCTTTATAAAATAACACGTGATTTTGCAGGTTTAACTGGCACTGAATTAGTTTACGATTTGTATACTGGCACAGGTACCATTGCTCAATTTATTGCCAAACAAGCACTTAAAGTCATTGGTGTAGAATCTGTTTCTGATGCTATTAATGCTGCAAAGGAAAATGCACAATTAAATAACATTAATAACGTTGAATTCTTTGTTGGCGATATGAAACATGTTTTTAATAACGAATTCATTAATTCGCATGGTGTACCAGATATTATAATTACAGATCCGCCGCGCGATGGCATGCACAAAGATGTAGTACAGCAAATATTAAACATTGCGCCAAAAAAAGTAGTTTATGTAAGCTGTAATAGTGCTACACAAGCAAGAGATTTAGCCTTAATGGACGCCCAATATAAAGTAACAAAAACCCAAGCTGTAGATATGTTTCCTCAAACTTTTCATGTGGAAAATGTTGTACTTTTGGAAAAAAGGTAAATTAATTAATGAAAAAAATAAGCCTACTAATTGCTGTACTATTTATAATAGTAAATTATAGTTGTGAACGTGACGATATATGTCCAGAAAACACTCCCACCACACCTCGACTTATTATTGATTTATACGACCTAGGGGATCAAGAAACACAAAAGAATGTTTTCGATTTAAGAATTCAAGGTGTTGGAAATGATAATGCATTACCAGGATTTAATGTTGCATCATCTGCAAACTCAATTATTCTGCCATTAAGAACTGATGCTTCATCAACCCAGTATAAATTACATATTAATTATGCAATAAATGATAACGGAACACCAGATAATCCAGATGATGATTTTACTGAAGGAAATGAAGACATAATAACCATAAGCTACACTACCGAAGAAATATATGTTTCTAGAGCCTGTGGCTATAAAACTATTTTTAAAAATGTGTCGATTATACTAGATACTAATGACACAGCCCCTTGGATATTATTAAGAGAAGCTATTAACGACAATCAATCTGTAGAAGATGAAACAACGACGCACTTTAATATATTTCATTAGTAGCATATCCCTTTTGCTTTTATTTAGTGTGTCTGTAAACGCACAAAACGATAGCATCCCTAATGCGGTTAATGATTCTATAAAGATTAAGCAAAAATACGGATTACGTTTTGGCGGCGACATAGGAAAGCTTATTCGTTCTTTTGTTGATGACGACTATACTGGCTTTGAAATTATTGCAGATTACCGTTTGAAAAATAGATTATATATAGCAGGTGAAATAGGTATTGAAGAAAAAACAACCATAACTGATTATCTTGATGTAACAACCAAAGGCACTTACCTTAAAGGAGGTATAGACTATAATTTATACCAGAATTGGTTAGATATGGATAACATGATTTTTGCAGGATTCCGTGTTGGCGCAAGCTCATTTAGTCATACAAGAAACAGTTTTCAAGTGTATAGTACAGACCAATACTGGGAACCCCAATTTACATCAACAGACGGAACTAAATTCAACGATCTTACTGCTATCTGGATAGAACTTATTATAGGTTTAAAGGCAGAACTTTTTAACAATTTATACCTAGGACTTAATTTACAACTAAAAGGATTAGCTAACGAAACAGAACCAGCAGGATTTGAAAACATTTATATACCTAGCTTTGGAAAAACTTTTGACAGTAGTGGTATAGGTGTTGGCTATGGCTACACCCTATCCTATCGAATTCCTCTTTACAAAAAGGATAAATAACCTTTTAGAATAAGTATTGGTTACACATTAAACAGGAAGTGCATTACATCACCATCCTTAACAATGTAGTTTTTACCTTCAACACGCATTTTACCTGCTTCCTTTACTTTAACTTCACTTCCATAAGTTACATAATCGTCATAACCAATTACTTCTGCACGAATAAAACCTTTTTCAAAATCTGTATGAATAACCCCCGCAGCTTGTGGTGCTGTTGCTCCAATATCTACTGTCCAAGCACGTACTTCTTTTACACCCGCAGTAAAATAGGTTTGTTGATTTAATAATTTATAAGCAGAACGAATTAATTTCGCAGACCCAGCTTCATCTAAACCAATGTCTTGAAGAAACATTTGGCGTTCTTCATAATCGTCCAACTCATTAATATCTGCCTCTGTGCCAACCGCAAGAACTAATACTTCTGCTTTTTCATTTTTAACAGCTTCTTTAACTAAATTAACATAAGCATTTCCATTTACAGCAGAACCTTCATCAACGTTACATACATACATAACTGGCTTATCTGTTATAAACTGAGAAGGTTTTACAAAATCATTATAATCATCTTCGCTAAATTCTAAGGCTCTAACAGATGTTCCTGACTCGATACCTGCTTTTATTTTCAATAAAACAGCTTCTTCCTTTTGAGCTTCTTTATTGCCTGTTTTTGCAGCACGTTTAACTTTATCTAACTTTTTTTCAACCGTTTCTAAATCTTTTAGCTGAAGCTCCATATCGATAGTTTCCTTATCGCGGATAGGATTTACATTACCATCAACATGTACAATATTATCATTATCAAAACACCGTAAAACATGAAGAATAGCATCAGTCTCTCTAATATTAGCTAAAAACTGATTCCCTAAACCTTCCCCTTTACTTGCTCCTTTAACCAATCCTGCAATGTCAACAATTTCAACCGTTGCTGGCATAACGCGTTCTGGATTAACTAATGACTCCAATTTCTCTAATCTAGGATCTGGAACGTTTACTACCCCAATATTAGGTTCTATAGTACAAAACGGAAAATTAGCACTTTGCGCTTTCGCATTAGACAAACAATTAAATAGAGTTGATTTCCCAACATTTGGCAATCCTACGATACCTGCTTTCATTTTAAAAAAAATTAAAAATTACCACCTATGCGGCAACTTGTTTTGCGAGTGCAAATGTAATCATTTCCTTAGTTATTATTTGTAACATTATTTAGCTTTAATCGTTGAATATATACAAACCATCACAAATGAAAAAAACTATTCTTTTAACCATCTTCATATTTAGTTTCTTTAGTGCCATATCCCAAAATTTAACAGCGAAACTAATTGATAAAAACACTAAAAACCCAATTCAGTATGCTACTATAAAAACCGGTGAATATAGTGGTGTTATTTCGAATGAAGAAGGATACTTCAGTATAAATTACGAAAAGGATAAGTTAAAATCTGTTACAATTTCTTGTTTAGGTTATCAGAATAAAACCCTTAGCATTCAAGATATAAGATCATTGAATTTTGTTATAACTTTAGACGAAGCCGTTAACAAGCTTAATGAAGTTTATATAAGTAATAGCAAACCCAATGCCGACTCTATTATTGCCAGAGTAAAAGCAAGAATTAATAAAAATTACGATAACAATCTAAACAAATACACTATTTTTTATAGAACTACAGATTATGTCGATTTTAAAAGTTTAGATTTTAAGATTGAAAAAGCATCGCATTTTAAAAAGCAAAGCTTAGAAGAAGCAAACACTAACTTAAGTGCCTTATCTAACAAAATTAAAGTGAGTGATATTAAAAGTTTTTCGGACTTTAAAGGAGAACTCCATTGTTTCAATAGTGACTCTAGCAAACTAATAATCAACAAAGCAACCAAGCTACTAGATTACAAAAACGATTTTTCTATTGACGATATTCAAAAAAAAGCGCAAAAAATTGTGCTTACTTATTTAGATACCACAAAAACATATAAGCTTAAAACTGGACTCTTTAAAATTGAGGACTCATTATCTCTTAAAAATGAAGACTTTAAACAAGAAGAAAATAATGAATATGAAATAAAACACCTTAATCATAATACCCGAAGGCTTTTAAAGAGATCTCAATTTCACAAAAACTCTTTTTTAAACACTATTTTACAAACAGACTTATACAAGTATATGTTTGAAGATTTTACCTATAATAATGGGGAACTCACATATATCATCAATTTTACACCCAGAAAAGGAAAAGCAAAATATTCAGGCAGACTTTTTATTACAGATGAATCCTATGCTATCACAAGAGTAAATTACACCTATTACAAGAACCGACATGGTCAAAAACTCAATCTGCGCTTATTATTAGGCATTAAATACATTGCTAACGTAAGTAAAGGCACACTTATATATGAAAAAAATAGCCGCAGTAAATACCATCCAAAATATTTAAAACGTACAACTGGTAGTTATTTCTATGTGAATAGAGATTTAAAATTTATTGAAAACAGTCCTGCAAAAAACAAAATAGGTTTTAGTTTTAAAATTGAAGGTGATAACCGAAACAAAGAAGAACTACTTTTTACTTCAAATAACAAATTAGAATTAGCAGATTTCAAAGCTATAAAACAGGATAGTATTATTACTTATAAAAAACTTAACAAGTTTGAAAAAACCATTTGGGAAAACGAAGAAACTTTGGAGCCTTTAAAAGAGATGAAAGACTTTAAAGTAGGCGAATAATATGCAGTTAAAAAATACAATTTACAAGAATAAATTAATCTTTCATCTTTTATAATTTCAATTATTATTAGAAGAATATCCTTTCCGAAAAGTTCTAATAAAATGCATTTTTAAGTAAAAAATAAGTTATAGATTTTATTTATAGTTAATACTCATCTTTTTTATTATCAATAAATTACAATGAATATAATAAACAATTAATTTAATATATTTAAATTTTAAAACTACTAACACTTCTACCTCTTTTCCACCTCAAGACACATCAATTAAAACACACTTTACCAATTTTAAACTGTTATTTTTAAAGTATTATTTTTGCAAGTATGTAACGTTTTTAAAATTTAAGCTACTTACACTATAACTAATCCATCACATTGAATAAAGAACTAGAACATAGCTTTGTTGAATTACTTGAAAAGCATCAAAACATCATACATAAAGTATGCAGATTATACACCAATAATTATGATGCTCACAGCGATTTATTTCAAGAAATAACCATTCAACTATGGAAGGCTTATCCTAAATTTAGAGGGGATGCCAAATTTAGCACATGGATGTATCGTGTAGGTCTTAACACAGCTATAACTCTTTACAGAAAATCCAAGCGCTCTATTAGAACGCAAGACTTTGAAGGTGTTGAGTTCAAAATGAAAGCCGAAGATTATGATGATACAGAAGAACAACAATTAAAACTGCTTTACAAGGCAGTATACAAACTAAACGATATTCAAAAAGCTCTTGTTTTTCTTTACCTAGAAGACAAGGACTACAGAGAAATAAGTGAAACAATGGGGATTAGCGAAGTTAATGCACGCGTGAAGATGAATCGTATTAAAAACAAACTAAGAACTATACTAAATCCGTAAAATTATGGATGAATTAGATTTATTAAAGAAGGACTGGAACAAGCAACAGCCTAAAGACAAACAATTATCAAGCAAGGATATCTATCCAATGCTTCATAAAAAGTCGTCTTCTATAGTTAAAACACTGTTTTACATTAGCATAGCTGAACTTATCTTATGGATACTAATAAACACTTTACCCTATATTTATTCTGAAGAATACAGAAACAAACTTGACGCCGTTTACACAAATGAGTACGTATTTACAGGAATTACAATTATTAGCTACGGCATTATACTACTATTTATTTACTTGCTTTTCAAATCACACCGATCAATTTCAGTTACAGATAGTGCGAAAAAGTTAATGGAAAACATTTTAAGAACTAGAAAAATAATTAAATACTATGTGCTTTACAATCTAATTATTGCTGGCATCTCATTATTAATCGGTTTTTACTATGCCTTTAAATTAGATCCAAAAGCCTCAGAAGCATTAGAAGGTCTTAATAACACCCAATTAGCACTTGTTAACCTCTTAATGATTGGAATTACAGCAATATTTATCCTTGTTATTTGGCTATTTTACAAGCTTATTTACGGACTACTACTTAAGCGTTTAAACAGAAATTACAGAGAACTCAAGAAACTGGAAATCTAGAGAAATTTATCAACTTCAATAACATCACCAGCCTTCATGTTGTTTAAATGAATCTCTCCTACCCTAACCCTCACTAAGCGAAGCGTTGGAAAACCAACCGCTGAGGTCATTTTTCGCACTTGCCTAAACTTCCCTTCAGATAAAGTAATGGAGACCCAAGAAGTTGGCCCATGCCTATCATCGCGTATCTTTTTTAATCGAGCAGGCAAAATTGGTTCGCTATCTAAAAGAAACACTTTACATGGCTTGGTTTTGTATTTTCCTCCGTTTAAACCAATTTCAACACCTTCAGATAACTCCTTAACAGCCTCCTGAGAAACAACACCATCTACCTGAGCATAATATTCTTTCTCAACCTTTCTACTGTTAATATAGTCGCTCATTTTACCATCTGTAGTAAGCAATAATAAGCCCTCCGATTTCTCATCTAACCGACCTATAGACATAATACCTTTAGGAAAATTAAAAAGAGTCCCCAAAAACTTTTTATTTTGTTGTTTTGAGGCGTTACTTATAAACTGACTTAAGTAACCATAAGGCTTATAAACAACAAAATGACTATGAATTGTTTGTTTATATGATTCCATTTAAAATATTATGGATCAGGTTTTTGGTTGGTTTATTTCCATTAATCTTACTTCTTACTAAATTATAAGTCATTTTAAAATCGCAACCCATTTTATAATGACTACAACCATATGCCGTTTTACCTTTTATTACTATTCCTTTTTTACATTTTGGGCAAGACAAGCTGTTCGATTTTTCTTTTTCAGCAGTTTTTTTAGGCTCAATTTTAAGTTTAAAATTATCATCAAAACAGAGAAGGCCTTCTATAGTTTCGGAATCTTTTTTAAACCCTTTTAAATTAACTGTAGAACCTTTTGTAAGCAATCTTATATACTGTTTGTCCGATATTTTTTTATTTAAAAACTTAAAAGGCAACACAAAATCACATCCTGATTTATATTGGCTACACCCATATCCTGTCTTTCCTTTTAAAAGCGTACCTTTTTTGCACTTTGGGCAAGCTTCACCTGTAACTCCAGCAAATTTTTTAACCGCAGCCTTAGATTCACGTTTTTTAACCGAAATCGCATGCGAAATATTAGCTCGTTTGGCTTCACTACGAACTTCATACACCAAGGCATCAACCATCCGCTTCATATTTTTTATAAAAGCACTAGCACTAAAGGTACCTTTTTCAATATCTTTTAATTGCTTTTCCCACGAACCAGTTAACTCTGCCGATTTCAATAAATCGTTTTGAATAGTATCTATTAACTGAATACCAGTAACCGTGGGCAATACTTGTTTCTTGTTACGCTTAATATATTTTCTCTTGAAAAGTGTTTCGATAATATTAGCACGTGTTGATGGACGGCCGATGCCGTTTTCTTTCATCAAATCTCTTAATTCATCATCTTCTACTTGCTTTCCTGCTGTTTCCATAGCACGTAATAACGATGCTTCTGTAAACTGATTTGGAGGTTTGGTTTCTTTTTCTAAAAAAGATGGCTCATGCTGCCCCTTTTCACCTTTTTCAAACTGAGGCAGTAATTTATCATTTGAGTTACTTAACGCTGTCGAAGTATCAAACACAATACGCCACCCCTTCTCTAAAACCTCTTTTCCTGTGGTTTTAAACAATACCTTAGCCGCATCACCAATAACTGTGGTATTCGACACTATACAGTCATTATAAAATACTGCAATAAAGCGTTTTACAATAATATCATACACCTGTTGTTGATTATACTGTAAATTGGTTTGCATTCCTGTTGGGATAATAGCATGGTGATCGGTTACTTTTTTATCATTGAAAACTTTAGCAGACTTCTTTATTTTTTTTCCTAGCAAGGGCTGTACTAGTTTAGCATAGTTTGTAAGCTTATTTAAAATACTAGGCACTTTAGGATAGATATCGTTAGGCAAAAATGTTGTATCAACTCTTGGGTAAGTCACCACCTTTCTTTCATACAAGGCTTGCACAATTTTTAAGGTTTCATCTGCCGAAAACCCAAACTTGGTATTACAATACACCTGTAAACCCGTTAAATCGAATAATTTAGGCGCATATTCTTTTCCTTTTTTCTTCGTAATAGATTGAATTTCGAAGTCACTTTCTTTTACCTTATTTGCTAAAACCTCACCATCTTCTTTTTTTAAAAACCTACCTTCTTCATAGCTAAACAACGTATCTCGGTACATGGTTTGTAATTCCCAATACGGTTGAGGCTTAAACTTCTCGATGTCTTTAAACCGATTCACTACCATAGCCAATGTTGGCGTTTGTACACGACCAACCGATAGCACTTGTTTATATCCACCATGTTTTACCGTATATAGTCGTGTAGCATTAATACCCAACAACCAGTCTCCTATTGCTCTGGAAAAACCAGCATAATACAAGTTATCGTAATCTGAAGCTGGTTTTAAGTTTTCAAAACCTTCTTTTATAGCCTCTGTAGTTAAAGAAGAAATCCACAAACGCTGTACTTTTCCCTTATAATTCGATTCATTCATTACCCATCGCTGGATGAGTTCTCCCTCTTGACCTGCATCGCCACAATTTATAACGACTTCTGCTTTATCGAATAAACTTTTTACAATCTTAAATTGTTTTTGTATTCCCGAATTTGCAACTACCTTGGTTTCAAATTTTACTGGAAGCATGGGTAGATTATTCAAATCCCAACTTTTCCAGTATGGTTTATAATCGTTAGGTTCTTTTAAAGTACATAAGTGACCAAAAGTATAAGTGACCGCATATCCGTTACCTTCATAATAACCATCACGTTTAGTATTTGCTCCCAGAACTGAGGCAATTTCCCGTGCTACACTTGGCTTTTCGGCTATACAGACTTTCATTTCTATTAGATAATATTAATTTGCAAAATAGAAATTTTGAAATGGATTTTGAAGCGTAGTTATTAGGAGTTATTAACTACTTTTATATAATAAATACTTTAATACCGAAGAAATACTTTATATCAACCATTGCAAGATTATTTAATAAGTAGCGAACTCTGAAACATCAGTAAGTGATTCCATAAAAACTATTATATCTGCTTTTTCTTGAGTAGTCAAGCCTAAAGGTTCGCTTGAAAGTGTTTGATTTTCTATATCTAAGCCCATACCTGCACCACCTCCGTGATTATAAAATTCCATAACCTCTTCCAAGGTATTAAAAGCACCATTATGCATATAAGGTGCTGTTAAAGCAATATTTCTAACAGTTACTGTTTTAAATGAGTTCTTAAAAAACGGATATTTATGTTATAGACTTGAGAACAAAAAAAAACATTGGTCATTTCTATGCTAGGAGAAATGACAAGCAAACTCCTTTTAATCATTCACCAAAGGAATATTCAAAGTAACCCGAGTACCCTTACCCGCTTCCGAAGATAAAAACAAACGTCCGTCAATATACTTAATACGCTCTTGCATAAAGGTCATTCCCATACCGCCATCACCTGTTTTAACTCGCTTTACTTCATCTGGATTAAAGCCTTTACCATTATCATCAATAACAATACTTAAAATATTTTTGCTATGTGATAATGACACAATTATATGGGTAGATTCAGCATATTTAATAGCATTATTAATAGCTTCTTGAGTTATACGATAAATATTAATCTCGGCAAGCGAATCTAAGCGTTGGCTAAAATCTGTCTTATTAAAAAGAACTATATCCTTACCTGTAAGTTTAGCTAACTCTAAAGTTAATTTACTTAAAGCAGGCACAATACCATGGTCTGTTAGTTCAGGAGGTGTTAGATTAAACGTTGCTGTTCTAACCCCTTTTATAATATTAGTAGTAAGTGCTTTTAAATGCTCAATCTTTGTTTTAGCCTTCTCAATATCTTTTGTATCAATACTTTCTAAATTATATTTTAAACCTGTAAGCATCTGCCCTATACCATCATGTACATCTTTAGCAATACGGTTTTGCTCTTTTTCTTGATTTTCAATAATTTTACTAGAAATAATTTTCTGCTGACTCATTTTTTCCTCAAAGCTCTTTTCAGTCAAGCGTTCAATTTCTAATTGGGCTTTTTTTCGTTTAGTAATTTCAGAAGCAATAATCAATAATTCAGATTTCTCTTCAGTAGGTGTATAAGGAATTACAGCCATTTCTAACCATACGTTATTCCCTTCTTTTGTAGTCGCTTTTACTTCGCCTTGCCAGCCCGTTTTTTTATGTTTATTAATTATATCTTCAATAGCTAGTTGTTCCTGTTCTTCAGTAGATAAAACAGTCCAAAACAGCGTAGCATCTTTAAATTTTGAAAGCTTGAATAGTCGCGAAAATTTGTTACCCATGTGCACTACACTTCCATTAGGCAAAATACGCGCAAAAAGCAAGGTGTCATCCATAGCGCGACTTAACGCACTTAATTCTTGAATATATTTTTCTTTGGCTTTACTCAACTCATCAGCGTCAAAAGCCATTTTTTTGGCACGTTTTTCAGCAAATAACAATTCTGCAAGAGTAGATTTTACAGACTTTGCCGCAGGCCAAAAAATAAACAAAAACTCACCTAAAAGAATCAATAAAGTAAGAGATGTTAACCATAATTCTAATTGACGCAACCACGCTACTTTTTCATCAGCTTCTAAATCGTATTGATTTACAATATCATCCATCATTGTTAAAAAAGCCCCCTCATTGGTCTTTACTTTTTCTATATCAGCCTCATAAAGCTCTAAATCTAAAGGCGGTACATTTTCTATCTTATCAATAATAGCTTTTGAAGCTTTACTTATGGTATCAAAAATGGGGTTTAACCGTTTAAATTTTTCTGTAACTTTTTTACTATTCTTTTTTGGCAACCCTAAACTATCATTACCGTTTTGCAATGCATTATGAGAGAGTTTCCATAAATGGAGTGTTTCTTTAATATTATTTTTTAGTGCTGTTTTTTGAGCAATATTAATTTCAGAAGATAAAGCTAAAATGTCTTTAGTAAGTTTCTGGCTCAACATACGCTGCCTACCTGCCACATTAATTACCGTTGAGTCACTTTCTTGCCCACTAAGATGATTACGAATAAGTAATTGACTTACAACCACTGAAACCGCAATCGTACTCAAAGCAATAATATACAAACGGCGTAGCTTATCAAAAGTCCTTTGGTCTAATGAATTGCCGTGCTTTGTCATACTCAAAAAAATTTATGAAATAGCTAGCTTTACAAGTGCCAAACTCTTATCAGAAAAAGGAAGTTTTAAAGCCGCCTCATGGCCTTTATCAGACATCTTTACCCACGTTTTTTTCAGAATATCAATTATCTTTTCGTCGTCATGCTTAGCAGCAAACTCTTCAAAATAATAATCTAAAAACACTAAGCATATAGTATCTTCTAAAGTTTGAGATTCTTCGTTCTTTTTAATCAACTTCTTTAAAATAATAGCTTTTACCCTATCTGTAAACTGATTATCGTAACCTACTTGCTTTAAAATATCAGCAGTTAAATCTCCGTGCATACGTTTTAAGGTTTCGCGCCATTTTAAATACCCCACACGATCCATTGGATATGTATCACGTGCAATTTTCCAACGACATATATGTTGTGCACGCGCCGCTATTTGCAATGCTTTAGAAGCATTAGGCTCAAATTGCAATAGTTTTCGTGTCATACGTTGCGAGTATAACAATTCCTTTGGGTAATCCATACCAGCAACCTGATAAGTATTTATATCTTCAGAGTTGGCTTTGTCAATTAATGCAATTGCGGTTTCAAATCTGGTAGGCTTCATAAGATGCGTATTTTAGACTGTTCATTAATCTGAAAAGCCAATATACACATTTCCCGCTTCAATTTTAACAGGATAGGTGGCAATTTTCAAATCTTCACCAGCTAAATTACTACCATCTTCTAAAGAGAAGTTCTTTTTATGCATCGGGCAAGCCACCTTCGGGATATCATCCTTATCCCCTATCATTCCTAACGACAAGACCATCTCCATTTTATGCGGACACAAATTTTGCGTTGCATACCATTTCCCTGTTCGTGCAAAATTATATACTGCAATCTGCTTGCTTTTATACTTAATACACGCACCACTATTCTCAGGAAAATCACTCGTCTCTCCCACTCTAAACCACTCTTTAACAGCGTTTTCAGAAACTGTTTCGTATCGACTCAATATATCTTGCATAATTCTATATTTTAATTTTTTGGGCGTTACCTTTTACTCATACCTGCCAGGTTTTTAGAAACCTTGCAGGATCGCAAAAGGTCGGGCTTTACGTTACAAGTCCTCGCTTCTGCACTAAGGTGCAAAAGCTGTGGGCTTTCCACTGCAATCCCTAACGCGAAACCCACCCCTAACCCCTCCAAGGAGGGGAACTCTCACTCATATGTTTATTTTATTCACAAACTAACTTCCACCTTCCAACTTCAAACTTCCACCTTCAAACTTCCAACTTCAAACTTCCACCTTCAAACTTCCAACTTCAAGCTTCCAACTTCTTCACTTCCTTAAACCCATTGCTTCGGCATCTTCTGTCCGCGCATTGGTACAAACTCTATATTATCATCTGCATCATCAGAGTTCACAAAATGCTTAAAGCGTTTCATCATTTCAGGATTTTCAATAGCCTCTTTCCACTCACACTGATATTTATTTACAAGTCCTTCCATTTCTTGCTCTAAATCTTCAGCAATACCCAAAGAATCTTCAATAACTACCTGCTTCAAGTAATCAATTCCACCTTCAAGCTTGTCTAACCAAGGCGCAGTTCTTACTAAAGGACCAGCAGTTCTTATATAATACATTAAGAATCTATCTAAGTATTTTATAGCAGTTACATCATCTAGTTGCTCTGCTAATAAAAGAGCGTGTTTTGGAGTAGCGCCACCGTTTCCACAAACGTATAAATTCCAACCACCCTCCACGGCAATTAATCCAAAATCCTTTCCGCGTGCCTCTGCACACTCTCTAATACATCCTGAAACACCACCTTTTAATTTATGAGGTGATCGTAATCCTCTATATCTATTTTCAATATCTATAGCAAAGGTTACACTCTCATGCATACCATATCTACACCATGTAGAACCAACACAACTTTTAACAGTTCTTAATGATTTTCCATAGGCATGCCCACTTTCAAAACCAGCATCAATCAATTCCTTCCAAATTAATGGCAATTCATGAATCTGCGCCCCGAATAAATCAATACGCTGACCTCCTGTAATTTTTGTATATAAATCATATTTTTTAGCCACTTCTCCAATCACTATCAATTGCTGTGGCGTAATCTCTCCACCAGCAACTCTTGGCACTACGGAATAGGTTCCGTTACGCTGAATGTTTGCTAAAAATCTATCGTTTGTATCTTGTATTGTGGGCTGTCTGTTAGCCGTTTCCATAGTAATCGTAGCAAAAATAGATGCTACTAATGGCTTACACGTTTCACAACCATGCCCTTCTCCAAATAAATCTAAGGCTTCTTGATAGTTAGGCACTTTATTAATTTTAATTAAATCATACAGCTCTTGTCTGCTAAAATTAAAGTGCTCACAAATGGTTTCTTTAACCTCTTTTCCTAGAGATTTTAATGTTTCGTTTACCAAATCGGTTACCATAGGTTTACAACCACCACAACCCGAAGTTGCTTTTGTTTTAGTAACAACATCACCAAAAGTAGTACAATCACCTTCTGTAATTGAGCAACAAATATCACCTTTACTTACACTTTCGCAAGAACATACTTGTGCATCGTCTGGTAAATCTAATACGCTTCCAAAAGACGAACCGCCCTCACTAGCAGGTAAAATCAATTGTGAAGGATCTTCAGGAATAGCCATACCATTTAAGTACACTTGGTGTAGCATATTATAGTCTGCAGCATCACCAACTAGAATTCCTCCAAGTAATGATTTACCATCAAGACTAACGTTTATGCGTTTATATAAATGTTGCGTTTTATTTTCAAAAATTATAGAGTGTCCTTTTGAAGCTGGCATAAAAGGTTCACCAAAACTTGCCACATCTACGCCAATTAATTTTAGTTTAGTGGACATATCAATAGCTTCGGGCATTACAGTTTCAGTATTACCTATAATTTGTTCTACTGCAACAGCTGCCATGTCATAACCTGGTGCTACTAACCCATAAATCATTTGGTTATATAAAGCAATCTCTCCAATAGCATAAATATTTTCATCCGAAGTTTTCATGGTATTATCTACCACAATACCTCCACGAACACCAACTTCTAAACCACAAGCACGTCCAAGTTCATCACGTGGACGAATACCAGCTGAAATCACTAGCATATCAACATCTAGCATATCATCTTCTCCAAACTCCATTCCTGTAATGGCTCCGTCTCCTAAAATCTGATTGGTAGCTTTACTCAAGTGAATATTTAATCCAATAGATTCTAATTTTAATTTTAACACCTGAGAACTTCTAGAATCCAATTGTCGTGGCATTAACTTAGGTGCAAACTCCACAATATGAGGTTCTAACCCCATATCCATTACAGCTTTACCAGCTTCTAAGCCTAACAAACCACCTCCTAAAACAGCACCTCTTGCATTGGGTTTTTCTTCCCTAAGTTTAGCTGCATAAGCTAGCATACCCTCTAAATCTTCAATGGTTCTATATACAAATACCCCTTCTTTTTCAACACCTTTAATTGGAGGCACAAAAGGCGAAGACCCAGTAGCTAAAACTAAGTAATCATAAGAAAACTCGCGGTCTTTTGCGGTAGTAATGGTTTTTGAACTTCTGTTGATATCAGCAACACGTTCTCCAGTAATTAAATCGATATTATTATCAGCATACCACTCTGCGGGTGCCATTTCTAAAGCTTTAGCATCTTGGTTTTCAAAAAACTCGCTTAAATGAACACGATCGTAAGCAGGTCTTGGCTCTTCACCAAACACGGTAATCTTAAAATTGACACTTTTAGCTTGAGCTACAAATTTTTCACAAAATTTATAACCAACCATTCCATTTCCAACGACAATAATTTGTTGCATAATTACGTATTTAAACACAAAACTAAGTATTTATACGTATTTTTTAAATGATTATGATATGAAATTTACGTAGAATGGGAATTATTGCATATTTCACAAATTGAAACATTAATAATTATTTAATAAGAAAATTAAGGGATGAGTTTTTGATGAAATACTAAAAAATAACCTTAAACACTTATTGAGAAATAATTCCATAATGCGCTTCCAGATTATATCATAAAGAATTAATGCTTTTGACTATAAAGTGCAATCTAATGATGTAAAAGTATTTGACAAGTAGTTTATATGTTTCTAAATTAGTACTTTCTATTAATCAAGGCTAACTACTTAAGGCGCGTAACATATTTATAATGAGCAAAATAAAAGCATTTTTATTATCCATTTTTATATTAATATACTCTGGATTAGCCTCACAAGAATTAATTGACAAAAAGGCTACTAAAGAAACAAAATCTCTATACAAAAGCTTGTATTTAATTGGACAAGAACACACGCTATTTGGGCAACAACATGCCACGGAATATGGACACCATTGGAAAGGTGATAAAAACCGATCAGATGTAAAATCAGTTTGCGGCTCTCATCCGGCAGTAATTGGTGTTGACCTCTTAAAATTTTATAATGGGTCTCCTGAAAAAATTGCAAAAGAAAGGGCGTTACTAAGCGAAAATATAATTGAAAACTACAACAGAGGTGCAGTTAATACTTTAGCGTGGCATTTTTCCAATCCGTTTTCAAAAGACAAAAATAAATTTGACTTCTATTGGAAAGACTCAATATCAGAACCAATTCTTCCTAGACTCATACCAGGTGGTGATGGACATGAGAAATACAAAACTATTTTAAATGAAATTGGCGAATGGGTAAAAACATTAAAAGGAAAACATGGAGAAGCAATTCCAATTATTTTTAGACCATACCATGAGTTTGATGGCGATTGGTTTTGGTGGGGAAAACCCCATTGTTCCAAAGAAGAATTTATTACAATGTGGAGGTTTACGGTCAGTTATATGAGAGACACATTAAAACTGCATAATATAATTTATGCGTTTTCGCCTGATTGTAAATTTAATACGGAAGAAGAATATTTGGATAGATATCCAGGTGACGAATGGGTAGATTTACTAGGTATGGATGATTACCACGATTTCAAATTAGGGGATTTAGAAGCTGTTGCTAAAAAACTAAAAATAGTATCTGATTACGCCATTAAAAAAAAGAAACTTGCTGCGTTTACAGAAACTGGATTAGAGTCTATACCAGATCCTATTTGGTGGACAGATAAATTGCTACCCATAATTAAAAGAGAGGATATAAAGCTGTGTTACGTTTTAGTTTGGCGTAATGATGAGGATAGCCCAACGCACTATTATGCCCCTTTTCCAAATCAAGTCTCAGCAGAAAACTTTGTAGCGTTTTATAACGATTCTCATGTTTTATTTGAAAACGATTTGAAGCACATCTATAACAGAAGATGGTGGAAGTTTTGGTTACGCAGATGGCGCTCTAAGTAAAGAAATCTTAAACTTTTTCAATAGTTATTTTCACGCTCTTTGATGCTGGTGTTTTTGCTGTATGAGCAAAACTATCAAGAGGCACTAAAACATTTGTTTCTGGAAAATAAGTTGCGCAACAGTTTTTTGGAATATCATAACCTACGACTTTAAAATTATTGGCTTCACGGATCACACCATTGTATTCTGATTTTAGATTTACAACATCGTGTGCTTCTAAACTGCGTAGTTTCATATCTTCACGATTCATAAAAATGTATCAATTCAATTTTTATGGTAGTCTAAAAACAATAAAACCTTGTAAATCATATGATTTACAAGGTTTTGGTTTCTATTGGCATTCATATTTGTCGGGGTGGCAGGATTCGAACCTGCGACCTCCGCGTCCCAAACGCGGCGCGATAACCGGGCTACGCTACACCCCGAAATGGTTATCTAAATATCTTTTCGCACCTCTTTTCTTAATTTTCTTTTCAAGAATTAGTGCTTCTCTTCTACTAAGAACTTCAATCTTTAAAATCAATTCCCATGGTAAACCATGTTTTGTTGATTTCACATAACCTAAATTATGCCTTTCAAGCCTTTTATCAAAATCTGCGGTTTGACCTACATAATATTTCGATAAACTTTGACTAAAAAGAATATATACAAACATAATAATGTTTCTTTTTAGTTGTGGTGGTCACGCTTCAAGCGTGACGACCTCCGCGTCCCAAACGCGGCGCGATAACCGGGCTACGCTACACCCCGAATTTTGGTTATCTATAACGGGATGCAAATATAGAGTTTTTCTTCAAAATCAAACTACATTTTATTTCTATTTTTAATAGTTTTAAATTTCTTCGATTAGACACATTATTTCTTTATAACTCATTATGAGAATTAATGCCAAAATTAAAAATCATTCTAAGAAATAATCTTAAATTTGTTTAGCTCAAACAAAATAAAAATTCATGCTTGTTATAGGAATTGCTGGTGGTACTGGTTGTGGCAAAACAACGGTAGTAAATCAAATATTAAATGAACTCCCAGATGGCGAAGTAGGCATTATTTCTCAGGACTCTTATTATAAAGATACGAGTCACTTATCTTATGAAGAACGTGTAAATATTAATTTTGACCACCCAAGATCTATAGATTTTGATTTGTTAGCCTCTCATTTAGAAAAATTAAAAAACAAAGAACCAATACACCAACCCGTTTACTCATTTGTTAAGCACAATAGAACTGGTGATACCATATTAACTCATCCCAGAAAAGTGATGATTGTAGAAGGGATTTTAATTCTTACTAATCCCGAATTACGAGATATGTTTGACATCAAAATATTTGTACATGCTGATAGTGACGAACGCTTAATAAGACGTTTAAAACGCGACATTTCTGAACGTGGTAGAGATTTAGACGAAGTTCTTAATAGGTATAAAACAACCCTAAAACCTATGCACGACCAGTTTATTGAACCAATGAAAGAATATGCCGATATTATTATACCAAACAATAAATACAATACAGTAGCTGTTGATATAGTTAGAACGATTATAACTGAAAAATTATAAATGGCCAATCTTAAAAATAAAAGTAAATATCTAAAACCATTTAAAAACTGGTTTGTTATTATTATAATTGGATTCGTTGTTTGGATGTTATTTTTTGATGCCAACTCATGGTTTATACACAACGAATTAAATACAGAAATTGATAACCTTGAAGATGAAAAAGACTATTACAAGCGAGAAATAGAAAAAGACAAAAAATCCATTAAAAAGTTGAAAACTGAGGAAGGTCTTGAAAAATTTGCGCGAGAAGAGTATTATATGAAGCGAGACGATGAAGAGATTTATATTATTGAATATGAAGACAGTTTAAAACTTAAAAAAGATGAGTAAAAACCTGTTTGACGATTTCAACCAAGTTTCTGCAAAACAATGGAAACAAAAAATCCAGTTCGATTTAAAGGGAGCCGATTATAATGAAACGCTAATTTGGCATATAAATGAAGATATAGCGGTAAAACCTTTTTACCATGCTGATGATTTTAGCAAATATCCAGAAGTAACTCACAAAGAGACTAAAGGTTGGAAAATATGCCAAAGTATTTTTGTGACTGATGCAAGAAAAGCAAATTCAAAAGCCATACATGCCATTAAACGTGGTGCTGAAAGTATCAAGTTTATTATACCAGATGACACCCATTCTACACTTGATTTAATCCAAAATATCAATCTGAAGTTAACACCTATCTACTTAGAATTACAATTTCTTTCTGAAGTATTCGTAAAAAACATTGGCAAATCCATTAATAATGAAAAAATTCAAATTGAGATAGATATCATCGAAAACTTGGCTAAAACAGGTAATTGGTTCAAAAACATAAAAGATGACTTTCAAAAACTAGAGAGCGTTATAAAAGAAACAAATTCAATAACTATTAACACCTCAACTTACCAAAATGGAGGAGCAACTATAGTACAGCAACTCGCCTATGCTTTGGCGCACGCTAATGAATATTTGAATTATTTTAAAACAAACAATCAAAAAATTCAAACTCTTAAAACAACATTTAATGTTGCGGTAGGCACCAATTATTTTTTCGAAATCGCAAAACTTAGAGCATTAAGACAGTTATGGAATATTTTGTCTTCAGAATATAACATCAACTCTAACTGTTATATTACTGTTACACCAACAAAACGCAATAAAACACTATACGACTATACCACCAATATACTACGAACTACTACCGAATGTATGAGTGCCATACTTGGTGGAGCAGATACTATTTACAACTTAGCTTATGATACCATTTACCATAAAGACAATGAATTTGGTGAGCGCATTGCTAGAAATCAGCTTTTAATACTTAAACATGAAAGTTATTTTAACATAGTTAATAATGCATCAGATGGGTCTTATTACATTGAGAGTTTAACTAATCAACTAGCAGAGAAAGCCCTAAGCATTTTCAAAAATATAGAGGCAAATGGTGGTTTTTTACATCAGTTGAAAGCTGGTACAATTCAGCGTAAAATAAAAGAGAGCGCTTTAAAAGAACAGCAACAATTTGATTCGGGTACTGAAGTCCTTTTAGGAACTAATAAGCATCCTAATGTAAATGATAAAATGAAAGATGAATTAGAACTTTACCCCTTTGTCAAATCAAAAACAAGGAAAACGCTAATAGAACCAATTATAGAAAAACGATTAGCCGAAACATTAGAACAAGAACGATTAAAAAAAGAATAAACCTTAAATTATATTATTAAAATGAAACCTCAATTATTAAAACTTTTTGTAGTTGCCTTAGTAATCAGTTTTACAAGCTGTAAAAAAGAAAAGACAACTTTATCTGAGTATATATATACCGATAAAGGTGTTGTTTTAACTTGCGATAGTTTAGACTCAAAGCTGTATAACGAAGCTCTTTTTGCTTTTGAAAATGATATGATTAATTTTTACAGTAAAGGGAAACCTAATATTTCAAGAGCATATTCCCAGTTTGTTCGTCAAGCTGTAAGCGGACAAGTAAAATATCAAGATATGATTACACCCCATACAATAGAAGTTTTTAACGTTTTAAAAAAAGAAAATGATTTATGGGATGCCAACAACTCAAATAGTCATTTAAATTATAACAGCAAACTTTTCAATTGTATTGCCACTAATATTCAAAACAAAGATTTAAATACTACTCTTAATGCATTGATTTCAACCAACAGCATGAGTCCTAAACTCTTTGGAACACCTTTAATTTCCAATTATAGTCAAGCTATTAGAGATAAATATTTATCGGCTTATATGGCTTTCGACTTATTTTACGCAAAACTTTTTGATGTTGATTTGTCTCAGGTTAACATGAATGAATCAGAAGAAAAAGTAGACTTTAATAACACACAGCAAGAAACAACACCAGATCCACATGCTGGACATAATCATTAAATGAGAAAAAATCTTCAACATATAACCCTTAATAATAAACCTGAAAGTATAAAAGATTCAGTACATGATTCTTTTTTAACTTCTGAAGGCATTGAAGTTAAATCCGTCTATTCTAAGAACGATATTGAAGATTTAGAACATTTAAACTTTGTCGCTGGAATTGCGCCGTATTTACGTGGCCCATATAGCACTATGTATGTTCGCAGACCATGGACTATTAGGCAATATGCAGGTTTTAGTACAGCTGAAGAAAGCAATGCATTTTACAGACGCAATCTAGCTGCTGGACAAAAAGGCTTATCGGTTGCTTTTGATTTAGCAACACATCGCGGTTATGATAGTGACCACAAACGTGTTGTTGGTGATGTTGGAAAAGCTGGAGTTGCTATTGATTCTGTTGAAGATATGAAAATTCTTTTCGATCAAATTCCATTAGATAAGATGTCGGTTTCCATGACTATGAACGGAGCCGTACTACCCATAATGGCATTTTTTATTGTGGCAGCAGAAGAACAAGGCGTTTCCATAGAACAACTTTCTGGTACTATTCAAAATGATATTTTAAAAGAATTTATGGTGCGTAATACTTATATCTATCCTCCTACGCCATCTATGAAAATCATTTCAGATATTTTTGAATTTACTAGTAAAAATATGCCAAAGTTCAATAGCATTAGTATTTCTGGTTATCACATGCAAGAAGCCGGTGCGACTTGCGATATTGAACTAGCTTACACCCTAGCCGATGGATTAGAGTACCTTAGAACAGGCATTAAAGCTGGTATGGATATTGACACCTTTGCTCCAAGACTTTCATTCTTCTGGGCAATAGGAATGAATCATTTTATGGAGATAGCAAAAATGCGTGCAGCTCGCATGCTTTGGGCTAAAATAGTTAAACAATTTAATCCGAAAAACGAAAAATCCTTGGCCTTAAGAACGCACTGCCAAACATCTGGTTGGAGTTTAACAGAGCAAGATCCTTTTAATAATATAGCTCGCACAACAATTGAGGCAGCTGCCGCAGCTTTTGGAGGAACACAAAGTTTGCATACAAACGCCCTAGACGAAGCAATTGCTCTACCAACCGATTTCTCTGCTAGAATAGCCAGAAATACACAAATATTTTTACAAGAAGAAACTAAAATAACCAAAACAGTTGATCCTTGGGCAGGCAGTTATTATGTTGAAAAACTAACTCATGATATTGCAAAAAAAGCATGGTCTCTAATAGAAGAAGTAGAAGAACTAGGCGGCATGACAAAAGCCATTGAAGCTGGAATTCCTAAAATACGCATCGAAGAAGCTGCAGCCAAAAAACAAGCGCGCATAGACTCAGGGCAAGATATTATTGTTGGTGTCAATAAATATCGCTTAGAAAAAGAAGATCCTATTACCACACTAGAAGTAGACAATAAAACTGTTAGAAATTCTCAAATAGAAAGACTAAACAATATTAAATCGGAAAGAGATTCTAATAAAGTAGAAACTGCCTTATTAAAATTAACAAAAGCAGCTAAAACAGGAGAAAAAAACTTATTATCTTTAGCTATTGAAGCAGCTCGTGAACGAGCAACATTAGGTGAAATAAGCGATGCCTTAGAAGCATCCTTTGGAAGACATAAAGCACAAATAAAATCCTTTTCAGGTGTGTATAGCAAAGAAATAAAAGACGATAAATCGTTTAAAAAAGCGCAAGAACTAGCAGATATTTTTGCAGAACAAGACGGTCGTAGACCTCGAATTATGATTGCAAAAATGGGACAAGATGGTCACGATCGTGGTGCAAAAGTTGTTGCAACAGGTTATGCTGATGTTGGCTTTGATGTCGATATTGGACCACTATTTCAAACACCACAAGAAGCCGCAAAGCAAGCTGTAGAAAACGATGTTCATATTTTAGGTGTTTCATCTCTTGCTGCTGGACACAAAACGCTAGTACCTCAAGTTATTGAGGCTTTAAAATCTTATGGACGCGATGATATTATGGTTATTGTTGGTGGTGTTATACCCAAACAGGATTATCAATATTTATTCGATGCTGGTGCAGTTGCCGTTTTTGGTCCTGGCACAAAAATTAGTGATGCAGCAATTAAAATACTTGAAATCTTGATTGATTAAGCTTAAAAATATCAATATCGTAATTGATTTTCTAATTATCCGTTTGTTAACAAGTTCCATTTTTATTCCTCGTAAATAATCGTATTTTTACCGCTTATTAAACCAAATCATTAATGGGTAAAATCATTGCAATTGCTAACCAAAAAGGCGGTGTTGGTAAAACAACAACGTCAATTAACTTAGCCGCTTCACTTGGTGTTTTAGAAAAGAAAGTGCTTCTAATAGATGCAGATCCACAAGCAAATGCTACATCTGGCATTGGTATTGATGTAGAGACTGTAGAAATTGGAACCTATCAACTTCTTGAACATTCCAATTCTGCAAAAGAAGCTATAGTAAAAACCGAAACACCTAATTTAGATGCTATACCAGCACATATAGATCTGGTTGCTATTGAAATAGAACTCGTTGACAAAGACAATCGCGAGTACATGCTTAAAAAAGCTTTAGAAGAGGTTAAAGATGCATACGATTTTATTTTAATTGATTGCGCACCTTCTTTGGGACTTCTAACACTTAATGCATTGACTGCGGCTGATGCTGTAATAATCCCAATTCAATGCGAATATTTCGCGCTTGAAGGCTTAGGCAAATTGTTAAATACCATTAAAAGTGTTCAAAAAATACATAACCCAGAATTAGATATAGAAGGCTTATTACTTACCATGTATGATTCTAGACTAAGACTTTCTAATCAAGTAGTTGAAGAGGTTCAAAAACACTTCAATAACATGGTGTTTCAAACAATTATACAACGTAATGTGCGTTTAGGTGAGGCACCTAGTTATGGTGAGAGTATAATTAATTATGATGCAAGTAGCAAAGGAGCTACTAATTACTTAAGTTTGGCTAAAGAAATTATCAACAAAAACGGTTAGTATGGCTAAGGCAACTAAAAAACAGGCTTTAGGTAGAGGTTTATCGGCTCTTTTAAAAGATCCAAGTAACGATATTCAGTCTGTTCAAGACAAGAATGCAGATAAAGTTATTGGAAATATTGTTGAATTAGATATCGATTTTATTGAAGTAAACCCTTTTCAACCTAGAACCAATTTTAGTGAAGAATCTTTGCGTGAATTAGCTTCTTCTATAAAAGAGCTTGGTATTATTCAACCTATTACGGTAAGAAAATTAGATTTCAATAAATATCAATTAGTTTCTGGAGAGCGTCGTTTTAGAGCCTCAAAATTAATTGGTCTAGAAACCATTCCTGCCTATATTAGAATTGCCAACGATCAAGAATCGTTAGAAATGGCTTTAGTTGAAAATATTCAACGCCAAGATTTAGATCCTATCGAAATTGCTTTATCTTACCAACGTTTAATTGATGAAATAAACTTAACACAAGAACAAATGAGTGAACGTGTTGGTAAAAAACGTTCTACTATTGCTAACTATTTACGTTTGTTAAAACTAGACCCTATTATTCAAACGGGAATGCGCGATGGTTTTATTTCTATGGGACATGGACGTGCTTTAATTGGTATTGAAGACCAAACGTTTCAATTAGATATTTACGAAAAAATACTTTCTAATAAATTATCTGTAAGAGAAACCGAAGTGTTAGTTCGCAATTTCAACAATAATGTAGATATAAAACCAACTACTCAAAAAGAAACAGAAAAAGATGTTCCTAAATATATTAAAAAAGGGATAACAGCATTTTCAGAATACTTTGGTCACAAAATTGACGTTAAAGTTTCTAATAATGGTAAAGGAAAAATAACAATTCCATTCCATTCTGAAGAAGATTTTAATCGCATTAAAAAATTAGTTCAAGGTGCGAAATAAATTAGTTACTACCAGTATATTTTCTTTTCTGTTTTGCATTTCCATATTTGCCCAAGACAAGAAAAAAAATGATAATGAAAAACTTCCTGAAGCTATAGAAATTGAAGAAGTTACAGAAATTAGAGAACCCATAAACCCATTATCTCCAGCAAAAGCTGCGTTTTACTCTGCCGTATTGCCTGGTCTAGGGCAGGCATACAATAAAAAATATTGGAAAATTCCAATTGTTTATGTCGCTATTGGAACAGGTGTATATTTCTATTTGAATAATAATAAAGAATATAACCGCTATAGAGATGCTTATAAAAGTAGATTAGCTGGCTTTACTAACGATGAGTTTTATTTAGACGCCCAAGGAAATCAACTTAGTTCGCCTCGAGTTTCTGATGATGGATTATTAAGAGCGCAAAAGCTATTTAGAAGAAATAAAGAGTTATCGCTTTTGGTTACAATTGGTATTTATGCTTTAAATATTATTGATGCAAACGTAGATGCGCATTTATTACAATATAATGTAGATGAAAACCTATCTTTGGCCCCTCATTATAAATTAAACGAGATTGACGCAACTGGCAATCTCGGATTAACACTAAATTTTAAATTTTAAATGAATATTGCTTTATTAGGATACGGAAAAATGGGTCAGACTATTGAAAAAATAGCAATTAGTCGTGGTCATAATATTGTACTTAAAATAGATAAAGATGATAAGGAGTATGATATTACTCAAGCAGATGTTGCCATAGATTTTAGCATCCCAAATGTTGCTTTTAATAATATAACAAACTGTATTAATAATAATGTACCTGTAATTTCTGGCACAACAGGATGGCTAGATAATTACGAAAAGGCCGTTGCTTTATGTAAAGAAAAAAATGGTGCTTTTATATACGCTTCCAATTATAGTCTTGGAGTCAATATTTTCTTTGAGCTAAATAAAACATTAGCAAAAATGATGTCCACGCTAAAGCAATACGATGTAAGTATGGAAGAAATTCATCATACTCAAAAGTTAGATGCTCCAAGTGGTACTGCAATTTCATTGGCTAATGATATTATTTCTCAAAGTGAAAAATATGGAGCTTGGGAATTGGATGGTGACACGAATTCCAAAATCCCAATAATTGCAAAACGTATTGAAGACGTTCCTGGAACGCATACCATAAATTACAAAAGCGAAGTAGATAGCATAACAATTGAACATATTGCCCATAACAGACAAGGGTTTGCTCTTGGTGCTGTAATTGCTTCAGAATGGATTGTTGGTAAAAATGGTGTTTTCACTATGAAAGATGTGTTAAATATAGGTTAATACCTAATTAACATGTAACATAAGTCTAAACTCCTACTACTAACCAAAATATTTTAAATTTTAAGTTATGACATTAACACAATGGTTTATATTCATTTTAATAATCCAATTAATTCATGGATTAGGGACTTGGAAATTATATATTAAAGCTGGTAGACAAGCTTGGGAAGCCTTTATTCCTATTTACAATGGTGTAGTATTAATGAAGATAATTAACCGTCCTTGGTGGTGGGTAATCTTATTATTTTTACCTATTGTTAACCTTATTATGTTTATAGTAGTTTGGGTTGAAACCGCTAGAAGTTTTGGAAAAAACACCTATGTAGATACTTTTTTAGCAGTTGCCACATTAGGTTTTTATAATTACTATTTAAACTATGTTGCCGATGTAGAATACATAGAGAATAGAAATATACATCCAAAATCTGGCTCTGGTGAATGGACAAGTTCTATTTTATTTGCTATTGTAGCTGCAACCATAGTACATACTTACTTTATTCAGCCTTTTACTATTCCTTCATCATCGTTAGAAAAATCACTATTAGTCGGTGATTTCTTATTTGTGAGCAAATTTCATTATGGCGCTAGAATTCCAATGACGACTGTTGGAGCACCTATGGTTCATGATACTATTCCTGTATTAAAATCAAAGTCCTATTTATTTGATGACCATATTGGTAGTAACTCATGGAAAAACAAATTACAACTACCCTATTTACGTATTCCTGGGTTTGAAAAAATAGATAGAAACGAAATAGTCGTTTTCAATCAACCAGCAGACACCTTGTTGGACATGAATGATTTTCATCCAGATAGAAACTACTACAAACCCATTGACAAAAAAACTAATTTAGTGAAGCGTTGCGTTGCTGTAGCGGGAGATTCGTTAGAAGTTCGCGATGGTTTTGTTTATATAAATAATAAAAAAAATGAGCTGCCAGATAGAGCACATTTACAGTTTAGTTACCTCGTACAACCAAAAACAAACCAGTTTAATCCAAAACAAATAAAAGACCGTTACGATATAACAGATGGCTTTGGTATTATGCCAAACTCCAATAATACATATTATTTCTCTGCTATTTCAGATGAGGCTTTGGCTAAATTTAAAAACCATCCTAATGTTGCTAGCATAACACCAAATAAAAAAGAAAAAGGTGTTCGAGATCCCAATATATTTCCACATGATCCAAATTATAATTGGAATGTCGATTTCTTCGGCCCACTTTACATTCCAGAAGAAGGAAAAACAATTGCTATTAACTTAGACGTTTTACCACTATATAAACGTGTTATCACAGAATATGAAGGCAACTCATTACAAGTTAAAGGAAATCAAATATTGATTAATGGTGAAGTTGCTAACACTTATACATTTAAACAAAATTACTATTGGATGATGGGAGATAATCGTCATAATTCAATTGATGCCAGAGCATGGGGTTTTGTTCCTTTTGACCATGTTGTAGGCAAACCTGTATTTATTTGGATGAGTTGGGATGGCCTTAAAAATCCGCGTTGGGACCGTTTTTTTACGACTGTTAGTGGTAGTGGTAAGGCAACGTCATACTTTATTCCATTTTTGGTATTACTCTTTGGATGGATTGGTTATAATAAATGGAGGAAACGCAAGAAAAATAGTTGATAAAGATTTGTCATTCCTGCGAAGGCAGGAATCTTATAAATTGAAACTTAATTATAAAAGTGGGTTCCTGCCTTCGCAGGAATGACATCAACAAATGAACATTTTATTACATCCAACTTACTTTCCTAACATCGCTCACTTTGTAGCCATAGCAAAGGCAAAGGAAGTTGTGTTTGAAATGCATGACAACTTTCTTAAACAAACCTACAGAAACCGCTGCTATATTTATGGTGCTAATGGAAAATTAGCTTTAAACATTCCTGTTATTCACACCCAAAAAAACAGACAGAAATACCGTGATGTAAAAGTTTTTAATGCCGAAAAATGGCAAAGCAACCATTGGAAATCATTACTGTCAGCATATAGAACATCACCATTTTTCGAATACTACGAAGATGACTTAAAACCTTTATTTACAGAAAAAGTAGATTTTATTTTAGATTTCAATTTAAGATGCTTTGAAATTATTTGTGAGTGTTTACAATTAGAATTAAAAACATATCATACAAAAGTCTACGAAAATACTTTAGAAGGTGTTAACGATTTTAGGCACCTTGTAAATGCCAAAAAAGAAACTATACATAGTTTTAAACCTTACACGCAGGTGTTTGAAAGTAAACATGGCTTTATATCAAATTTGAACATTCTAGATTTACTTTTCAATGAAGGCCCCAATGCCTTAAATTATTTAGAATCTCAAACTTTAAAATAATTCTAATGCTACAATCTATTGCTCATTATGGATGTCATTTCCTTATCCCTTTAGTTGTTGCCTTAATTTGGTATAGAGATACATGGAAAATGGCTTTTATAATAATGCTTGCTACTTTTCTAATAGATTTAGACCATCTTCTTGCAAGTCCAATTTTCGACCCAACTAGATGTAGCATTGGCTACCACCCGCTTCACTCCTTTTTTGCAATTACTTTTTATTTGTTTCTATTAATTCCTAAGAAATCAAGATTGGTTGCCTTAGGTTTGGTAATTCACATTACATCTGATCTAGTGGATTGTTCGCTTATGTGATTTTTCTTTTAAATTCTCAATGAAAAAGATTGCCACAGTCGATACCTCCTTCGCAATGACTCAATACTTAAAACTATGACTGCGACTGAAAACTAATCATCTAAACTTAGCGTCGTCATCACCGGATAATGATCTGAAAATCGCTCATCAAAAGTTTTATAGCCATTTACTGAAAAGGCATCATCTGCAAAAATAAAATCAATTCGCACAGGGAAAAATTTAAAATCGTAAGTGCGTCCAAAACCATTTCCAGCTTCCTTAAAAGTATCGTTTAAATCGCCTTTAATTTTCCGATAAACATAAGAGAATGCCGTATTATTAAAATCGCCACAAATTATCATTTTATGTTTGCATTGCGATTTATGCATCAAAAAAAGCTCGGTTTGGAATTGTTGCATTTTAAATGTATTTCCAACTCTTTTAAAAAGACGTTCGGAATCTTCTTTTTTTAAACTTTCAACATTGGCGTTAATATGCAACGATTCTAAGTGAATATTATAAACCCTAATAGTATCTGTATTCTTAAGTATATCGACAAAAACAGCGTTATTTCCTGTATTTGGAAACTCGATTGAACCATTATTAATTATTGGGAATTGAGAAAAAATGGCTTGCCCATACTTTGTTTTTTTTCCTGAAAGTTTTTCGAATTTATATTTAAAAAAAGATAAATCGATATTACTATGTGGATGATATTCTTGAATACTAAGAACATCTGGAGCTTCAGTTTTTATTAAATCAATAATTTTAGTTTCCACACCCTTCTCTGGAATCCAATCGTATAAATTAAAAAGGCGCACATTATAATTCATTACTTTAAAATTACCAGTGCTTTCAATGTTTTCTGAAAGAGAAAATTTATATAATGAACCAAAGAAAAAGTAGCCAATTAAAAGTATTACAAATGATAGTATAAATTGCTTCTTTAGTTTTACCAACCAATAAACAAAAAATAAAACATTAGTTATAATAAGAAATGATACACCTAAATTAAGAACAGAAAGAACTGAAAAGGTCTTAGGCGGCAAGAATGGCAAAGCATAAGACAATAATAATAAAATAGCAACACAAGCATTAATACTATATATAATTTTGTTTATGAAACTTAGTTTCTTCATTGAAATATTGCTAGCAGACCTAAGACAGATAACCGATGTTTTATTTTAGATTTCTTTTAAATGCAATCATCATATTCATAAGATGAAATGATTTGTTATAATATTTATCAAACTGTTCTTCAGAAATATTTAAAACTACTGAATCTATGGCTCTTAATAATTGAGTAGATAAATATAATATTCCCTTTTTGGAAATTTAACTATTAACAAATTAATTTCCTCGCCTAAATCCATCGCTTTTTGCCAAATTTGCAGTTTTTCAAATTTAAACTTCACCATAATATCAAATTAGAATATATACAAACTTCTGTCTTTTGTCTTTTAAAGTCACTTTCCCGCTTTAAACAAAAACTCTTTCTCTTCAGCCGTTAAACTATCATAACCACTTTTACTTATTTTGTCTAAAATAACATCAATTTTCTTTTGGTTATTAAACTCATTAAAATCTGCTTTATTATAACCTCCTACTTTACTTTTATTTTTATGAACTGTTTTTAATGGTCCTTTTTTGGATGTTTTAAAGAAGTTCGCAATCTTATCCATAAAACGTTCAAAACCTTTGCCTATGTCATTTCCTTTAAGCAATTGTTTAGCATAAAAATACCCAAGTGCTGCGCCTCCAAGATGCGCTAAATTACCTCCAGTATTATAACCGAAAAGTCCAAATAAATCTAGTATAATAATAGCTACACCAACATACCAAAGTTTTAAGTTAAATGTAAAAAAGTGCATGCTCTTATTTGGCATATAAGCACATAAAAATATTAGCAATGCACGTACAGATGCCGATGCGCCTACCAAGCGTGATTTACCTAATAAATCTGGAAATAAACTATATGCAACTAAATAAACTAAACCACCACAAATAGCTCCTAGAAAATAAATATTTAAAGCTAATTTCGGATTAAATAAATTGAGAAACCACCTTGCAATTACATACAGCCAAAGCATATTAAAGAGAATATGCAAAAAGTCGTAATGAACAAATGCGTAGCTAATCATTGTCCAAGGCTGTATTATAAACTCCCCTAAAGTACTTGGTAATTCCAGCCAGCTAAGGTTTGAACTAAATAGCAACCCTAAAACAAAAATCACAACGTTAATTGCGATTATTTTTTCTAAAACATTAAGCCTATTTAGCTTATCCTTTATATCATCTATCAAGGTCATAAGTCCCATCTATTTTTATTAAACTGCGTTTTTTTCCAATACCACATAATTAGAAAACCTGTTAGTGCTCCTCCAACATGTGCGAAATGACCAACATTGAAACCAAACATTGAACTCCCTCCTGCTACTCCAGATATGATTTCATAACCTAATAATAATGGAATAAAATATTTTGCTTTTATTGGGATAGGAAGAAATAATAACATTAATTCGCTATTGGGGAACATCATTCCAAAGGCTACTAATAATCCCATTAGACATCCAGATGCTCCTAAACTTTTTGTTCTAAATATATTCTTAATATTCTCCCAATCTACTTCTCCTATTATTTCTACCCATTCAGGATTGTATCTATTCATATTCATTGCAGATGTCAATGTTTCCAAATCTAATCCCTTTTCAACTAAAGGAGTTATTAATGAATAGAACTTAATATAATCAATAACCAATGGCAAAAGCATAGCTCCTAGTCCACATGAAATATAAAACAAAATGAATTTGTTCCTTCCCCAAATATTTTCAAGTGGAGAACCAAACATCCAAATTCCTAGCATATTAAATAAAATATGCAAAAAGAAAATGGAAGGTCCATTCCCCATATTCACATATGAGGCATGCATAAACATATGTGTAATGATTTGCCATGGCTTAAATCCGTCATTCATTGGAAAATGCATTGCAAATAAATTATCAAAAACATCTCCGAACTGACCTATCGACAACGTACCAACCCAAAAAACAATATTAATTATTATTATATGCTTAACCGTATTTGAAATTCTCATCATATACTTATCTTCTTTTTAAGACCTTTCGACTGCGCTCAAGGTGACATTTTAATAAAACTTCAACTTTTCTGTCTTCTGTCTTTTGTATTCAGTCTTAATTTATATAAATTTTTTATCCAACTCATCGACCGTCAATGTTATAAATGTGGTGCGATTAGTAGGTGAAACATTAGGTTCTTTGCAAGCAAAAAGCTTGTTAACTAAATGTTCTTGTTCTTCTTTTAAAATGGATTGCCCAGTTTTTATTGCTAAACTTTTAGCCATCGATTTCGCAAGTAGATCGGTAATACTAAAATGACTATCTGGCACTTCGTTTTCTATATCACTAATTAGCTGTTCTAAAATAATTGACACTTCACTTTCTGGCACACTTACTGGCACTCCTGTAATTTCAACTGTTTCATCAGAAATGCTAGAGAATATAAATCCTGTATTCTCTAAATCTTCCTTTAAATTATTTATGATAGCTGTTTCTTGATTAGAAAAATGAAGTTCTAATGGAAACAACAATTGCTGACTAACCGCTTTTTTAACCGTGATATGCTGAAGAAAATCTTCGTACAAAATACGTTGATGTGCCCTATGCTGATCTATAACTAACATGCCAGATTTAATAGTAGTAACAATATATTTATTGTGAAGCTGATAAGTAGAATTACCATTATCAATGGCTTTGTCTTTTTGAAAAATTGAAGCCGTAGATGCCTCGCCTTCAAAATTTACATCGCCAAAGTCACTTTCAATATTGTCATTATTAGTATCTAAACCTTGATACAAACTTTCCCATCCAGCCGTTGCTTCTTTTTTATAAGACATGGTGGATGTAAACGATCTTTTTTCTTCTTGAAATGGATTGAATTCTTTATCAACTTCTACTTTTGGGACAGCAACCACACCTTGATTATATTTGTAAGGCGTATCTAGAGTATTATCACGTTCGAAATCTAAAACTGGCGCAATATTAAACTGTCCTAAACTATGTTTAACAGCAGAACGTAACAAGGCATAAAGTGTATGCTCGTCATCAAACTTAATTTCTGTTTTAGTAGGATGAATATTAATATCTATAGTTTGCGGATCGACTTCTAGGTTTAAAAAATAACTAGCATGTGTTCCACTTTTTAGTAAACCATCGAAAGCTGAAGCAATGGCATGATTTAAATAAGCGCTTTTAATAAATCTGTTGTTTACAAAAAAGTACTGCTCGCCTCTGGTTCTCTTGGCAAATTCAGGCTTACCAACAAATCCCGAAATTTTAAGCACTTCGGTTTCTTCTTCAACGGGTACTAATTTCTCATTTGTTTTATTTCCAAAAATATTAACAATACGCTGTCTATAATTGCTAACAGGTAAATTAAATGTTTCACTTCCGTTATTATAAAGCGAAAATTGGATATCAGGATGTGCTAAAGCTACACGCTGAAACTCGTCGATTATATGTCTTAATTCAACTGCATCAGATTTCAAAAAATTACGTCTTGCAGGAATGTTAAAAAACAAATTCTTTACTGCAATTGATGTTCCCTTAGGTGTTACAACCACTTCTTGATCTACAACAATACTTCCTTCTATTTCTATATTAGTTCCAACTTCGTCTTGCTCCTGTTTTGTTTTTAACTCCACATGCGCAATAGCTGCAATACTTGCCAAGGCTTCACCTCGAAACCCTTTGGTGTGCAATTTAAAAAGGTCGTCTGCAGTTCTAATTTTCGATGTTGCATGACGTTCGAAACTTAAACGTGCATCGGTTGTACTCATTCCCTTACCATCATCAATAACCTGTACGAGGGTTTTTCCTGCGTCTTTTATAATAAGTTTAATGTTGTTAGCGCCTGCATCAATAGCGTTTTCAAGTAACTCCTTTACTACCGATGCGGGACGTTGTACAACTTCTCCAGCGGCAATTTGATTTGCAACATGATCTGGTAATAGTTGTATAATGTCTGCCATATATTACTTTGAAAAGAATATAGATAAATCGAAATCGATTATAAATAAGAAAATTAGAATAAAAAAGGCAATTAAGAATAAGATTGTTTTATTAAATCCTGAATTATCTCTATTTCTACTATTAACTCTGCTTTCATGCCATTGTCCTGAAAAGTCACTTTTATTATAATTATCGGCATATGCATCAAACTTTGTTGCATAATTTAATTCATCAGTATCGTCTTTCCCTTTGTAATATCGCGGCGTATAATTAAACCTTTTGTTTCTCGGCAGTCTTTTAATTAAAGTGAATTTTATAGGTCCCATAATATTAGTTTTTACTTAGTTGATTTTCGAGCCCAACCAAAACATACAAATCAATAATAATACCAAAACAATAATTAACGTTCGCAAAGACATACCGCCTCTTTGCTTTCTAGATCTTCCCTCTTTCCATCTAGAAACAAAATCTGGCTTATCCTTAGATTCATTTAAGGGGCTGCTTTCTTGATCTTGAGAAAACCTAGGTTTATAATTAAAGGTTTTATGCTTACGTTGTTTAAACAAAGTCTATAGTGCTTATCCCTCAAAAATACTTAAAATGTAACAGAAAGACAGGCTAGAAATGCTAAAAATTGTTAACAAAAACATACAAAGCTAGAAGTTGGAAGCACGATGTTAGAAGACTGCCCACTTGACACTGAACACTAAACTGAGTTCTAGCTGTTCCTACGCAATTCAGCCATTTTAATAGCTGCAACAGCAGCCTCGGTTCCTTTATTACCGTGTTTACCTCCAGATCTCTCTTGTGCCTGTTGCAAATTATTATCTGTAAGCACACAGAAAATAACGGGTGTTTCACGAATAACATTTAAGTCTTTTATACCTTGCGATACAGCTTCGCAAACAAAATCGAAATGTTTAGTTTCTCCTTGAATAACACTACCAATAGCAATTACAGCATTTACCATTTGCTCTTGCATTTTCTTGCAACCATAGATTAATTCGAAACTCCCTGGAACATCCCATCTAATAATATTATTAGGCAAAACACCATTCTCAATTAAAGTATTATATGCGCCTTGATATAAGCCTTCTGTAATGGTATCATTCCATTCTGAAACAACAATCCCAAACCGAAATTTATTCGCGTTTGGGATTGTTGCTTTATCGTAATTGGATAAATTTTTATTTACCGTAGCCATATTATTTGTTCGCTAATACTTGCGCTTTTCCTATAAAGACATCAACAGTTGATGCCTCTGTAGAATTAGGAAATTCCTCTTTAACACGCTCAAAATATGCCAAAGCCTCATCTGCTTTTCCTAAATCTAAAGCAATGGCTCCAGCTTTATATAAGTACATTGGTGTAGTGTATGTATTACTTCGCATTGCAGCAGCTTGATCGTAATAATCTAATGCATCTTCAGGTTGATTTAATTGCACAAATGCATCACCTATATTTCCTTTAGCTAAAGGTGCTAGAATTTCATCATCACTTTCAAAATTACTCAAATGAGTAACAGCATTTTTATAATCCTTTAATCTTAAATAAGCCGTACCTGCGTAATAGCTGGCTAGATTAGCCGATTTAGTTCCACCATATTCATTAATAATATCTAACAAGCCAAATTTCCCTTCACCACCATTTAATGCCAAATTATAAAGCGAATCTTTCTCGGTTCCGTTTACGGCCTCATTAAAATATTTCTGTGCTTGAAACATATCGTTCATGGCTTCTACTTGTTTAGGTTTCGCTACATATTCATTATAACCTAAATAGCCTAAAACAACCGCAGCAACAATTCCTATGATAACAAATATATACTTCTGATTTTTCTCAACAAACGCTTCGGTTTTTGATGCCGTTTCATCTAACGTATTAAAAACTTCTGCTGTAGTAGATCCATCTTCTATATTTTGCTCCTTAGCTGCCTTCGTTTTCGGTTTATATCCTCTTTTATTATAAGTTGCCATAAATTCTATATTAATGCGCCGCAAAAATATAATTTTTCTTCTTAACTAAAAGGTAATTTATTTGATATTTTTCAATAATTTGCAACTCTTTTATAGAGTTACTGCTTCTCAATAGCCATAAGTTATCTTTTTTATGATTTTAAAATCACTTTCACTTCTTAATTATAAAAATTTCGATAGTAAATCGTTTACGTTTAATAATAAAATAAACTGCATTGTAGGTAACAATGGCATTGGTAAAACAAATGTTCTAGATGCTATTTATCATCTCTCATTTGGGAAAAGTTATTTTAATCCTGTTGCTACACAAAACATTAAACATGGTGAAGATTTTTTCGTGATCAATGGCGACTATCAAAAACTCGATAAAGTTGAAAAAGTGATTATAAGTTTGAAACGAGGGCAAAAAAAAGTAATTAAACGCAATGCTAAAATTTACGATAAATTTAGCGAGCACATTGGTTTTTTACCATTAGTAATAATATCTCCCGCAGATAGAGACCTTATAACCGATGGTAGTGATACACGTCGCAAATTTATAGACAGTGTTATATCTCAAAGCGACAAAAGCTACTTAAGTAATTTAATAAAGTACAATAAAGTACTCGCTCAAAGGAATGCTTTACTAAAATATTTTGCACTAAACCACACCTATAATAACGATACTGTAGATGTTTATAACACACAACTAAGCGATTATGGTTCCGAAATTTTTAAAAAGCGTAGTGCTTTTTTAGAAGCTTTTATTCCTATTTTTAAAATGCGCTATCAAGCCATTAGTAATGGGAAGGAGCTGGTAAATTTAGTTTATAATAGCGATTTGCTTGAAGACAAGCTTGACAGTCTTTTAAGGCGTGTAATAAATAAAGACAAGGCTTTGCAATATACCAGTGTTGGTATTCATAAAGATGATTTACAGTTTAATATAGAAGGACACCCTATTAAAAAGTTTGGCAGCCAAGGGCAACAAAAATCATTTTTAATTGCTCTAAAGCTAGCACAATTCGATTTTATAAAAGAACAAAGTGGTGTAAACCCTATTTTATTACTTGATGATATTTTTGATAAGTTAGATGAACAACGAGTTTCACAAATCATTAAATTAGTGAACGATGAGAATTTTGGACAAATTTTTATAAGTGATACACATGCCGAACGAACTGAAAATGCTGTGAAACAAGTACATCAATCCTACGAGATTTTTAAATTATAATAGAATTATGGCCAAACGCAATAACGAACATAGAAGTATTCAAGATGCTTTAAAAGAATTTGTTGAAACCAACAAGCTTGAAAAAGGCTTGGATAAAGTGAATGTTGCAGACGCTTGGGTAAAACTAATGGGCAATGGCGTTAATAATTATACAACTGGTATTCAACTAGAGCGCAATACACTATACATACAATTAAGTTCTAGTGTTTTGAGAGAAGAATTAAGCTATGGAAAACAAAAAATTATTAGCATGCTTAACGAAGAACTAGGCAAAGAAATCGTTAAAAAATTGATTCTACGATAATTACAGGCAAAAAATATTTCTAAAAAAGACAACTAAAAGCACAAACATAAAGTAATTTGTAGTACCTTTGGCGCTTAATTATTATTTAATACATATTACAATGAGTAAAGGTACCGTAAAATTTTTCAACGATTCTAAAGGATTTGGTTTCATAGTTGAAGATGACAACAACAAAGAACATTTCGTACACATTTCAGGACTTATCGATGAAATTCGTGAAGGTGATGCAGTTGAATTCGATCTACAAGAAGGTAGAAAAGGATTAAACGCCGTAAACGTAAAAGTAATCTAAGATATATACTTTAACAATTACAAATTAAAAGTCTGTCGAATTTATTTGACAGGCTTTTTTTTATTTATTATCTTTTCAAAGCATATTTTTTGCGAATAATAAATTGGCACTAAGTTTGCAAAGTAATAAGTAATTAATTTAATATTATTAAACATGAGTAAAGGAACAGTAAAATTTTTCAATGACTCCAAAGGGTTTGGTTTCATCATTGAAGAAGGTTCAAGTAAAGAACATTTTGTTCACATTTCTGGATTAATTGACGAGATTCGCGAAGGTGATGAAGTTGAATTTGATTTACAGGAAGGTCGAAAAGGTCTAAATGCCGTAAACGTTAAAGTAATATAATATATTTATCACTTTACTAAAAAAGAAAAGCCTGCAAGTTGCAGGCTTTTTTAATAGTATTTTATTTCTATTTTATTAAAACATCTCTCTTCCAGAAAAATGAAATGCACTTTCAATAGCAGCATTCTCATCACTATCGCTACCATGTACTGCATTCTCTCCCATAGAAGCTGCATATAACTTACGAATTGTTCCTTCAGCAGCATCCGCAGGATTAGTAGCTCCAATTAAGGTTCTAAAATCTTCTACTGCATTTTCTTTTTCCAAAACAGCAGCCACAATAGGTCCACGTGTCATATATTCTACTAACTCACCAAAAAACGGACGTTCGTTATGTATTGCATAAAATGTTTCAGCGTCTGCTTTTGTCATTTGAGTTAATTTCATTGCTACAATTCTAAACCCTGAAGCTGAAATTTTATCTAATATTGCGCCAATATGTCCTTTTTCGACTGCATCAGGCTTAAGCATTGTAAATGTTCTATTTGTTGCCATTATAATTTTATTATTTTTTTGCAAAAATAACTTATTTCACATTATAAACAAGTTTATCCAATTTTAAAAAATTGTATATTCGTCTTCTATGAATACAGAAGAAATTGCTAGTATAAAACAACTACTTTTTACAAAAAAAAAGATAGTAATTGTACCACATAAAAACCCAGATGGAGATGCAGTTGGCTCTACACTTGCATTATATCATTATCTTATTAAAAGCAACCATGACGCTGTGGTAATAGTGCCAAACGATTTTCCCGAATTCTTAAAATGGTTACCAGGAGAAAATTCTATTATAAGATATGATGCCCAAACAGAAACTTGTAATAGTTTAATTAATGCAGCCGATATTATTTTTACATTAGACTTTAACGCATTTCATAGAACAGGTAATATGGAACCTGTTTTAACCGAAAGTAAAGGGCTAAAAATTATGATTGACCACCATCAAGCACCTGACGATTATGCCACTTATATGTTTAGTGATGTAGCCATGAGTTCAACCTGCGAAATGGTTTATCATTTTATCGATATGCTTGAAGACACTGGTAAAATTGATGCTACCATAGCAACTTGTCTTTATGTTGGTATTATGACAGATACTGGTTCTTTCAGATTTAAATCGACCACAAGTACCACCCATAAAATTGTAGCGGAACTAATTGATAAAGGTGCTAACAATACTGAAATTCATAATAATGTATACGATACTAATGGTTATGAGCGGTTACAACTTTTAGGATGTGCACTTAACAATTTAAAGGTGATTCCAGAATATAAGACCGCTTATATTTCTTTATCTCAAGAAGAATTGCATCGATTTAATTACAAAAAGGGTGATACTGAAGGTGTTGTTAACTACGGTCTATCACTAAATAATGTGGTATTAGCAGCCATATTTATTGAAGACAAACAAGAAGGTATTATTAAAATTTCGTTACGTTCTAAGGGAAACTTCTCGGTTAATGAATTATCCAGAACACATTTTAATGGTGGTGGACATACCAATGCCGCTGGTGGGAAAAGCTACGAATCGTTAAACAATACAATTGAAAAATTTATTAGTATATTGCCTAGTTATAATAAAGCCCTGAATGATGAATAAACTAATAACCATAGTACTTGTAGCACTTTCGTTGGTAAGCTGCAAGGCTCCAGAAGCACGTAAACCTGTAACTGTTAAAACAGGTTCTTTTATCGATGCCTCTGTAGAAAGAAATATAAAATTAAATGCTCAAGAAAAATCAAGTATCACTAAAGTAATGGAGCAACAACCAGAAATGGACTTTATAGCTTCAGAAAGCGGGTTTTGGTATTACTATAATTCAAAATCTGAGATTGACTCTTTAAATACACCAAATTTTGGAGATATTATTGATTATAATTACAATGTTAAATCTCTTAATGGAACACTCGTATATTCAAAAGAAGACATACAAGCACAACGCTATGTTATGGATAAACAAGAGTTGTTTACTGGTTTAAGAGAAGGATTAAAACTTATGAAAACTGGTGAAACTGTAACTTTCTTATTTCCTTCTCAAAAAGCCTACGGTTACTATGGCGACCAAAATAAAATTGGTAGTAATATGCCTTTAATATGTGAAGTTACGGTACTCGCCATTAAAGAAAATCAATCTAATTAATATGAAGCAAATAGAGTGTTCAATAAAATTTTTAATAATTGTAATTCTTTTAAGCCTTACTTCCTGCAAAGCGCAGTACCCAAATCTTGAAGACGGTATTTATGCAGAATTTGTAACGACTAAAGGTATAATGGTTGCTAAATTAGAACACGAAAAAGTACCAGTAACGGTAGCTAATTTTGTTTCGTTAGCAGAAGGCACTAATACTATGGTCGACAGTATTTATAAAGGAAAAAAGTTTTATAATGGTTTAACTTTTCATCGTGTTATGAATAATTTCATGATTCAGGGTGGCGACCCTTTGGCTAATGGTACTGGCAACCCAGGATATAAATTTAAAGACGAATTCCATCCTGACTTAAAACATGACAAACCAGGCATCTTATCAATGGCAAATCCTGGGAAAAACTCTAATGGTAGCCAGTTTTTTATCACTGAAATTCCAAAACCTCATTTAGATAATATTCATAGTGTTTTTGGGGAATTAATAATTGGATTAGACATACAAGATTCTATATCGAATGTTAAAGTAGAACGCGGAAATAAACCAGTTCAAGATATCCTTATTGAAGAGTTAAATATTATAAGAAAAGGAAACAAAGCCAAATCTTTCAATGCGCCTGATATTTTTGAAAATCATTTTGCAGAAGCTGAACGTCTCGAAAAAGAAAAAGCAGCAAAAGCAGCAAATATTTTAAAAACTACAAAGAATAAATTCGCAAATCAAAGAGCTAAAGCCATAAAACTTCCATCTGGATTAGAATATTATATTACTGAAAATGGCAGTGGAAATCCGTTAAAGGAAACATCGAAAGCATTAACGCATTATGCCGTTTATTTTGAAGATGGCAAACTACTTCAAACAAGTAAATTAGAAACGGCCGAAGCACTTGATGCTGTTAATGAAAGACAAAAAAAAGCTGGTGGTTACAAGCCTATTGAAGCAGATTGTGGACCAGACGCACGTATGATTCCTGGGTTTAAAGAAGGGTTACAGCAATTACACGTAGGCGATAAAGCTACATTGTTTATTCCTTATCATTTGGCATATGGAGAAGCTGGCGGCAATGGAATTCCACCTAAATCCAATATTATATTTGAAGTAGAAATTCTTGAACTTATAAAATAGTTGTAATAAAAAATTATGTATTTATTAAAATTTGACTGGAATCCAGTAACAGGTATCGACATTATAGGTAATTTTAAATTACACTTTTACAGCCTTATGTGGGTGATAGCTTTTGTAATTGGTTGGTATATTATGAAGCGTATTTTTACTAAAGAAAAAATATCTTTAGACTATCTAGATCCGCTTTTTATCTATACAGTATTAGCAACTATGATTGGGGCGCGTCTTGGCCATGTACTCTTCTACCAATCAGAATTAATATCACAAGATTTTTTTAGCATTTTCTTACCTTTCAAATTTAAAGGTGGATTTGAATTTACTGGTTTTCAAGGCTTAGCTAGTCATGGTGCTGCCATTGGGATAATTATTGGCATGTATTTGTATCGAAAAAAATATAAGTACAAATCGCTCCTTTGGGTATTAGATCGCGTCGTTATATCGGTCGCCTCTGGAGCAGTGTTTATAAGAATCGGCAATTTTATAAATTCTGAAATTATAGGTAAAGTAACCGATTCTAATATGGGAGTCCGATTTATTCAAGATTACTATTATAAAAGCCAAATTACACAATTAACAGGCATCAAAGATGTACAAAAAGCATACAATGCAGTAACAGATAATTCACAGTTTCAAAGTTTATTGGAAGCAGTTCCATTTAGACATCCAGCTCAATTGTACGAATCGTTTTCATATATTTTTGTATTTTTAATACTATGGTATTTTTATTCTAAAACCACAAAAAGAGATCAAACAGGTTTTCTTTTTGGCTTATTTTTACTACTTCTTTGGACCGTACGCTTCTTTGTAGAATTTGTTAAAGAACCTCAAGGTGACGAATATATTAACTGGCTGGGCTTTAATACAGGGCAATGGCTTAGTATTCCTTTTATTATTATTGGATTGTATTTTATGCTTATTTATAAGCCCAAAACGGTAGTGAATTAGTATGACTAACAGAAATTTAAAATTAATTAATTACATACTTATTATAAGTATTCTATTTGCATATACTTCTTGTAAAGACAATAAAAAACCAATAAAGCAAACCGAAGTTTTCTTCAAAAAAGAAGGCGAACTTACTTTGCATAAAATAACTTCAGACTCTACACAAATTAATTTAGACATAGAGATTGCAGACACAGAATTTGAAAGACAAACTGGGTTAATGTATCGAAGTTCAATGCAAAACAATCAAGGGATGCTATTTGTTTTTGATGATGAACAAGAACGTTCATTTTACATGAAAAACACAAAAATTCCTTTGGACTTAATTTATGTAAACAGTGATTTAAAAATTGTAAGTTTTCAAAAGAATGCACAACCTTTAAACGAAACATCTCTCCCGTCCAATGCTCCAGCCAAATATGTTATAGAAGTTAATGCTGGTTTATCTAATAATTGGCTGCTTTCTGTTGGAGATAGTTTATCTTTTAAATAAAGAAACTACAACTAATAAAATTTACTTTACATAAAAAACTTTAGGTTAGCGTTATTTTCTATGAAATAATTTGAAGTTAAAAAAAACATCCTACTAACCTAACAAATCCTCCAAGGCAGGTTTTAAATGATGAAATTTAAAATAGAACCCTTTGTTTTCAATTTTTTTAGAGCTTACACGTTGGCTATCGTATAATAACGTGTACATCTCCCCTAAAATAAATTTCATAAAAACCTTAGGAATATTAGGCAGAAAAAGAGGTCTCTTTAAAACAGTCGCTATTGTTTTAGTTAACTCATTATTAGTTACTGGATTTGGTGCCACACCATTATAAATACCTGATATATTTTTTTCTAAAACATATAAAAACATACTTGCTAAATCTTGAACATGTATCCATGATTGCCATTGTTTTCCAGTACCAAAAGAAGCTCCCAATCCAAACTTAATAGGCTTAACCATTTCTTGTAAGGCTCCTCCATTATTAGATAAAACTAATCCAATTCTAATTTTAGAAACAGTGATATTAAAATCTAAAAAACCATCGACTGCTTTTTCCCATGACTGTACTACCCTGCCTAAAAAAGCTTCACTATACTTATTAGAAGATTGATCGTAATAGTTGATAAGTGAATCTGAGTAAATACCAATGGCACTAGCCGAAATAATTTGCTTTATGGAATGTGTTTCACCCTTTAAACTATTAATTAGAAGTTCTGTTGATGCTATTCTGCTAGACAAAATTTCTTTTTTATAAGATGTTGTCCAACGTTTTGAAACACTTGCACCAGATAAATGAATTATTGCATCAACGCCTTTAAAACAATTTTCATCTATTTCTTGCTTATTTGGATTCCAATAAAAACCTTGATAATCATCTTTTTGTTGAATTTTAGAAACTCTTGTAGTTAAGTAATTTACCTTAATGTCTTTTTCGCGACATAGCTTAACAATCTCTTGTCCAACAAGTCCTGTAGCTCCTGTAATTAAAACGCGCATTTTCTTTTTTTATAAAATTACAAAATGACAAGTAAGATAACTAGGGTTTTGTATTAGGTTTAACAGAAAAATATAGGTGGCTACCAATTTTTAAATTTCTAACTATTGTATTTCATTACATACTATTTAGTGGCTCGTAGCATTTCTCTTTTACCTGGCGGACCAGGAAGCTTTTCAACACTAAAGCCCACTGCTTGCATAGCACGACGCACACTCCCTTTTGCAGAGTAAGTTACCAAAACTCCTTTTTGTTTTAGTGCATTATACATTTTTTTAAAAACCTTCTCTGTCCATAATTCTGGTTGTACTCTTGCTCCAAAGGCATCAAAATAAATGATGTTAAACTTATTTATATCCTCAACTTCATCAAAAAATTTCTTCTGCTTTAACAATGAAAAACAAGATGTTATTTGGTGCTTTTCTTCCCAAAATATACTATGTAGCTTTTTAAAATACTCTTGACTTTTATCAAAATTCAACTCCTTAGCGTAGTTCAATTGGTTTATCTCTTTCATGGTAACAGGATATCCCTCAACTCCAGCGTAATCAATATGAATAGCTAACTTTTCTGCTTCCAATAAAGAGATAAATGCATTTAGTCCTGTACCAAAACCTATCTCTAAAATAGAAACACCCTCACGAGATTCTGAAAAAACTTCAACACCTTTCGAAACAGAATTACAATAATAATGCAACCCATGTTTTATAAAAACATGATATGCCTCTTGTATAGCTCCATGCTTCGAATGATATTGCTCATCCCATTCTGGCAAATGAATTGTAGAAGAACCATCACCAGTTATAACAATTTTTCGTTCCAAAATTATTGAATTACTAGAACGCCATCTGCCTCAAACGAATAGGTTCTCTTGGGTTCTGTTATTTTGGCTATTTCCTCTGCAGATTTACCCGCATCTTTAGCATAATGACGTTGTTCATCAACAGAAACTTCTTTTACGTAAGCCTGTCCGTTTACAATAACTTCTTTACCTGAAATATCCTTGGGTACAAAAAAACCATAATCTTTAAACTTAACCATAATTTCACTCCCATCGCCAGTATTTAAAATCATCCAACAACCTTTTGCTTGACAAACCTCACTAACTTTTGCCTTCATTTTAGAATTGATACTATCTCCTGTCTGCATAGTCTTATAATGTGCAGCCATTGAGGTTACATCTATGGCATCATCAGCAATAATATCTTTACCAAAAGACGCATATTCTATTTTTTCTTCTTCTAGTTGTACCTCGGCGTTGTTAGCGCTTTTCTTTTTGCAAGAATTTAACACTAATACACTGATAATTAATAAGGTAATTCGCTTCATGGTATGAATATTTCAATTTTAAACGATTTATGTAAATATACCCCTTTTTTAAAAACGTTTTTGTATAAATTTGTAGTAATAAATTACTTGGCTTATGAATGCTATAATCAATGACATAGAGGTTATAAAAGCAAAAACTTCCAAAATTACAGAAGTTGACTTTAACAACTTAAAATTTGGAAATACATTTTCAGATCACATGTTAGTTTGTGATTATAAAGAGGGTAAATGGCAAGCTCCTAAAGTAATGCCATATCAATCTATTTCTTTAGATCCTTCTGCAAAGATTTTTCATTACGGACAATCTGTTTTTGAAGGAATGAAGGCTTATAAAGATGCTGATGAAAACGTCTGGTTATTTCGTCCCTTAGATAATTTTAAGCGTTTAAATATTTCATCAAAGCGATTAGCTATTCCAGAACTCCCTGAAAGTTATTTTATGGATGGTTTAAAAACGTTATTGCAAGTGGATAGTGATTGGATTCCAAAAAATGAAGGAAGTTCATTATACATTAGACCGTTTGTATTTGCTTCTGGCAATGGTTTTCATGCCTCACCTGCAGATGAATACAAGTTCATAATAGCAACTGCTCCTTCAGGATCTTATTTCTCAGGAAAGGTGCGCGTTTTAATTGAACAAAAATACTCTCGTTCTGCCAATGGAGGTGTTGGATTTGCTAAAGCCGGAGGAAACTATGCTGGTCAATTTTATCCAACCCAATTAGCGGTTGAAAAAGGGTATCAACAAGTTATATGGACAGATGATAATACACATGAGTATATAGAAGAAGCTGGAGCTATGAATATTTTTGTTCGTATTAACGATACATTAATAACGGGTCCAACAAGTGATAGAATTTTGGATGGTATAACAAGAAAGAGCATCATCCAATTAGCAGAATCTGAAGGTATTCCTGTTGAAGTAAGAAAACTTTCGGTACATGAAGTGGTTGCTGCTGCAAAAGATGGCTCGTTAAAAGAAATGTTTGGTGCTGGTACTGCAGCGGTAATTTCACCTATTTCTGGATTTGGTTATAAAGATAAAGATTATGATTTACCAGAATTGAAGGATACTTATGCTAGTTACTTAAAAAAGCGTATTACAGATATCCAAACTAATAAAGCTGAAGATCCATATGGATGGCGTTATGCAGTTAAATAGCTAACTTATAATATATTACAAAAAAAGAGGCTGTCTAAAAATTAAGTTAGATGTCATATTGAGCTTGTCGAAATGTTTTTAACTTACTAATTAGTCAATATCGGTTTCGACAGGCTCAACCTGACAAATCAAGCTATAAAGACTTTTTAGACAGCCTCTTTTTTTTATACTTTTAAAATAGATTCGATATTAGGTTTAAAATAATTAGGTCCTTTTAAAACCTTTCCATCTTCACGATAAATTGGTTGTCCGTCTTCGCCTAATTTACTCATATTACTTCGTTGGATTTCATCAAAAACTTCTTCTATTTTATACTGCATTCCATGTTCTATAATAGTTCCGCATAATATGTAAAGCATATCGCCTAATGCATCGGCAACTTCAATTAAGTCATTATTATTAGCAGCTTCTAGGTACTCTTCATTTTCTTCGCGCATCAATTTATAGCGTAACATATTTTTTGCCAAACCTAAATCTGCCTTAGGTGTTTCTCTATGCCCAATTTTAAATGCTGTATGAAATGCTTTTACTGCTTCTATTTTGTTCTTCATTAACAATATATTTTTCATTTCCCTAAATAAGGAAATCTGTTTTCATTAAATTTGTATAAAAATAACTATATGTTTAGTAAAGGTCAAATCATTTTCGGAGTTTTATTTTTTATTGCTTTTGCTATAATAATTGCTTTTACTTATCGAAAAGATTTAAAACTTCATAAACGATTCTACGCTGGTAGTGTTTGGATTCTTATTGCCTTTATAGCTTTTATCCTGTTTATTACTGCTATTAAATTTTTATTCAAATAAATTCTTTATCAATTTCGCAATAAATATTATGTGACTTAGTGGGAGAATTGTGGTCTAAACTGTTATATAATAAACCCCTTGAAATTAAACGCAACCAATCGATTTAATTTGTATCTATTTTATAACTAAATCAAACAGGCAATGAAAATACTTTTACTCGTTACAGTGCTTATTGTTATTAACCTACTTTTACTCGTTTTTAGCGTAAACAAAAAAACAGATCCTTGATTAAAGAATCTGTTTTTAAATAAATTTACAAACCTATTACCTCTAATTTACCTCGGGTAAAAAATTATAGTGTTTGCTATAATCTAACATTTGTCCAGAAAAGGTTTCTGGTTGCGTAACCTTTACTGCTGTTATTTCTCCAGCATCGTTAGTTTCTGGTATTAAAACTGGATTTACAAAACCACTGTAAGGAGCTGATGGGAACTGTTTATTTCTTTCTAAAACTTCGGTATGAATAGCTTGGTCTACTTTTACGCCATAACCTTCAACTAAGGCTTCAACGGCAGCATAATCGCCTTCCGATTTTATACGTTGTGTTTCACGTAGTAACTGTCCAAATAAATCATGAAGCTTATCATAATCATTAATATTAAAATAGGTTTTTCCATCACGCGTAACTTTTTCAATCACATTATCGGCTTTACCTTTTTCGTAAGCCCAAGCAGAAACCCATTGTCTGTTTCGCATATGCGCTTCTTCAACATCGTCTCCTAAGTTTAAACGTATTAATTGCGTCATTAATCCGTTTCTTATATAGCCATCGTAGGCTGCTTTTCCAATTGATTTCCAATCTTCAACCAAACCTAACTCTTGAAGCTTAGAATTGTATAAATAATATAACCCAACTAAATCGGCACGTCCTTCTTCTAAAGTAGAGGCATAATTTTTTAAAGTTTCCTTTGTTTCACCAACTCCAGGATTTAACTGCCCAGAGGCATGACCTATTACTTCGTGTAGCGCTGTATGTAATTTATCGGCTAATTGCCCATATTTTTCTTCTAATTCAAGCTCCTCTTTATCGTGAACAAATTCTTTAAGGCGTCCCGAACTCGATGCATTATTATAAGCATTTGTTATATTTCCTAGCGAGACCGACTTACTTCCAACTGCTTTTCTAATCCAATTGGCATTTGGTAAATTTACCCCTATTGGTGTACTTGGTGAAGCATCACCTGCTTCTCCTGCTACACTAACTACTTTATAAGTTATACCAACCACATTCTTCTTTTTATGTTCGTCCATTAGCGGTGAGTTATCTTCAAACCATTGTGCATTTTCAGATAAAACTGCCATTTTTTGAGACATATCAAAATCATTAATCTGGACGATAGTCTCATACGAACCTCTATAACCCAACGGATCATTATATACCTCAATAAAGCTATTAATATAGTCTATATCGCCTTCCGTAGCGCCTGTCCAGGCCACATTATAATCATCCCAAGTTTGCAAATCACCCGTTTTATAATAGTCTATTAATAATCCTAAGGCATTTTCTTGAGCTTCATTTTCAGCAACGCCTTTAGCCAATTCTAACCACTTTACAACCTCATCAATTGCCGAACCATATAATCCTCCAGATTTATAGACGCGTTCTTTAAGTGCACCATTTTCTTTAACCAATTGAGAATTTAATCCAAATGATAAAGGTTTATCAGGGTTTGGTGATACTTTAGCTTTATAAAAACTTTCAACATCAGCATTTGTAACATCTGGTCCATAAAAATTAACCGCAGAAAGAGCTACATTATCCACACCTTTGGCTTGATTTACTTTTTTACTATCGGCATCATTAAAAATAACATCAAACGCATCTCCTTCTAAAGTAGTATTTGTCGCAGCTAGTAATTGACTTAAATAATCTGACGAAAACTCAGGCTTTAATTTATCATTCGAATAATGATGATGAATACCATTACTAAACCAAACACGCTTTAAGTAGGTTTCAAAAGTACTCCAATCTTTGGAAGATTTGTCGCCGTCATAATTCGTATAAACATTTTCTAGAGCCTTTCTAATCTTTAAATTGTGACGATAATTTTGATCCCACATTATATCTCTTCCAGAAAGTCCAGCTTGCGTTAAGTAATAAACAAGTTTTTGTTGCTTTAACGAGAGGTTATCCCATCCTGGGATTTGGTATCGTAGAATTTTAATATCGGCAAATTGCTCTACATTATAATTAAATTCGGTAGGTTCAGCAATTGCTGGTTCTTCTTGTTTTTTAGATTTATCGTCCACGCATGACGACAAAAAGGCAGCAACTAATAAGATGCTTAAGAATGATTTTAGTTTCATAGTAATATTAATTTATTGTTCTTCAAAATATGGGCAATTAAACGATTAAAATTATTGATTAATCTGAATTTTAGATATTTAATTAGTGAATATTTATTTTTTGAACAGCAAATGTAATAATTTATTAACGGAAATTTAAAAATGATTATATTTGATTTTACATTTTAACTAAATTTAAAACCATATCATGAAAGCTTTTAAGTACATCCTTTTTTTATTATTAATTGCTATTATTGGCGGAGCCATTTATATTGCTGTTCAACCAGATTCTTTTGATGTAACAAGGAGTCGAACCATAAAAGCCCCAACCTCGGTAGCTTATAATAACATAATTGATTTTAAAAACTGGGAAGCTTGGTCTCCATGGGTTGAAAAAGAACCTAGTACTGTCATCACATTAAGTGAACAAACTAAAGGTGTAGATGGGTTTTATACATGGGAAGACAAAGACGGCATAGGTACTATGAAAACTATTGCTACTGAAATCAATAAAACTATTACTCAAGACATGCAATTTGCAGATTTTCCGCCTTCTAAAATAAATTGGACTTTCAACCCTAACAACGATGGCTCAACCGAAGTCATTTGGAATATGAAAGGTAAAGATTTACCCTTTGACTTTAAAGCCTACACAGCATTTGCAGGTAGTATGGACGAACAGGTTGGTCCAGATTTTGAACGAGGATTAGAAAAGTTAGACAGCATTTTAGTTGCAGATATGAAAAAATATAGTGTAGAAGTAAATGGCATCACGCAGCACGGTGGTGGCTATTATTTATACACAACAACCTCGTGTAAAATTTCTGAATTAGAAAGTAAAATGCAAGAAATGATGCCAAAAGTTGGTATGTATGCCATGAGTAATAATATTAAAATGGCTGGAGCACCTTTTACACACTATCATAAATGGGACGAAGCAAATAATGCTGTTATGTTTTCTGCTTGTGTGCCAACTACCGAAAAAATTATTACAACAGATAGTGAGATATTAACGGGACAATTAGCCTCTTTTAAAGCAGTTAAAACAACACTTAAGGGAAACTACAAAAACTTAAAAGAAGCTTGGGATGAAGCCATGAAATATATTCCAGAAAACGGATTAGAATTTGCCGAAAATGGACCAATGCTTGAAGCCTACCTTAACGACCCAATGAGCAACCCAAACCCAGCAGATTGGATTACTGAAATTTATATCGCCGTAAAATAGTATGAAGCAATTATTATTAGTTTTTGTTGGTGGTGGCTTTGGTAGTGTTTTACGTTTTATTATCGGGAAATATTTAAATAGCACCGAAACGGGTATTCCTTATGGCACCTTTGCTGCTAATATTTTAGGAAGTTTACTTATTGGTATTATTTTAGGTTTAGCTGCCAAAAATAATTCCTTATCCCAAAGTCAAACATTATTATTAGCAACAGGATTTTGTGGTGGCTTTACAACGTTCTCAACTTTTGCTTACGAGAACCATGTGTTCTTAAAATCTGGCGACTTTACAAGTTTTGCTTTATATACTATTGGCAGTTTTGTGGTTGGTTTTTTAGCAGTTTTTTTGGGGATGTTTTTGGCGAAATAAGCCTTGACTTAGTAAAAATTTCCAACCAGCTTCTTTAACGTATTTTGCACAAACAGCATCATAATAATAAGTTAGCAAAAGAACTTCATACAGGTATCATTCAATGCTTACTAAAAGACTTCTCCCCTGCTTCTACTCTAGTTTTTAAATAATTCTTTCGAGGTACGATTGGACACGAATATTTATCGTTGTAAGCACAGTATGGATTATAAGATTGATTAAAATCAATTATCATGGTATCGTCTTTAGGAATTCTAGCATCAATATAACGGCCTCCACCATAACTTTCTTGTCCATTTGTTTCATCTAAAAAAGGCAGAAATAGATAGTCTTCATAGCCCTCTTTTTCAATCAAATCTAAATTTTGATATATATTTAAAATAAAAATTTCTCCTTTTAAAATAAAATTAAGTTCGCCGTATTTTACATGACTAAGCTCTATATCTGTCGTCGTTTTCATTTTAAAAGTCTTTTCATTTGGTGTTCTTTTAAAACTAGCTTCAACAACGTAAGTAGAATCAAACTTAAAAAACTCTAATCCCTTAAATACCTTACGGTCTTTATCTTTTAGCGGTGATTTACTAGCATCTTTAAAGATGGCGTTCTGTTCTTTTTGAAAGGCAGTTTCACCTAAAACTGGTCGCTTTTTTTGAGCACAACTTGTGAGACAAATAATTGATATAAAAACACATATTCCAAATTTCATTTTTAAAATAATTTGATTTCAAAAATACAACTTAAGAAAATTTTACATAGCTTTGACCTTTCAAAAGAAATAAAAATGCGTTGTAACGTCACAATTTATAGAAAGCAATGGACCTCTTGTTTAAAAACAAGTAGTTGGGCTTATAATATATTGTGGTGATATGAATATAAAATATTACAATATTAAAAAGTCCGACTTCGCAGTCGGACTTTTTTTTTACCAATTCAAATAAAATTCAAATATGTAGAAAACTAGAACTCATGAACAAATTATTTAATAATTACCTAAATACCTTTAAAGGCCTATCGCAAGAAGTATGGTGGCTATCCCTAATAACACTTATAAATAGAGCTGGCACCATGGTAATTCCTTTTTTGTCCTTATACTTAAGAGAAAGTCTAAATTTCTCTTTTACTGATGTAGGCTGGGTAATGAGTGCTTTTGGATTAGGTTCTGTTATTGGGTCATGGCTAGGCGGTAAACTAACCGACAAAATAGGCTATTACAAAGTAATGGTTTACAGCTTGTTAGGAACAGGTGTCTTATTTATAACTTTACAATATTTAACAACTTTTTCTGGATTTTGCTTTGGCATATTTCTGGTAATGTTGGTGGCAGATATGTTTCGTCCCGCCATGTTCGTGGCGCTGAGTGCATACAGTAAACCAGAAAATAAAACACGTAGTGTAACGCTAATTAGGTTAGCTATAAATCTTGGGTTTTCGGCAGGACCAGCTATTGGTGGGCTAATTATTACTACATTAAGTTATGGTGGGTTATTTTGGGTTGATGGTATTACTTGTATCGCTGCTACTGCTGTACTTATTAATGTTTTAAACCCAAAAACAACTAAAACTTTAGATAATGTTAAAACTGAAAATCCTAAATCGGCTTATGGAGACAAAGCCTTTTTAATCTTTTTGGTTGCCATGGTACTTTTTGGAATTGTATTCCTGCAATATTTTTCTACCATGCCATTATACTATAAAGACGTACATGCTTTAACCGAATTTGAAATAGGTGTCCTTTTAGGAATGAACGGATTTATAATTTTTGCACTAGAAATGCCATTAATAAAATGGTTAGAAAATACCACGTTTACAAAATCTGGATTAATGCTTTTTGGAGCTATCTTAACCGGTTTAAGTTTTTTAATATTAAACATGTCTAATTGGGCAGGTGTTTTAATATTTGGTATGCTCTTGATGACTTTTGGTGAAATGATAGCCTTTCCTTTTTCTAATGCTTTTGCAATGGATAGAGCTAAAAAAGGAAATCAGGGAGAATATATGGCTCTTTATTCTATTTCATTTTCTATAGCACATATCTTTGGACATAATGCTGGTATGCGAATGGTAGATAATCTAGGATTTGATAACACTTGGTATATTGTAACAATACTTGCTGCACTTTGTGTATTTTTATTATTTATTTTAAATCAGTATTTAAATATTAAGAAAAAACAAAAAATGAAAGATATAGAAGAAGAAAAAGAAATTTTATGGATTTAAACCAAATAACAATTCCGTCATTAGATGTTGCAAGAGCAACAGAATTTTACAAAACTTTGGGATTGCATCTTATTGTTGATGCAATCCCAAGATATGTAAGGTTTGAATGCCCTAATGGAGACAGCACATTTTCTATTCATAAGGTAGAAGCTATTCCTAACAATTCTGGTATAAGTATTTATTTTGAAAATGACAATTTAGATGTTCTTGTTGAAGAACTTCAACAAAAGGGTATTGTTTTTACAGAACTAACAGAAGACAAATCTTGGTTATGGCGAGAAGCACATTTGCAAGACCCTGATGGTAATAACATTATCTTGTATTATGCTGGAAAAAACAGGAAAAATCCGCCTTGGCGAATTAATTAATTATTGTTAATACGATGGAAAAATGGGAAAAATTACCGGTTTTTAAAAAAGCCATGGATATCCAAAAATTAGTAAACTATATTGTTAAAAGTGTAGAAAATACAGATATTGATTTTGAACATGATATAGAAGCTGAAATGCTAAAAAGTAACCTTAATTATTTAAGAGAAAATTCTATAATTATTTCTGCAAAAATTGCAGGTGCTGCAGATGAAAACACGCTTTATGATATTAAAATGGAAAATGCTGCTATAATTAGAAAATCTGCTAGGGAATTAATAACTGATGTACAAGGTATAGAAATGCATGGATTTAAAGAGATTGAATACTTAGATTTATTGAGAAATGAAGTGGATGAATTTAGAATAATTTTTGCCGAATGGGTAAAAACTTTTGACTGCTGGAATTATAGTATAGATCGATGAGGACTTTTTAATCCTCCTGGTGTGAATTATGATGATATTCATCCTGATGATAATATTCCTTATAATCCTGAAGATTTTGAAGGGTTGTAAAAATTATTTTATTGGAATAACTTCTTTCTGTTTTACTACTCTAGATAAAACTATTTGTGTTTTTGATTCTCCATAAGAAATCAATTGGTCTATAAAAGCTTCAAGATGCTTTTGATTTTTTAAAACCACTTCCATAACAATGTTTTCATCCCCAGTAATGCGATAACAGTTAATTACCTCATCATAGGTTTTTACCTTTTCTAAAAAAGGTTTTAATTTCCCCATAAAAGCCCTTAAAGTAATTATGGCTTTAAGTTGATATCCAATTTCAAAAGGTGATACTATAGTTTTATACCCCTCTATAATACCAAGATCTTCCATCTTTTTAATACGCTCTGAAACAGCAGGAGAACTTATGCCTACTCGCCTACCAATTTCGGCATTAGACAGTCTTGCGTTTTCTTGCAAACACTTTAAAATCTTGCTGTTAATGGAATCTAGATTCATTTAAAGGAAAATTAATATAAAATAATTAAAATCCAAAGCAAATATACAATTTTACTTTAAAATCTAAAGTTGAATCTCGTTTCTTGTGACTAATTTTGGTAAAATTGCTTATAGAATTAGATTATGTTACACAATACCCCACCAAATCTATCGGATTTACCGGTTTATCAAAAGGCATTAGAGATTTTTGCGCTTTCTCAAAATATATCTACATACCTAAATCACGATCTATCTAATTTAAAAACAGATGGTTCTGAAGATTATAATATTTATTTTTCTGGAGATATTGTGCAACAATCTGTATCATTAGTTCCTGAAATCATGAATGCCGAACTAGAACGATACTCTGATAGAAAACATAAACACCTTGATTCTCTAAGACGACTTACCAATAAGCTTTACAAAAATTCTTACAGGTTAGAACGCTCAAACAGTAACGGGAAAGATTTTTTACCAATTCTTAGGAGTGAATTAAAGAAGTTTAAGAAGCTTCAAAGTTCTTGGATGCTAACTTTATAAGGCTGCTTTAAATTTTCTTGAATTTCTGCCCGCAACCTTCTATACATTGATACCAGAGTATTAAATTTCCTGTTATTGGTAAATCAAAATAAACCTTAGCAGAACGAGAAATACAAGTATTAGGTAATATTTCACCATCATTTTGTATATTATTATTAGTATCAGTGATTAACGTATAAGTTCCTGTTTCTACGTCACCAACTTCAGAAGACATAAAACACAATATGCCATTAGTTTCTACTGTTCCATCTTTAAAAAACTCGATTGTACGGTTACTATTTATAGGCTGAAAAGTTCCGCTACCATCTCCTGGGTCAACAAGTTGTTCGATTAGTCTCCATTTTCCTATTAATTCCGTTTCACCAGAAGGTTTTGCATCATCTGATGAACAACATAGAAAAACAATTGAAATAATAGTAATTATTAACTTTTTCATTTTAACAAGACGTCTTTATCAATAGATGAATAAAACTAGAAATGGTTGCTCTTAAAACAGAAAAAAAATGATTTTTATAAGTAAAATAAGATTCTTATGTCTTAATCTGGATAAGCGATTCACTCACTTTTTCTGAAATAGAAAAAGTGGTTCTAATAAATTTAATTTACATTTAAAAGATCCCGAGACTATGCTCGGGATAAGCGATTCACTCACTTTTTCTGAAATAGAAAAAGTGGTTCTCTGCTTACATATTTCTGCGATACTGCCCTCCTACTTCAAACAATGCCTTTGTAATTTGACCTAAAGAACATACTTTACAAACTTCCATTAAGGCTTCAAATATATTTTCGTTATTTATGGCTTTATTTTGAAGCGTTTTTAAAAGTGCTTCAGCGTCATTTGACTTATGAAGATTTTCCAAAGTTTTTATTTGAAACTCTTTTTCTTCTTCTGTTGCTCTAATAACTTCCGCAGGTAAAACCGTTGGTGATCCTTTACTGCTTAAAAACGTATTTACGCCTATTATTGGAAATTTTCCGTTATGCTTTAAGGTTTCATAGTACAAACTCTCTTCTTGAATTTTTGAACGTTGATACATGGTTTCCATAGCTCCTAAAACGCCACCGCGTTCTGTAATTCTATCAAATTCTAATAATACTGCCTCTTCAACCAAATCGGTTAATTCTTCAATAATAAAGGACCCTTGTATTGGGTTTTCATTTTTAGCTAATCCCAATTCTTTGTTTATTATGAGTTGAATTGCCATAGCTCTTCGAACAGATTCTTCAGTAGGTGTAGTTATTGCCTCATCATAAGCATTGGTGTGTAATGAGTTACAATTATCATAGATTGCATACAATGCTTGAAGTGTGGTTCTTATATCATTAAAATCAATTTCTTGAGCATGTAAGCTTCTGCCAGACGTTTGAATATGATACTTCAACATTTGTGCTCTAGCATTGGCTCCATACTTATGCTTCATAGCCTTTGCCCAAATTTTACGAGCAACACGACCTATTACAGCATATTCAGGGTCTATGCCATTTGAAAAGAAAAAAGAGAGATTTGGCCCAAACTTATTGATATCCATCCCTCTGCTTAAATAATATTCCACATAAGTGAAACCATTTGATAAAGTCAACGCTAACTGAGTGATGGGGTTTGCTCCAGCTTCTGCAATATGGTATCCTGAAATGGAAACAGAATAAAAATTACGAATATTATTTTCAATAAAATACTCTTGAACATCACCCATCAATCGTAGTGCAAATTCTGTAGAAAAAATACAGGTGTTTTGCGCTTGATCTTCTTTTAAAATGTCTGCTTGAACTGTTCCTCTAACTTGAGCAATGGTTTTTGTTTTAATAGCTTGATAAATAGCCTCAGGCAACACTTGGTTTCCAGTAACTCCCAAAAGCATCAACCCTAAACCATTATTTCCTTTTGGTAATTCGCCATTGTATTTTGGACGCTCTTTTTCTTTATAAATCTTAGAAATTTTAGCTTCTACTTCTTTTTCTAATCCGTTTTCTTTAATGTAGATTTCACATTGTTGGTCGATGGCTGCATTCATAAAAAAGCCTAACAACATTGGTGCTGGCCCATTAATAGTCATGCTTACAGAAGTCATTGGGTTTGCTAAATCAAAACCAGAGTATAATTTCTTAGCATCATCCAAACAACAAATAGACACCCCTGCATTACCAATTTTTCCATAAATATCTGGACGATAGTCTGGATCGTTTCCATAAAGTGTTACACTATCAAAAGCTGTTGACAAACGCTTTGCTGGCAAACCCGCACTGACATAATGAAAGCGTTTATTGGTTCGCTCTGGACCTCCTTCACCAGCAAACATACGTGCTGGGTCTTCTCCTGTTCTTTTAAAAGGATACAAACCAGATGCAAAAGGGAACTCTCCTGGAACATTTTCTTGTAAACACCATTTTAATATATCTCCCCAAGCTTGATATTTTGGAAGTGCAACCTTAGGAATTGGAGTATGTGATAAAGATTCGGTATATGTTTCAATTTTAATTTCTTTATCTCTTACTTTAAAAGAATATATTGGGTTTCTGTATTTATTAACTTTTTCATTCCAACCTAAAATAACTTCCCAATTGTAGGGGTCTAAGTCAAGTTTAACTCTATCAAATTCTGAAACTAAAAGTTTTATGAAATCTTTATTATCATCCTTAACCTGTTTCAGAATTTCATCATCCTTTAAACCTAATTTTCCAATAAAAGATCTTTGGACTGCGTTCATGGTGACATTCAAAACGGAACAAATGGTTTTATAGATTCCATAAAGCTTTTGAGCAACCTCAGTTTGCTCAATAACCTTCTTGTCATAAGCACGATTATTTTCAGCAATCTCAGATAAATATCGTGTTCTTGAAGGTGGGATAACAAAAATCTTCTCGCTCATTTCATTTGAAATCGTGAAAGTCGATTTTAAATCAGAATCTATTTTTTCAACTAATTTATCCATCACCGCTTTGTATAGCGTATTCATACCTGGGTCATTAAACTGTGATGCTATGGTTCCAAAAACGGGTAAATCATCTTGATGAACATCCCAAAGGTTATTATTACGCATGTACTGCTTTTTTACATCGCGTAGCGCATCCAAAGCGCCTCGTTTATCAAACTTATTTATAGCCACTAAATCTGCAAAATCGAGCATATCAATTTTTTCGAGTTGGGTTGCTGCACCAAATTCTGGTGTCATAACGTAAAGCGACACATTAGAATGTTCAATAATTTCAGTGTCACTTTGCCCTATTCCAGAAGTTTCAAGAATAATTAAATCGTATTCAGCAGCTTTTAAAACTTCAACTGCTTCGTTTACGTGTTTAGATAATGCTAAATTTGATTGACGTGTTGCCAAACTTCGCATATAAACTCTAGAGTTATTAATGGCATTCATTCTAATTCTATCTCCTAATAAAGCTCCACCTGTTTTTCTTTTTGAAGGATCAACTGAAATAATACCAACTGTTTTTTCTGGAAAGTCTATTAAAAAACGTCTTACTAATTCATCTACTAAACTCGATTTACCAGCACCTCCAGTTCCTGTAATCCCCAAAACAGGGGTATTAGATTCTTTATTTTTTAGATGAATTTTATCCAAAGTTTCTTTTGCGATTTCTGGAAAGTTTTCAGCAGAAGAGATTACTCTGGCAATAGATTTTGGATTTTTTTTCTTCAACGCATCCAATTCAACATTAAATTGATTGCCTATAGCAAAATCTGATTTTTCTACCAAATCATTAATCATACCTTGTAATCCCATTTCACGACCATCATCGGGCGAATAAATTCTACAAATCCCATAATCCATTAAATCCTTTATCTCTGATGGTAATATGACACCACCTCCACCTCCAAAAATCTTAATATGCTCTGAGCCTCTTTCTTTTAAAAGATCAAACATATACTTAAAATATTCGTTATGCCCACCTTGATATGAGGTTAAGCAAATAGCATTTACATCTTCTTGAATAGCTGTATTAACAACTTCCTCTACACTTCTATCATGCCCTAAATGGATTACCTCTACACCAGTTGCCTGAATAATACGCCTCATAATATTAATTGAAGCATCATGTCCGTCAAAAAGAGATGTGGCTGTAACTATTCTAACTTTAAATTTTGGTTTATAAGGTGTTTGTTGTATCATTCGTAATAAAAGTTGTTTTTAAGCGTTGTAATTTACGAAATATTTAAAAAATACATGTATTTACAACTGAATATCTAAAATTAATCTAAATGAAAAATCATCTAAGTTTTTAGATTAATTTTATGCGCTAAATAATTCAGAATTAAATGAATAAAATAATCATACTCATTCATTGTAAAGATAAACCAAATATTATTGCATCGGTAACTAATTTTGTTGCTGAAAAAGGCGGGAATATTGTATATCTAGATCAGCATGTCGATAGAGAGCAAGATGTTTTTTTCATGCGTTTGGAAAGCGAGTTTATTTCTGATGCTTTCTTGACCGAAGATTTTAAAAATGACTTTAAAGATATTTTAGCCGATAAGTTTGAAATGAAATGGCGCATCTATTCCTCAAAGAAAAAGCCAAAGATGGCACTATTTATTTCTAAATACGACCATTGTTTATACGATTTACTTGGTCGCTATAATTCTGGAGAACTAAATTTAGAGATTCCCTTTATTATTAGTAATCATACTAATTTAAAATCGATTGCAGATAATTTTAAAATTCCGTTTTATCATATTCCCGTAACAAAAGACACAAAAGACATTGCAGAAGAGAAGCAATTGGCTCTTTTAGAAGAATACAAAATAGATTTTATTGTTTTAGCAAGATACATGCAAATTATATCTAGTAAATTAATTAGCAAGTATCCCAACAAAATAATAAACATTCATCATTCTTTTTTGCCTGCTTTTGTGGGTGCAAAACCCTATCATTCGGCTTACAAGCGTGGTGTTAAAATTATAGGAGCTACCAGTCACTATGTTACAGAAGAACTTGATGCTGGCCCAATTATTGAACAGGATGTTGCACACGTATCTCACACCTACTCTATTAAAGATTTAATTGCTAAAGGGCGTGACCTTGAAAAAATTGTTTTAGCAAATGCTGTAAAACTTCATACCAACAGAAAAGTAATGACCTACAACAACAAAACCGTTATTTTTTCATAACGTAATCTTCTTATTATCAATTAACAAGAATACACTTATTAATTATATCATAAAATTAATAAAATTAATTGTGACTAATTAATTTTCCTTGTGTCTCATTGATGTGGAAAATATAACCATTAACTAAATTTTAATTTTATGAAAACAAATTTATTTTTATGTCTAGCGTTTTTGTTAGGCATCGGCTTCTCGCAAGCACAAGACTTACCAGCAAATCCTGATCCAGGTAAATGCTACGTTAAATGTATTACCAAAGACGAGTTTAAAGATGTTGAAGAAACTATAGAAGTTTATCCAGCATATACGAAGTTAGAAGTAGTACCTGCAACATATAGAACCGTTGAAGAACGTGTTTTAGTAAAAGAAACTTCTAAAAAATTCGTGTACGTACCAGCAACTTACGAAACTATTGAAGTTCCTTACATTAAAAAAGAAGGAAGAACAGATTTAAGCATTAATCCTGCAACTTTTGGTTCAGATTCTAGAACTTTCGAAGTATACCCTAAAACATCAGGTTGGGAGTACAAAGAAACTACTTGTGATTCACCAAACAAAGAAGACTGTGTTGTTGCATGTTTTGTTGAGTATCCAGCACAATTTAGAGATGTAAGTTTTACTACCTTAGCTAATGATGCTGGTACTAGCAATATTCCAATACCAGAAGTACCTACAGTATACAAAAAACGTGTTATTAAAACACCAGCTAGAATGGATGAGATAGAAATTCCAGCAGAATATACGACTATCAAGCGTCAAGTTGTAGCAACTCCTGCAACTACAAGAAGTGTAACTGTACCTGCAAAGTCTCAATCTATAACAAGAACTGTTTTAGCTAAAAAAGGTGGTATTACTACTTGGGAAGAAGTTGATTGTGGTCTTTTAAACGCGAACGTTTTACCAATATTTTATGAATTGGCTAGTGCTAGAATTACACCTGCATCTAAAAAGATAATTGATGAAACTCTATTACCATTACTTAACAGCAAGCCTGTAAGCATTGAATTAATGTCTCATACAGATTCAAGAGGTAATGATGATTACAACATGTCTTTATCACAACAACGAGCTAACTCTGTAGTAAACTACCTAGTATCTAAAGGTATTTCTAGAAGTAGACTATCTGCTAGAGGATATGGCGAGTCTAGATTAGTAAACCGTTGTGCAAATGGTGTTGAATGTTCTGAAGCAGAGCATCAAAAAAACAGAAGAACAGAATTTAGAGTAATTGGAAACTAAACAGTTGGTTAGGGTTAGCTAAATGTTGTTTAGTGGTTTGTTAATTGGACGTCCTTCTCTCAGGGCGTCCTTTTTTTTATCTCATATTGTTGGTAACTAACATTTTTCTTCGCTATTGATATCCCGTAATTATCAATCATATTAGAGACCATTAAATCGAAATACTTATAGTGTATTTGCCAATCATGCAATTCTGTAACAAACTTAGAATTTTCAATTACTATAGGTGTATTTAACAAATTAGCCAATCTGTAACTAACATCTTGTAATGATACATTATCGGCTTGAATTTCTGAGTCTCCAATTAAAAAATGTGGCGTCTCTACCCCCCAATCTATTTGATTCGTGTTCCAGAACCTTGGAGATTCAATATCAAAAACGAGTGCTTCTCCAGCAGTTTCTATACTTACATGACCTAAATTTAAAGCATCTAAAATCGTATTCGATTTATTAGAATAGGCTGAAGAGTCTAAATTAAATTGTACCTGATAAAAATTATTCAGCTCTGAAGGTATCTTTATTTGATTGCGATACACATTCAATGAATATGCTAGAATATCTTGTAGATTTCCTTTCAACTCTAAATAACTAGAGTGCTTTATAATTTGAAATTCATTTCTATGCTCTGTAGATTGTAATTTGGTAATACTAAAATCCTTTTTAGGAGACTCCTTAACTTTTACAACTTCCTTTACATAGGAATTAAGTTTAAACATTTTCTCCTTCGAAATTTTCTTACTGTTACTATTTAAAAACTTTCTTATGTGATAATTCTTAAAATCAGCAGGATGCCCTTCCCAAAGTTTCTTTCCATTAGCGTTAAATAAAATGCCCTGTGGTAAACTTTGTATATTATTATGTTTAAACGTTTCTCCTTCAAAATCTATAGCTACAGCTAAATTCATCTTATGTTTTTTCATAAAACGTTTTACAACATCGGCATTTTCTTGTGTAAGTGAAAGCACGTAAAAATTATTTGGGTACTGACTCTGTAAAGATTCTAAATATTTAGATACATGAATACAAGGCTTACACCAAGTAGCCCAAAACTCAACAAAATAGAGTGCATTATTATTGCCTTTTGCTATTTGAGACTCTTGAATATGTTCTGAAATTTTTATCTGTCCGAAAAAAAATATCGGAAACAAAAAACACAATAAATAAATAACTCTTTTTTTTATGCTCATTATTTAATTAAGATTTGATAAACATTAAAACTATTACTGATAAACATATAACAATAATTATGCTAAAATAGTATTTTTTGAAAATTAATGACATTTCCATAAAAGCAAACCATATTCTGTGACTAATTTCTTTTCTTGTGTCTCAATTATTAACACATGAGGTTTATAATATATCGCATTTAAATTATACGATTAATTATTATTGAACTATAATAGCATCTACTTAATACAAAATCTAAACCATAACTCTTATATTTGTTAAATCCACAAAATCCAAAATCATGATTCGAAAATTTTTAGCATTTTTCTTAATATTTAACCTTACTGCCTGCGCAGAATTACAAGAAGTTATTAATCAATTACCTCAAGGAGGTACTATAGGAAATGCTGAAATAGCTTCTGGTTTAAGACAAGCCTTAGATTTTGGAATTGACAAACAAGTAACCAAACTCACACAAACCGATGGTTTCTTTAAAAATGAATTGGTTAAAATTTTATTACCAGAAGAACTAAGAAAAGTTGATAAAGCACTTCGCGACATTGGACTTAGTAAATTAGCAGATGAGGGACTAAAAGTACTTAATAGAGCCGCTGAAGATGCTGTAAAAGAAGCAACACCTATTTTTATTGATGCCGTTAAGGGTATTACCTTTACAGATGCAAAAAACATCTTGCTAGGTCAAGACAATGCTGCGACGCAATATTTAACTTCGAAAACCGAAGCAGCTTTATACGCTAAATTTAATCCTGTTATAAAAAACTCTTTTAACAAGGTTGGAGCTGATGATATTTGGAACAACCTAATTAGCAAGTACAATAATTTACCATTCACTTCAGATGTAAATCCAGACTTAACAGATTATGTAACTGGTGAAGCTTTACAAGGTGTTTACACTATGATAGCTGTGGAAGAAAAAGAAATCCGTAATAAAATATCTTCTAGAACTACAGATTTATTGAGAAAGGTATTTGCTTTGCAGGACAGGAAGTAAAAGAAGATATTACTATCTAAGAAATTACTGCTATTTTCTTAATTTGCAATTTTTAAAATTAAATAGTTTCAATTTGTTGCAAAGAATAACAAAATGAATAAAAATGAATTAAAGCAAATATTTGACACATATTACCAAGCGCTCGTATTATATGCTAATCGTTTTTTATTTACAAAAGACGAATGTGAGGATTTAGTTCAAGATGTTTTTGTTAGTCTTTGGGAAAAAGAAACCACATTTCCAAATGACTTATCTTTAAAAGCTTTCCTATATAAAACAGTGCGTAATAAATGCTACAATGTTATTAAGCATAACAAAGTAAAAAATAAATATGCCGAAAATATCGTACAGTCATTAGAAGATGATAATTTATTTTTAAAACAAATTCTTGAAGAAGAAATTGTTCGCCAACTACATCAAGCCATAGAATTACTCCCCGCTAGAAAAAAAGAAATCATTAAGCTAAGTCTTAAAGGTCTAAAAAATGCTGAAATCTCCGAAGAACTTGGCATAAAACTACAAACGGTAAAAACGTTAAAATCCCAATCATATAAAATATTAAGAGAACAGTTTCAGGAATTAAGCACAATTATTTACTTTTTATTAACTTAATTCATTGAAATTTTATTATAAATACTTTATTCGAAGTGTTTTTTAGTGACATGCAATGATAAACCCTTAAAAATCAATGCCATTCGTTATTCATTCAAAACGAATCAACATATATTTCATTGTGAATTTAGCAATTTATACTAGTGATTTTTTATTATATCGCAAAAAAAACTAGTTTTAAATAGTACCTTATTAAAACTAAGTTGTTTTATAATTAAATACTTCAAATAGAATGAACGATATTTTTCATATATCAAAGCTATTAATTAAGAAAAAATTAAGGATTTTAACAGATTCTGGTAAATTACAATTAAAGAAATTTATCAAAGAATTTCCATTTACAAATGAAGTTAAAATTGAAGAATTAATAGATAAAATTGAATCTTATTCTACAATTAACAAAGCAGAGGCTTGGAAATCTATAGAGAAAAAATCTCAAAACAAGAAGTATACACCTGTTTTTACACTAAGAAACAAAACGTGGTATAAATATGCTGCTGCAGCTATTATTGTTGGTGTCCTTACCACTACGTATTTCTTCAAAGATAATTCATCAAACACACCTGTATCAAATACGCCAATAATAGTAAATTCAGATTCTAATACTATTAAACCAGGGACAGACAAAGCAACCTTAACACTAGAAGATGGCTCTCTTGTAACACTAGAAAAAGGAAATAATTATAAAACGCAAAACATAAATAGTAATGGAAAACAAATTGTTTACAAAGCGCCAGAAAAGGTTTCCTCTAAAATTAAATACAACTACCTAACCATTCCAAGAGGTGGACAATTCTTCATCAAGTTGTCTGATGGTACTCAGGTATGGTTAAACTCAGAATCTCAACTAAAATATCCAGTAGCTTTTGCCGATGGTGTTGATCGTGTAGTTGAATTAGTCTATGGTGAAGCGTATTTTGATGTGTCTCCTAGTACGGAACATAAAGGCGCTAAGTTTAAAGTATTCAACCAATCTCAAGAAGTTGAAGTGCTAGGTACAGAGTTCAATATTAAAGCCTACAAAGATGAGACTAATATTTACACCACTTTAGTTGAAGGTAAAGTTCTAGTAAGTTCCGAAAATCAATATCAAAACTTAACACCCAACCAACAATCAAACCTTAATTTGTTAAAGAATAGTATAACAATCGCTAATGTTGATGGATATGCAGAAACTTTATGGCGTAAAGGGATTTTTAGCTTTAAAGGGAAACCGCTAAAAGAAATTATGAAAGTTATATCTAGATGGTATGATGTTGAAGTTATTTTTGAAAACAAAGAACATGAAGATTTAAAATTTAAGGGGGTTTTAGGAAAAAACCAAGACCTTCAAGAAATTCTTCAAACAATAAAAAGCTTAAGTATAATTAAAAACCACGAAGTGCATGACAAAATAATAATACTAAAATAAAAAATAAAGGGAAAAAGAGTTTAGACCGTGGAAAGTATAAAAACTCAATCCCCTTTTTTATCGATTACCAATTAATTAAATGTTTAACCAACTAATAATTTATCAAATTTATGAAAATTAAACTAAACTATGCCCTTTTTTGTATAAGAAGGGAGTTACTAATTAACATGATGAGAACCTTTATCTTCTTGTGCTTTACGTTTGCCTTTAGCATTACACCAAGTAATATGTTATCTCAAAATGCGAAAATTAAAATTGAATCAAATAAAACATTAACCGTTGATGATGTTTTTGATTTAATTATGCAACAAACAGATTATAAGTTTATTTATCAAGAAGGAATTTTTAAAAACTTCCCTAAGGTTGAAGTTAAAAAGGGAACTATTAAAGCAAATGAACTAATAAGAAAAAGTTTATCTAACGGCAATTTTGAAATAACCGTTGGAAAAGATAATACAGTAGTTGTAAAGGAGAAAATAATAAGTACTAAACCTGAGCAGCAACATCAAATAAAAGGAACAGTTGTTGATGAATCTGGACTACCTCTACCTGGAGCCAATATTTTGGAGAAGGACACTACTAATGGTACTCAAACAGATTTTGATGGGAATTTTTCTTTGGAAGTGTCTAGTGAAAATGCCATAATAGTAATTTCTTATATAGGGTATGAATCTCAACAAATCACTGTTTCTAACCAATCTACTTTTAATATAGTTCTACAACCTGATTTACTTGGTTTAAACGAAATTGTAGTTATAGGTTATGGTTCAATGAAAAAAAGTGATTTAACCGGTGCTGTCTCTTCAGTATCTGGAGACGACTTACTAAAAGTAGCTTCAAACAGACCTGTAGAAGCTATTCAAGGAAGAGTAGCTGGTGTTTCTATTAACAAAACATCTGGACGCCCAGGAGCAGGCATGAAAGTAAGAATTCGTGGTGTTGGTAGTACAAATAACTCCGATCCTTTGTACGTAGTTGATGGTGTTCCAATTGGGAATGATATTGAGTTTTTAGCACCAGAAGATATTCAAAGCATTGAGATTCTTAAAGATGCATCTTCCACTGCAATTTATGGTAATAGAGGTGCAAATGGCGTCATTATTGTAACCACAAAATCAGGAAAATCTTCTAGTAAGCCTGTTTTTTCTTTTAACAGTTATTATGGTATTTCAGAAATTCCTAATAAGGTAGAATTATTAGATGCCACACAACAAGCTGGTTTAATTTTAGAAGCTGCAGCTAATGATGGACAAACACTTCCATCTGGTTTAGAAAGTCGTATAAATTATGTTTTGGCAAATAATGCTAAAGGAACCGATTGGCAAAGTGAAGTATTTAGAGAAGCGCATCAACAAAATTATAACTTAAATATAAGAGGAGGAATTTCATCTGATGATGATTCTGGAAGAAAATTTTTATATGCATTAAGTGGTACTTTGTTTGACGAAGATGGAACTGTAAAAAATACCGCATTTAAAAAATATATATTTAACACAAAAACAGAATATTATTTTAATGAAAAAGTAAATGCTGGAGTACAAATTAATATTTTTAGAAGTGAACTAGGTAATTTCCCTCAAAGCATTTTTAATGGCCCTATACCATTAGCTTTAACTTCAAGTCCAATTGATAGCCCTAGAGGTGTAGATGGAGAGTTTATACCTATGTTAACTGCTTTTGGCAATAACCCATCTTTATTAGTTGACCACTTAAAATATGGTAACAACAAAACAAATTCTTATTTACTAAGAACATGGCTACAATTTGATATTCTTGACGGGCTTAATTTTAAAACAAATTATCAAATTTCAAACGGTGCAATTCACAATAAAAACTATAGTCCAGCATATTATTTAAATGAGAATTTTAATAGAGCAGAAAGCCAGTTATATGAACAGAGAGGCGATTTTTATAGTTGGACATGGGTTAACTTATTAAACTATAATAAAACATTTAATGACGTTCATAAGGTTATAGCAACTTTGGGACATGAGTCTTCATATAACAGAAGTGGAGGTTTCAGTGGTGTTGGTATTAATGTACCAAGTGAACCAGATTTACAGCATTTAAATTTATCTAAAACGTTTAATGAAAGAATAAATGCATATCAAGGACAAGGTGGTACAGAATCTTATTTTGCAAGAGCCTTCTATTCCTTTAACAATAAGTATATGTTTACTGGTACTGCTAGGTACGATGGTTCAAGTAAATTCTCAGGAGATAATAAATGGGGGTTCTTTCCATCTTTTGGTGCCTCATGGAAAGCTGATGAAGAGTCTTTTATACAAGACCTTAATGTGTTTTCGGCTTTAAAGTTTAGAGTTGGTTGGGGACGAGTAGGAAATGAATCTAGTGCTCAAGCAGGATCTGATGTTGCTAATATTGGAAACTATTCAATGCAATATGTATTTAATGATGTTCAATATCAAGGAGGTACTACAACCAACATTCCAACCCCAGATTTAAAATGGGAGATTATTGAAACTCAAAACTTTGGTGTTGATATGGGCTTCTTAGATGGTGATTTAACCTTAACAGCAGACTATTTTATTAGAGACACCAAGGATATGATTACGCGTGTGGCACTACCTGGATATTTTCCAAAAGACAGACCTAACGCTAATATAGGAACCATGAGTAACAAAGGTTTTGAATTTGCTGCAAATTACGGAGCCAAGTTAGGTGAGGTCAACTTTAGCGTTGGTGCAAACATAACCTTCATTGATAATGAAATAGTTAAGTTAAACTCAAATGATGATGCGTTTATTGATGGAGGGTTTATTGATAAATTAGGCTTTACAACAAGAACAGAATCTGGTAGAGAAATTGCTTATTTCTATGGATACCAAACTGATGGAATTTTTAAGACTCAAGAAGAAGTTAATGCTTATGCTTCTATTCAGCCTGATGCAAAGGTAGGAGATGTTAGATTTGTTGATAATAGTGATAATGGAACAATTGATGCTGATGACAGAGTTTATTTAGGTTCTGGTCAATCTGATTTCTCATATGGATTTAATTTTAATGTTGAGTATAAAGGATTTGACTTATCTGGTAATTTCTTCGGTGTTCAAGGAGCAGAAATAGTTAATGGTTTAAATGTAAGGCTATTAGGTATTAGTGATTATTATAACTCCTATGCAGATAGAGTCAATCGTTTTCATCCAATAAATAATCCAACGGGCACACAACCAAGAGTAACCTTATCTGATGCTAATAATAATCTACGTTTTTCTGATAGATATGTAGAAGATGGATCTTTTTTAAGGCTAAAAAACTTACAGGTTGGTTACACTATACCTTCAAAATTTACTGAAAAATCAGGAATAGAGAAATTACGACTTTACGTATCTGGTCAAAACCTTTTAACATTCACGAAGTACAAAGGCTATGATCCTGAAGTAGGAGACTTAACTCAAGGAGCAAGCAATGACGTTAGAAGCCTTGGTATTGGAGTAGATCTAGGGAATTACCCTCAACCAAGATTATTCTATCTTGGAGTTAACCTTACATTTTAAAAACAATAAGTTATGATAAAAGTATTTAAAATATTGCTTCTATTAGCAGGAGCAATGGTTATATCTTCTTGTGAGAGTAACCTAACCGATTTAGAAAACATTGGAACACAAACAGCCGAAGTTTATTTTAATGACCCAGATAATGCCTTGGCAGGACTAAATTCTGTTTATGCAGCCACTCAAGATGATCAATATTTTGTGTACGGTGATATACTATCTGATGATAGTGTTAAAGGAGGAAGCTCTTTCTTTGACTGGGTAGATCGAGAATATCTAAGATCTTTTACCGCAAACTCTGGAAATGGAGTTTCAGGAGGAACATGGTCATTATTATATACTACTATAGTAAGAGCCAATGAAGTTATCAACTCTTTACCCGAGGCAACCTTTGATAGTGATTTAAAAGACAGAATAATTGGAGAAGCTAAGTTTTTAAGAGCCTACGCTTATTCTAAGTTGGTGCCTTTATTTGGAGGAGTTCCCTTAGTTACTGATAATTTTGAAGTAGATAATTTAACCGCACCAAGAAGTACTGAAGATGAAATATATGCTTTCATAAAACAAGATTTGGATGATGCAATTGCAAACCTACCTGAAAAAAGTGGTTATACGCTAGCAGATTTAGGTCGTGTTACCAAAGGGGCTGCAAGAATGTTAAAGGTTAGGGTTTTAATGCAAGAAACAGGGTATAGCTACAATTCTGTTTTATCAGCTTCAACAAATTATGCAGTAGATGTAGCCGCAAACTGGAACGAAGTTTATAATCTTACAAATGATATTATTACCTCTGGAGAATATCAATTGGTTGATAATTTTGCTTCAATTTGGGAAGAAGAAGGAGAAAATAATATAGAGTCAATTTTTGAAATCCAACACAAACAAACTAATAATGAATGGGGCGAAAGTGTTGGAAACAAAACTATAGTTCAAATGGGTAATAGAGACGACTGGGGTTGGTGCTTTAATTTACCAACAGATGCTTTGTATAATACTTTTTCTAGTTCAGACCCAAGATTATTGTGCACAATATACGGACAAGAATATGATATCTTATTTGGAGTTAAGCAAATTTGGGATAAACAAGTTTGGACCTTAACAGATGATAGTACTAAAGATGAAGTTAGCAACTGTAGATTAAATAGAAAATATGCACTTGCAAAAGAGGCTAGACATGGTAATCATAATAATCAAGATGTAAATAAAAGAGTTATACGTTATGCAGAAGTATTGTTAGCGCATGCTGAATCTGCTTACTATAAGGGGTTTGAAGGAGAAGCACGAGATTATGTAAATATGGTTAGAGATAGAGCTCAAAATTCAACCTTGCCATTAGGTTCAGCAGAAGGACAAACATCAAATTACACTTATGATACTTTAGCTGGCGCATCTGTTCCTCCAATAGTGAGTTCTGGTAATGCCTTACTAGAAGATATCTTAAAAGAACGCCGTCTAGAATTAGCAATGGAAGGTATTCGATATTTCGACATAATAAGAACTGGTAGAATCGATTTATTACCATACACAGACAACTACCAATCACATGACGGTCTTTTACCACTACCTATTGGTGACGTAAACACTTTTGGATTGCCACAAAACAAAAACTATTAAAAATTTAACAAACTAATAAGATGAATAAATATTTAAATTTTTCAACAATTATACTTTTAGTGTTGGTAAGCATCTTTGGTTGTCAAACAGATGATTCGACTTATGATGTAAACTGGCCAATCCCAACGATAACAAATGTAAGTAGCTATAATGATTTTTTATCAAGCACAATTACATTAACAGGTAATTTTACCAAAGTAAATAATATCACTTTTGGAGGCGTTCCAGGTGAGGATTTAGAAGTTGATAGCAATGGAACTTCGCTTAGCGTAAAAGTTCCAAGATCTATGCCTGTAGATGGCGGTGTTATTTTAGTAACTAATGAGTATTCACAAAGTTATGCAACAATAGAAAAGTTTGTTCCAATAATCCCTACTACTACGGTTGCAGAAGTTACCGATATACAGGTGGGGCTCACATTTACCGTTACAGGAGTAAATGTTGATTTATTAACAGAAGTAGCTGTTGATGGTGTTCCTGTTCCTGTTGTAGCTAAAACTACAGAATCCATAATATTATCCGTATCTGGATTAGACCTAAGAGCGGGTATGCTTGTTGATGTTTCGTTTACCAGTTTAGCTAAAAATGATATTCCTGTTGCTGAAAAAATTGAAGTAATCTATCCTTTTATTTCTTATAACGAAGTAGTTATCTGGGATTTTATGGATGGAACGCATCAGTACACAGGAGAAGGTACAGCATCTATTCAGAATGGTGACGTTTTAGGAGAAACAGCAAATTACTTTTCATTAAGAGCTCCTGGTTACGGATGGGATAAAACTACTGGCGAAATGATTTCTGATGATATTCCAGATATTAGCAAGCTTGTAAACCCATACATTACATTTGCCATTAGAACACCCGCTGGAAGTGCTGGCTACTTTCAATTAGAAGATCAAAATAGCCATTGGAGACATTTTGGTTACGGTTATGATACAGGAGGAGAATGGGTAATCATATCTTTACCACTTGAAGAAAGCTGGGAAGGTGGCGGAGATTTTAGTGCTGGGGCTTTTAAACCAAAATTAGGCTTTAAAGCTGGTAATGCTGGTGCTAATCAAGACGTTGATGTAGCTTTTGTAAAAATTACAGAAGGGCAGTATGACGGTAGTCAAGAAATAGGTGATGCATTAGTAGGTTCTACAAAACCAGCTAAACTAGTAGTAATGGATTTTGAAGACACCGAAAATTGGCCAAACATACTTAATGGTGGAAATCTTGTAGCATCTTTAGATTTGAGAAAAGATGAAATAGAACCGTTCTTTGGAAATGAGTTTTTTACTTACACAGATGATGGATCTCTTGGTGACTGGGGAGGTTACTGGGGACAAACAATTTCTAAAAGTATGGTAGATTCTCAACTTTCTGTTTTTGATGAGCCCTATTTATCCTTTGCATTAAATTGTATTGAGGGTAATGCGCAATATTTAATTGTAAGAATTTGGCAATATGACGAACAATTACAATTGATTCAAAAATTCTTCCCAGACTCAAACGGTAGTTGGGAGACTTTCCAATTTAGCTTATTTAACACAGACATGGAAAATTGGAGTGATGACAGCACACCACTAGGGGCGCATTACAAATCTTTAAAAAGATTAAATCGAGATGCACCTATAGATAGAGTAGAACTTATTGTTAGTAGAAATTCTGGAAATACTGTTGGCTTAAGTATTGATGACCTTGTTATTACTGAAGGCCCAAGGTACTAGTACAGAGTTTAAGTAGTTAGTTAGTTTAGTTTTTTTAGATAGGGCATTTATATAAATGCCCTATTCTAAAAAGTAACCAAAGAATCATTCCTTTTTTAATTACCGTTATGAAAATATTTATAAAAGTTTTATTAGTTGTTTTCCTAGTTTACTCTTGTTCAAAAGATGACGAAGCAGTCACGCTTAGTAATGAATCCAAATTAATTTCCTTTTCAATAAAAGAAATCTCAGAAAGCTTTAATATATCTAATAATAATATTGTTGAAACTATAATTTCTGAAGAACAAGATTTAACAAATCTAACAGCTATTTTTACTATTTCTCCTAATGCAAAAGCATATATAGGGAATGACCTACAAACATCTGGCTATTCTAGAAATAATTATTCTAATCCGGTAACTTTTGTTATTGAAGCCGAAGATGGAACTAAAACCAACTACACCATAATTGTGGACATAGAAGCAAACCTATTAACTTTCAGTGTCTTAGAGCTTCCTAGTATTCCATTTAACATAAATGACACAAATATTACCGCAACCGTACCATCAGGAACCGATTTAACTGAACTTACTGCAACGTTTTCTTTATCGGGTAACTCTGAATTATATATTGGTAGTACAAAACAGATTTCAGGTGAAACAAAAAATGATTTTAGTCAAGCTGTAACTTATGATTTAAAGAAAAACAATGAATTAGTTAAAGCATACACCGTAGCCATTGAAGAAGCTCCTAATACTAACCCAGTAGCAGAAGCAGGAGATGACAAAATAGCCATACTTGTTGGTTCAGCTACAACCGCAACTATAAATTTAGATGCTTCTAAATCATATGATGCCGAAGCTCCCCTAGCCTCTTATGAGTGGAAACTTGAAGGAAACACTATTAGTACAGAAACCCTAACAAGTGTTGAATTACCTTTAGGTATTCATGTTATAGAATTAACGGTAACAGATTCAAGTGGAACAATAGCCACAGATACTATAACTGTTGAAGTAAGAATGCAAGGCGTTTATATACCCATAGATTCAGAAGCTACTTTTGAGACAAAAAATTTGTATAATAAAATAGCTTCCTTAGCAAACAGTAGCGAATTTGCTTTTGGACAGGAGTTCCCAATGTCATTTCAATTAAATAATTTAAGAACAGATTTAAGTACATCTGATTGTAAAGATATTACTGGAGAACATCCAGGAGTTTATGGCATTGACCCGCATTACTTAATGTACAAAACTAGCGAACAAAAACAGCTACATATTGATGAGGCTAAATATGCTTATAACAATGGTTCAATCGTAACATTCGATTTTCATCAACAAAGTAGAAATGATCATAAAATTTATATCGATAATATTACCACTAGTACAGATAAAAGTTTAATGTACGATATTGTAAATAATCAAAATGGTTCACGTGAATGGTTTTATAGTGAATTAGATGAAGTTTTAGAAATAATAAATAACGATCTAGGGTTTCCCATAGTATTTAGATTATTCCATGAAATGGATGGAAATTGGTTCTGGTGGGGCTCAAGTGCAACAAATCATTCAACTCAATTATATATTGATTTTTACAGATTAGCTGCAGATTATATTAAAGAAAGAACGAATCTTGTGCTATTTGGATGGACACCTAATCAAAAATTAAACATAAATTACTATCCAGGTGATACTTATGTAGATGTTGTAGGTATAGATGTATATGATGGAGTAAGTGCTAACTTAAAAACCAATTTGATTGAATTAAGTGATTTTGCTTACAATCATGGTAAAGTGGCAATTTTATCAGAAACAGGAAAGCAAAATTATGTAAATAGCGATATCGATTTCTGGACAGGTAACATACTATCTGCTATTGAATCAGGGGGAAGTGATATTAGGATTGCTTGGGCATTAGCATGGTTTAATGCGCCATGGGATTCTAGTCAATCAAACCTGTTTATACCCAATACTAATAGTTCAGATGAAGTTAAAAATGATTTTATTTCATTTTATAATAGCCCGTTAACACTTTTCCAATCTGAAGTAAAAGCTCTGGATGTTTATAATTAGTATTAAACTTATCTGACTGTAGTTTTTAGAGGATTACGTTTCTCTTTCATCTCTTTAATTTTCTTTTTAGAAAGAAAGTATAGCGTAAATTCAACATAAATATTTAGGTATAACTATTAAATATTAGTAAGTTATCATTTAATGCCTAATTAAACCTTTCAGCAGTGCTAAAGAGTACAATGATTTTATCAATAAATGCTGTAAAGTTTAGATTCTAACGTTGAACTCACATCAATATAAATAGCATTTTAAGGTATTTGTAATTTGATTTTATAGAGAAAAAAAAGGTTTAGTGCCTAACTAAGAATTGTTAAATAAATATAATAATGTTAAAAAAAGTATCTTTAGTTGTTTTCGTATGTTTTCTAGTATTACTATCCTGCAATTCAAAACGAGAAAAAAACATGATTGTTCGAGAATTAAATACTAACTGGAGTTTTAATGAGGTTAATGGTAAGCTAGGAGGTAAAGCAACTATCCCTGGAACAATCCATACCGATTTGCTGGCCAACAATTTAATTGAAGATCCTTTTTATCGTGTTAACGAAAAAAAGCAACAATGGATTGACAAAAAAGATTGGGAGTACAATACCAGCTTTAATATTGATGAAGCTATTTTAAAGAAGCGAAATATTATTCTAGACTTTCAAGGTTTAGACACCTATGCAGATGTTTTCCTTAACGATAGTATAATTTTACAAGCAGATAATATGTTTAGATCTTGGGAGGTGAATGTAAAATCTATTGCAAAGTTGGGTGAAAACAAGCTTAGGGTTTTGCTACATTCACCAACAAAAAAAGGACTAGAGTTATTAAGTAAATCGCCATATCCGTACCCAGCAATAAATGATCAATCCGAAAATGGAGAAATGGGCGATGATAAAGTGTCCATATTCACAAGAAAAGCAGGCTATCATTATGGTTGGGATTGGGGACCAAGGTTAGTAACTTCTGGTATTTGGCGTCCGGTAGTTTTAAAAGCATGGAACCATACCATCATAGAAAATGTATTTGTAAAACAACCAAAAGTCACTAAAAAAGAAGCATTATTAACTTTTGATATCTCTGTAAATATTGACGAGGCATTTTCTGGGGAGCTGCGTATAATAAACTCAGAAACACAGGCAATATACCATTCTGCAGAAGTAAATTTTAAAGAAGGTAGCGATATAGCTTCGATGTCCTTTTCAATACAGAATCCTAAATTATGGTGGTCTAAAGGCTTAGGCGAACCAAACATGTACAATTTTACAGTTCAAGTTCTTGATAATAAAGGCAATGAGATTACAAAAAAGGAAATTGCAACAGGTATAAGAGATATAAAGTTAATAAGAGAAAAAGATGAGTTTGGTGAATCTTTTTTATTTAAAGTGAATGGTATTTCTACATTTATTAAAGGCGCAAACTATATACCCAACGATAATTTTTTACCCAGAGTTACTAAAAATGATTACGACAAAGTAATTAAAGATGCAGTAGATGCCAATATGAATATGCTACGAGTTTGGGGCGGCGGTATATATGAAAATGATTATTTCTATGAGTTGTGTGATAAAAATGGACTGCTAGTATGGCAAGATTTTATGTTTGCATGTTCTATGTATCCTGGAGACGATGCTTTTTTAGAAAACATAAAGCAAGAAGCTATAGATAATGTAATACGATTACGAAATCACCCAAGTATTGCGCTTTGGTGTGGAAATAATGAAATAAATGCAGCTTGGAGCCATTATAATGATGGTGGTTGGGGATGGAAAGAAGAATATACATATGAGCAGCGCGAAGAAATTCAAAAAGCCTATTTAGATATTTTTCATGAAGTACTACCTAATGTCGTTAAACAATATACTGATGGTGATGATTACTGGCCTTCTTCCCCACAAGCTGGTTTTGAACCTGAAAAGCATGCAGGTTATGAAAACCCATCTGGAGACATGCATTATTGGGGTGTTTGGCATGGGCAGCATCCTTTTGAAGATTTTGAAAAATATAAAGCGCGTTTTATGAGCGAATATGGTTTTCAATCATTCCCCAATATAGAAACCGTTAAAAAGTATGCCATTCCTGAAGATTACGATATTGAGAGTGAGGTTATGGCGTCTCATCAAAGAAGTGGCATTGGTAATCTTAGAATTAAGGAATATATGGGGTGGGATTACAAAGTTCCCGAAAATTTTGAGGTATTTCTATATATGAGTCAAGTACTGCAAGCCCGTGGAGTAAAAATGGCAATCGAGGCACATCGTAGAGCTATGCCCTATTGTATGGGAACTATGTATTGGCAAATAAACGATTGCTGGCCAGTAGCAAGTTGGAGTAGTACAGATTATTATCATAAATGGAAGGCTTTACATTATGCTGTAAAAAAAGTATACAAACCAATAATTTTAACTGTACACGAAGAAAATAAAGAATTAAAAATTCATGCCATTTCAGATGAATTGGTAGCTAATAAAGGAGAATTAAAGCTAACTGTTATAGATTTTAATGGTAATACATTATCAGAAAGTATTATTAACACCGTTATAAACCCTAACACCAGCACAAACCTTTTTAAAATTGATACTGCAAAATTTGTAAAAGGATTTAATACAAAATCAATAGTTTTAAAAGTAGCATTTATTAAAGAAGGGCTACAAATTGCCGATAATTTATATTATTTCGAAAAACCAAAAAATCTTGCCTTTGAAAACCCGACCATCTCAAAGGAAATTATAAAAGAAGAAGGGAAAACATATTTAAAACTTTCAACCGATAAGTTGATAAAAGATTTATACATTAATTTTAAAAACCACAGTGTATTTTTAGCTGATAATTATTTTGATATGATACCTAATAAAGATAAACTAGTAGAGCTAACTGGAGATGTAGATCATATTGATATCAATAACATGGATTTGCTTTACTTATCCAAGGCTGAATAAAATAATCTAAACACCCTTCATTATATTCTAAACTGATATCAAATATATAAACACAAATAGATTTTATATAGGGAAACACGAAATGAGCCTACAAGCTCTTAGTGTTTCCCTATCTTCACAAAACCATACGTGTATAAACCCTAAGTGATTTTAGCATAAAACATGCTATTCATATTTTTATTATTTACAGCATATTTTTTTTGAATAATAAAATAAATCGCGTCCATTCTTTTGCCTATCAATAAAAAAATGTATATTTAAGTACTTGTTTATCAAGACATCATGGATAGAATAGTTGATATTAAAGACCAACAAGACAAACTCAACACAAAGTATAAACTTTTAGTAGAGCAAGCTTATAATCTTAGACAGACAGACTCTGCTTTAAGTGATATTTCTGAATACAGAGCTATTAAACTACTCAATAAGCTTAATAGGCTAAAATATCTTTCCAGAGGACAAAATCAATCCGCGTAAATATTTAGCATTTCTTTAACCTTTTCTTTACATCTAAAAGACTCATTTACACGTACTTTATATATATAAAAAGAACGGAAATGAACACACAATTTTGTAGAGTTGGAAAAATAAAACCCAACCTAAGTAAATCAATTAGTTTAAAAGAATTGGAAAAAAGAATAGCAAATTTTGTAGATGATACTACTAAAGTGCATTATTCTGAAGATTTAAATGGAGCGTTTTAAAGTAAGTAAATGCTTTTGTTAATCTAGAGCCATACCAAGAAAACATCTCACCATCAACTAATATGAAGGTTGCATTGGAATAAATTTCTTGTAACTCTTTTTCATGCATATCTTTAAAAGGAAAAGGTTCTGAAGAAAGCATAACGATATCTACACTTTCATTTTTTTTAGAATCTGTTAACTCAATTTCTGGGTAGCGCTCTTTGTCTGAATATACATTTTGAAATTTATTTAATTGAAGTAAATAGTTTATAAATGTATGGTTTCCCGCTACCATCCATGGATTCTTCCATATAAAATAAGCAACTTTTAATGAAAACTTGTTTTTAGTAAACATATTAAAGCTATTTAATTCAGCTTTAATATTATAGATGATAGATGATGCGTTTTCTCTACAATTAAATATTTCTCCATACTGCTGAATTAAACCTAAACTGTCAGAGATATTATAAATATCAGAAACATGTACTGCACAAATTTGTTCGCATGCTTCAACAATGTCTTTAGTATTCTCCTCTTTATTACAAAGAATGATATCAGGCAGTAATCCCTTAATCTTATCTAAATGAATTTGTTTAGTCCCCCCAACTACTGCAACATTAGATTTAATATGATGTGGATGCACACAGAATTTGGTTATGCCTACTAGACTAGCTTCCAAACCCAAATCACATAATAATTCGGTTTGACTTGGCACTAATGAAATGATGCGTTTTGGAGTTTCTTTTAAATGAATACTTCTGTTGAGTTGATCTTGAATTTTAACAGGAGTCTTTTTCATTACGAGAAAAATTATTGATTTTACGTGACAATCTTTAAACTATTAACAGATTCCCACGTTATTTCATTCCTCAGAATGGTAGCTTAATTCATGCTTCATTTGCGCCTGTAGCTCCTCAGCTTTTAAAGCCGCCGCTTTTGTAAAATCAGTACCATTTGAAGCATAAAGAATACCTCTTGAAGAATTGATTAATAAACCTATATTCTCGCTCATGCCATACCTGCAAACGTCTTGTAAATTACCGCCTTGAGCTCCAACACCAGGAACAAGTAAAAAACTGTCTGGAATAATTTTTCTAATATCAGCTAAATACTCCGCTTTTGTAGCGCCAACTACGTACATTAAGTTTTCAGAATGCTTCCAAGATTTTGAAATCTCTAGAACGTGTTTATATACCTCTTTATTTTCAATGTTTTTAGTTTGAAAATCGAAAGCCCCTTGATTTGAAGTTAATGCTAAAAGAATAGTGTGCTTATTTTCAAAGGCTAAAAAAGGTTCTACTGAATCTTTTCCCATATATGGTGCTACAGTAACAGAATCAAACGCTAAATCTTCAAAAAAAGCTTTAGCATACATGGTACTTGTATTACCAATATCACCACGTTTTGCATCAGCAATGGTAAAAATATCTGGGTGATTTTCGTTTAAATAATTAATCGTTTTTTCCAGAGCTTGCCAGCCTTTTATACCATAAGCTTCGTAAAAAGCCGTATTGGGTTTGTATGCCACACATAAATGATGAGTAGCATCAATAATAGCCTTATTAAAAGCAAAAATGGGATCGTCTTCTTTTAAAAGATGCTCAGGAATTTTATTTAAATCAACATCCAATCCAATACATAGAAAGGATTTCTTTTTTTTGATTTGCTGTATTAGGTCGCTAGTTGTCAATTCTAATAATATTTGTCATTCCTGCGAAAGCAGGAATCTAATTTTACATTGATTTTTAATGAAATGGAGCCTGTCTTCAGAGGAATAACAGTCTATATCACATCATTACTAGCCTTTAACTTCTCTGTGTTTTCAGCTAGTTGCAATTCGTCTATAATTTTTTGAATATCTCCATTTACAATGTTCTGTAAATCATAAAGCGTTAAACCAATTCTATGATCAGTAACGCGTCCTTGTGGATAGTTATACGTTCTAATTTTTGCACTTCTATCACCACTAGTAACCATGGTACCACGTAAAGCGGCATCTTCTTCCATCTTTTTAGCTAACTCCAAATCATATAAACGAGAACGTAATACTTTAAAAGCTTTCTCTTTATTTTTGTGTTGCGATTTTTGGTCTTGACACTGGGCTACCAAACCTGTAGGCTCATGCGTTAAACGAACAGCTGAATAAGTTGTATTTACAGATTGCCCTCCAGGACCAGAAGAACAGAAAAAATCTATTCGTACATCTTTTGGATTAATTTCAACATCAAACTCTTCAGCTTCAGGAAATACCATTACCGTTGCAGCACTGGTATGTACACGACCTTGAGTTTCTGTTTGCGGTACACGTTGCACTCGATGTACACCAGCTTCAAACTTTAAAGTCCCATAAACGTCTTCTCCAGAAACTTCAAACTGAATTTCTTTAAAACCGCCGTTAGTACCTTCACTAAAATCTACCGTATCAACACGCCAGCCTTTGCTTTCACAATATTTAGTGTACATTCTAAATAAATCGCCTGCAAAAATACTCGCTTCATCACCACCAGTTCCTGCACGTAATTCCACAACTGCGTTTTTAGAATCTTCAGGATCCTTTGGTATTAAAAGAACTTTAATTTCTTCCTCTAGTTTTGGAATACCTTCTTTAGCTTCATCATATTGCATTTTAGCCATTTCTACCATTTCGGCATCACTACCATCCGCAATTATTTCTTCAGCTTCAGCTAAATTATTGGTGAGTTCAAGATAGACCTCACGCTTATCCATTAAAATTCTTAAATCTTTATATTCTCGATTAAGCTCAACATAACGCTTTTGATCTGTGATGATATCTGGCTGAATAATTAAATCACTTACCTCATCAAAACGTTGTTTTACTATTTGTAATTTCTCTAACATCTACCTTTTTTAATTGGTGACCAAAAATACGATAATTTATGAATTTTAAGGGCTTCCCTATAACCAGAATAAATGAAAATTAAAAATAATATGATGTATTTGACGTTAATAAAGTTACTATGCAACAGTTATCATCAATCTTTCTGTTTTATAAACCTTTCCTTATTTGGTCTTTTGGAGTAAATATTTTTTTATTGGTAATAGGTATTAATATTTTAAGCATTGCTTTTACAAAAATATTACTAACTCTTTTTTTATGGCACATTATTGAAGATACCAAAGAAAAGAAAATCCTGAAAATTCTAAAAAACAAAGGGTTTACTGCGTTTAAACTATTTTCTATTATTTACCTTATAGATATTTTTTTAAGCGTCCCTTTTCTACTAGTTCTGAATGAATTTATTTAACCTTTACAACTTATATTAAACCAAGTAGAGCCTAATCTATCAAGATTATCCACACTTAGAAGACCCGCAATCTTTACAAGTTAAACAACCTTCTTGATAAATTAAATTTTCTGATTTACAATTGCTACACGTCTGTCCTTTAGCTTTAGTACCATCGGCAACATAACGTTTTAAAGCTCTTACCACACCATTCTTCCAAGTATTGATTGAAGCACTATCTAGTTGCAGACTATTAATTAAATCTACTATTTTATCTATTGGCATACCATGCCTTAAAGTACCAGATATTAGTTTGGCATAATTCCAAAATTCAGGATTAAATTTATGAGATAATCCTTCGATAGTTGTTTTATAACCTCTGGTATTTTTATATTGAAAATCATACCGAGAACCTCCTTCTTCATTTCTATTTTTAATAATCAAACCATCATTAACCCAACGTGGTATTAAAATACCATCTTCATCATCAGCAAGTCCTGTAAATATTTCATAAGGCTTATCATCGACTAGCCCTACAAATGCAATCCATTTTTCTTTACTGTTTTGAAAACGCACAACATCGGCTTCTAAAACTTGAGGCCTTTTTTTAGGAAACACGGTTAAGATACGGTTAGAGTTATCCTTTTTTTCATCATCATTAGAAATTAAAACCCCAGAGCGCGAACCATCTCTATAAACGGTAACACCTTTACATCCTACTTCCCAAGCTTTTAAATATAATTCACCTACTAAATCTTCGCTGGCATCATTAGGTAAATTAATAGTAACACTTATAGAATGATCGACCCACTTTTGAATAGCTCCTTGCATACTTACCTTACTCATCCAATCAACATCATTTGATGTAGATCCGTAATAAGGTGATTTTTTTATAAGTACATCTAACTCTTCCTGTGTGAAGTTTTTAGAGGCGTCTATACCATTCACTTCCATCCATTGTTTAAACCTATGGTGGAATACCACATATTCTTCCCAAGAATCTCCAACGTCATCAACAAAATCAATACGTACATCTTTATCTCCTGGGTTTACCTTTCTTCTTCGCTTATAAACTGGCAAGAATACAGGTTCTATTCCCGACGTGGTTTGCGTCATTAAGCTAGTAGTTCCTGTTGGAGCAATGGTTAAAAGCGCAATATTACGTCTGCCATATTCTAACATTTCATAATACAACTTACTATCAGCTTCTTTTAATCTATTTATAAACGGATTTTCTTTCTCTCTATCCGCATCAAAGATGTTAAACGCTCCGCGTTCTTTTGCTAATTGTACAGACGCTCTATATGCTTCAATTGCAATGGTTTTATGAACTTCTAAGGAAAAAGCATTACCTGCTTCACTTCCATACTGAATTCCTAAAGCAGCTAACATATCGCCTTCTGCAGTAATTCCTATACCAGTTCTTCTGCCTTGTTCTGCCTTTCTTTTAATGTTAATCCACAAATTACGTTCAATCGCTTTTACTTCATCTAACTCAGGATCGGAATCTATTTTTTCAAGAATCACATCTATCTTCTCTAATTCTAAATCAATAATATCATCCATTATTCTTTGCGCGTAAGACACATGCTTTTTGAATAATTCAAAATTGAAAGATGCGTTATCTGCAAACGGGTTTTCTACATAAGAAAACAGATTAATGGCTAGCAAACGACATGAATCATAAGGACATAATGGAATCTCTCCACAAGGGTTTGTAGATACTGTTTTATAACCTAAATCTGCATAACAATCTGGCACAGATTCATTAATAATAGTATCCCAAAACAGAATTCCAGGTTCGGCAGATTTCCAAGCATTATGCACTATTTTTTTCCAAAGTGCATTCGCATCGATAGGTTTTGAAACTTTAGGGTTAGCACTATATATGGGGTATTTTTGAATGTAACTGTTTTCGTTTTTAACAGCTTTCATAAAATCATCATCTATTCTAACCGACACATTAGCTCCAGTAACTTTTCCTTGCTCAAGTTTTGCATTTATAAAGTCTTCAGAATCTGGATGATTAATTGAAACCGAAAGCATCAATGCTCCTCTACGTCCATCTTGTGCTACTTCTCGGGTAGAATTGGAATAGCGCTCCATAAACGGTACAATTCCAGTTGATGTTAGTGCAGAATTTTTAACCGCAGACCCTTTTGGACGTATATGTGACAAATCATGCCCTACACCTCCACGACGCTTCATGAGTTGTACTTGCTCTTGATCGATTTTCATAATTCCTCCGTAAGAATCAGAGTTTTCAGAATTACCAATTACAAAACAATTAGAGAGTGATGCAATTTGGAATGGATTGCCAATACCAGCCATAGGACTACCTTGCGGAACAATATACTTGAACTCTTTAATTAAATTGTATACCTCTTCCTCGGTTAGTTTATTAGCATATTTAGTTTCAACTCTCGCTATTTCTTTTGAAATTCGGCGGTGCATATCGTCTGGAGTAAGTTCGTAAAGATTACCGTCAGAATCTTTTAAAGTATATTTATTGAGCCAGACCCGAGCAGCTAAATCGTCGTTTTTGAAGTATTTTAATGAAGCTTCAAATGCTTCTTCATGAGTGAAAGTTTTGGTGAATGATTGGGCAAGTTCGAGATTCATTATTATCTAATAGTTTTAAGTTAGTGATAGTTTAAATTTTGAAAAACATAAAGAAACTAAAACACAACAACTTAAAACATGACAAAAATCATAAACCCCTCCAGCAAAACCAATTAAACTATTGATTATAAGTATTTTATATTTTTATCAACAATAAAAAGTTAACAAATTTCAGAAAGAAAAATTACGGCACATTATTCAAGATAAAGAATTTAAAAATCCATTGCAACCCCAACACCCAGAAACTGCTTCCACTGCACTTTGGCTCCAGCTTCATCAAACTCGCCTTCAATTTCTGTTGGAACTTGGATTTTTACATCATCATCATAACGCAGATGGGAACCTAAAGTAGCTCTTACAAAGCTATTGACTTTAAAATCGAAATCGATGCGCCAATCCAGATCAATATTGCCAAAATTATTTATATAATCGGAATACAAACTCACTTGATGCTTTAAACCAATATTTTCAACAATTTCCATTTCGTAGCTGTTTGTCATCAAAATACCAACTTCACGACGAACGCGTTCACCTTTTTTAATGATATTTCCAAGAGCATCAAAAGTAGCTGGTGTAACACCAAATGCTCCAGCATTAGCAAGGTCTTCGTCTAGAACAAACGTTGCCTTTAATGTTAAAGGTGAAAAATAAAAAGACAATTCATCTATTTGTTTTCCGTACTCCATTCCTCCTCCAAAAAAAACGTACCCAGGAGCCAATAATCTAGAAATAGGATTCTCTTTATTTGGATAATTATATCCATTTGTTAGCTGGGTTCTAAAGTTTAACCTTGCAGAATAAAACCAATTAGATAAACTATCTGGTTTGTAGCCCATATTAGAATTTATCTCGATTAAATCATCTGTTTTTCTGAGTTCTCTGGCTTCTTGCTTGTTTACGCCATAGCGAACCTCTACATTATTCTTCCAATTAAAATACTTGTCTTTATAATTGAGGTTAGATTTTATTCCTAATAATCCAGAAATTGAATTTGTACCACCAGAATTCCAGTTTACAAAAGCTACCTCACTCAAATCTAAAGAAGCTCTGTTTTGTTGCGTCCATTGAGGGCCTGTGTATTTTTGTGTTTTCTCTTGTATGAAGAGTGAATCTGGTTGTCCAAAACCTAAATTAAAGAATAAACAAATAAGGATTACTTGAATATGTTTCATGGTTGTGTTAGGTTATTTTTAATTTTACTTATCAAAAACTGTTCCATTTAAGACATTTGCTTTTATATTCTCTCCATCAAAAAGAATATCAATTTTAAACTATACCTCAAGACTGAACTTTGATAATTTTTTTTAAATTAATAACTAAACTCTCCGTACTCCGATTTTATTGTTAGCTTTTTAGTTTCTGAAGCTTCCACCCTACCAATAATTTTAGCATCCACATTGAAAGATTTGGAAATTGATATTATGTCGGCTGCTACTTCTTTAGAAACATAAAGTTCCATTCTATGACCACAATTAAAAACTTGATACATTTCTTTCCAGTCCGTTTTTGATTGCTCCTGAATTAGTTTGAACAACGGAGGTATAGGAAACATATTATCTTTTATAATATGAAATTTATCTACAAAATGAAGAATTTTAGTTTGAGCTCCACCTGAACAATGTACCATACCATGGATACTATCGCTGTTGTATTGAGATAAAATTGCTTTTATAATTGGTGCATAGGTTCGTGTTGGCGACAAAACCAATTTACCAGCGTCGATAGGTGCATTTTTAACAGCATCAGTTAATTTAACGCCTCCTGAATACACCAATTCTTCAGGAACCGAAGGATCGAAACTTTCTGGGTAATTTTCGGCAAGATATTTACTAAACACATCATGTCGTGCAGAGGTTAATCCGTTACTGCCCATACCGCCGTTATATTCCTTCTCATAAGTTGCTTGACCAAAACTCTCTAGCCCAACTATAACATCTCCTGCTTTTATATTTGCATTGTCTATTACATCACTACGCTTCAGCCTTGCTGTTACAGTAGAATCTACAATAATAGTTCGCACTAAATCACCAACATCGGCAGTTTCGCCTCCTGTAGAATGAATTGTTACACCAAAGGATTTTAAATCTTCTAGTAACTCTTCTGTTCCGTTAATGATTGCTGAAAGTACTTCGCCTGGAATTAGGTTTTTATTCCTACCTATTGTAGAAGACAACATAATATTATCTGTAGCGCCAACACATAATAAATCGTCTATATTCATTATTAAGGCATCTTGTGCAATTCCTTTCCAAACAGAAATATCTCCCGTTTCTTTCCAGTACATATATGCCAAAGATGATTTTGTTCCAGCACCATCTGCATGCATGATTAAACAATAATTGTCATCATTTGTTAAATAATCAGGAACAATTTTGCAAAATGCTTTTGGGAATAATCCTTTATCAATATTTTTTATTGCGTTGTGGACATCTTCTTTCGAGGCCGAAACACCACGTTGCGCATAACGTTTAGAAACTTCTTGACTCATATGGTTGTATTGAGCTGCAAATTTACTTTTTTGAATCAAAAAACCCTTATTTTAATGCAGGAATTAAGAAACTTTAAACACTATCGTGTAAAAAGCATCTCTCTATACTTCGTTAATGGCCAAATTTCGTCATCAACTAAAAGTTCTAGCTTGTCGCAATGATAGCGAATTTCATCAAACATAGGCTTTACTTTAAAAGAATAATTAAGGGCTTTCTTTTCTAAATCACTCATAGAATTAGATTTTTTACGCTCGTCAATCATCTTTGTTACTTTCGCATTAATAGCTTCAATGTGATTTGAAATTTCTTCTATTAAATTAATTTGTTCTTTAGATACGGCATTATATTTTTCTTCGAAAATCTCTTTTAGTCCTCTTACATTTTCAATTAAAATGTTCTGATACCTTACTGCAGTTGGCACAATATGATTGCGTGCAATATCACCCAATACGCGGCTTTCAATTTGAATATGCTTAATATAGGATTCCATTTCAATTTCATAACGTGCTTCAGTTTCTACTTTACTCATAACTCCCATTTCTTGAAAGAGCGATATTGACTGTTTAGAGACTCTAGCTTTTAAAGCTTCTGGAGTCGTTTTGTTATTACTTAATCCTCTTTTCTTAGCCTCTTTTTCCCAATCTTCACCATAACCATTACCCTCAAACAAAATATCTTTACAAGACTTTATGTATTCTCGAAGTACATTAAAAATAGCCTCATCCTTTTTAAGACCTTTTTCATCGATTAATGTGTCAACTTCAACTTTAAAATCTTTCAATTGTTTTGCTACAATAGTATTTAAAACAGTCATTGGGCTGCCGCAATTAGCTGTTGAACCAACAGCTCTAAATTCAAATTTATTTCCTGTAAATGCAAAGGGAGATGTTCTGTTTCTATCTGTATTATCTAATAAAACATCTGGAATTTTACCTACTACATTAAGTTTTAATTCTGTTTTTTCTTCGGGTGATAATTTACCTTTTGTTACACCCTCTAATTCTTCTAAAACTTTGGTTAATTGGTTACCAATAAAAATAGACATTATTGCTGGTGGGGCTTCATTAGCTCCTAATCGATGATCATTACTTGCCGAAGCTATAGTTGCTCGTAATAATGCTTCATACTCACGAACTCCCTTAATTGTATTTATAAAAAAAGTGAGGAATTGCAAATTACTCATTGGGGTTTTTCCTGGACCTAATAAATTCACTCCAGTATCTGTTGTAAGCGACCAATTATTATGTTTCCCAGAACCATTAACTCCTGCAAATGGCTTTTCGTGTAAGAGCACTTTAAAATTATGACGTGATGCTACACGTCCCATAACATCCATTAATAAGGAATTATGATCTACGGCTAAATTTGCTTCTTCATATATTGGTGCCAATTCAAATTGATTTGGAGCCACCTCATTATGCCTTGTCTTAACTGGAATACCTAAAACAATACATTCGTTTTCTAATTCGCGCATAAAATTTAAAGCTCTACTAGGGATAGAACCAAAATAATGATCGTCTAATTGCTGACCCTTAGCAGATGAATGCCCTAATAGAGTTCTACCTGTTAAGGTGATATCTGGACGGCTTGCAGCCATCATTTTATCAATTAAAAAATATTCCTGTTCCCACCCTAATGATGATGTTACCTTCTTTACATTTTTATCAAAATATTTACAAATAGCTGTGGCTGTATTATCTACCGCATGTAAAGCTCTTAACAGCGGTGTTTTATAATCTAATGCCTCTCCCGTATATGCAACAAATATGGTAGGAATACATAAGGTAGTTTCGTAGATAAAAGCTGGCGATGAAGGATCCCACGCAGTATACCCTCTAGCTTCGAAGGTGTTTCGAATTCCGCCACTAGGAAAACTTGAGGCATCTGGTTCTTGTTGTACTAGTTGTCCGCCATCAAATTTTTCAATAGCCAAACCATCTCCAATTGTTTCAAAGAAGGCATCATGCTTTTCTGCAGTTGAACCAGTTAAAGGTTGAAACCAATGCGTGTAATGTGTTACACCTTTCGATAGTGCCCAATCTCGCATTGATGAAGCTACTTGATCTGCTATTTTTCTATCTATTTTTTTCCCGTGTTGAATCGCATTTATAACCCCATCAAAAGCATCCTTTGTTAAATATTGACGCATTTTCTGTTCGTTAAAGACATTTTTACCGAATAAATCGGAACGTCTTTCCTTTTCTTCAAAAAAAATTGGCTTAGATGCTAAAGATTCTTTTATCGCATGAAATCTTAATGTAGGCATTGTCTTAATAAATTGATTTAATTTAGTTTACAAAAATAACTATCTACTATAAATATAAAGTAAAACAGAAATATCTTGTTAACAATTTTTCAGTAATTATATAAAATAATATACTTTTTCTAAAATATACCTTAAAAAAATGGGGTTTAAATAAAAATAAGTTAGGTTTTTATTAAAACACCCCCTAAAATTTATAGTATCTTTTTAATGGTATATATTTGTGTGATTACTTTTAATATTTCAATTATAATATATTCATTATGGCAAAAATTAAATTAGAATACCTTTGGTTAGATGGGTATTATCCAACTCAAAACTTAAGAAGCAAAACTAAGGTAGAAGAGCATGAAAACTTTCAAGGTACTTTAGAAGAATTAGGAATGTGGTCTTTTGATGGATCTTCAACAAGACAAGCTGAAGGTGGGTCTTCTGACTGTTTATTAAAACCTGTAGCTATTTATCCAGATCCAGACAGAATCAACGGATATTTAGTTATGACTGAAGTTTTAAATGCAGATGGAACACCGCATACATCTAACGGTAGAGCTACTATTGATGATGATGATAATGATTTCTGGTTTGGTTTCGAGCAAGAGTATTTTATAATGGATACAAAAACAGGATTACCTTTAGGTTTCCCTGTTGGAGGTTATCCTGCACCACAAGGTATGTACTACTGTTCTGTAGGTGGTAAAAACACACACGGTAGAGATTTAGTTGAAGAGCATGCAGATTTATGTATTGATGCAGGTTTAAACTTTGAAGGAATTAACCAAGAGGTTGCTTCTGGACAATGGGAATTCCAATTATTCGCAAAAGGCGCTAAAAAAGCTGGAGACGAAATATGGATTGCTAGATATTTACTAGATCGTTTAACAGAAAAGTATGGTTACTACATTGAGTACCATCCAAAACCTCTTGGAAAAGACATGGATTGGAATGGTTCTGGTATGCACGCCAATTTCTCTAACACAACACTAAGAACTTGTGGTTCTGAAGAAATTTACGGAAAAATCTGTGAAGCTTTTCGCGATGTTGTAGATGAGCATATTGCTGTTTATGGTGAGTTTAACGACCAACGTTTAACTGGATTACACGAAACTGCAGCTATTACAGATTTCTCTTGGGGAGTTTCAGATAGAGGTGCATCAATCCGTATTCCAATTATTGCTGTAGAGAAAGGATGGAAAGGTTGGTTAGAAGATAGAAGACCAGCTTCTAATGGAGATCCATACAAAATTGCAGGAAGAATTATAAAAACGGTTAAATCAGCTAAAATATAACTTAGCCTATATAAGTTTTGTTCATAAAAAAGCGCTTACATTTAAAATGTAAGCGCTTTTTAGTTTCTAACAGTTTCTATTTACTTACCTGAAGTAAAAACCATAAACATAAATACGCCATATGCAAAAACTAAGAAAAACCCTTTTGCTCTACTAATTTGTAATTTTTTGGGAATAAAAATAATTGGTATTAGAATCGCTGCAAATCCAAGCATCCAAAAAATGTCATTAGAAAGTATTTGTAATTCTGTAACTGGTATGGGTTTTATTATAGCTGTTAAACCCAAAACAGAACCTATATTAAATATATTAGAACCAATTAAGTTTCCTAATGAAATAGCTTTTTCTTGTTTTGCTGCAGCAATAACTGAAGCTGCAAGTTCTGGCACACTCGTTCCTACTGCAATTAAAGAAACTCCTATTACAGCTTCGCTAACACCTATTGAACGCGCAATTTCTTTAGATCCTGTTACTAACCATTCACTGCCAAAATAAAGTGCTAAAGCACCAATTACTAGCCATAATATTATTTTGAAGTTTGAAACTACCGATAAAGCTTCATCGACCTCCTCAACAACCATATCTTTTCTTGAGTTTCTTATTAAAAAAATTAAAAAAAGAATGAGTGCTAAAAATAAAATACCTCCCTCTATTGCTGTCAATAGGTAGTCATTAATTAAAAAATAATACAGTATTATAGAAAAAATCATCATGACTGGCCAATTCACTTTGTAAAATGATTTATCTACAGCAATTACTCCAACCATAGCAGTAATACCAAGTACTAGACCAATATTCGCAATATTAGACCCGATAACATTATTAATGGCAATTGCTGGAGAACCAGATAATGCTGCTTGTAAACTAACAAGTAATTCTGGTGCAGAGGTTGCAAATGACACAACCGTCATGCCTATAACCATTTTTGAAATATTAAACTTAAAAGATAATGCCACCGAAGAGCGCACTAAAAACTCACCTCCTACTACTAACAGTATAAATCCAAGAATTACCAATAGCAAATTCATAAAATATTTTTTTGCGAAGATAAATGAAAGTAAAAAGTCAAATGTGAAAAGTGATTTTTTTTTTTAAAACTTAAAATTTAGTTAAATAACTATCTATTTAGTTGTATAACTATAAAAATAGTTATAGGTTTGTAATGCGTTAGGGATTGAAGTGAAAAGCCCACAGCGAACAGATTTTTATCTGGAAGCGAGGACTTGTAGCGTAAAGCCCGACCCTTGTGGTAACGCCCAAATATTTTTAACTAAAACTAAAAAGATTTCCTTATTCGGGGAGCTAAAAAAAATACGTTTTTATGGAGAAGCTTACAAATAAAGAGGAAGAAATTATGCATATATTATGGAAGCTTAAAAAAGCTTTTGTAAAGGACGTATTAGCAGAAATTAAAGACGATAAGCCTCACTACAACACCTTATCAACCATTATTAGGAATTTAGAAGATAAAGGATATGTTGCCTACAATGCATATGGAAAGACCCACCAGTACTACCCTGTTGTAAGTAAAGAAAATTATAGAAAGAAGTTTATGAATACAGCGATAAACAACTATTTTAATAATTCATATAAAAATATGGTGTCGTTTTTTGCTAAAGAAGAAAAGATAAGTGTTGACGAACTTAAAGAGATTATTAACCTTATTGAAAAAAACAAATAGCTATGGAATATTTAATTAAAGTAAGTGCTGTTATAGCTATTTTTTATATTATTTATAAAGTGTTTTTAGATCGATATACTTTTTTCGAATCTAATAGATGGTTTTTATTGTTTGGACTAATAACTGCTTTCGCTATCCCTTTTTTAGTTATTCCTGTTTATATTGAAAGTTCACCTGCAATTGTACCAGACTATTTATATGCTGGAACAACAAGTAATGTTGTGGAGCAAAGGGCAACATTTAATCTAGTAGACACCATAACCAGCATTTATTTACTTGGTTTAGTGGCGTTTAGTATTCGGTTTATAATTCAAATTGCTGCCTTATTTTTGATTATTATTAAAAATAAGAAAGAAAAAGAAGGTCATTATATCTTTATTAAAACCAATAGTAACATTTCGCCATTTTCATTTTTTAACTGGATTGTTTACAACCCGAAAGACTATTCGCAGACTGAGCTAAGTCTTATAATAGCTCACGAAAAGGTACATGCGTGTCAATTCCATTCGGTTGATGTTTTACTTACTCAATTGTCTTGTATTATACTTTGGTTTAATCCTTTTATTTGGCTGTATAACAAAGATTTAAAACAAAATTTAGAATTTATTGCAGACAAAAATGCGCAACAAAATTCTAATTGTAAAAAAAGCTATCAATACACATTACTTAAAACAAGTATGCCAACTCATCAATTGGCTTTAAGTAATAATTTTTATAATTCATTAATCAAAAAACGAATCGTTATGTTACAGAAATCAAAATCTAAAAAAATTAATCAAATTAAGTACATCTTGGTTGTACCTTTATTGACTCTCTTTTTAATGAGTTTTAATACCAAAACTATTTTTATAGAAAAAGAAAATCCTCTCATTAATGAGCTTAATTCGTTTAATTTTAATGAAGATAAGCCAGAAACTGAACAACAAACTAACTTAATTGCAGAAGAGCCAATAATAAACAAGGAATACGGTAATACCAAAGAAACTAAAAAAGAGTCTAAACCATCTATTGTAAATAATAACCTTGATAAAGCTAAGAATGTTCAAGATTTTATAATAACTAAAAATAGTAGTGATGCAGATTTAGATAAATTAATTTCAAAAATTAAAGCCGCAGGTGTAGACATAAAATTTAAGGGTGTTAAAAGAAATAGCAAAGGAGAAATTACATCAATTAAGATAGAAGCAAAATCTAAAAACTCTAACGCTAGCTTTAATCTTAACTCAGATGAGACCATCGAACCAATAAAAATCTCTTTTAAAAAAGGCGGTAAAAACCTATCTATAGGAAACACGTCTGCTATTCATCGCCTTCATACATCTGGAAAAGACCATAACGTTTTTATTTATTCTGATGAAGATGATGACCGCAAAATCCATAAAATAACTGGAGATTCAATTCACTATACTTACGCGACAAAAAAAGGCAAATACCATGTGTTAAGTAAAAATAAAAAGGTAGAGATAATATCTAGTGACGATAGTGATGGTGAAGTTGAAGTAATTATTGAAAGTGATGACGACAATGATGAGAACCATGAAGAAGATGCTATTATAATTAAAAATGGAAAAACGATTACAACATCAAATAAAGGGAGTAATACTTTTAAAGTAAAAACCTTAGGAAATAGTAAAAGTGATAGTAAAATAATTATCACTTCAGACGATAAAGAGCAACCATTATTCATTGTTGATGGAGAAGAATACGAAAAAACAGGAATCGACGATATAAAACCAGATAACATTGAAAGTATTAATGTATTAAAAGGAGAATCGGCTGAAAAAAAGTATGGTAATAAAGGAAAAAATGGGGTTGTTGAAATTATAACAAAAAAGAAAAAATAACCTTAACAAAATATCATTTTAAAGACACTCAAGTATGAGTGTCTTTTTTTTGTTTTTACTTTTCAAAAAGATGAAAAGTTAAAAAAACAGCATTTTTAATATAAAAACGCCCTTGGTTTAAAAAATTCTTATTAAAAATAGCCTATAATTATTACAAATAGTAACATTATTTAAACAATTTGATTTCGATTTAATACTTGTTAAAAGTAAGTCACACTAATATTAAAATCAATTCTATAATTTTACTTACATATCTATATTCAAATTCATGGATTTAAGCTAAAACACTTGGAAGATAGATTGCCAAAAATATATATTGGAAACTCAATCAAGAAACAATAACTATTTATTAACCTTAAAACCTAAAATTATGATGACACTTGCCACTCTTATAATCGATTTAATCTTCTCGATTATATTCTAAACCAAAAAATGTAAAACTTAGTCTAGAATAAGTTTTACTATTTTTGTTACATGCAAAAGCAGGTTTTCAAAATTTTAGCAAAGGTTAACAAAATCATCCTACCAAGTTATTCTAAACAACAATTAGATTTAGCAAAAGCTAATAAACTGCAAATGGCAATTATTGGCTGGCGTTGGTTTATTACAAAAAATGCATTGGATTAGATTTAAATATAAACTGTTATTACGTTTTAAATAAATAGTAGCTGACAGCCTTCTTGATCTGCTCTACTATAAAAATCTCCTATGGTTAGTATGCCATCTAATTCATCAATTAAATCTTCATCTTTTAAATGAAACATATCTACCGCCAATTTACATGCCCAGAGCTTACAACCTGAGTCTGAAAGAATTTCTAAAAACTCACCTACAGGTGGCATGTCTAATTTTTCCATTTCTTTTTTCATCATTTTTGTAGCTAAAGCTTCCATTCCTGGTAAACCGCCTAACATGGTTGGTATGTGCATCCCTGGATTACCTACTGTGGCTACATGTAAATGTTCTAGCTTTTTCTTTTGAATAGCTTCCAGTCCAAAAAAAGTAAAAAATATTTCGGATTCTATCCCTTCCATTCTTGCACCGTTGGCCATTACAAATGCAGCATATGCATTTTCTATAGTTGCTTTTGATAAGATGAAAAGCATTTTTTTAACTTTTGTGCCCATAATTATATGTTTTAAATTAGTCTTTCGTATTTATTAAATTAAATACAACTTTTTGGTTTTGGTACACCAGCAATTTTAGTTGAAATTTTTAATGGCCCTTTAGGAAAGAGTGCATAGAATTCTTTGATGTCTAATACACCACTTTTTTTAATACCTCTAATAGATAAGGCTACGTCATTTTTTACTTGCTCTTGAAGCCAAGAAACCACTTCCCAATGCCTATCTGTCATTTCAATACCTTCATTCTTAGCTATCTCAAGTCCAATGTCTTTATTCCATTGAGATACGTCTGTTAAATATCCGTCTTCCGTGACGTCTAATCTAATTCCTGCAATATTTAAATCCATAATATTTAGTGTTTTAATTAATTCCTTTTTATATCAAATATTTTTCCTTTAAAACTCATATTCCTTGAAACAAATGGAATGGCAATACCTTTTAAAAGCATATTCCAATAAATCCATCTAAAAGCCAATTTTCCCCAGTGATTAAAAATACTTTCTTTTAATAATTTTAGAGGTCCGATTTTTGGAAAAGGGAAAGTTCCATGTACTGGTTCTGTATTATAATTAAAATCAATAAGTAAAGCCTTGTTATTTCCGGTCTCTATAAAGCAGTTTGCATGTCCATCAAATTCTTCTTTTAAGGTATATCCTTTTATATATAAAAGAATGTTATCGGTTAAAGTTTCAGCTTGAAAGTGTGCTACAGATCCTGCTTTAGAAGCTGGCACATTGGTCGCATCACCAATTACAAATATGTTTTCGTGTTCTATAGATTGTAAGGTATGCTTATGTGTTGGAATAAAGTTTAAATCATCTCCCAAACCAGAGCGTTCAATAAGCTCATCACCCATATTTGTGGGAACTGTTACTAATAAATCAAACGGGATTGTTTTATCTCCGTAATCAACAATTTCTTTTTTTTCATTGTCTACTCTTTCTATTGCAAAATCAGCTTCCATATGGATTCCTTTTTCAGATAAAAGATAGCTTAATGATTTAGAGCAGGTAGGCTTTGTGAAAGCCCCAGACAAAGGCGTAACATAAGTAATTTCTACTTTATCTCTCATGCCTTTTTTAGTAAAATAAGAATCAGCCAAAAACGCAAATTCTAAAGGTGCTACTGGGCATTTAATAGGCATTTCTGTTATGTGTATAACCAGTTTCCCACCATCCCATTCACGCAATTTATTTCGTAATGCTAAAGCACCTTCAAACGTGTAAAAATCGAATATATCTTTTTTCCATAGTGGTCCTAATAAACCTTCGGTTTCCTCTGGTACAATTTTAGATCCTGTAGCAATAATTAATAGGTCATAATCTAAGGTTTCATCCTCAAGAACGACTTGATTATCTACTGGTAAAATTTTATCTATTTTTTTTTGAATATAATTAACGCCTTTGGGAATAAACTTTTTACCAACTTTTTTTACTTGATCTTCTGTATAGGTATCAAATGGAAGAAATAAAAACCCTGGTTGATAATAATGTGTTTTATATTGATCGATAATTGTAATGCTCCAATCTTTTTTTGGGAGTTTAGAAACCAAATGATTTGCCATCATAGTTCCAGAAGTTCCAGCCCCTAATATTATTAAATTTTTCATTTTATTTAATTTTAAACTTCCTATTAAAATTTCTAGAGTAGTTTATTTCTTTGGTAAAAGTAAACGAATTAGCATATAAATAATATGACAAAAATCATGTAAACCCTTGTGTAACAAAGGTTACACGGGTAATAAAATAACAATGACCCTCAAAATAAAATATAAAAAGTGATAATTATCATAGTTAAAGATACCTTCTAAAAGTAGCTTTGTTTAAATATTAGAAACAATAACATCTTGTAAAAAGAACTAAAAGACAACTATTTTTTTACGATGTTCTTAAATACTTTTTATTATGAAAACTAAACTAATAAACCTATTATTACTATTATTTTTTTCGCCAGTAGCTTTTTCGCAAGCTGGTCACATTATGCAAGGTGCAGGAGCCGTAAACATGTCTATGGGGGGAGCTTCAACAGCACAACCACTAGATATTTCTGGAGCTTTACATTGGAACCCTGCTGCCATATCTGCTTTTAACGACAAAATTATAAAGCTTGATGTTGGTTTATTCTTTTCTTCTCCAGAATTAAGTTCTGGTTTACCTGCTAATATTCTATGGCAACCAGGAGATTTTGGCCCTGGTTCTCCTGGTGCTCCTCCAGTCTCTGGAATAACTAAAGATGATAGAGGTATGTCTCCAATGCCTGCTTTAGCCATGCTTTGGGGAAAAGAAGATAGCAAACATACTTTTGGTGTTTCTGCTTTTGGCATTAGTGGCTTTGGTGTAACATTTCCACAAGACAATAATGCTCCTGTAGACTCACAAGGTAATCCAAACCCAAATTTTAACCCTATAGGTAATTCTAATCCCATTAATTACCCACAAGCCGCACAGGGGTTTGGACATATAGAATCTGATTACATGTTATTACAAGTAGGATTATCTTATGCTTATGAAATAACCGATAAGTTCTCTATTGGTATTCAGCCAAATATAGATTATGCTGCATTAGAACTAGCACCTAATCCAACTGCAAAACCTAATATGTTTGGATATCCAAACACAGATAGTGCAACAGCTATTGGTTTTGGTGCTCAATTTGGAGTGTTCTATGATTCAGGATTAGGATTAAAACTAGGAGCATCCTATAAAACAGCACAAAAATTTAGTGAATTTGAATTCGATAATACATATCCAGACAATACCACTGCTAAAAATAAATTCCAAATGGATTATCCTGCTATTTTCTCTCTTGGATTGGGATATTCACAAGGAGATATTGATTTAGCGCTAGATTTTAGACGTGTTGATTATGAAAATACAGATGGTTTTGCTGAAACAGGTTGGACAATAGATCAAAACATGTTACCTTCTGTAGCTGGATTTGGGTGGGAGAATATATCCATTATCTCTGCAGGGTTACAGTATAAAGGCATTGCTAAATTACCTCTTCGTTTTGGCTATACTTACAGTTCTAACCCTATTCCAGAGGATATTGCGTTTTTTAATGTTCCTGCCACAGCAATTATTAAAAATGCTTACCAATTTGGTTTAAGTTATAAGGTAAATAAAACTTGGAACATTGATGCCGTTTACCATTATGGAGATAGTAACGGAGCGACCGAAGGTCCATTATTAAACCCTCGTAATATTTCTTCAGGAAATCCTACAGGAGCTGTTTCAGGGTCGTTTGTATCTTACGATATGACAACCTCAATGATACAATTTGGTATTAGTTATACATTTAACAAATAAATTTATTATCCCAAAATAATAACCCCATAAACTGTAATTAATGTTTATGGGGTTATTAAATAATTTAGATAAAAAGAGGCTGTTTAAAAAGTAAGTTCGATATCATATTGAGCTTGTCGAAATATTTTTAACTTATACTGATAATCAATATCAGTTTCGACAGGCTCAACCTAACAAATCAAACTATAAAGACTTTTTAGACAGCCTCTTAACAATCAATCAAAAAACAAAGCGCCTTTATCTCCTTCAATTAATTAAAAACAAGCAAAAGACATATGTTACTTTAATCGACCAACCAACCATGCTATTAATCAGTTAACAAATACATTTTTTTTATTTTAATATCATTAGTTTATTATCTCTTTTCTTAGTAAGAACCCTTTCTTTCTTTGCTCGTTATAATGTTTATCAAACCAATCTGGTTTCTCTATATCATTATCATATATATAATCTGAAATTTGTTTTAACTTTTCCTCAGAAACTTCAAGCTTGGGCATTAATCCAAATCTTTTCACAGCACCATACATTTTTGCATTAGCTTCTGTTGGATTTTCAAACCAAGCATAGATATCGTTAATAAAATCTTCTTTATTTGTTCCCTCTAAGATATATCGTTTTTTTACTGCTATCATTGGTGGCGCTAATCTTTCATCATGACTTGCAGTTGCGCTATGGCATATATTACATTGGTTCTCCATAAGCTTTTTACCAGGATGTATTTCTTGATTATTATGCTGTACAAAAGGCGGGTATTTTTTTGTCTTCTGGCAACTAACTACAAACACCAAAGCGGTTAATAAGATAAGAGGTTTCATAAATTTTGTATTATACAATCAAAGATACCAACTCATAATAAAATTTAACGTAACCTAAGTTACAGATGGATTATTAACATTTAAAAAGTCGAAACTTTACACGATAAATTTTACAAAATAATGGAAATAAAAAAAGACCTTAATATTCATAAAAAGAATATTAAAGTCTTTGTCTGTGACCACGGCAGGATTCAAACCTGCAACCTCTTGAGCCGTAATCAAGTGCGCTATTCAGTTGCGCCACGTGGCCGTTTTTAATGGGTGCAAATATACTATTAATTAAAACTTTAACAAACAATTTATTTCAAATTTATAAATCCGTATTTTTGAACCATGACTAATGAAATATTACATCAAAAATTTAATCATACCCTCGATAGCAATCTTTTAAATGAAATTGCAAATGTTGGTACGTATAAATCTTTTTTAAAAGATGATATAATTATAGATATTGATCAACCATTAGAAAATATACCACTCTTATTAAGTGGCCATATTAAAATACTAAGAGAAGATGACCAAGGAAATGATTTACTTATTTATTTCTTAGAAGCTGGTGAAACTTGCACCATGTCACTTACTTGCTGTATGGGGACATCAAAAAGTAAAATAAGAGCCGTTGCAGAGCAAGATTCTAGCCTCGTTATGATACCTGTACAAAAGATGCAAGAATGGTTTCATAATAATGAGAGTTGGCGTAACTTTATTTTGAGTAGTTATCAGATTCGTTTTGATGAAATGCTTGATGCTATTGATAGTATTGCGTTTTTAAAAATGGATGAGCGTTTACACAAATACCTAGTCAACAAAACGGTACTAAATAGCTCTAATACTATTTTAATGAAGCACCAAGATATTGCTGAAGATTTACATACTTCTCGAGTTGTTATATCAAGACTTCTTAAGCAACTTGAAAACGAGAATAAAATAAATCTTGGCAGAAATAAAATCGTGGTTTTATAAACTTATTCATCTAAAACTTAACAAGATATTTAGACTAAACTATTATGGAATACATATTAAACCCTTGGCCGTGGTATATATCTGGCCCATTAATAGCCATTATAATGGCCTTGCTTTTATATTTTGGAAAAACCTTTGGCATGTCTTCTAATTTAAGTACGATGTGTACCATTTTGGGTGCTGGAAAGCGCATAAATTTTTTTAAAATGAACTGGAAAGATCAATCTTGGAACATAACTGTTGTTATTGGTGCCATTATTGGAGGTTTCATAGCTACCCAATATTTAAGCAATAATAGTATTACTAATCTAAATTCTACTACGATTACAGAACTACAACAAATGGGATTTAAAAACTCAGGGGTTTCCTTAGTTCCAGATGAAATATTTAAGTTAAGTTCAATAAAAGAATTACTAATCTTAATAACTGGAGGTCTACTTGTTGGGTTTGGAACACGGTATGCTGGCGGATGCACCTCTGGCCACGCTATTTCTGGCCTTAGCAGTTTACAAAAACCATCGCTTATTGCAGTTATTGGATTCTTTATTGGTGGCCTAATTATGACTAATATTATTTTACCTCTAATATTTTAAATATGAAATACTTAAAATTTTTGCTTGTTGGTGTTTTCTTTGGAATTATACTAGTTAAATCTGAAGCTGTTTCTTGGTATAGAATTTATGAGATGTTTAGATTTCAATCTTTCCACATGTATGGTATTATAAGCACTGCAATTGTGAGTGGTATTTTATTTTTACAGTTTTCAAAAAGAGGTTATATTAAAAGTATAAAAGGAGCCAATATTTTTGTCCCTAAAAAAGAAAAAGGTATTACAAGATACTTCGTTGGAGGCATTATTTTTGGTCTAGGATGGGCATTAATAGGCACATGTCCTGGTCCCATGTATATATTATTAGGCACAGGTGTTTTTAGCATGTTTATTGTAATTGCTGCTGCCATATTGGGCACTTTTATATATGGCGTCTTAAAAAACAAACTCCCTCATTAAATGGATAACACCCAACTATTTGGATATATTGGTGCGTTAATAGTAGGATTAGTACTAGGATTAATTGGAGGAGGCGGATCCATCTTAACAGTGCCTATATTGGTGTACTTACTAGGCTATAATCCAATAGTTGCTACTGCCTATTCTCTATTTGTTGTTGGCACTACATCCATGGTTGGCACGTTTCAGAAATACAAAAAAGGGTTGGTAGACTTTAAAACGGGTTTTGCTTTTTCTTTTCCATCGTTTATAGCAGTTTATCTTTCGCGAAGATATTTGGTACCTAATATTCCTGATAGACTTTTTAATATTGATGATTTTACATTTACTAAAGAAATGGGAATTATGATCTTTTTTGCAATCATAATGATTATAGCGTCCTATTCTATGATTAAAAATAAAACAGACAATAGTTCACTAAAAGAAAAGCAAGCATATTACAAAACTTTTATTCAAGCAATAGTTATAGGAACAATTACAGGATTTATAGGCGCAGGAGGTGGATTTTTATATGTACCAGCACTTGTAATTTGGGCAAATATTCCAATGAAAAAAGCAGTTGGCACATCATTAATAATAGTTACCATCAACTCATTAATTGGTTTTATTGGCGATATTCAAACCTTAGAGATAGATTGGGTATTCCTTTTATCGTTTACACTAATATCTATAGTTGGCATTATTTTGGGTGTATTTCTGTCAAAATTTATTAGTGGTAAAAAACTTAAAAAAAGTTTTGGATTTTTCACTTTAATAATGGCTGTTTATATTATATATAAAGAAACCAATTAAAGTAATGTGACAAAAATCACAAATCAACCCAATATGATTTATTATTTTTGAATGATACTTTTTTAAAATGAAAATAGAGCAAATATATACAGGCTGTTTAGCACAAGGTGCTTATTACATAGAATCTAATGGAGAAGTTGCGATAATTGATCCGCTTCGTGAAACCCAACAATATGTAGATAAAGCCAATAGAGAAAATGCAAAAATTAAATATATTTTTGAAACACATTTTCATGCCGATTTTGTTTCTGGTCACGTAGATTTAGCAAAAAAAACTGGTGCTATAATTGTTTATGGGCCAGGGGCAGAAACCAATTACGATATACATTGTGCTAAGGATGAAGAAAAATTTAAATTAGGAAATATTACTATAAAAGTTTTACACACACCGGGACATACATTAGAGTCTTCTACTTACCTATTAATTGATAAATCTGGAAAAGATTATGCTATTTTTTCTGGAGACACTTTGTTTTTAGGCGATGTTGGAAGGCCCGATTTAGCCATAAAGTCTGACCTAACAAAAGAAGATTTAGCAGGAATGCTCTACGATTCGCTTAGGAATAAAATAATGCCATTAGCAGACGATGTTATTGTTTATCCCGCTCATGGTGCTGGTTCTGCATGCGGAAAAAATTTGAGCAAAGAAACCATTGGAATTTTAGGTGATGAGAAAAAAACAAATTACGCATTAAGAGCAGATATGACCAAAGCAGAATTTATTGAAGAAGTTCTTGATGGCATAGCGCCACCACCACAGTATTTTGCAAAAAATGCGATGATGAATAAATCTGGGTATGATACTTTTGAAACAGTTTTAAAAAAGGGAGACAATGCGTTAACCCCTGAAGCCTTTGAACATTTAGCAAACGAAGGAAATGCTTTAGTGCTGGATGTAAGACATGAAAAAGATTTTATAAAGGGCCATATTCCAAACTCCATTTTTATTGGCATCCATGGTGGGTTTGCACCTTGGGTAGGTGCTTTAATTACAGACTTAAAACAACCTATTTTATTAGTAGCTCCAGAAGGTAAAGCAAAAGAAACTGTTACTAGATTATCTCGTGTAGGGTATGATAACACACTTGGCTATTTAGAAGGCGGTATTGAAGCTTGGGTAGCTTCTGGAAGAGATATAGAAACTTTAGACTCTATTTCGGTTAACACCTTTAAGAATGTGTTTAAGGACAAAAGCATTCATGTTTTAGATGTTAGAAAAGATGGTGAATACAAATCGGAACATTTAGATGGAAATTCTGTGCAGCACTTTGCTTTAGATTATATAAATGATAACATGAATAAAATTGATGTAAGGAAAACATATTACATTCATTGTGCAGGTGGTTATCGATCTGTAATTGCAGCTTCTATACTTAAAGCTCGTGGCTTTAAGAACTTAATAGATGTCGCAGGTGGTTTTGGAGCCATGAAAAAAACAGATTTACCAACTACAGAGTTTGTTTGCCCTTCAACTTTATAAGTAATTTTTGATATCAAGTTGATAAAGAAATATAAAATGAAAACAACTTTAGAAATACAAAACCTAAAATGTTCTGGTTGTGCTAATACCATTACCAAAAAGGTTTCTAGTTTAGAAGGTATCACAGAATTAAAGGTTTATACAGACACTAACACTTTATCTTTTCAATATGAAAACGAAGCTACTGCAGATAAAGTAAAAGAGCTTCTTTCTATTATTGGATACCCTGTTGTAGGAGAAAAAAATGCATTAACAACTAAAGCAAAGTCTTTTGTAAGTTGCGCAATTGGGAGAATAAAATAATTAGATTTTAAACAATTTCGGCACTTAAACCAGCCTCCAATAGCATGGAACAACGTGGTTTTAAATCGTCGTACAAACCCGTTTTAACAGTACATTTACCTTTATAATGAACTATTAAGGAACATTGCTCTGCTTGTTCTGAAGTATGCTCACATGCATAGATTAACGTTTCAATAACATGATCGAATGTATTAACATCGTCATTGTATAAAACAATTTCGTTTTGTGTTGACACTTCTTCTTGAAGTAATAATTCTACCGATGTTTTTTCTTGTGAACTCATCCTATTGTCTTTCAGACATTTTCCAAAGGGGAAAATTATTATTAATATTTTTTGTAATTATACTACTAATTTAAAAATTTTAATGAAACCCAATTATTTCTTTCTAACTTTTCTTGAAATTTTAACAGATATTTTTCACATAAACCTTGAATTATTGGAATATCATCATTATAAAACCCGCTTAAAAATAGGCTGCCTCCTTTATTTAAACAAGAAACATAAATTTCCATATCTTGTAATAAAATATTCCGATTGATATTGGCTATAATAATGTCGTAAGTATTCTTTCCTAATACCGATGCATCACCTTCTATAACTGTAATGTTCTCACAATTATTACGTTCTACATTTTCTAAACTGTTTAAATAACACCAATTATCATAATCTATGGCATCTATAGCAGTTGCTCCTTTCATTTCTGCTAAAATTGCTAAAACACCCGTTCCACAGCCCATATCTAAAACCGACTTATTTGTAAAGTCATTTTTTATAATATGTTGAATCATCATATGAGTTGTTTCATGATGCCCTGTACCAAAACTCATTTTTGGCTCTATGATGATATCATATTCAGTGTCAAATTTTTCATGAAACGGTGCGCGAACAGCACAAACATTATCTACAACTATGGGATTAAAATTCTTTTCCCATTCAGCATTCCAATTAGTTTGTTCGATATCTTCAAAAGTGTAAGTAATATTGAATTCTCCAGATTTTAATATTTGAATATCATCAAGAATTGATTTATTCCATTCTACTTTTTGAATATAGGCTGTTACCCCTTCATCAGTTTCTACAAAACTTTCGAAACCAGCGTATCCTAATTCTGCTATAAGAATTTCTACTCCGGGTTGTATGGGTTGTACTTTAAAGTAATAACCAATGTAAATAGTATTAGACATTGCTTGAGAAATATAATTTACGGGTAAGCCCGCGTTAGCGATTGTAGTGAAACATTTATGTTCATGAATTCATTCATATAAAATAGAAATGCATGAATAAAATCCCACTGGGAGCCCCATTACCAGGGTGCTCAAGGACTTGTAACGTAAGGCGCAACCCACGTGTTAAACGTGGGTAAGGCCATAAAAATTTATACAGATTCCATCTTCATGGAAATGAAAAAACTATTTTTAATTAAAACGCGTTTACTATTGCGTAAAAATCTTCTGCATTAAGCGATGCACCACCAATTAAACCGCCGTCAACATCTGGTTTTGAGAAAATTTCTTCAGCGTTTGCTGGTTTTACACTACCACCGTAAAGAATTGACACTTCGTCTGCAATATTATTACCATATTTATCTGCTAATGTCTTTCTTATAAATGCATGCATATCTTGCGCTTGCTCTGGACTTGCAGTTTCGCCAGTGCCAATAGCCCAAACTGGCTCATAAGCCAATACAATGTTTTGAAATGCCGCTGCTTCTAAATGAAATAACGCATTTTTAATTTGACCACCAACAACAGCTTCTTCATTACCAGATTTTCTGTCTGCTAATTCTTCACCAAAACAAAAAATAATACGCATACTATTTGCTAAGGCTGCATCTACTTTTTTAGCTAGTAGCTCATCAGTTTCATTAAAATATTCGCGACGCTCGCTATGACCTAAAATAACGGTTTCTACACCTACACTTTTTAACATACTAGCACTAATTTCTCCAGTATAAGCACCGTTAGCTGCAAAATGCATGTTTTGAGCTACAACTTCAATATTTGAAGTTCTTAATGCTTCGAATGCATGATATAAATTTGTAAAAGTAGGTGCTACCATTACTTCTGCATTTGAAGATTGGTTTTGCTTTTTTAAATCTGACAACAACGCTTCAGTCTGCGCTAAATCGTTATTCATTTTCCAGTTTCCGGCAACAATTTGTTTTCTCATAAATATTGATTTTTTCTTCTATAAAAGAAGGTATTTAAGTATTTACTAATTCAATGCAAAAATACTTAATTTCTTAGAGCTTTTATTAACTTATCATCATCAGCTTCAATAACATTAAATACAACGATTTCGCCAGCTTTATTTATAACCATGTATCTAGGAATCCAACTAATATTTACAAAATCGCCAAAGTCACATTTCTTTTGATCTTGCATGTAATAATGTTCTCCTTCTACACCATACTTTTTTATACCGCGTTTCCAACGGTCTTCTCCTCTATCTAATGAAAAGAACAGGTAAACCACATCGGTATAATCTTTTTGTAGTGCTTTTACTTTAGGCATACCTTTAATGCAATCGCTACACCAAGAAGCCCAAATATCTATTACAATAGTTTTGCCTTTATGCTTTTTTAAAATTGATTTTAAAGTTACTTGATTGCCTTCTAAAGTAGTAAAGGTATCATTTAGAGCTTCTGGTGAAAACTTCGTAGGCTCTACAGTATTACAACTTAAAAAACTGACTAATAGTAATATTATATAACTCATTTTTTTCATAATTTGCTATTGCAATTTAACTTTTGGATCTAACCAAACATAGATTAGGTCGACAAAAATATTGATAATTACAAACATAGTTGCAATAATTAAAACTGCTCCCATAATTACTGGTAAATCAAGTGTGTTTAAAGAATTAACAATTTCTTTTCCGAGACCATTCCAACCAAAAATATATTCCACAAAAACTGCTCCTGCCAACATGGATGCAAACCAACCTGAAATTGCTGTAACAACTGGATTTAATGCGTTTTTTACCGCATGCCTTTTAATAATTTGAAATTCACTAAGTCCTTTTGCTCTTGCCGTTCTTATATAATCTTGATTAAAAACTTCTAATAAAGAATTGCGCATTAATTGAATAACCACCGCTAATGGACGAATACCTAATACGATTGCTGGTAATATTAAATTTTTCCATTTTATATGCATTGCTTCACCAAAATCGTCCAATTCATAAAGACTTCCTGTCATTTCTAAATTGGTGTATTTATGAAGCAGATAGCCAAAAAACCAAGCAAATAAAATAGCACTAAAGAATGATGGTATACTCATACCTAGTGTGCTTAAAACCTGAATCGTTTTATCTAACCAATTATCCTTAAACAAAGCAGAAATAACTCCTAAAAAGACACCAAAAATAATGGCAATTACTATGGCTGCAATAGCCAATACGAAAGTATTAGGGAGTGTTTCTTTTAAAACCTGACTTACTTGTTTTCCTTGTTTTGTAAAAGACTCTCTTAAATAAGGTAATTTTAATACTGTGGTCGTACCTCCAATTGAAAACAATTTGGTTGCAGTGTATTTTCCTGCTTTTAAAAATGTATAATCTGCATCATTATTTGAGTGAAAAGAAACTGGAGACAAATCGTTAAGATAATAAAGGTATTGTGTAGAAATAGACTTATCAAAACCATATTTCTGTTTTACTAAAGCTAACTGCTCGCTATCTTCATTTTGTCCAAGCATCATTTGTGCAGGATCTCCTGGAAGTACATTAAATAAAAGAAAAATAACGGTCACTACTCCAAATAATGTGAGTAAGGAATACGTTATTTTATTTAGCAGATAGTTTATCAATAAAAAAGTTTAATTGTTGATGTGTTTATTTATATGAGAACTAAAACCAAAAACTATAATTTTAAATCACCAATATCATTCCAATGTACCTTTTGCTTTACTGTACCATGAGCTAATTCTAAAATCCCTGGATTAGCACGCACTACAGTCTTTAATGCTTTTTCATCGCATAAATACCAATCGAAATCAACATTATAAGCCTCTTTAATATGCTGTTTTGCCTCGTCTCCAGATGCTGTTAAGCCAATAATTGTATAACCCTTTTTAATAGCTTGATTTTGCAATTCTCTTAACTTTAAAGCACCATCGCTTTCAATTTTTTCGAGACTATATGAAACGACCACAATTAAGTTTTCTTGCTCTAGATAGTGTGAAGTTAGATCTTCATCGTTACTTTCAATAGAAAAATCTACAACAGGTGGTGTATAGCCTTCTTGTATAACTTTGGTTTCTACACTAACAAAATCACCATCCACAGAAGGGTATTGACCATTTGTTTTAATAACCTTTTCTTCTCCACCAATATTAAATTTCCAACTGTACTCTTGAATAGGTTTAGGAGCATCCTCAGGAATTTCCATACCTTCTTTAATATTGTTACCAATTTTATAAGCTCTAAAATCTATTGAAGGCAGGTGCATTAATACATGATAACCAAACCATAAACTTAAAATGAATCCCAAAAGTGCTAATACTGTTGTGGGTAGTTTTCCAAATATGGGTTTTATGTGCTTAACTCCAAAAAAGAGTATAACAATAAAAACTAAGAGAATAACATCTTTCCAAAAGGTTTCCCAAGGTTTAAGCTTTAAGAAATCACCAAAACATCCGCAGTCTTTTACTTTTTCGAAATAAGCAGCATAAAAAGTTAGGAATGTAAAAAAAACAATCATCCCTAAAAGGCTCCAAACTGTAAATTTAGGCTTATAGCCTATAAGTAAAAAGACGCCTAATACAACTTCGAATACAACAACAAAAATCGAAATCATTAATGCATAAGGTTCCAAAGAAGGAATATTTAAAACATCTTGACTAAAATATTCTTGAAGTTTATACGAGAACCCTAATGGATCATTGAGCTTTATAAAACCAGAGAATATAAATAATACACCTACTAATATTCTTGATATGCTTACTATTGCTTTCATATTTTAGTTTTCATTTAAATGAATCATAGCAAAAACAGCATAATTAATCATATCTTGATAATTAGCATCAACACCTTCACTTACCAATGTTTTTCCTTTATTATCTTCAATTTGCTTTACGCGTAAGAGTTTTTGCAAAATTAAATCGGTTAAACTGCTAACTCGCATATCGCGCCACGCTTCACCATAATCATGATTTTTATCCATCATAAGTTGTTTGGTAATTGCAACTTTTTCTTCGTAAAGGTTAGTTGCCTCCTCTGTAGTCATATCTGGTGTTTCAACAACTCCTTTTTCTAACTGAATTAAAGCCATGACGCAATAATTTATAATACCAATAAATTCGCTTACTTCACCTTCATCTACCTTTCTAACATCGTTTTGTTGCAGACCTCTAATACGCTGTGCTTTAATAAAAATTTGATCTGTTAACGATGGTAATCGTAATATTCTCCATGCACTACCGTAATCGGACATTTTCTTAATAAATAAACTTTTGCACGTATCGATGACGGCATTATATTGTTTTGAGGTATCTTGCATATGTTGAACTCATTTTGATTTTTTCTATTTCAATTTTCCGTAAATTTCGCATAAATAATTAGAAAGTTCAAAGTTTAATGTTTAAAGTTTTAAACTATGTACAAACACCCTAGAAAACTGTATAAATGACTATAAATTGTAAAGGAGAAATAATTGATTTAGCTTCACCAAAAGTCATGGGAATCTTAAATATTACTCCAGATTCTTTTTACGATGGCGGTAAACATAAAAACGAAACGGCTATTTTAAAACATACCGAATCGATGCTTAACCAAGGTGCTACCTTTATAGATATTGGTGCTTACAGCTCCCGGCCTAATGCCAATCATGTTCATGAAGATGAAGAACTAAAACGAATTATTCCTGTTGTAAATTTAATTCTTAAAACTTTTCCAGAAGCGTTATTATCAATAGATACTTTTAGAAGTAAAGTTGCCGAAGCTTCTGTAAAAGCTGGTGCAGCTATGATTAATGATATTTCTGCTGGTAAATTAGATAACAATATGCTTCAAACTGTTGCAAGTTTAAACGTTCCATATATAATGATGCATATGCGTGGAACCCCTCAAACCATGCAACTACAGACGAATTATGATGATTTAATTAAAAACATAATCTATTATTTTTCTGAAAGAATTGCTATAGCTAAATCGTTAGGAATTATAGATATTATAGTCGATCCTGGTTTTGGGTTTGCTAAAACTTTAGAACAGAATTATGAGCTGCTCAGCAAATTCGAATTACTAAAGATAATCGACAAACCAATTCTTGCTGGAATATCAAGAAAATCAATGATATATAAAACTCTAAAAACCTCAGCCGAAGAAGCTTTGAATGGCACTACAATTTTAAATACTGTTGCGCTTCAAAAAGGTGCTTCCATTTTAAGGGTGCATGATGTTAAAGAAGCGATGGAATGTATCAAATTGGTTGAATCATTAAGACCTCCTTATGAAAATTAATTGTTTACACCTCCCTTACTCCCTCCCTTTTAGGAGAAAAACTGTTAAGCTAATTTTTCTAACATTTCTTATTTTTTCCTGCGGAAAAGAAAAAATTATATTGCTACCAGAAATAAGTCATTCAAACATCACAGAATTAAATGATGTTTCTGCGGCCTATTTATTTTATGATGAAACTAAACCCGACAGTGTTGAGCTGAATAGAAAAAACTTAATTAGCACAACAAACTGGTTAATAAATGTAGATAAACGTTTAACATTAAAACAAGTAATTCCGCATATTAAGTTTCTGCAGGAAAAAAAGGCGAATTCAAGCCATAAAAATAAGAATGCTAAAAACTATTTTACTTGTAATGATACAAGTAGAAAGAATCTTGGATTTATTGAGTTTACAGATATCATGTATTCCAACCAAACCGTTAGAGATTTTTACGAAAAATATTCAAAAAAAGAAAGGGAAAAGATCGATCAAATAATTTATCTCGAATTAATTTCTTTAGACTCAATTCCTGTGCATTTCGATACTGGTAAATGTGGAACTAGATATTTGACAAACGAAAATGATTTGCTTAATGGAATAAAATCAGACTTATTGCATTATGGAAACATAAAAGTAGATATTGGCTATAATAAAAATCTAAGTTTTCAAGACTATATTCGAATCAAATCGAAATTAAAAAGTTTTGATTTAGGTCATGCTAAAATATCAAATCACGAATTTATAATAGATTCGCAGTAATTTCATAAATTTACCAAAACCCACCACCATTGGAAATATTTGATGACCTTTTAAAATTCACAGTAGTAGATATTATCGATGTTGTTCTTGTGGCGCTACTACTCTATTATCTTTACAAACTTGTAAAAGGTACAGTAGCCATCAATATTTTTATTGGAATTATAATAATTTACGGAGCTTGGAGGCTTACAGATTTCTTAAACATGGAACTGCTAACAGGCATTTTTGGTGGTTTTATGAAAGTAGGAATCATTGCCCTTATAGTCGTTTTTCAACCAGAAATAAGGAAATTTTTGTTGATGGTTGGCTCTACCAATTTTAATAGAAGGCGAAAATTTTTAAAGCAATTTAGCTTTCTAAAAACGGAAACACTTAATGAAACCGATGTTGACGCTATTATTTCGGCTTGTAGCAAAATGTCTATGTCTAAAACAGGTGCACTTATTGTTTTAGAACGAAACAATAACCTTGATTTTTTATCTTCTTCTGGCGACGAAATGAATATTAAAGTTACACAGCCAATTATAGAAAGTATCTTTTTTAAAAATAGTCCGCTGCATGATGGCGCCATAATTGTTAGTAATAATGTTGTAAAAGCTACCAGAGTTATTCTTCCTGTTAATAACGAAAAAAACATACCTCAACGTTTTGGTTTACGACATAGAGCTGCCATTGGCATTACCGAAAAAACAGATGCTTTAGCACTTGTTGTTAGTGAGGAAACAGGGCATATTTCATATATAAAAGATGGTGAGTTTGTTGTTTTTGAAGACAACAATCAACTAAACCAATTGATAAAGAACGATTTAGTTTAATGCATTGTAAAAACTGTAATACTTCACTATCAACAGAAAGCAATTACTGTAATGCTTGTGGAGGCAAAATAATTCGTAATAGATTAACACTTAGAAATCTTTTCGAACACTTTGGCGAAACTTTTTTAAATTACGATAATAAATTCCTCCAAACTTTTATAACACTTATAACAAAACCTGAAAACGTTATTGGTAGTTATATTAAAGGTACACGAAAAAAATATGTGAATGTTATTAATTATTTTGCTTTAGCTCTTACTATAACAGGTCTTGAATGGTTTATTTTAAAAAAATATTTCCCTGAATCTATAGATTTATCGAATCTTACGTTTGGTGCAAGTAAAAATATGTCCAATAGTATTTTTCAAACAATTCAAGAGAACATGTCTATAGTTATGATGCTCTTTGTTCCAGGATATGGCATTATTTCAAGGTTGGTTTTTTTTAACCGAAAAGAGTTCAACTATACTGAACACATAGTGATTTTTATGTACATACTAGCTCAACTTTCTATTTTAGGAACTATATTAAACCTTGTTGGCGTAATGACAGGTACTTCCATAGGGCAACTTGCTTACATCAATTTACCTTTACAAATTTTGTATTCTGCTTATTGCTTAAAACGTTTGTACAAGCTTTCATTTACAGACATTGTTATTAGAACATTACTTTTTGTTGCTATATTTATATTCTTATATATAGTTATAGTCATAGCAATTTTGGGAATCATGTTTTTAATTGAAGGGCCAGATTTTTTTAAGAATATTATTGAAGCTCAAAAGGCTGCAAAGTAAAGTTAAGCTACTTCTTCTTGCAAAAACTGAACCTCGTACAAATTTTTGTAATAACCATTTGCCTTTTTAAGTAATTCATTATGAGTACCTTGCTCAACAATTTCACCAGCATCCATAACTAGAATTTTATCAGCTTTTTTTATAGTCGCCAAACGATGAGCTATAACAATAGAGGTTCTACCCTTTGTAATTTTATCGGTAGCATTTTGGATTAGTTGCTCAGAATATGAATCTACTGAAGATGTGGCCTCATCTAAAACTAAAATACTTGGGTTGGTAACGTAAGCTCTTAAAAAAGAAATAAGCTGTCGCTGTCCAGAAGATAACATAACACCACGCTCTTTCACATTATAATGATAACCGTTTGGAAGTGTTTTAATAAAATCGTGTATACCAATATCTTTAGCTGCCTGGTGTACTTCTACTTCAGTAATTTCTGGATGATTGAGTGTAATATTATTTAAAATAGTATCTGCAAATAAAAACACATCCTGTAATACCACAGCTATTTGGGTTCTTAAAGAAGACAAAGTAACGTCTTTAATATTCGTGTTATCAACTACAATTTCACCAGCATTAATTTCATAAAAACGATTCAATAGATTAATTATAGTCGATTTACCAGCTCCAGTTGCTCCAACAATAGCAATGGTTTCTCCTGCATTTACATTAAACGATATCCCTTTTAATACTTCCTCATCTTTAACATAACTAAAATGCACATTTTTAAATTCTATAGTACCTTTAAAGTGTTCTGCAACATGTGTTCCAGTATCATCAATTTGAGATGTAGTATCTAGCACTTTAAAGACTCTTGTTGCCGCTACCATTCCCATTTGAAGCGTATTAAACTTATCGGCTATTTGACGAAGCGGTCTAAAAAGCATAGGAATAAACATTATAAAAGCTATTAAATCCCCTTCTGAAACTGTGCCTTGCAAAACCACATTTAAACCTCCATACCACGCTACAAGCCCAATGGTTATAGAACCAGACAAATCGGCTATAGGAAAGAAAATGGAATTATACCAAACCGTTTTTAACCACCCTTTTTTGTGACGTTCATTTATATTTTTAAAATTTTTATACTCTATTTTTTCACGCGTAAAAAGCTGCAAAATTTTCATTCCCGTTAACCGTTCTTGAACAAATGAATTCAAGTTAGAAACTTCTGTCCTTACTTCTTCAAAAGCTCTTTTCATATACTTTTGAAATATACGTGTTGCATATAACAAAATAGGAAGCATGATAAAAACAATGAGGCTCAATTTCAAATTAATATAAAACATCACAGCAAAGACTACGGTCATTGTCAATAAATCCCTAAAAATCATAAATAGTCCTTGACCAAAAATATCAGCAATACGCTCCATATCTGTCACAGCCCTTGTTATTAAAACTCCTACGGAAGAATTATCGAAATACTTCATTTTAAATCGAAGTAAATGATCAAAAAGTTTTACCCTTACATCCATGACTAAGTTTTGCCCTAGAAAAGCTGCATAATAAATAAATGATAACTGAAATACCGTTTGCATCATTAAAACTGCTAGCAAAATTAGTATGTAAAAAAGAAAATCCTTTGATTCTTTACTTGCTATACTATCATCAATAGCAAATTTTGTTATATAAGGTGTTGAAGCACTTAAACCAGCCAATAAAATTACCAATACAATAAGCCCAAAAAAGACTCCTCTATAAGGCTTTATGTATTGAAATAGTCGTTTAAACAACTTAAAGTCAAAAATATTTTCTTTTTTCTTCGTCATTTATATTCTTATCTCTTTTGGATATACAATTTTTGTTAAATATAAGCCATGAGCTGGAACCGAAAAACCAGCTTCACTCCTACTTTTAGATTTTATAATGTTATGTAAATCTTCTATATTAATTTTTCCTAAACCTATATTTATCAACGTTCCTACAATAGCCCGTACCATATTGCGTAAAAATCGGTCTGCCTGAATTACAAAATGAAGTTCATCGTTTTTATAAACCCACTCTGCCTTCATTATATTACAATTATACGTTTTAACATCGGTTTTATTTTTAGAAAAGCATTGAAAATCTTTATACTCTAATAAAACACGTGAAGCTTCTTTCATTTTTTCTAAATTCAAAGCTTGTTTAACATAATACGCATTATTGTATTCAAATACATTCTTACTCAGGCAAATTCTGTATAAATAGGTTCTACTTAGTGCATCAAAACGTGCATGTGCCTCTTCTTTTACTCTAAAAATATTTTTAATAGCAACATCTTCTTCTAAAAATGAATTTAACTTAAAAATTAGATTTGACGTTTCAAAAGTTTTTTCAGTATCAAAATGTGCGAACATTTGTTGAGCGTGAACACCTGTGTCAGTTCTACCAGCTCCCATTATGGCTACTTTTTCGCCTAATAATGTTGTTAACCCTTTCTCAACAACTTCCTGAACAGAAATTGCATTGGGTTGATTTTGCCATCCATGATAAGCACCACCATTATAAGAAAGCTCAATAAAATATCGCAATTTGTTTAATACTTTTGTAAAAACGCAAAGATAGATAGTTTTGTGATTCCTTTTAAAAAGGTAATCTTAATTATATATTAAAAGTTTGGGCAGAAATAAAAGGATGAAAAAAATATTGCTTCTTTCAGATACTCATAGTTACATTGATGAAGATATTTTAAAATATGTAAAAGAAGCCGATGAAGTTTGGCACGCTGGCGATATAGGTAATTTAAAAGTTACCGATGCTATAAAAAAAATTAAACCGCTTAAGGGAGTATATGGCAATATTGATGACGCTAAAATAAGAGTCGAGTACCCAGAAAACAATCGCTTTATGTGTGAAGATGTTGATGTTTGGATAACTCATATTGGTGGATATCCAAATGCATACAACGTTAGGGTTAGAGAAGAGATAAAAGCGAACCCGCCCAAACTATTTATAAGTGGTCATTCACATATTTTAAAAGTTATGCCAGATAAGAAGTTAAATTTACTTCATATGAACCCCGGAGCCGTTGGAAAGCATGGTCTTCATAAAAAGCGAACAATGCTACGTTTTACAATTGATGGTAAAAAAATTGAAAACTTAGAGGTAATAGAATTTAATAAAAGATAAAAAAACTTCCCTTGAACTTCCTTGAAGAAAGGCGAATACTCATTTTCTAAATAGTTTAATGTAAACACCTCCCTTAATCCCTCCTTTTTAGGAGGGAAACATTTCGATAATCCTCAAAGAGACAAAAAAACCCAAGGTTTTCACCTTGGGCTTACGCACTAATACTACTAAGATGTTAGGTTTATCGTAATCTATCTACAGATTTTACAAGATCTTCATCCTTCTTGATGGCCTTATTGGCTAAAGCCAAAAATACGATAGAAATGATAGGAAGAAGCATCCCAATACCTTTCTCAGAAACCGCCGTTTCTCCAGATATATTTAGAGATTGATATACAAAAAATCCTAGTAAAAAAAAGTTTAATATGATGTTAAGTCGTCCCAATATAAATTGGGACTTCCTATTCTTATATCTAAATATGGCTACAATTGAAAAGAAAGCTGATACTAAGAATGCAGCAAAAACATAATTAATATCATCTGCAAACACCTTAATATCATTAGATGATATCCATAACTCAAACACATAAATTAATCCTGCTGAAACACCAGCGGCACATAAAAGATAAATAGTTTGAATACGTTGTAGCATATAATTTTTAAAAACTAGACCGCAAAAATAATAGAATTAATGCTAAAAATTAAAATAAAGTTGTATAATTGCAGTAATAATTCACAACAATCGCAATAACAAGCGGTTATTTCTTCAGAATAAAATCATTTTTTTCAGAATAACTCAAGTTTGTATTCAAAATAAAATATTCAATATATCCAATTAAACATAAATGTTTGAAATTTCACAATTAAAAGAAAAGAAACTCACTGATTTACAGGAGATTGCAAAAAAATTAAACGTTCCAAAGTACCGTACGCTTAAAAAATTAGATTTAGTATACCAAATATTAGATCAACAAGCTGCAGACCCAAAAGCAGTTACATCTGCAGTTGCACCAGAAAAACCAGAGAGAAAACCAAGACAACGAGTGCAAAGAGAGGTTCCAGTTAAAAACACTACTGTGGATAAAGCCAAAGAAACTATAACACCAGAAGTAACAGTGGCTGAAATAGTTAAGGAAGAAAAAAAGCCTGTCCATAAGCCTAACCCTCGACCTTCTAATGATAATAATAAGGATGGGCAAAACAAACAAAACCAAAAAAGAGACAACAATCCTCAGCATAAAAATCAGCATAAAAACCAAAAAAACGGCAATGTAGATAGAGGAAATAAAGATGGAAGAAATCGCTATCGCGAGCCAGATTATGAATTTGACGCTATTATTGAAAGTGAAGGCGTTTTAGACATTATGCAAGATGGTTATGGTTTTTTAAGATCCTCAGATTATAATTACTTATCATCACCAGATGATATTTATGTATCTCAATCACAAATTAGATTATTTGGTTTAAAAACTGGAGACACAGTTTTAGGGCATGTACGCCCACCAAAAGAAGGAGAAAAATATTTTCCTTTAATTAAGGTGAGTAAAATTAATGGGCAGAGTCCAAATGTAGTACGAGACCGTGTGTCTTTCGAGCATTTAACGCCTCTATTCCCTCAGGAAAAATTTACATTGGCAGAAAAACAAAGCACCATTTCTACTAGAATTATGGACTTGTTCTCTCCTATTGGAAAAGGACAACGTGGTATGATTGTATCGCAGCCAAAGACTGGTAAGACCATGTTATTAAAAGATGTTGCAAATGCCATAGCAGCAAATCATCCAGAAGTATATCAAATGATATTGCTAATTGATGAACGTCCTGAAGAAGTAACAGATATGCAACGTAATGTACGAGGCGAAGTTATTGCTTCTACTTTTGATAAAGAAGCACATGAACACGTAAAAATTGCCAATATTGTTTTAGAAAAAGCAAAACGATTGGTAGAATGCGGACATGATGTTGTCATTCTTTTAGACTCTATTACTCGTTTAGCAAGAGCATACAATACTGTACAACCTGCCTCTGGTAAAATATTAAGTGGTGGTGTAGATGCCAATGCATTGCATAAACCAAAACGATTCTTTGGAGCAGCTCGTAACATCGAAAATGGAGGATCACTAACTATTATTGCGACAGCACTTACAGAAACGGGATCTAAAATGGATGAGGTTATTTTTGAAGAATTTAAAGGAACAGGTAACATGGAACTTCAATTAGATAGAAAAATATCTAACCGAAGAATTTTCCCTGCTATCGACTTAACATCTTCAAGTACACGTCGTGATGATATTCTATTAGACGCAAACACAATACAGCGCATGTGGGTAATGCGAAAATATCTTGCAGACATGAATCCTGTTGAAGCTATGGAATTCATTAATGAACGTTTCAAGCAAACTAGAAATAACGAAGAGTTTTTAATTTCTATGAATGGATAATTAAAAAACAGAATAACTAACTTCAAACTTTGAAAGCCTTAACCAATAAATTGGTTAGGGCTTTTTTTTAAAATTAAATTTTAGAAATACTCTTTTCCCTATTTAAATTCATTTCTAGAAATAGTAAACAAAAAAAAGCCTCTCATTTCTGAGAAGCTTTCATATATTTTAAAACTTTAATCTAATTAAAGCGCAGCAATGTGACTTGCTAAACCAGATTTAAGGTTCGCAGCTTTATTTGCATGAATAACGTTTTTCTTTGCTAATCTGTCTAACATAGAAACTACAGAAGGAAACATTTTTTCAGCTTCTTTCTTATCAGTTAACTCGCGTAATTTTTTAATCGCATTACGAGTCGTTTTATGCTGATACTTGTTAGTTAAACGTTTTGCTTCGTTACTTCTAATTCTTTTTAATGCTGACTTATGATTTGCCATTTTATTTTTTTTCTTAATTTTTTAATTGTAGCCCGTAGGGGAATCGAACCCCTCTTACCAGGATGAAAACCTGGCGTCCTAGCCGATAGACGAACGGGCCATTATTTTTTTGAGTGCGCAAATATAAATTTTTTAAAATCTAAACCTGCAATCGTTTCAAATAACGTACAACGTTTCCATTGCGGATGCAAAAATACAACTATTTTTAAATGTTGCAAGACCTATATAATCTTTTTTTAAAAAAAATTGTTTTGCACATATTCTTTAGAAGAATTAATACGCTTTCGCAAACAATACTCTACGTTTAGAAGGGTTTCCAGTATAGACACAAACGCCTATTTCTTCCTTACTTTCTAAAGGAATACACCTTATTGTAGCTTTCGTTAATTCTTTTATTTTATCTTCTGTTTCTGGAGTACCATCCCAATGAGCCGAAATAAAACCCGTTTTTGTTTCTAAAACTTCTTTAAATTCATCAAAATTATCAACTTTAGTAATATGACTATTTCTAAAATCTAAAGCTTTGCTAAACAACGCTTCTTGAATTTCCTTTAATAACCCTTCAATTTTTTGAGTTATACCATCTAAAGCAGTTACTTCTTTTGTTAAAGTATCTCTACGTGCTATTTCTACAGTTCCATTAGCCAAATCTCTTGCCCCAATAGCAATTCGTAAAGGCACACCTTGCAATTCGTGCTGTGCAAATTTAGCCCCTGGTCTATGCGTGGTTCTATTATCGTATTTAACAGTAATATTTTTTCCACGTAAATCACTTAAAATACCATTGGCAACTTCGGTAATTGCATTCAAGTCTTCTTCACTCTTATAAATAGGTACTATTACAACTTGGTTTGGAGCCAAACTTGGAGGTAAAACTAATCCATGATCATCACTATGAGTCATAATTAATGCACCCATTAAGCGTGTAGAAACACCCCATGACGTTGCCCAAACATAATCTTGCTTACCTTCCTTATTAGCAAACTTTACATCGAATGCCTTAGCGAAGTTCTGACCTAAAAAGTGCGAAGTTCCAGCTTGTAGTGCCTTTCCGTCTTGCATCAAGGCCTCTATACAATAAGTTTCTTCTGCCCCAGCAAATCGCTCACTTTCGGTTTTCAAACCTTGAATAACAGGTATAGCCATAAAGTTTTCAACAAAAGTAGCGTAAACATTATTCATTAATGCTGCTTCAGTAACAGCTTCCTGCTTAGTTGCATGTGCTGTATGTCCTTCTTGCCATAAAAATTCTGCAGTTCGTAAAAATAAACGTGTACGCATTTCCCAACGTACAACATTAGCCCATTGATTAATTAAAAGTGGTAAATCTCTATAAGATTGAATCCATCCTCTATAGGTATTCCAAATAATAGCTTCACTAGTTGGCCTTACAATAAGTTCTTCTTCCAACTTTGCTTCAGGGTCTACTCGCAACTTCCCAGGTTTATCTGGGTCGTTCTGTAATCTATAATGAGTTACAATAGCACATTCTTTAGCAAAACCTTCAGCATTTTTTTCTTCAGCTTCAAATAAACTTTTAGGAACAAAAAGTGGAAAATACGCGTTTTGATGCCCAGTTTCTTTAAACATTTTGTCCAATTCTGCTTGCATTTTTTCCCAAATAGCATAGCCATAAGGCTTGATTACCATACAACCCCTAACAGCCGAATTCTCCGCTAGGTCTGCCTTGACAACCAATTCGTTATACCATTTCGAATAATCTTCTGCTCTACTCGTAAGTTTTTTACTCATATTATTGTTTTGGCACAAATATTGTGACTAAGTTAAATAGAAAAATAGTTCAGCAAAACTAACTATTTTTGTTATGTTCAACAATTAAATTCTTGAGATATGCAATTAAATAACTACCTACAGAGAAAAATGCCTTTAATAGCCATTTTTGGATTACTAGTTAGCTTAGTATCATGTGGCTCTTACCAATATGTGGGCGTTGATAATGATGGTATTTACGGCACTAGCGATAATACAAATCAATATGAAGAAGCGGTTGTTGAAATACCAAACCAATCCAATAGCAATTATTATAAAAACTATTTTAGAAATAAATCTTTAGAAGCAGAAAATATCTCTGCCGAAGATGCCATTTTTACTGATATTGATTCTTACGAAAGTGGTAATTATGATGAAGCCGATCCTCTAGCAAATGATTATCAAGGTAATGCTGGTTGGGGTCAAAATAGCAATAATGTTACCATAAACTATATAGATAACGGTTGGAACAACTGGGGTTGGAACGCTGGATTTAATTGGGGATGGAATAATTGGAGATGGAACCGTTGGAACAGATGGGGATGGAATTCATGGGGCTGGAACAGCTGGGGATTCAACGATCCTTTCTGGTGTCCACCTTATTATGGTAGTGGTTTTGGCTGGGGCTGGAATACAGGTATTGCTTGGGGTTATAACAACTGGGGTTGGAATGGATTCTATGGCAATAGATATTATGGAAGAAATTACGCTTATAATGCTGGACGAAGAGGGTCTTATTATGGAAGAAACACCTCGGGCATAAGCAGCCGCAATAGTTCGTTATCTAGACGATCTAGCGTAACAAGTCGAAACACTAGAACGAATTCTAAATATTACACTTCAAGACGGAGTAGTGTAGCTTCAAATAGCAATAGGTCTGGCGTAAATTCAAATAATACCGCAAGACGTAGCAGTAGCACATATTCCTCTCCAAACAATAGATATAGTAGTCAAAATTCTCGAGGCACTTCAACCATGAGACGAAGTCGCTCTGTAACACCTTCTTCAAACTCAAGAGCGCGGTCTTCGTCATCTACAGCTAGAAGGAATTCTAGTTCGGTGTATAGATCATCGCCTTCATATAATAGAAGTTCTTCTTCAAATAATAATTCAACATACAGTCGAAGAAGTAGTTCATCTAGCAATAATCGCAGCTATTCACCTAGTAGAAGTAGCAGTAGTTCTAGATCTAGTTCTGCTTCCAGATCGTCAAGTAGTAGAAGGAGTTCAGGAACTTCAAGCACCAGAAGACGCGGATAAAATCATTAAAAAAAATAAATTTAACAGATGAAAAAGTTACAAATACTATTCATAAGCATACTTTCTATGTCCACAATATACGGGCAAGATATTACCGATGCTTTACGTTATTCGCAAGATGAAATTCAAGGGACGGCTCGTTTTAGAGCTTTAAGTGGCGCCTTTGGCGCACTTGGTGGCGACATGAGTGCCGTAAGCATAAACCCTGCTGGATCAGCTGTATTTAGCCAGAGTCATGCTTCCTTTAGTTTATCGAATGCCGAAGTTAGTAATGATACTCGTTACTTTAATGGTTTAGGATCATCAAGTGAATCAAATTTTGATATTCATCAAGGGGGTGCTTCTTTTGTTTTTGCAAGTAATAGTGATTCGCCATGGAAGAAATTCACCATAGGTGTTGCTTACGAAAGAACTAATAATTTTGATGATAATTGGTTTGCTTTTGGTACAAATACTAACAGTAGTAATTTCAATAATACAATTGGAAGTTATTTCTTCGATTATGCTGATGGACTTAGGCTGGATGAAATTTCTGCTTTTCCTGGAGAGGGTCTTAATCAAGCCTATCAAGAAATTGGAAGCGCTTACGGATTTGGTAATCAGCAAGCTTTTTTAGGCTTTGAGTCTTTTATAATTGATCCAGAAGTTGATGCTGACGATAACACTACTTATTTTTTAAATTTAGCTGAAGGCAACTTCGACCACGATTACACCAAAACCTCAACGGGATACAACGGGAAAATATCTTTTAATGTGGCTGCCCAATATGAAGAAAATTTGTACTTAGGGTTAAATCTAAATTCTCATTTTATAGATTACCAGCGTTCAACTTTACTTTTTGAAGAAAACTTTAACGGTTCTGATGTAGATTTTATTGAGTTCGAAAATAATTTATCTACTACAGGTACTGGCTTTTCATTTCAATTAGGTGGTATATTAAAATTAAGCCAAGAATTTCGAGTAGGACTAACTTACGATTCTCCAACCTGGTATACTATTGAAGAAGAAACGACACAATATTTAGGTACTGACGGCATTAATGGGTTTATAGAAATAAATCCTCAAGTAGTAAATTTATTTCCAGAATACAAAATTCAAACTCCTGCAAAAATCACGGGAAGCTTAGCCTATATTTTTGAAAAACAAGGTTTAATTAGCTTTGACTATTCAAGAAAAGATTATAGCAAAACCGAATTTAGACCAACATCTGATCCAGCGTTTGCAGACGAAAATAATTTTATTAGCAATACCCTAACAGATGCATCTACTTATCGTTTAGGTGGAGAATACAAACACAAACAATTTAGCTTTAGAGGCGGTTATCGTTTCGAAGAAAGCCCATATGCCAATGGCGTTACAGTAGGCGATTTAAATGGTTATTCACTCGGATTAGGATATAACTTCGGCAACACAAAATTAGATATCACTTATGATCAATCTGAACGATCGTTCGAAACACCACTTTATAGTTTAGGTTTAATTGACACCGTTTCAATTGATAGAACAAATTCTAATATAACCTTATCTTTAAGTTTTAACATATAATAAGAACAACTTCAATAAACCAAAAGCTTGAACCTAAAAATTCAAGCTTTTTTCATTTAAATGTAATAAGTTCCACATAAATGAGACTAACAAGCCATATTACAAATTGTTTAATTATGCAAAGTGAAATGCTTATCTTTGCAGACTAAAAACGTTATTTTTCGCAGATGAAATTTGAGAATAATTTAGAAGATTTTGATTCTTTAGGAAACGAACACATTGGCACTTCAGAAAACACGCCAATGCGCGGTGATGCTTTTAAGCTAAATAATGATGAAAAAATAGACATTATTAAGGATGATGTGCGCCATATTATGGAAACACTTGGACTCGATTTAAGTGACGACAGTTTGAATGGCACCCCAAATCGTGTTGCCAAAATGTTTGTTAACGAGATTTTTGGAGGCTTGAACCCTAATAAAAAACCAAATGCTTCTACTTTCGAAAATAAGTATAAGTATGGAGAAATGCTTGTTGAAAAAAACATTACCGTTTATTCAACCTGTGAGCATCATTTACTACCTATAGTAGGAAAAGCTCATATCGCCTATATTTCTAATGGAACAGTTGTGGGTTTATCAAAGATGAATAGAATTGTTGATTATTTTGCAAAGCGCCCGCAAGTTCAAGAGCGTTTAACCATACAAATTGTTAGAGAACTTCAAGAAGTGTTAGATACTAAAGATGTAGCATGTGTAATCGATGCTAAGCATTTATGTGTAAACTCAAGAGGAATTAGAGATATTGAAAGTAGTACGGTAACTTCTGAATTTGGGGGGAAATTTAAAGATATGGGTACACGTCGCGAATTTCTTGATTATATCAAGCTAGATACTAAATTCTAAATATGTTTGATGTTTAGTCGTAAAGACGTAAAGTTGAATAGAAATAATCAGCTTAACAACTAAACGACAAACAACTAAACAATATAAAGATGCACTTATACTCGTTTGAAAAATTAGAGGTTTGGAAAGAAGCTATTCAACTTGGAGTTAAAACGTATAAAATCACAGACTTATTTCCAAAAGAAGAAAAATTTGGATTAATTTCACAAATGAGACGATGTTCCGTTTCTGTTTCCTCTAATATAGCAGAAGGAACAGCTCGATTAACAAATAAAGATAAAGCACATTTCATGACTATGGCCTATAGTTCTGCGCTAGAATTGTTAAATCAAGCTATAATATCAAAAGAACTCGAATTTATTTCCGAAGAAAACTATAAAAATATTAGATTTGAAGTTGAATCTATAACCAACAAGATTAATTCATTACGAAATCATTTTCTAAAGTCCTAACGACTTAACAACTATGCAACTCTACAAAGAACACCAAATTAAATTATATAACTCGCTTACTGGCAAAAAAGAAAACTTCAAACCTATTAACGAAGGTTACATAGGCATGTATGTTTGTGGACCTACCGTTTATAGCAATGTTCATTTAGGTAATGTAAGAACCTTTATGTCTTTTGATATGGTTTTTCGTTATTTAAAACATTTAGGTTATAAAGTAAGATATGTTAGAAATATTACTGATGCTGGCCATTTAGAAAACGATGCAGACGTTGGAGAAGATAAAATTACGAAAAAGGCACGTTTAGAGGAAATTGAACCTATGGAAGTGGTTCAGCGTTATACTGTAGATTTTCATAACGTACTTAATACATTTAATTTTTTACCGCCAAGTATAGAACCCACTGCAACGGGACATATTATTGAACAGATTGAATTGATAAGTAAAATTATTGAAAATGGTTTTGCTTACGAGGTTAATGGATCTGTCTATTTCGATGTACATAAGTTTGATGAAACAAACGAATATGGAAAATTAAGTAAGCGTAAGCTGGAAGATTTAATACATAATACGCGTACACTTGACGGACAAAGTGATAAAAAGAATCCGCAAGATTTTGCACTTTGGAAAAAAGCCGAACCTCAGCACATTATGCGATGGCCTTCTCCTTGGAGTGATGGCTTTCCTGGTTGGCATTTAGAATGTACAGCCATGAGTACAAAATATTTGGGAGAACAATTTGATATTCACGGTGGTGGTATGGATTTAAAGTTTCCCCATCACGAATGTGAAATTGCTCAAAATGAAGCAGCCAAAGGAGTTAGTCCTGTAAACTACTGGATGCATGCCAATATGTTAGAGTTGAACGGGCAACGTATGTCTAAAACAACAGGAAACACCGTTAATCCTGATGAATTATTATCTGGAAATAACAAATTCTTCAGTAAAGCTTATGCACCTAGTGTTATTAGGTTCTTTAATGCACAATCATCTTACCGAAGTGTATTAGATTTAACGGATGATGGATTATTAGCAAGTGAAAAAGGATTTTATAGACTCATGGATGCTGTAAATCTTTTGGATAGTTTAAAAGCATCGGAAACATCTTCAATAGATATTCCTGCATGGAAACAGAGATGTTATGATGCTATGAATGACGATTTCAACTCCCCTATTTTAGTCGCTCATTTATTTGAAGCAGTAAAATATATCAACCAAGTTAAGGAAGGTTCTGAAACACTATCTATTGAGGATTTAAACTTACTAAAAGAAACAATTAACAATTTTGTTTACGACATTTTAGGCTTAGAAAACAACGCTAAAAGCGATTCTGGAACCGATAAACTTTCTGGAGCTGTAGATGTATTAATAAGGCTAAGACAAGATGCGAGAGCAAATAAAGATTTTGCTATGTCTGATAAAATTCGAGATGAACTTGCTGCCGTTGGCATTCAGCTTAAAGATGGTAAAGACGGGACGACGTTCAGCGTTAACTAAAAAGAACAATTGGAGTAATAAGTCATATTAAACCTGTAGAAATATATCAATTTATTTCATACTAAAAATAGGTTTCGACAAGCTCGACCTGACAGTATAGCACAAAAATGAAAAAACTACTCATAGCCCCATTTTTGTTTTTGATAAAAGTGTACCAAACACTTATATCTCCGCTAACACCTGCAACCTGTAGATTTCAACCAACTTGCTCTCATTACTCTAAAGAAGCATTACAAAAACACGGTTTATTTAAAGGTGGATGGTTGGCTATAAAAAGAATTTTTAGTTGTCATCCCTGGGGAGGCTCTGGCTACGATCCTGTACCTGAAAAGGATGACAACTAAAAACTATGCCATTGCGCCAGCTCGCCTGTTCTCTAAAAATGTACACTGTACATTTTCTTTACGCTCTATCGCCCTGGGGAGGCTCTGGCTACGATCCTGTACCCGATAATAATAAAAAGTAAAAAGCAATTTTTTGAATGTTTCTTTTTAGAGGCTGATTTGGGTGCTTACTTTATGTTTCACTCAAAAAATGCTTTTAACAAGTTTATTTTTGGTTGTTAACAAATATATATAAAATTATCCATGAAACGCAAATTTTATCGATTAAATGCGTTTTAGCGATTATTTACTTGGAATCTCTTTCAAAATCTCTAAAACAAAATTCCAATACTTTTGAACCGATGAAATTTGAGCGCGTTCATCAGGCGAGTGTGCGCCTTTTATATTAGGTCCAAAACTAATCATATCCATCTCTGGGTAATTTTGCCCTAAAATACCACACTCTAAACCCGCATGACAAGCAGCAACATGTGGTTTTTCACCGTTTAATTCCTCATATAACTTCGTCATAACTTTCAAAATTTCAGAGTCCATGTTTGGCGTCCATCCAGGATAATCTCCAGAAAGCGTCACTTCACAACCTGTTAATTCAAAAGTAGCACGAAGGGTATTGGCTAAATCCATTTTAGAACTTTCTACCGAAGATCGTGTTAAACAGCCCACCTTAATACTACAGTCCTTTACAATAACTCTTGCAATATTATTAGAAGTTTCAACCAAATCGGGAATATCTGCGCTCATTCTGTAAACACCATTAAGTGCTGTATACATAGCCCTTGTAAAACCTTCTTGAACCCCTAAATCCATGATTGATTTTGGTGTTTCAATTTTCGAAACCTCAATTATCAAATCAGGTTCCATAGTTTTAAGCTCTTTCTTTATGGCATTGGAAAGTATATTAATTTCTAATAAAAAAGCGTCTTCATGAATAGCATCTATAGCAACTATCGCACTACTTTCTCGTGGTATGGCGTTTCGTAAACTACCACCATCAATTTCAGAAATTCTTAACCCATAATTTTCGAAACCATCAAACAATAAACGATTCAAAATTTTATTGGCGTTACCCAAACCTTCATGAATTTGCATACCTGAGTGACCACCTTGTAAACCCTTAACCTCTATGTTATAGCCAATTTTAAACTCTGGTGTCTCCTCTTCCTCGTAACTTCTAGTCGCTGTAACGTCTATGCCTCCTGCGCACCCCACACCTATTTCATCATCTTCTTCGGTGTCTAGATTTAATAAAATACCTCCCGATAGCAAACCGCCTTTTAACCCCATCGCACCTGTCATTCCGGTTTCTTCATCTATGGTAAATAGGGCTTCAATTGCTGGATGTGGAATATCTGTACTTTCTAAAATCGCCATAATAGTTGCTACTCCTAGCCCATTGTCTGCTCCTAATGTGGTTCCTTTTGCTCTTACCCAATCGCCATCTACATACATTTCAATACCTTGTGTATCAAAATCAAAACTAGTATCTCCATTTTTTTGGTGTACCATATCTAAATGCGACTGCATAACTACAATGGTTCTATCTTCCATACCAGCTGTTGCAGGTTTTTTAATGATAACATTCCCAACTTCATCTTCAATGGTTTTTAAACCTAAGTTTTCACCAAAATCTTTCATAAAAGCGATTACACGTTCTTCTTTTTTTGATGGTCTTGGTACAGCGTTTAAATCGGCAAATTTATTCCACAATGCTTTTGGTTCAAGTTGTCTTATTTCTGAATTCATAATCTTAAAAATCTAATAAAACAAAGATACATTTTACTTGAGAGGATTAATAAACATTTTCCTATTTTTGATTTATGCTGAAGAAAACAAAATTAGTAATCGCACTAAGTATAGTTCCGCAATATTTACTTATAAAATTGCTTTCAAATTTCCCTGAATTTATTGAACACTATTACAGTAATGGACTATATCCTTTTCTATCAAAAATTTTTAGATATGTGTTTGGTTGGGTTCCATTTTCTTTTGGAGACATATTCTATGCTTTGGCTATTATATATTCTATTCGATGGTTTTATAAAAACAGAAAACGACTTAGAAAAGATACTAAAAATTGGGTTGTAGATATTTTTGCAGTTATTTCTATTATCTATTTTGCCTTTCATGTATTATGGGGAATTAATTATTATAGGTTACCATTACATAAGAATCTAAATTTAAAATCGGAATATTCGACCCAGCAATTAATAGATGTAACTAACAAGCTAATTGAAAAATCTAATTCAATACACTTAAAAATAACTGATAACGATACGGTTAAAATAAATTTACCTTTAAGCAAAAGTGATATACTTAAGTTAGCCCCAAATGGTTACGAAAACTTAAAAGAACGCTTTCCGCATTTAGAATACCATCCAAGAAGTATAAAAAAATCATTATTTAGTTACCCCTTGACATATATGGGGTTTAGTGGTTATTTAAATCCGTTAACAAACGAAGCGCAGGTAGATGGTATTATTCCTGTTTTTAAATTCCCAACGACGACTTCTCATGAAATGGCTCACCAACTAGGTTATGCTGCTGAAAATGAAGCTAATTTTATTGGCTTTATGGCTGCTACAAATCATGATAATATTTATTTTAAATATGCTGGATACACTTTTGGTTTACGTTTTTGCCTAAATGAAATTTATATGAGAGACGAATGTTTGTTTGAAGACATGGCCGCCGATGTAAATAAAGGCATCCTAAAAAACTATAAAGAAACTCGTGAGTTCTGGGAAGCTCATAAAAACCCAGTAGAACCATTCTTTAAACTTTTTTACGGTAATTTTTTAAAAGCCAACAATCAAGGTAAAGGTATGGAAAGCTACAGCTATGTTGTTGCTTTATTAGTAAACTATATCGAAAATCATTCCTTATAACATTACTCTACAAGTGTCGCACCTTCGGGAACTTCAAAAATTTCAGAATCAGGTTTTTCTTTTGAAAGTTTCGCATCAATAAACTTTAAATCGCTAGCTTTTACAGTAGGCATATTATTTTCGTATTTATACCATGTTAATGTTTCTGGCAATAACAAGCCATCTATAGTTTCCCAATTGCTATATTTTATAAACTTAAACGTTTTACTTTTTTCTTTAGAAAAATAGGTAACCGTATAACTTAACCAAACCATTTTGTATGTTTCGGCATCATAATACAACACATACTCATCATCTGGTGATTCGCCTACTCCTGCATCATAAGAAATTTTAATACCTGGATACGTTTTGCCTTCAAAAACCAAGGGATTAGTATCTTTATATATAATACCGTCATCTGCCAAAACAAATGGCATCGCATAAAAATAGAACATTAAATTATAATAAAACCTTGGATTTTCTTTAAATGCTGTACTGTCTTTACTTTGTAACCAAACATCTTTACCATTAAAACCAAGTGTATGTTTAGGCATTTCTATTAAAGATTTTCTGTTTTTTATGTTAGTAGTAGTTACTTCATTTCCATTTGCTCTTTCTATGGTAAACTCTGTTAATTTCATTGTATTCCATACATCTAAACCACCATGAGCATCAAATATTTTTGTAATATTCTCTGGGTAGATGCTTGTTGTTACGTCTAGGTTTTCTTCAGAATAATCTACTGTTGGTGTTGTTTTGTTTTTACAGCAGAATATTGAAATTACACTAATTAAGAAGAGTGTTTTTTTCATTTTAGTGTTTCTTAAATTTTATGATTTAGTATATCTATCTTATGGCGAACAAATTACAATAAAAAAAGCTTCAGATAACATCCGAAGTTTTTTATCAACTTAAATTAATGCCTCATTATTTCTTACATAGCCTTTTAATGTGCTCTTCTGTGTCATTGTCCACTTTTACAAAATACACACCAATCTTTAAGGAGGATATATTAAATTTATAAGTGTTGTGCTTTAGTTCATCTTTGAAATCTAAAACTAGCTTTCCTTGAATATCGTAAACTTTAATTTTTGTTTCATGAGATAAAGCTCTACCAAAGCTTAAGTTAACTAAATCGCTTGCTGGGTTTGGGTAAAGCAACACTCCTATACCATCAAAAGAATTGATACTCAAAGAATTTGAAGCAATAAGTTTCATCTCATGAACACTAAAACAACCTATATGAAAATCTGGTGTTGCTCGCACATATATGGTTTGCTCATTAGGAACAGTATTTACATAATTACCGTAAATTGCATTCTCATCATTTAAAGCATCATTTTCTGTTTCATGAAACGTAACGTAAGTATATAAGAAATTTGAAGATGAAGCTATTTCCGTACCTTTAACATCTAAGTCAAAAGTAGCAAAACCATTATCATCTTCATCTAATACTTCAAAATTTGAAACAGAAACCGACGGAGGTTCTGCTCCTTTTACTTCGCAAAAAACATTTACAAGAACAGGCAATCCTGATTCTAGGGGTTCTGCCCTTGCATATATAAATTCTCCTTCTTCACCATAAGTCATATAAACCTTATAAGCTTCGGGGTTATCTATTACATTAATACCTAAATTGGCATCATCCATACTATTATAATGTGTAGGAGTTTTGTACTTAGATGGATCTGCAAAAGTATAGCAAAAGGGATAAGTATCATTTAATTGGGTTAAATCAATAAGTACAGATTGATCAATTGACGAGCCATCATCACATTCGGTTAAAGATGTAATTCCACAAGGAACTTGAGAGTTTATGACCATTGAACATAAAATCATTAACATGAATAGTAAACTTTGCTTCATAATAACTTAAATTTGCATTATAAAATTAGTAAAAAATTGCCTACAAAGTTAATTACTAGTACACAAAACGCTTTTATTCGTCAACTCGCACAATTAAAAGATAAATCGCGCGAACGTAAAAAAACTGGCACTTTCATAATTGAAGGTGTACGCGAAATTTCTTTAGCCTTAAAAGGTGGTTATGAGTTTGAAACAATACTAATCTATTCTGAATTATTTTCTTTAGAACAGCTAAACAACTTAACAAATCAACAACTCAACATCATTGAAATTTCAAAAGAAATCTATCAAAAATTAGCTTATCGTGGAACTACTGAAGGTATTATAGCTATTGCAAAATCAAAAAAAAATTATTTAACTGATTTAACGTTTAAAAACGAAAACCCTCTAATTTTAATAGCAGAAGCTCCTGAAAAACCTGGAAACATTGGTGCCATTTTAAGAACTGCTGATGCCGCAAATGTGGATGCTGTCATTATTGCAAATCCTAAAACAGATTTATACAATCCTAATATTATTCGCTCTAGCGTGGGTTGTTTATTTACAAATAACATCGCTACAGGAACTACTACAGAGATTATTAAATTTCTTAAGGGTGAAAATATAAATATTTACTGTGCGGCTCTAGAAGTATCAGTGGGTTATCATACACTGAATTATACTAAACCAACTGCCATTGTTGTAGGCACAGAAGCTACTGGACTAAGTAGTGAGTGGTTAGAAAACGCGACTCAAAATATTATAATCCCTATGCAAGGTGAAATTGATTCTATGAATGTTTCTGTAGCTGCTGGAATTCTTATTTTTGAAGCCAAAAGACAAAGAGATTTTTTATGAAAATCTCAAAAAACAAATTACAAAAACTAAATTACAAATACGCTACGCTTTGGAATTTAGCGTTTTAAATATTGGAATTTTTTATTTTATGAATTCAACTACCCTATTTTACATCATCATCGCCATTATTGTTATCAATTTTATAGTTGATAAGGTTTTAGATGCTTTAAACGCAAAACATTTTAACGATAAACTTCCTAATGAGTTACAAGATGTTTATGATGAAGTTGAATATAAAAAATCACAAAACTATAAAGCTACTAATTACAAATTTGGATTACTAACTTCTACTTTTTCTATCATTCTAACTTTAGGGTTTTTAATTTTTGATGGTTTTAAATTTGTAGATAATATTGCTAGAGCTTATAGTGAAAACCCAATTATTGTTGCGCTTATTTTCTTTGGAATTATTATGATTGGCAGCGATATTTTAACCACACCGTTTTCATATTACAGCACTTTTGTTATTGAAGAAAAATTCGGGTTTAATAAAACGACTGTAAAAACATTTTTCTTAGATAAAATTAAAGGTTGGTTGATGATGGCTATTGTTGGCGGTGGCATTTTAGCACTAATCATGTGGTTTTACGAGACTATAGGAAAACATTTTTGGCTCTATGCTTGGGGACTTATTGCTGTTTTTTCCTTATTTATGAATATGTTTTATTCTAAATTGATTGTACCGCTTTTTAATAAACAAACCCCTTTAGAAGATGGTACTTTACGAGATAAAATTTCAGCATACGCTAAAACGGTTGGTTTTAAATTAGATAAGATTTTTGTAATTGATGGCTCTAAACGCAGCACCAAAGCTAATGCTTATTTTTCGGGTTTTGGTAGTGAAAAACGTGTAACACTTTACGATACATTAATTAATGATTTAGACGATGAAGAAATTGTTGCTGTTCTTGCTCACGAAGTGGGACATTATAAAAAGAAGCATATCATTTTTAATTTGTTTGCATCTATTTTATTAACTGGATTGACGCTTTATATTTTATCGCTGTTTATATCGAATCCGCTATTATCGCAAGCTTTGGGCGTTGAGACACCAAGTTTTCATATTGGGTTGATTGCTTTTGGACTCCTCTACTCGCCTATTTCTGAAATAACAGGGTTGATTATGAATGTGTTTTCTAGGAAATTTGAATATCAAGCAGATGATTATGCCAAAAACACCTATAAAGGTGAACCTTTAATTACCTCTCTTAAAAAGCTTTCCAAAAATAGTTTGAGTAATTTAACACCACATCCTGCCTATGTGTTTATGCACTATTCGCATCCTACGCTTTTAAAACGCATTGGGAATTTGAAGAAGTAGGTTTGTGTTGGGTAAATATATTTTAAGTCATTAAGGATAAGAGTCTACAAAAGAAATAACCTATTTTTTATTATCTATTTTATTCGATATATCATCTAATTTACGTTCAATGTCCTCCAAATTTGTTGAACCATATTCTCTAAAACTCCACAACTTTCTGGCGATCGTATCGAGTTTATCATTGTCATCATAACTATAACCTCCATCCCAATTTATTGCTCCATAAATTCGACTCACAATTGTTTCTGCCAAATTATCATCATCTTGAATAAGTCTTGTTGTGGTTGCAACAGTTACTGGAGAATCTGGAATGTGACCATTCTCTATCTCCTTAATTTGTTCTTCAATTTGTTTTTTTGCATTCTCTACATCATCTAAATCCTTTATATCTACCTGAATTGTTCTAATTCCTGCTAAATCAAATGGTATTTTTTGGCCTTTTTTAATAACCTGAATGTATGGCTTTCTACTTGCATGTCTTAGAGCTAATTCATAAAACACATTAGGGTTTTGATCTGTTAAATCAGCTATAACTAGGGAGCTTTCTAAAATTAAATTTATAATTTGTGTTGTAATTAATCCAACTTTTGCAACTTGGTCAGCTCTAATAGTATTATACTGCTTGGAATCTAAAACGGGTTTAAAAACATGATTCAGCAATTTGTCTGAATGTTTCCTCTCATCAGAATTTTCTTTTCCAATAGGACAAATAATAAAACAATCATCACTAAATATTTTTTCGCTCATAAACCTAAAGTATTTATTTCAAAAGTAATCTAAATAATAGAATTGAAGAAAGAAGTAGGCTACAACAACATATCACATGAACCCCTTAAAAACAAAAATAACCTTCTAATTAAAATATAAAATGGTAAATGACTCCGTTAACAATTGAATGTCTGTTTGATTTCCCGACGTGTAGTGAAAGCGTGTTAAAATGCCCAAAAGAATTAAATTTCAAATCCCAAAATCTAAATTCCAAACCTCTAATCAGCAATCGAAAATCGTTAATCGCCAATCAAAAATAATAATGTATCTTTGCCGCTTGAAACTCAAGACGAGTTTAAATTCCTCAGAGAGAGGATGTGTTACTAGAAGTTTAGGTTTAAGTATGTCGATTCACTTCTTTATGTAACACTGCATAATAAATCGCATACATTAATTAAAATGAGCACATTCCAAGATTTAGGTCTTAATGACGACCTATTACAAGCAATTACAGATTTAGGTTTTACAAAACCAAGTGAAGTACAAGAAAAAGCAATTCCAATTTTATTAGAATCGGAAACCGATTTAGTAGCACTGGCCCAAACAGGCACTGGTAAAACAGCTGCTTTTGGTTTCCCAATGTTAGAAAAAATAGATATAAACAGTAGAACCACTCAAGGTTTAATTTTATCGCCTACGCGTGAGCTTTGTTTGCAAATTACCAACGAAATGAAACAATACGGTAAGTACTGTAAAGGATTAAACGTTGTTGCTATTTATGGCGGATCTAGTATTACAGACCAAGCACGCGAAGTGAAACGTGGCGCACAAATTATTGTAGCGACTCCTGGACGTATGAAGGATATGATTAGCCGCCGTTTGGTTGATATATCTAAAATCCAATATTCGGTTTTAGATGAGGCCGATGAAATGCTAAATATGGGCTTTAAAGAAGATATAACCGATATTCTTTCTCATACGCCAGAAGACAAAAATACCTGGTTGTTTTCTGCAACAATGCCTCGTGAGGTAGCTACTATTGCTAAAAAATTCATGAAAGATCCGCAGGAAATAACTGTTGGAAATAAAAATGAAAGTACAAATCAAGTATCCCACGAGTATTATTTAGTAAATGCAAGAGACCGTTATCAAGCCTTAAAAAGATTATCGGATGCTAATCCAGATATTTTCTCAGTTGTATTTTGTAGAACAAAACGTGATACACAAAAAGTAGCGGAACAATTAATTGAAGATGGTTATAGCGCTGGTGCTTTACACGGAGATTTAAGTCAGAACCAACGAGATTTGGTTATGAAATCGTTTAGAAACAAACAAATACAAACACTTGTAGCTACTGATGTTGCTGCGCGTGGCATTGATGTAGATGATATAACACACGTTATAAACTACCAATTACCAGACGAACCCGAAACTTATACGCACCGCTCTGGTAGAACTGGGCGTGCAGGTAAAACAGGAATTTCAATGGTGATTGTTTCCAAAAGCGAAGTGCGCAAAATAAAAAGTATCGAACGCATTATTAAAAAGCAATTCGAGAAAAAGGAAATTCCTGATGGAGCAGATATTTGCGAAGTACAATTAATGTCACTTGCTAACAAAATTCATAACACCGAGATTAATCACGAAATTGATAAACATTTAACTAGTATAAATGAATTGTTTGCTGATACAGACAAAGATGAATTGATTAAAAAATTCTTCTCTGTTGAATTTACACGTTTTTATAACTACTATCAAAAATCTAAAAACTTGAATGTTTCAGAAAGCTCAAGAGACAGAGAAGGCGGACGTGAAAGTGGTAGAAATTTTGGTGGTAAAAATGATTCTACGCGTTACTTCATTAATGTAGGTGGTAAAGATGGTTTTGATTGGATGAAATTAAAAGATTTCTTAAAAGAACAATTAAACCTTGGTAGAGATGATGTTTTTAAAGTAGAAACTAAAGATAGTTTTTCGTTTTTTAATACTGAAAATGAATTAAAAGAGAAAGTATTAGCACATTTTACCGACTTTAAACACGAAGGTCGCTTTGTAAATGTTGAAGTTTCTGAAAATCGTGGTGGCGGAGGAAGACGCGATAGAAAAGGTGGCGGAAGACGCGATGGCGGAAGAAGAGATGATAGACGTGGTGGTAGAAGACGTGACGATAGAAAAGAAGGTTCTGGAAATAGAAGTGAAAGAAGACGAAGTGATAGTGCTTCTAAACCAAGACGTTCAGATTCTGGTGGTTCAGGCATTTCTAGACCAAGACGTTCTAGACGCTAATTATACTTTTTTTTGTTAATTTTAAGTCAAAATAAAACATACAACAAAGAATTGACATTTTGTTTATTACTTTAGCCTTGAAATTGATTGCATGAAAAAACACCTGCTTATTTTTATTTTAACACTAGTAGCTTCATCATTTTGCTTTGCTCAAAATAATGATAAGGTTTCTGCTATTGTTATAAATTCTGCAGATGAGACACCATTAGAAAGTGTTAACATTGTTAATCTTAACCAAGTTATTGGGACAACTACTAATATCAAAGGTGAATTTGAAATTCAAGCAAAAGCAAATGATACGCTTCACTTTTCTTATCTAGGTTTTAAATCTATTAAAGTTCGTGTAACAAACGATTGGTTAAAATTTGGAAATGCAACCATAGAATTAACCGAGTTAGCACTTGCTCTTGAAGAGGTTGTTGTAAATCAATTAAAACTTACAGGTTATTTGGAAGTCGATATAAAACAAGTCCCTATTATTAACGATAATTATCGTTATAGCATTTCAGGACTTCCAAGTACGGGTTATGAAGCAGGTAAAAAATCAGGACTAACCAAAGTTATTGGTTCCATATTTAACCCAGCAGATTTCTTGTATCGCATGTTTGGCAAAAAGCCAAACGAATTACGGAAGTTAAAAAAGATGAAACAAGATGATGAAATAAGAAATTTATTGGCATCACGCTTTGACAGAGAAATGCTTACCGTTTTACTACAGGTAGATCGTGTAGATTTAGATGAAATTGTAAGTCAGTGTAACTATTCCAAAGGATTCATTCAAACAGCCAACGACTTACAGATACTTGATGCTATTAGCGAGTGTTATGAAGAATACAAACTACTAAGCAGAGGTCGAAGTAAACGTTTGTAGTAATCTACATAAGTAATCAAAAAATCAATTCTGAAATAATTTATCACATTGATCCTTTTCATTTAGTCTTAGTTCAGGATAAACTAAAGCCAAAATGTTTTAAAAATTAACATCTAAAGGTTTTCGACTGCGCTCAAACTAACAATATAAATTACTTATAACCCAACTTTTTTTAAGCTCTTGAATGTAAGGCAATGCGGTTACCCTCACTATCAATAAAAATAGCCATATAACCAATATCTGGTGAAATTTGTGTCTTTGCTTGTATAATTTTACCACCATTACTTTCCACTCTGTTGATCTCAGTATCCACATTTTCAGATGAAAAATAGACTAACACGCCTTTACTTTCACTGGGAACATAAGCTTTGTTTAAAATTAATGACCCAGAAGCTCCCGGACTTCCTTCAGCAAAAGGAAACCAAGCCATTAAAGTACCTCCAAAATCTTGAACAGAAACATTAATGCTAAACACCTCATCATAAAAAGCCTTAGCTCGATCCATATTGGTTACAGGAATTTCAAACCAGCCCACCATATTATGATTCATATTTTATAAGATTACAATTGATATAACAAAGTACATAAAAAAGATAAATAAATTATTGTAGATTATTAATTTATAACTATTTTTGCACCCAATTTCGGGTTAACCTCTGGCGAGAATCGTGAATGTTGTTTCGAATCAACTATTATTAAATTTAAAGATATGGAATCTTTAGTAAAATTTGTTCAAGACGAATTTGTAACAAGAAAAGACTTACCAGAGTTTGGAGCTGGTGATACAATTACAGTTTATTACGAAATTAAGGAAGGAAGTAAAACACGTACTCAGTTTTTTAGAGGTACCGTAATCCAAAGAAGAGGATCTGGATCTTCTGAAACATTTACAATTAGAAAAATGTCAGGATCAATTGGTGTAGAGCGTATTTTTCCAATTAATTTACCTGCATTACAAAAAATTGAAGTTAATAAGCGTGGTAAAGTTCGTAGAGCAAGAATCTACTATTTTAGAGGACTTACTGGTAAGAAAGCTAGAATTACAGAACGCAGACGCTAAGAGTTTTAATAACTACATAAGGAAGCCTTTGATTAACATCAAAGGCTTTTTTTATTAACAAAAGTTAATAAGTATGGTTTATAAATAGTTAATATCTAATCATTTAAAAAATTTGTAATTCTCGATTCTTGATTTATATTAGCAGAAGAATTAATAACAACTTCGGTTGGTTTCATTTGAAAAAGCGAAACATTTAATTCTTATTAAAGTAACGTTCTTTATATAAATTGTTTTTTGAGGTTTCGTTGTGCCATGTGTATGCATGCGTGAGCAAGAGATCAAGATTCTGTAAAAAGCCCCAAATGCGCAAGTAGTTGGCAGCTAGTGCAGATGAAAGTTCAAAAAAGTAGCAGAGATCGAAAGTGAATGCTATAAATAAGAGCAATGCTTAAAACCAAACAGACATGAAAATGAATGTATGGTGATAAGTATCAAGAAAAACAATTAACAGGAGTATTTTAGTAATAGGTCAATACATATTGAAAATTACATAAAAGTACTTCTTTGAAATGACCAAACTTGAATTGAAAAGGTTTGATGAAAATTTAAACCAAATTTAGTAGCAATACTAAATAGATCACGGGAAGTTATTTCAAAAAAAGCCATGTCAACGCAGATTAAATTCTACAGTGATATGGCTTTTGTTATTTTATAAGCTTTTTAAAATATCTTTTAAATAATTCCTATTAGTATTATCGTTTTTTGGCATTATGCCAAATCAGTTCTACTAAAGCATTTTCATTAGTCTTTAGCACAATTATAAAAGTCTATTTTTGTATATTCGCAACGCTAAAAATGGAACTAATATTTTACTACAGTTTCTAGCGTTTTAATAATTCAAAAAAAATTGACACTAATGTCTAAAATTATTTACACGAAAACAGACGAGGCACCAGCGTTAGCAACTAGATCGTTCTTACCTATTGTAAAAGCTTTTGTAAAATCTTCAGGTATTAATATTGAAACTAAAGATATTTCCTTAGCCGCACGTATTTTAGCTGTTTTTCCAGATTTTTTAAATGAAGACCAACAAGTTTCTGATGATTTAGCATTATTAGGTGAGCTAGCAAAGAAACCAGAAGCTAATATTGTAAAATTACCAAACATTAGTGCTTCTATTCCGCAATTAAAAGATGCAATAAAGGAATTACAATCAAAAGGATTTAATATCCCTGATTACACTAACAATCCAGAAAACGATTCAGAAAAAGACATAAAATCTCGATACGATAAAATTAAAGGTAGCGCTGTAAATCCCGTTCTTCGTGAGGGTAATAGTGATAGGCGTGCGCCAAAAGCCGTAAAGAATTACGCTAAGAAAAATCCACATTCTATGGGTGCTTGGTCAAGCGATTCTAAAACTCATGTAGCAACGATGTCTAATGGAGATTTTGCTCACAACGAAAAATCTGTTACTTTATCTGAAGCAACTAATATTACAATTGAGCATACAGATAATAATGGTGTATCTACAACTTTAAAAGATAGTTTCTCCTTGTTAAAAGGCGAAATAATTGATGCTACCGTAATGAGTAAAAAAGCGTTAGTAAGTTTTTTAGATGAACAGGTTGCCGATGCTAGAAAAAAAGGTGTATTATTCTCATTACACATGAAAGGCACTATGATGAAAGTGAGTGATCCTATTATATTTGGGCATGCAGTAAAAGCCTTTTTTAAAGACGTGTTTGAAAAGCACGGACAAGTGATTGATGAAATTGGAGTAAATGTAAATTCTGGTTTGGGTAATCTTTTAGAGCGCATTCAAGAGTTACCAGAAGATAAACGTAAAGAGATTGAGGCCGACATAGAGGCGACTTATAAAAATGGATCTTCAGTTGCTATGGTAAATTCCGATAAAGGAATTACGAATTTACATGTACCAAGTGATGTAATTATTGATGCCTCAATGCCTGCAATGATTCGTACATCTGGACAAATGTGGAATGCAGAAGGTAAACTTCAAGATACTAAAGCTGTTATTCCAGATAGTAGTTATGCTGGAATTTACTCAGCAACCATAGAATTCTGCAAGAAAAACGGAGCATTCGACCCTACAACTATGGGTACAGTACCTAATGTTGGACTTATGGCTCAAAAAGCTGAAGAATATGGTTCTCATGATAAAACATTTGAAATCCCTTCAAACGGTATTGTAAAAGTAATTGATGCTTCTGGAAATGTTTTATTGGAACACACAGTTGAAACTGGTGATATCTGGAGGATGTGTCAAACAAAAGACGCCCCTATTCAAGACTGGGTAAAATTAGCAGTTACTAGAGCGAGAGCATCACAAACTCCTGCTGTATTTTGGTTAGATAAAAATAGAGCTCATGATGAACAAATAATTAAAAAAGTAAACACCTATTTAAAAGACCACGATACTTCTGGATTAGATTTAAGAATCTTATCTCCTATTGAAGCTACCATTTTCACTTGCGAAAGACTCATAAAAGGAAAAGATACCATCTCGGTTTCTGGTAATGTGTTACGCGATTATTTAACAGACTTATTTCCTATTCTCGAAGTAGGTACTAGTGCCAAAATGTTATCAATTGTACCATTAATGAATGGTGGTGGTCTATTTGAAACTGGAGCTGGAGGGTCGGCACCAAAACACGTACAACAACTACTTGAAGAAAATCATTTACGTTGGGATTCTTTAGGTGAATTTTTAGCACTAGCGGTTTCTTTAGAACACTTTAGTGATGTAAATAACAATCCAAAAGCTAAAGTTTTAGGTGAAGCTCTTGACGATGCCACAGATAAGTTATTGGAAAACAAAAAAGGCCCTTCGAGAAAAGTAGGAGAATTAGATAACAGAGGAAGTCATTTTTATTTAGCCATGTATTGGGCACAAGAATTAGCTAATCAAACTAAAGATAATAGCTTAAAAGAAGAATTCACCCCAATTGCAGAGCAACTAACAAAGAATGAAAAAATAATAGTTAAAGAGTTAAATGATATACAAGGAAAAGAAGTAAGTATTGGCGGTTATTATAAGCCAAAAGAATCTCTTCTAAATGAAGTAATGCGCTCAAGTAAAACATTTAATTCTATTCTAAACTAAAGATTAATATAAACTATATTTTAAAAGCTCCTTTATTAGGGGCTTTTTTTATATTTTTATAAAAAAAGAAAAATTGCTATCGGATGAAAAACCTTATTTTATGGTTTCTTTTTGGGCTATGTATTAATATTAATTCACTAAAAGCTCAAGAAAAATTCACCTTGAGTGGCACAATTTCAGAAGAAAAAAGTAACGAGACTCTTATTGGAGTAAATATTCTTTTTCCAGAAATTCAGGCTGGAACTACCACCAACGAGTATGGTTTTTTTTCTATCACACTTCCAAAAGGAACCTACAATATTTCCATAAGTTATTTAGGTTTTAATACCATAAATGAAACTATTGCCCTAACCCAAGATATTAGCAGGAATTTTAGTCTAATAGACAATTTAGAAAACCTCGATGAAATAGTTATTACAGAAAATATTGAAAAACTCAATATTAAGACACCTCAAATGAGTGTAAATAAATTAACCTCTGGGAGTATAAAAGATATTCCAGTAGTTCTTGGAGAATCTGACATTATTAAAGCCATCACCTTACTACCAGGAGTAACTAGTGCAGGCGAAGGCGGATCTGGATTTAATGTGCGTGGTGGCGCAGCCGATCAAAATTTAATACTTTTAGATGAAGCAACCATTTACAATTCATCACATCTATTTGGTTTCTTCTCTGTATTTAATCCAGATGCTATCAAAGACCTACGCTTATACAAAGGAGGCATTCCTGCACGATATGGTGGTAGAGTTTCTTCCGTTTTAGACATATACCAAAAAGAAGGAAATAGCAAAGAATTCCATATAAATGGTGGTATTGGTATTGTTTCAAGTAGGTTGCTTGCCGAAGGTCCAATAAAAAAAGAGAAAGGATCTTTCTTATTTGGAGGACGCTCTAGTTATGCACACCTATTTTTACCGCTTTTCGATATTGATAACATCGCATATTTTTACGATTTAAACACAAAATTAAGCTATAAAATAAACGATAGAAACAATATTTATTTGTCAGGTTATTTTGGGCGTGACGTGTTTAGAATTGAAGATACTTTTGAAAATATTTATGGCAATTCTGTTTTAAACTTTAGATGGAACCATTTATTTTCAGATAAATTATTCTCAAATTTATCATTAATCTACTCAGACTATTACTACGATTTAAAACTAAATTTTGTTGAATTTGACTGGGTTTCAGGAATTCAAAATTTCAATTTAAAATACGATTTTAAACACTATCTAAACGATAAAATAAAATTGCAATATGGTTTAAATAGCATCTATTACAAATTCAATCCAGGAGACATAAAACCTACAGTTCCTTCTTCGGGTATTAATCCTTTTAAGTTAATTGATAAATATGCATTTGAAAATGCTATTTATTTAGACGTCGAACATAAAGTTTCCAATAAATTAGCTTTATCCTATGGCTTACGTATAAGTTCTTTCCATCGCTTGGGACAAGATGAGCTTAATATATACGAAAATAATCTAGCAGTTATTTTTAATGAAGATTTTCAAATTTATGAAAAAGCAGCCCCAGTAGACACGGAATCATTTAACCGAAGTGATGTTATCGCAAAATTCTTCAATTTAGAACCACGAGCATCTTTAGCTTATCAATTAAACTCAAGAAGTTCGATAAAACTGAGTTATAATCGTATGAGTCAGTATTTACATCTCCTTTCAAACACCAACTCTCCTACACCGTTAGATATATGGACACCAAGCGGAAAATTTATTAAGCCACAATTACTCGACCAATTTGCTATTGGTTATTTCAGAAATTTTAATAATAGTGACTACTCAATAGAACTTGAAAGCTTTTATAAAATAGTAAAAAACAGAATCGATTATATTGACGGAGCCGATTTAATAGCCAATAATGCCATTGAGCAAGTTATACTAAATGGCAAATCTAGATCATACGGATTAGAGGTTTTACTTCGTAAAAACGAAGGTAGATTTAAAGGGTGGTTTGCTTATACGCTATCCAAATCTGAACAGCAAACACGAGGCAGAACAGTTAACGAATTAGGAATTAACAATGGTGAATGGTATAGAACACCTTTCGACAAAACCCACGATATTTCTATTACAGGAAGCTATCAATTAAACAAAAAATGGAAAATAAATAGCAATTTCTTATTCCAAACAGGGCAACCTGCGACATTTCCAAACAGTCAATATGAATATAATGGCTTAAACATTCCAAATTTTAGTGTTAGAAATTCAAACAGACTACCATCCTATAACAGGTTAGATGTATCGTTAAATTACACACCGAAACCAGACAAAAAAAGGGGTTGGCAAAGTTATTGGGTATTTGGCATTTACAACATCTATAATCGACGAAATGCCGCTTCTATATCGTTTGGTCAAAACATAACTACTGGATTAAATGAAGCTACTAGATTAGCCATTTTTGGCATTGTGCCATCAATTTCTTATAATTTTAAACTTTAAGATTATGAAAAAACTAACATATTTAATACTTCTTAGCTTTTTTACCATTGTATCCTGCGAGGATGTTATAGATGTAGATGTAAATTCTGCAGAACCAAGGTTAGTTATTGATGCCTCTTTAAATTGGATAAAAGGAACTGCAAGCAATATGCAATTAATTAAACTAAGTCTAACTGCACCCTATTTTAACAATACTATTCCGCCTGCTACAGGAGCAACTGTAATTGTAACAGATTCTAATAACAACACCTTTAATTTTATTGAAGAACCAAATACTGGTATTTATATAAATGAGGTATTTAGCCCAGAAATAGGCACTACTTATAACCTTAGCATTAGTTATAACAACGAAGTATACACAGGTACAGAAACATTATTACCAATAGCACCTATTGAGTTTGTTGAGCAAAAGAATAATGGTGGTTTTTCAGGTGATGAAACTGAAATAAAAGCTTTTTACACAGACCCCCAAAATATTGAAAATTTTTACTTATTTGAATTTATTGTTTTTACTAGTGATGAGCTAAGTATTGAAATTTATGATGATGAATTCACAGATGGAAATCAGATTTTTGCTTTTCATTCTGATGAAAACTTAGTGAAAGGCGATGAATTAGTCATTAGAAGTTCTAGTATCTCTGAACGTAATTACGAGTTTTTAAATATTTTATTACAACAAACAGATGATGAATCTGGCGACCCTTTCGAAACGCAACCCGCTACAGTAAGAGGCAATTGTATCAATCAAACAAATCCAAGTAATTTTCCGTTAGGCTATTTTAGAGTTTCAGAAACAGATGTTTTTACCTATATAATTGAATAGGTAAAATCCTTGTATCGTTTAATCTAATTTCAACTAATTATTAAGTCAACTAAAAAAATTACTTACTTTTGAAGCATGAGTTTTATTAAAACTACCGAACAAGATTCCAACTACAATCATCTAGAAAAGATGTCTGTCTCGGCATTGCTAACAAGCATTAATAATGAAGATAAAACTGTTCCTCTAGCTGTTGAAAACGCATTACCACAAATAGAAATTCTTGTTAATAAAATTGTAATTAAACTAAAACAAGGAGGAAGACTTTTTTATATTGGTGCTGGAACTAGTGGCAGATTAGGGATATTAGATGCTTCAGAGTGTCCTCCTACTTTTGGTGTTCCACATGAATTGGTTATTGGATTAATTGCTGGTGGAGACTCAGCCATTAGAAAAGCAGTAGAATTTGCCGAAGATTCTGAAACCCAAGGTTGGAAAGACCTTAATGCATATAACATTTCGAACAACGATGTAGTTGTTGGCATAGCAGCTTCTGGTACGACACCTTATGTCGTATCTGCATTAAAAGCATGCAATCAAAATAACATTACAACAGGATGTATAACGTGTAATCATAACAGTCCGCTCTCATTAACAGCAAAATTTCCCATTGAAGTTATTGTAGGACCTGAATTTGTAACGGGAAGCTCTCGAATGAAAGCAGGTACAGCACAAAAATTAGTACTTAATATGATAACCACCTCAAGCATGATTCAACTTGGCCATGTAAAGGGGAATAAAATGGTAGACATGCAATTAAGTAATAACAAACTGGTAGATAGAGGAACCAAAATGATAATGAAAGAAATAAATGTTTCAGAAACTGAAGCCTTAAAACTATTAAACCAATACAAAAGCGTGAGAAACGCAATTAAAAATCACAATGATGAAAGAAGAAAATAGAACGGATAAAAAAAAGTTATTTAAAGGTATAAAAACCATGTTATTCGCATTGTTAAGTTTATTTATGGGACCAATACTGCTTAGTTTCGCGTTCAGTCAACCAGATAACAAACTATATATACCGCTTTTGGTTATCGGTTGCGCTATTTCTGCAATGGCTGTAATTATGATGTTTAAAGGTATTAAAACCATTATGGATAGCATGTTTAAAAAGAAAAAAGCTTAAATTTAGTTGCTTACAACCTTCTTAGGTGTTGTTGGATTATAGCCAAAATCAGAATCATTTAAAATAATTCCCAATCGATCAAAAATATAATTAATTATCGCGTAATGGTGAATGGTATGGCTATTAGCTTGTGCTAATAAAGCCCCATAAGTATAGGGGATTTCAATTTTACCTAAGCCTAAATCATCAGATACCGAAAGCTCCTGATTAATATTAATACTTTTAGTATTTAGTTTGAAGATAATTTCCTCTAAATAATTGTTAGCACAATTACATCTAGATTCAACATCTATATTTCTACTTCTTGCAGTTAAATCGATTTTATTTTCTGCTGTAACATTAAGAATACAATCATAAAAATCTAAAATATGTCTAATATGGCTCCCTATACTCGAATGATAAGGAGGCACCGATGCATTGCATAACTGCTCATCTGTTAAGTTATTTAATAAATTTCTAGCTTTTTGAAGCGTTTTAAGGGTAGATTGGATAATAACATTCATGGAATTAAATATAATAAATTATTTAAATCAATCATACTTTAGTCTTAAATCTTATTAACCCTTACATCATTTTAAATTTCAATCTTATTTTAAGTTTATTAACTTTACAAATAGCTATTAACCATTTATATTAATTTGAAAACTATTCACTTCTTAGTTTTTGTCTTAATGACGATTACGCTTTCTGCACAAAAAAATCAGGATGGCGTATCTCGATTGACACCTCCTGAAAAGCAAATATCTTTTCATAATCTTAGCGTAGATCAAGGTTTATCTCAAAATAGTGTTGTAAGTATGGCTCAAGATAGTATTGGCTATCTATGGTTTGCCACTCAGGATGGACTAAATAAGTACGACGGAAAATCTTTTAAATATTACAACAAACAATTTGAAGATGTCACGAAACTTACCTACAGCAAATTGGGTAAGATTTATATTGACAAAACAAATACAATGTGGATAGTTGCAAATTCAGGAAAACTAGAAAAATACAATCCTATAACCGATAATTTTTCTCCCATAAAAAACATCCCTAATGTAAGCACATTATATCAAGAACATAATTTTAATTATTATGTTGGCACCTATAATCATGGGTTATTTTTAATCAATTCTAAAACAAAGGACACCACTCAAATACTAAACAAAGAAGACCGAACTCAAACTATATATGCTTTTCTAGAACTTGAGGATGAAATAATGGTATCTGGATCCAATATGATTTTAAAGGTTTCTAAAGAAGATTTTAGCTATAAAAAAATCGTTTCAGATAGAGGAAATAATATAAACTATAGTACGCTCACAAAGTTATCAGACAGTACTTTTGCTGTAGGCACATACAGTCATGGGCTCTTTTTGATGAATGAAAAAGATAATACTTTTTTAAAATTTTCGGGCTTCAAAGACACCCCCCTTCCTAATGATTTAAATATTGAAGCAACACTTCTTGATAAATATAATCGCCTATGGATAGCAACCTATGGCAGAGGCGTCTATGTGGTTAATTTTAAAGATAAAATAATTGAAAATTTTATGGTGCAAGGTTCTAACCCTTATGCGCTTCATTACAATGACAATTTATCACTTTTTGAAGATTTTACTGGAAATATCTGGGTGGGATCTGATGGTGGTGGATTAAGTTATTACGACGAACATCTTTTAAAATTTAATGTCCTTACCAACGAACAATTACCTCGAAATACTTATGTAGATGTTGCCAGAGCTATAAGTGTCAATCCTATAGATAATACTATATGGGTGGGAACCTCGGGAAAGGGCCTTACTAGAATTGACTACCCAAATAGAATCTTTAATACTCTAAATACAAAAAATTCCAATTTAAAGTCGAATAGAATAATGAGTCTAAAACACATTAACAATGAACTTTGGATTGGCTATCAAGATAAAGGTTTGGATATTTTAAATAAAAATGAAAAGTGCATTCCTTTTAATACAAAGGCAGAAGAAGAATTAATATCGACACCTGTATGGAGTATTTGCGAAGATTCCAATAGCAATATTTGGCTGGGAACTGGAGGAAAGGGCCTTTTAAGGTTTAGTAAAACAGAAGGGATAACTCAACGATTCCTTCATGATACTTATGACAATTCAACAATTGCCAGTAACAATATAAGAGCTATTACTGAAGGTGAAAATGGAATTATCTGGATAGGCACTGAAGATAAAGGATTATGTGTTCTTAATACTCAAACAGAAAAAGTCAACAGAATTATTGACATACCTGACAAAATCAAATCACTTTATTATAATGAAGAAACAGATATTCTTTGGCTTGGTACTAATGGCAATGGTCTAAAAAAGTTTAATACTAAAACCCTTGAAATTAAAGTCTATTCAACCGAAGATGGTCTACCAAATAATGTTATCTATGGCATAATACCAGATAGAAATGATAATTTATGGTTAAGTTCTAATAGGGGTATAACCATGTTTCAGGAAACAAATTCTAGTCTTAATTTGGTTAACTACGATCAATATGATGGATTACAAGCATTCGAGTTTAACACTGGAGCCTATTTTAAGGATCATAACAACATAATTTATTTTGGTGGACTTGATGGCATTAATTGGTTCAAACCAGAGCAGTTAACCTTAAATCAGGAAAAACCACGTACCGTTATTAATGAACTGCAATTATTCAATAGTTCAATTCCGCTAGAAGCAAAAAAGGTTTTTAATCATGATGAAAACACCATAAGTATTAGTTTTTCTGGGCTACATTTTTCTCAACCTGACCTAAATAATTATAAATATCAATTAGAAAATCATGATAATAATTGGATAGAATCTGGTAATAACAACACTGCTTATTACAGCAATTTAAGTCCTGGCAATTACACTTTTAAAGTTATGTCTAGTAATTATGATGATGTTTGGAATGAGTCTCCTGCAAAATTTTCGTTTAGCATAAAAAAGGCATGGTACAATACTGCAATAGCCAGAATAATATACGTGGCTTTAGGAATACTTACTATAATTATAATTTACAGATACTTTAAATGGCGATGGTACATTAATACAAAATTAAGACTCGAACATGCCGAGACAGAACGACTAAAAAATTTAGACGAATTCAAATCGAAGTTATTCACAAATATTTCTCATGAGTTTAGAACACCTCTTACTCTAATTTTAGGACCTGCAGAGCGACAGCTATCAGAAGAAAATCTATCGAATGAAAATAAGGAGGATTTAGCTTTAATAAGTCAGAACGCGAAACGGCTTCTCAATTTAGTCGATCAATTAATCGATCTAAGTAAATTAGAAACTGGTCATTTAAAATTACAAGTAGAAAAAGGGAATTTATCCAATTTAATACACCAATTAATTAGTGCTTTCAAATATCAAATCAAGGAAAAAGAATTAAAATTAAAGGTTAAAGTAAACGACATTGATAATGCATGGTTCGATAGAGATATTGTTGAAAAAATAGTAGTCAACCTTCTAGCCAATGCTGTAAAATACACACCTAAAAAGGGGTTTATAAATTTTAATGCGATGTTGCAAGATGACCATGTCGTTATAACTATAGTTAATGATGGAAACACGGTTAAATCAGAAGAAATTAATAATCTATTTACCCGATTTTACCAAGTAAACTCCAATGCAGATGGTGTAGGCATTGGTTTGGCTTTGGTAAAAGAGCTGGTTACTTTAACCAACGGAAGCTTGATTGCAAATACCATTAACGACGATGAACTTCAATTTACTGTTACCCTTCCAATTTCTAAAAAAGCTTTTAAAGAACAAGAAATAATTGAGCAACCACAAATAGCTACTACAGAAACTTACACCACCAACACATCGCATATAGAAGAAGAGGAAGACATAAATTTAAATTCAGATAAACCTATTGTGCTTGTAGTAGAAGATAACCTACAATTGCGTCAATATATTAAATCTATTCTAAAAGATAAATACAAAGTACTGTTAGCTATAAATGGCAAAAAAGGTCTGAAAAAAGCTTTAAATAAAATTCCAGACCTCATTATTAGTGATATTATGATGCCCGAAATGGATGGTATAGAGTTGTGCAACACACTTAAAAATGATACGCTTACCAGTCACGTACCTGTAATTTTACTAACTGCAAAAACAGGAGAAAGCAACGAATTAAAGGGATTAGAAGTAGGTGCAGACGACTTTATATCTAAACCCTTCAACTCTAAAATTCTGGTGAAACGCGTTGAAAATTTAATCAACTTTAGTAAGTCTCTTCAAAAGCGCTATACACAATATAGTAGTTTGAAACCAAAAGACATTGCTGTTACTAATCTAGACGAAGCTTTTCTCGCAGAAGTTGAAACTATATTTAATAAACATTTATCTGAACCCAATTTTAATGCTCAATCTTTTAGTGAATTAATAGGAATGAGTAGAATGCAATTGCATAGAAAACTAATGGCATTAACAGGTCTGTCTACATCACAATTTATACGATCGCAGCGCTTAAAAATGTCGATAAACTTACTTCAGGAATCCGATTTAACCGTTTCAGAAGTTGCTTACCAAGTTGGATTTAACACAGTTTCCTACTTTATTAAGTGTTTTAAAGAGGCTTACAACAACACGCCTAACGCCTATATATCCAAGGATTAACCGTTTTGTTACATATCTTCTATCATTTGTTACATATCTGATATCCGTTTAGGTATTCTACTCATACTTTTACATCACAAACAATTCTTAATTCCATTTCAAATGATACATGAAGATGTTTTAGAAAAAGAAAATGGTAAAAAGAATATAATTTATCTAAGCATAGACCACCTTAAAAAAGGCACCTATAATCTTAGAATAACCCAAAAGAACAAAATTGTAAAGTCTATCTTTTTTAATAAAGAAAAACTATAAAGATGCTATTAATCGGGAGAAAAATGGGGGTAATGAAATTTAACTAAAGTAGTTATTCCCTTTTTTATCTAAACATAGCATCCTTCTCTAAATCCATTAATAGTAGCTTAACGTAATACGTTTAATTTAAATCATAAAGTATGCATTTAAAGCTTCTACTAATATGTCTCTTGCTCTTCAATTTCCAATTCTCCCACGCGCAACTTATGGACAAACTAAAACAACGTGCCAAAGAAAAAGGTATTAAAACCAGTGAAAATGTTCAGTACGATCAATCAGCTTACGATCCATATATGGAAATGGATGAAGATGAAGGATTAATGGAACTAGAACTAAGTTCTGCCAGTGATTTCTATAACAAAGATGTGGTTATGGAGCTATATAATGATGGTTTACTAGTCCAAACAGCATATTTTGATTCAAATGTAATTGCCATGCGTACAGATTCGAAAGTTAATCCTAGACCCGTCTATCATGACGATAAAGGTAAAATCTACGGTTACGATGATAAGGAAGGCCATTATATCTCAATGAAAATGCTTCCATCTGCCTCAATGGGATTTATGACTGCAGGTCTAACGACTCAGGTTTACAAACTACCGCAGGGACCTTATTTTAATGCACTCAAAGCCCTGGAAGGTGTGAATTCCGGACTCAACTTTTTAATTCTGGAGATGGCATTTATTTATAATACAAGTCATTTTCAAAATAATGAATCTTACATCCCAGAAAATGTGACATGCAATGGTTCAAACAATTGTATTCGCTTTAACTACAATTTTCCAGATTACCCAGGAAGTTATATACAGTTTGATGACCAAGATAGATTAAATGAACTGTATATAAATTCTACTAGTGGTTCATTTAAAGATGAGCCAAAAGGAAAGTTTGTATTCTATTATAAGGACTGTACAGTAGAATTACCAGATGCCGTAGAACAATCTTTAGTTCCCGGACCATTAGGAAAACTCATTCCCTTAGAAAAAGGCTTAGAACCTTGGAAACACAATAAAAAAGACAAACAAAAAAATTAAACGTTATGAAAACCAAATTATTCACATTACTCGCATTATGTTTTTTATTCAGCACACCTGTAGAAGCACAATTTTTAAAAAAATTAAAAAAGAAAGCAGAACAAGCGGCAGAACGAACGATTTTAAGAAAAACTGATGAAATCGTTAGCAAAAAAACCGAAAAAACAATTGATGATGCTGCGTCTGGCGAAAAAAAAGATAATTCTGAAAAAAATCAAAATTCATCTAACGATACCATAAACAAAACATCTTCTACTTCATCTTCCTCAGGAGGTAGTCCAGTGGCTAACCCAATGATGGGTTCAAATAAAGGACGTAAAGGTAAGCTCCCAGAGACATATACTTTTACTTGGGAATTCAAAACCAAATTGCAAATGGTTGGGAAAAAGAAATCACAAAACGGTGAGTATCAAATGAATTATTTTATCAATAAAAACAAAGACTACTATGCCATTGAATATGAAAATGAAGAAACTAAAAAAATGGGAGGCAAAGTAACAATGGTTTTAGATTTTAAATCTGAAGCTATGGTTATGTTTAGCAAATATGGTGACCAAAATATGGCAATGCTTAGCAAACTTAAGAACCCATCAAAAAAGAAAATCAAGGATAAAGATCGAAACTACACTTTTAAAGAAATTGGTACTAAAACAATATTAGGTTACGAATGTTTTGGTATGGAGGTTGAAAACAAAAATTCTTTAGTCAAACTATGGTTCACTTTAGAAGCACCAGTAAACTTTAGTGCCTTTTTTGCATTTTCTAGCGAAGCAGCACCAAAAGGCTTTAGCGATCCGGAGTTGTTTGATATTCTTAAGGAAGAAGCCTTATTAATGGAAATGGATATGAAAGATAAAAAAAGAAATCAAAGTATGTATATGACAGCTATTAGCTTAGAAGAAAAGAAAATGGAATATCATAAAAAAGACTATCGTTTTATGAGTTTGGGTCTGTAGCAACGAACATTTAATAACCAACCAAAAAACCACATTATGACGTCTAAAATTTTTACTTTATTAATTCTTGTACTATTATTTAACTGTAAATCAGACAAAAAAGAAAACAACAATTCACAATCAAAAAATGAAACTACCAAAGAAATAGAGCCAGACTATATAGAAGTTACTACTCGCAGTATGGAATTTATCTGCCCAGACACCATTCCTTCTGGTTGGAACACCTTTAAATATTACAATCTGTCTAACGAAACACATTTCTTTTTAATGGATAAATATCCTGAAGGAAAAACCATAGACGATACTATAAAAGAAGTAGGCCCACCATTCGCAGATGGTATGGCATTGATAAATGAAGGAAAATCAGAAGAAGGCTTTGCCGAATTTAATAAACTACCTGCTTGGTTCTTCGAAGTTATATTCTCTGGGGGTTCAGGTTTAATTGCACCGAAAAACACCTCTATAACTACTATTAAATTAGACCCAGGATACTATATCATGGAATGTTATGTAAAAATGCCTAATGGAGAATTTCACACTTTAATGGGAATGGCAAAACCAATAATTGTAACCGAAGAAGACAGTGACAATAAGCCTCCGAAAGCCGATATAGATATTGTTATTTCCAAAGAAGAAGGCATTATATATTCTGGAAACCTTACTAAAGGAGAGCATATCTTTTCAGTTCATTTTAAAGATCAAAGCCCACATGAACATTTCATTGGGCACGATGTAAATCTGGTCAAGCTATCAAATGATGTCGATTTGGAAAAACTAGAAGCATGGATGAACTGGTCCACACCCTTTGGTTTAAAAACACCTGTTCCAAATGGCGTTACTTTTCTTGGAGGAGTAAACGAATCTCCAGCAGGAAGTACTGGCTATTTTAAAGCGACACTAACCTCTGGTAAATACGCCTTTATTTCCGAAGTACCTAAAAGTAAAGAAAAAGGGATGTTTAAAACATTTTCAATTACTCAATAATAAAAGCATCTAACCAATTTGTTTAATAAATTAAATCAACTAACTATGAAACCAATCTTAACATTTTTTTTAACCACATTTTTAGTAACCATCACTTTTGGACAAAAAGGCATAAATTACAAAGCACTTATTAAAGATGATAGTAATAATGTCCTATCTAATCAAAATATCACAATTGAATTTTCAATATTAGAGGGTCCAGAAATAGATTTTTTAGATGTTCTTTATACTGAAACCCACGCTGCCATCACAGATGCCAATGGTATTGTTATAGTTAATATTGGTGAAGGAACTCCTTCTACCGGTTTTGATGAACATGATTATGAAGATCTCGATTGGGGGCACCCATTTTTTTCACATTTTCTAAAGGTACAAATAGACTCAGGTTCAGGACTAATCAATATGGGTACTACAGAGTTTAAGGCAGTACCTTACGCATTATTTGCGTTAAACTCTAAAAGTACAGGTCTAGAACAAATTGATGAAGGCGGAGGAATAGGGTGGCGATTGATTGGGAGAAACCCCGAATTTTATGGTTCCATTGCCAATAGCGCTGTAGATTTAAGTATAAATTTTGCTCCATCAACAACACATGGAGCAACTGGACGATATTCCACTGCCTTAGGATACCAAACTACAGCGTCTGGTTATGGTTCTTTTGCTTCAGGAATCAATACTATAGCATCTCAGTCACAAGCTACTGCTATTGGAGCAGCTACCACAGCTTCAGGTGTTTCCTCTACGGCAATGGGAATAGGAACTAGAGCAGAAGCTCCTAACTCAACAGCAATAGGTCTTTATAATATTGGTGGAGGTGACCCATTGTTAGCATCATCAACAGATCCTTTATTTGAAATTGGAAATGGAAATTATGTAGATGGAACTAATGATAACCGCACTAATGCGTTAACAGTATTAAGAAATGGAACAATCACAGCCCCTAGTTTTGATATTTCTGAGATTACGGATGATAAAGCTCTAATTACAAAAGAATATGCAGATACAAATTATTCTGGTGGATCTGGAGCATCAACGGGTCTTGAAGCGATTAATGAAGGCAATGGTATTGGTTGGCGATTGCTTGGACGAGACCCAGTTAATTATGGAAACATAGGCTCGAATGCAATAGATTTGAGTGATGGATTTGTAGCATCTTCTGTTTATGGTGCAACTGGTGGTTCTTCATTCGCTCTTGGAAGAAGAAATACAGCTTCAAATTTATTTTCTTTTGTTGGTGGTTTTGATAGTCGAGCAATTGGATATACTTCTTTTTCTTATGGTTATAGTACTATGGCAGACGCTTATAAATCAATTGCTTTTGGAAACAGGAATATTGGAGGCGGGAATTCTGATTCTTGGATAGAAACAGATCCATTATTCGAGATAGGAAATGGCACAAGTTCCATAAGATCAAACGCTTTAACCATATTAAAAAATGGAACTATAAAAGCGCCAAGTTTTGATATCGCAGAAATTACAGACAATAAGGCATTAATAACAAAAGAATATCTGGAAGCTAATATTTCAATACCTAAAGGTATAGAAGCTATTGATGAAGGCAATGGTACTGGATGGAGATTAATTGGTAGAGACCCTGCTAATTATGGTAACATAGGTTCAAATGCAATAGATTTGAGCGATGGATTTGTCGCATCTTCAGTTTATGGTGCAACTGGTGGTTCTTCATTCGCTCTTGGAAGAAGAAATACAGCTTCAAATTCATTTTCTTTTGTTGGTGGTTTTGATAGTAAAGCAATTGGATATACTTCTTTTTCTTATGGTTATAGTACTATGGCAGACGCTTATAAATCAATTGCTTTTGGAAATAGAAATATTGGAGGCGGGAATTCTGATTCTTGGATAGAAACAGATCCTTTATTCGAAATAGGAAATGGCACAAGTTCCATAAGATCAAACGCTTTTACCATACTAAAAAACGGCAACGCTACATTGGCTGGTACACTAACACAAAATTCCGATAAGCGTTTAAAAATAAATATTGAAGATATGCCATATGGATTACATGAAATATTACAAATGAATCCTGTGTTTTATAATTGGAAACGCTATCCAGAAAAGAGAAAATCTTTAGGCCTAATTGCCCAAGACGTACAAACTATTATTAATGAAATTGTACATCAAGCCAAAGATAAAGACAAAACCCTAAGCGTTAGTTATACCGAATTAATTCCTGTAATAATAAAAGCCATACAGCAACAACAGGACATCATTGAGAACCAAAATACAAAGATTGAAGATTTATCTGCACAGATAAACCAATTTGAAGATTTGAGCAAGCGTATTACCCAGTTAGAATCCCTAAACACCCCACAATAATGAAACCGTTATTAATAAGTCTGGCATTATGTATTTGTACATACACTTTTGGGCAATCCATAGAAAAATTTAGTATTGATAGTGGTGGTGACTTTAGTTCTTCAGGAGTTTTAAGTATTCTTTACACCATAGGTGAAGTGAATATTAACGAGGTTGACAATACATTTATACTTTCTGAAGGATTTATTAATCCTAGTATTAGTGAATCATTGGGATTAACAGAATCTGAAATCTATAGCTTTTTAATTTATCCAAATCCAGCCTCGAAACACTTAAATATTAAATACCAAAAAGCACTTAAAAAAGTTGAGATTTATAATATGCTAGGCAAAAGAGTACTATTAACTAATAAGTATAATAAAATTGATCTTAGTCAATTACAGTCTGGCATTTATCTTATAAAAGCTTTTTCAGAAGAGAAAATTTTAACAAAAAAAATAATTGTAAAATAAAAAATCCTCAACAAATAAATGTTGAGGATTCTCAAAAAAGGCGACGACCTACTCTTCCACAAATGTAGTACCATCGGCGCTAATGGGCTTAACTTCTCTGTTCGGAATGG
>NZ_CANKXK010000012.1 GCF_947487605.1 uncultured Algibacter sp.
CCAAGTATTAAATTTGAAACAGAAAATACAAATCAATTAGCTCTGTTTTTCTAAATCCTTACGTCGAACTCAGGTTACTAATATATCAAGCCATAATAATGAATTGGTACTCACTTTTAAATGTAATAAATCTGTTATGATATAAGGAGCGTTCGGTAAAAAGAGTAGCCAAATTCCAAAGCATAGTATAAATTTGAATTTATGCAATTTAGGTAAGCTTATTAAATAAGAGGATATTGCAAAAGGGATGACTGCTAAAAATAAGTTCCAAACAAGAAATAAAAGAAAAAATGAATGGGTTAGTTTCATTCTTATCATAAGTAAAAAGAGACTAAAAGCCATTCCAACGGTAAGTAAAGAAAATATTTTAAAACGATTTACAAGAAGTTGTTTTATGGTATTCATGAGTTTGTAGTTTTAAATTCAACAATTAGAACAGTAATTATTCCTAATGTATAAGCGACTAAATCTGAAATTTCAAAAGTAGTTCCAACAATAATTTTAAGTAAGGGGTCATTTTGTAAATTCAATATCTTTAATAGGTTTATTAGCTGCAAAAACTCTATAATGAAAGCGAAAATTAAAACGGATACTCCTAGTTTTAAAGAGTCTATTTCGAAGAAAATTTTAACGAAACAATATATAAGAATAGTAGCTAAGTAATCCCCGAAAGTGTGTCTTATGAAACCAGCTTTTAGGAAAGTAGCAATTAGTATTTCTGTTATTAAAAGTAATACTGTTGCTAAGAGGTATGTTTTGTTTATTTTCATAAAGTTTCAATTAAAATGTAGAAATAGAGTGCTACTATAGGAATGTTTAATAAAACAATACCACAAGTTTTTAATAAGTCTAACTTTTGATTGGTTTTACTTAATAATGAAAATATTAAAGCTATTAATGATATAGAATTTATTATAACTGCAAGTAAAATAAAGATGATTCCTGTATAAATTAATGTAATAGATTCTCTTAAATATAATTGAAGTGAAAATAAAATACTACCAATTGTAAAACTGATTATAGCTATGGATTTGCTTGTGTTTATAAGATTTTTCATTTGTTTTGATTGTAAACTAGATGTTTAACACAGTTAGAAGATGAACCCTCCCGATAGCTATCGGGATTGGGTAACGCCCACACTAATTGGAAAAAGAATTAACCATTTTTCCAATCTATTTTTCGTGATACAAACATAACAATAGCGAGTATTAGGAAAAGTCCAATGCTGCCAACTAATAGTGCGTAATTTTCAAGTTGAATGATAACATAAATAAAGGCATATAATGCGCTTAAGGATGCCCCAATAAATAGAGGAAATTTGAATGTTTTTAGTATTGATTTTGAATATAAAGCGATGAGTACAATCACTGATACACCTGCAATTAAATAGGCTTTTAAAAAGTTACTATGTTCTGATATGGATACTAATAGTGTGTAAAACATAGTAAGCGCAATTCCAATCATTAAATACTGAAATGGGTGAATATTTATTTTACTTAATGTTTGAATTAAGAAGAACACTAAAAAGGTGAGTCCTATTACTAGAAAACCATATTTGGCAGATCGTTCGCTTTTTTGATATTCGTCAACCATAACCATAAATTTTGTTCCGAATGCAAATTGACTTAGAGCAGGTATGCTTTTTAGATGCTGTTGTGAAAAGGCTCTATTAATGTGCAAAACTTTCCAATCGGCTTTAAATCCGTCTTGAGATATTTTTTTTGTTTCATCGTTTGGTAAAAAGTTCCCCATAAAACTTGGGTCAGCCCAATTAGAAATCATTTCCATTGTAGTTGTTTTTCCTATTGGAATAAGTTCTATTTGTCGGCTACCGTTAAAGATTATGGAAAAGTTGAAGTTGGTATTTTTAGTATTAAATAAATCTTCGCCTTTAATGAAACTAGATTCTAAAACATCTAAACGGTTATTGTTATTTTGATTAAAATTGGTTTCAAAATTATACACTTTATCCATTAGCTTTATTTTTACTTCACTTTTGATACCTTTTAGGTTGGACGTTTTAATGATGATTGAGGCTTTATCCCAAATAATATCTTTTTGCTTAATACCTCTTTTAGTCAAGTTTACAGGAATATAGTTGCCCGAAAAATCCATTTGGGTTGTAAATACTGCAGATTCGAAATTGCCTCTTTTTAAAGTTTTAGAGTCTACATTTACTTTGGAGTGCAAGTTTTCTGGAAAAACATAAGCATAATTAGTATGTGTTTTAGTCTCCGTAAAATAGGTTTTAGTTTTCTCATTGTAGGTTTTTGTTTCTGTGTATGTTTTATAGGGCAACTTTAAAATTGGGCCATAAACCAAAACATCATTCCCCCATTTTTCGTTTATTTCATTGACAACATCTTTTTGCCTAAAAGCACGCTCATTAATGAGGCTATTTATGTATGATAATGGAATGAGTAATATAATTACTAGAAAGCCTACCATTAGCATTCTTGCTGTGATAGAGGTTTTAATCCAATGACCAAATTTGTTTTGTTGTTGATTGTTGTTTTGTGTTTCCATTTTGTTAAAGTTTAAAGTACTTTGTATTTCAAAGTAAAATGATAAAAAAATATTATTATTTTGTTTTCCTATTGTTACAAGAATCTATTTTTTGTTAATTAATTTTTCAAGGGCTTCAATATGTTTTTTAAATGCTGCTCTACCTACTTTAGTAGTAGAGTAACGGGTGTTAGGTTTTCTGCCTATAAACTGTTTTTCTACTTTTATATAGTCAGCATTTTCAAGCGCTTTAGTATGACTTGCTAAGTTGCCATCTGTAGCTCCTATAAGTTCCTTTAACATATTAAAATCGGCGTATTCATTAACCATTAAAATTGACATTATGCCTAATCTAATTCGATGATCGAATGCTTTATTTATATTGGTTATGATACTCATTTTTGTCATTCTCGCGAAAGCGGGAATCTTATAATTTTAATACGTACTTTTTAATTAAACGATAAGCAAAGTAGATAATTAAAACAACGTTTAAAATTATCCAAATGTAATAAGAGAAATATGCAATTTTTTCGATAGTTGTCATACTTGATAAACTAAAGTATTTTCCTTTAGATTCGTCATAAAAATCTTCGTAGTTTAAAATAACTAATCCAATAATAATCCATAAAGCTAAATCTATTATAATAAATAGTATAAAGAATAATATTTGCTTTATAATTTTCATATTTTTTTTTACTACAACTGAATACTGCTTACTGTTTCGTGTCATACTTAAAATGCATCCAAGTACCATAAACAATGTGCATAATTCCAAAACCTATTACCCAAAGCCAAAAACCATATCCTGGTTTCCAAGCCCCAATTAATCCCAAAATAATTTGAATATATCCTAAATAGCGAATATCTCCAATGCTGTATTTTGAAGCATTCACTAGTGCTAGGCCATAAAATATTAACATCAAGCCACCCGATTGCCCATATTTCCCTTGACTTAAAATAATTAAAATATAAGCGCCACCAGCTATTAGTGGAATTAAAAAGTTAAGAACTAAACGTTTTGAGGTCGCATCCCAAATTTTAGCATCATGTTTTTTCGCTTTTCGAGTTGTTAGAAATATACCAGTTGTCACACTAAAAAAAGCAACTAGAAATAGCGTTAACAAACATAACCTAAATACCTGTCCATCCAAGGTTAAAACACCATAACTGTAATTCATAACTAACCAATAGGCAATCGCCGCTCCAATTAATGCATAAATACCAGCTAGTATTCCCGATAAACCACTAAGCGAAATAAAACGAGAAGATTTGTTCATTAAATCTTTAATCTCACTTATATCTTTTAAATAATCTTTTGATTCCATATAAAAGTACTTTGAAATACAAAGTAAATAAATTATTTCGAATCAATCATCATAAATTTTTGTTAAGTTTGAAGTTAAATAATTTTAGTGAAACCAGTAGACGAATATTTTATAAACCAAAAAGAGCCATATCAATCTATTATGCTCTATGTACGTAGTGTAATTTTAAATACACTTTCAGGGGTAGAGGAGCGATATAGCTATAAAATTCCGTTTTATAATATTGGAAAGAAACCTATGATTTATTTGAATATTTTAAAAGGGAAAGATTATGTAGATGTGGCTTTTGTACAAGGTGTTTTACTTGAGCAAGAGTTTCCTGTTTTAAAAAATGATAATAAGCGAAAACAAGTGCGTTCAATCCAGTTAAAAACTATTGAAGACTTAGATCATGAGAATTTTATCGAGTTATTACATGCTGCTTCAAAATTACTAAAGAAGAGCAAGAAAGCTTGGTTTGTTTAAATTATAAAAACACCACCAAGCGAAATAACTCGTTGTAAATAAAAGAAATGTTGCGATGCACTTTCATCTGTATTGCTCGTTGTTCTTATGTCTGGCATATTAATATAACCACCTTTAAAATCTAACTGCATAAAAAAGTGTTTAAAAAAAGTTAAGTTTAAACCTGCATTAAGCGAAACACCATAACCTGCTAAATGAAACTCATCATATCTTTCTTTTTGGAGTAGCGTCGTGTTTGTTTTAGGGTATAAGACCCCAGAACTAAAACCTTCGGTAATATTTAATTGGAATTTATCTGTGTTTTGTATGTTAAATATAGATGATATATCGTCGTAACGAGCTATTTCAACATATATGTAGTTTAAACCATTGGTGTGTTCAAACAATAAGAAGTCTTCCGAAACGAAAAATTCTTCATTATTGTAAACTCCATTATATTGACTTCCTAACTCATCACTTGGTAAATTAATAGAACCATCAATAGTTTTATTTAGATTTCGATGCATTACATATTTCATATGGTCTGCACCAAGGGAAATAGTATAATTATCTGAAATAAAGTAGCCTATTTTAAAATTTGTTTGCGGAATCGTAATCTTTGTAGGATTAATATAATCTAAATGCCAACCTTTTGGTTTATCGTGTGCGCTTGCATCTTTAATAGTAAAATTGTAATCGTCACCTTTAAAATGAATATCGGACCTTGAGAATGATTCTCTGTTACCACCCCAACTTATAAAGAATTTTCCTTTATTCGAAGAAGTATATCTTTTTGGAATGGAATCCTGTGCTATTAGGTTAAGAGAAAACAATAAAATTGCTATACTAGTTACTGGTTTTAGTATCATGTTTAATATGTAACAGAGAAGTTAGAGACTGTTTACCGTTTTTCTAATGGCAACAAGGTTAGTTAAAAGGCTTTCTAGATGATTTAGATGCAACATATTAGCACCATCACTTTTGGCATTAGTAGGATCAAAATGAGTTTCAATAAACAAGCCATCTACATTATTTACAATACCAGCTCTTGCAATGGTTTCAATCATATCTGGGCGGCCACCAGTAACACCGCTAGATTGGTTTGGTTGTTGTAATGAATGGGTTACATCTAAAACTGTAGGTGCAAATTCGCGCATAGTTGGTATGCCTCTAAAGTCTACAATCATGTCTTGGTAACCAAACATAGTGCCTCTATCTGTTATCCAAGCATTATTATTTCCTGCATCTTTCACTTTTTGTACGGCATGTTTCATAGCTTCGGGACTCATAAATTGACCTTTTTTCAAGTTAACAACCTTGCCAGTTTGCGCAGCTGCAACAACTAAGTCGGTTTGGCGAACTAAAAAAGCTGGAATTTGTAAAACATCTACATATTGAGCTGCCAAAGATGCATCTGAAACTTCATGAATATCTGTAACTGTAGGAATATGAAATGTTTCTGAAACTTTTTTAAGAATTTTTAAAGCCTTTTCATTACCAATACCTGTAAAACTATCAATCCTACTTCTATTTGCTTTTTTAAAACTTCCTTTAAATATATAAGGTATTTCCAATTTATTAGTAATAGAAACTACTTTTTCGGCAATACGGAGTGCCATGTCTTCACTTTCTATTGCACAAGGACCACATAGTAAAAAGAAATTGTTAGAGTTTAGGTGTTTTAACTTAGGAACATTATCAAGGTTCATTCGCTTAAATTTAAGCGGCAAAGTTACATATTAAAAAGTTTCTTTTAAACTATTTCTTATAATCCATAGTGACATAACAAAATTTGCAAACACAAATAATCCGCTGTAAACCATAAGCCTTTTAAGAATTTGAGAAATAGATATAATATTTAGACTATCAGATATGTAAATAAAAATGAGGTAAGATGATATACAAACGAAAGTGATGCCTAAGGTAAAGTTTAAATCCTTACGAGGTTTAAATAATTGCCATACAAATGGAATGCCGAATAATAAAACTGGGTAAGCAATAAGCCCCTCACTTTTATTAATCATGGTAAAACAAAAAATGGTTGCAGCGATAAAGTATAAATAAGGAATAAACTTGGTATAACTTTTAAATGATTTCATAAAATGGTAATTCAATTAGTTTTTAAATTAGGGTATCCTCTGTAAACAGTAAAACGACGAAAACTTAAGAATAGTTTTTACTAAACTCAATAATAACATATAATTAACTAAATATCAAAATATAATGTTTAAAATGTTAAAATATAGCGTACATTTGCACGCTTAAAATAGGGCATTATGGCTAGTATTAAAAACATTGCAATTATTGCACACGTAGATCATGGTAAAACTACTTTGGTTGACAAAATTATGTATCACTGTCAGTTATTTCGTGAAAACGAAAATACAGGGGATTTAATCCTTGATAATAATGATTTAGAAAGAGAAAGAGGTATTACAATTACTTCTAAAAATGTTTCTGTAATTTATAAAGACACTAAAATAAATATTATAGATACACCAGGTCACGCCGATTTTGGAGGAGAAGTTGAGCGTGTTCTTAATATGGCAGATGGTGTACTATTGTTAGTAGATGCTTTTGAAGGCCCTATGCCACAAACACGTTTTGTATTGCAAAAAGCAATAGATTTAGGATTGAAGCCATGCGTGGTAATTAATAAAGTTGATAAAGAAAACTGTACACCAGATGAGGTACATGAGAAGGTTTTTGATTTAATGTTTGAATTAGGTGCAGAAGAGTGGCAACTCGACTTTCCAACAGTTTATGGTTCGGCTAAAAATAATTGGATGAGTGATGATTGGCAAAATGAAACTCAAAATATTGAGCCTTTATTAGACATGGTTATCGATCATATACCATCACCAAAAATTGAAGAAGGAACAACTCAAATGTTAATAACATCTTTAGATTTTTCATCTTTTACTGGAAGAATAGCTATTGGTCGTTTAACACGAGGGAAACTAAAAGTAGGACAGAATATTTCTTTGGTAAAAAGAGATAAATCTGTAGTGAAATCTAAAATAAAAGAACTTCATGTTTTTGAAGGCCTAGGTCGTTTAAAAGTTGAAAGTGTACAAACAGGCGATATTTGTGCTATTGTTGGTCTTGAAGGTTTTGAAATTGGTGATACCGTAGCCGATTGGGAAGCTCCTGAGGGCTTAAAAACAATTGCTATTGATGAGCCAACGATGAGCATGTTATTTACAATTAACGATTCTCCATTTTTTGGAAAAGACGGTAAATATGTAACCTCTCGACATATAAAAGATCGTTTAAATAAAGAACTAGAGAAAAACTTGGCGCTTAGGGTTGAAGATACTGATAGTGCAGACAAGTTTATAGTATTCGGTCGTGGTGTATTACATTTATCTGTTTTAATTGAGACCATGCGTCGTGAAGGTTACGAGTTGCAAATTGGACAACCACAGGTAATTATTAAAGAAATTGATGGCGTAAAATGTGAGCCAGTTGAAGAAATGACCATTGATTTACCTGAAACTGTTTCTGGTAAGGCTATTGAAATGGTTACTTTACGTAAGGGTGAGATGCTTAGTATGGAAGCCAAAGGAGATCGTATGGTATGCCAGTTTATGGTACCATCAAGAGGTATTATAGGTTTACGTAATCAATTACTAACAGCTACAGCAGGTGAGGCTATTATGGCACACCGTTTTAAAGAATACCAACCACTAAAAGGAGGTATTCCAGAGAGACAAAATGGTAGTTTAGTGTCTATGGAAAAAGGTCAAGCCATTCCTTATTCTATTGACAAATTACAAGATAGAGGTAAGTTTTTTGTAGATCCAGGTGAAGATATTTATGAAGGTCAGGTTATTGGAGAAAATTCACGAGGTGACGATATGACTGTAAACGTTACCAAAACTAAAAAGTTAAGTAATGTACGTTCTTCTGGTGCAGATGATAAGGCTAAAATTGTTCCAGCTATTAAATTTTCTTTAGAAGAAGCTTTAGAATATATTCAAAAAGACGAGTATGTTGAGGTAACTCCAAATCACCTAAGGTTGAGAAAAGTATTTTTAACTGAAGTTGAGCGTAAACGAAATAAAGCATTATAAAATCACCGATATGGTAGAGAGATTAAAAGAGAAATTCCAATGAGTTTCTCTTTTTTTTGTTATTATTGAGATATGGAATTATTTGGAATTACTGGAACAGAATATATTGGATACTTAGCTTCTTTATTGGTTTTAATTTCATTTACAATGAAAAATATTAAAGGGTTACGTTTATTAAATATGGCAGGGTGTATTTTATTTATTATATATGGTTTTTTAATGCCAACGTTTCGAATTGGGTTGCCCATTATTATTGCTAATTTGGCTATTTTTTCTGTCAATGGATACTATCTAATAAAAAAAGCAGGTAATTCATAATATAATCGATTTCTTACGATTCGTATAATTTAATTAGACAAACCTAAATCATTTTGTATCTTTGGTTCATTCTTAAAAGAGGAATAATTAATAAGCACCCTACACTTGATTTTACGACCATATATTTCTAATAAAAGGTAATTATATTAATTGAAGAAATTATTAGAATACATAAATAGTAAAGTTTTAATTAAAATTACATCTTTAAAAACAGCTTCCGTTTTTACAAAGATTATAGCTGGTGTTTTAACTTCTAAAGCTATTGCTATTTTTATTGGAGCAGAAGGCTTAGCCCTAATTGGGAATTTACGAAACTTTGTTAGCGCTGTTCAAACTATATCTATTTTAGGTTTTTATAATGGTGCTGTAAAATATATCGCAACTTTTAAGGAGGACACCATTAGGCTTAGTAGAACAATTTCTACAATTTTTTATGTAGGTTTTATAGCAACTATTTTAGTCTCACTATTATGCTATTTCAATGCAGAGAAAATTAATAATCTCATTTTCCCATTTTATAGTAATTATGCATACGTAATAAAGATTTTTGCCATTGTATTGCCTTTTTATGCGTTGAATATGTTTTCATTTTCCATAATGAATGGGTTTTCAAAGTACAAAATATTAATTGTAATAAACATTATTGGTCAAATTTTAGGGTTGTCTATAACCTTGCTTCTTATTTATCAAAGAAAAATTGAAGGTGCTTTAATATCTGTGGTAATAGCAGAGTCTTTAATCTTTTTAATTACGCTTGTTGGCATAATTAATAGGCGCAGTTTAATAGGTCTCATTCAATTAAAAAGAGTCAATTTTAATACTTTAAAGAAATTAAGTTCATATTCAACCATGACCTTGTTTTCTGCGGTTCTATTACCAATTGTGGCTATTGCTATACGGTCGTATATTATAGAACATGTTAGTTATAAAGATGCTGGGTTTTGGGAGGCTATGACTAGAATTTCGAAATATTATTTAATGTTAGTTAATACCTTAATGGCATTATATATTTTACCAAGATTCTCAGAAATTGATAGTGCTAAAGAATTCAGAAAAGAAGTTTTTGGTTTTTATAAAACAATAATACCAATTTTTGCAATAGGCTTGTTAGTTATATATTTATTGAAATCATTCATTGTTATTACTGTTTTTTCAGAGGAATTTAGACCAGTTGAAGAATTGTTTATATGGCAACTCATTGGTGATTTTTTTAAGGTTATTTCTGTAGTTATTGCTTATCAGTTTTTAGCAAAAAAAATGTTTTGGCATTATATTGTTACCGAAGCCTTTTTAGTAATTATCACTTACGTAACAAGTATTTATTTTATAAAAATTTATGGAGTAGAGGGTGCTGTAATTGGTCATTTGGTAAGTTATATTATGTATTTTGGGGTTATATTGCTTATATTCGGGAGTTCTCTTTTTGGGATTGACGGAGATGGTAATTAAGAGATGAATTCTTGGTTATTTCTTTATAAATAATCTTTTGTAATTGACTAACTAATTTAATTTTAAACTTATTTTTTCAGTAATAAAATATAACTCAGAAAACAAAAAGCAATGGAACGAATTCATTTCTAAAGCTAAGAATGCAACATTTCTTTTTGATAGAGATTTCATGGAATATCATCAGGATAGGTTTGAAGACTATTCATTAATGATTTACAAAAACAGTAAGCTATTTGCTGTTATACCAGCGAATAGAGTAGGTGAAGTTATTTATTCTCATCAAGGGTTAACGTATGGTAGTTTTGTATTACTTGAAAGCACAAAATTAATTGACGCTTTTAAGGCTTATAAAAAAGTGTTAGAATTTCTTTTTTTAAATGGAATTAAGGTATTGAATATAAGAGTTATTCCTTCTTTTTATAATATTTTACCATCTGATGAAATTCTCTATTTTTTATTTAAATCTAATGCAAAACTTGTTAAGAGAGATGCAATTATGGTTATTGATTATCGACATAAAATAAAATTCCAAAAGAATAGACGAGAAGGAATTAATAAAGCTGTTCGCAATGGGTTAATAGTTAAAGTAGATAATAACTTTGCTGAATTTTGGAATGAAGTGTTAATTCCTAATTTGAATAAAAAGCATGGTGTAATGCCAGTACATACGTTAAGCGAAATACAAATTTTAGCTTCTCGTTTCCCAGATAATATTAAACAAGTAAGTGTTTACTATAGGGGTAAGATAGTGGCTGGAACTACGGTGTTTTTTACTAAAACAACGATACATCCACAATATGTTTCAGGAAAAACCAATAAAAACACTTTAGGTAGCTTAGATTTAGCCTACGATTTTATAATTAACAAATTGTGTAATAATAAGAGGTATTTCGATTTTAATGCTTCTAGCGAAGAAGGAGGGACAAAACTTAATGAAGGTCTTATTTTTTGGAAAGAAAGTTGTGGAGCACGTACCTTTATAGCAGATAATTATACTGTAAACACGGAAAATTATAAAAATTTGACACTAAATATTATATGATTCCTTTTTTAGATTTACATAAGATAAATACGCGATTTAGGGATGAAATAAGAGAAGGTTTTGAGGCTTTTTTTAATTCTGGAAGTTATATATTAGGAGAGCAAGTTTCTAAATTCGAGAATGAATTTGCACAATATTGTGGAGCCAAACATTGCATAGGAGTTAGTAATGGTTTAGACGCCATTAAACTTATTTTGGAGGCCTATAAAACAATAGGACAACTTAATGTTGGTGATGAAATAATAGTGCCAGCTAATACATATATAGCGTCTGTTTTAGCAGTTAGTAATTGTGGATTTAAGGCTATCCCTGTAGAGCCAGAATTAGGTACTTTTAATATTAACCCCAATAATATTCTTAAGCATATTTCTAAGAAAACAAAAGCAATTTTAGGAGTGCATTTATATGGGCAATTATACGATGTTATTCAGTTAGAAGAAATTTGCAAAACATACAATTTAATATTGATAGAAGATGCTGCACAAGCTCATGGTGCTATTGGAGTAGATGGAAGGAGAGCAGGTAATGTGTCTAATGCCGCTGCATTTAGTTTTTATCCAACAAAAAATTTAGGTGCTTTGGGTGATGGCGGTGCTATAACTACAAATAGTCAAGAACTAGATGGCGTAATAAGGAGATTAAGAAATTATGGAAGAACATCTGCTTATATAAACGAAGTTAAAGGCTTTAATTGCAGGTTAGATGAGATTCAAGCAATGTTTTTAAGGAGTAAGTTAAAATCATTAGATGAAGATAATAATATAAGAAGAAACATCGCACGCTATTATTTAAATAATATAAAGTCTGATAAAATTGAGTTACCAGAATGTAATGATATTAATAGTCATGTATTTCATCTTTTTGTTATTAGACATAGTTTTAGAGATAACCTAAAAGCCCATTTGAAGAATAAGTGTATTGAAACATCTATACATTACCCTGTACCAATACATAAGCAAAAAGCATATGCAGAATGGAATGGATTAAGTTTGCCAATAACAGAAAAGATTCATAATGAAGTTTTAAGTATTCCTATTAATCCATTATTAAATAGCAAGCAGATTGGCACTATTGTTAATGAATTGAATAATTGTTAAGACAATTTGACTTAATGTCTTATTTACAAACTATATTTTGATAAATTTTAAAAGGATATTTAAAGGAAATTTACTATTGAAGATAACTTCTTTAAATACCTTTGTTATTGCCGCCAGACTAATTATTTCACTTTTTGTGCAAAGAGCTTTAGCAATAGCTGTCGGTGAAGTTGGTATAGCCAAAATAGGTGTAATTAGGAATTTATTGCAAATTCTTACAAGTACTTCATCTCTTGGAGTCTTTAATGGTGTGGTTAAATATGTATCAGAATTTAGTGATGATAACAAAAAACTTTCAGATTTATTCTCAACAACTTTTGTTTTTGTTTGTATAGGTTCATTTATTACCTCTCTTGTAATGTTCTTTGGATCTTCTTGGATTAGCTTCAAATTGTTTAATGATTTAGATTTTATTTGGCTTATAAAATTATTGGCATTCTTGCCTTTAGTTGTAGGAGTTAATAGGATCTTTCATGGGATTGTTAATGGGCTTTCAGAATATAAAAAATATGCAAAAATTGATTTGTTAGGTTATATTTTATCAGTCATTTTACTTCTTATATGCTTATATTTTTCTAATATCGAAGGAGTATTGTTTGCAATAACAATAACACCGATAATTCAGTTAATTGTTTTAATATATATCTTTGGTTCGGTATTAAAGAAATATTGTCAAATTGTTTATTTTAAATTAAAATTTCCTTATGCAAAGGAACTACTGGCATTTGCTTTAATGTCCTTTGTCTCCACTATATTGATTAATTATATAGAACTCGATATAAGAACAATGATAACTAACAGAATTAATATTATTGAAGCTGGTCATTGGACAGCAATTAATTTTATTTCAAAAAACTACATGTCGTTTTCTTCTGGTATATTTACCCTATATGTGATACCTAAATTTGCAAGAATTTATGATAAACAAGGTTTTTTTAAAGAAGTGTTATATATATATAAAACATTATTGCCTTTATTTGGTATAGGAATGTTGCTAGTATATATTTTTAGAAATATTATTATTGATTTAATTTATCCAAATTTTGTTGGAATGGAACCACTATTTAAATGGCAATTAATGGGAGATTTTGTTCGATTGGCTACTTTGGTTTTGGCACATCAATTTTTAGCAAAAAAGATGGTGATAAGTTTTGTTTTTTCAGAACTTTTTTCACTGCTAATATTTTATGTTGCTGCCTATTATTTGACAGACATTTATGGAGTTGAAGGAGTTGTACTAGGGCATTTTATAAGAAGTTTTGCCCTTCTTATCGTAGTTTTTACTTTAGTTATGATTAAATTTAATTCTAAAAAGAACACGAATAGTGTTAAACATTAAGCTGTAATTAATTATGTGTCGATGATGCTCAAAAGTTTTATAGAGAGAATTATTCTTTTTTTAAGAAAAATTAAATACTCTTTTTTTTCAAACAATAATAATGTAAAAGGTAGTTATAAATCATATCAACCTGTGGTTATAAGGGGTGTGGGTAAAATAAGCTTTGGCAATAAAGTTTGTTTTGGTGTTGTTAACTCACAAGGCTATTATAACAGTTACGCTTATATTGAGGCAAGAACAAATGAATCTTCTATAGTATTTGGTAATAACATCCATATAAATAACGGATTCTCTATAGTTTCTGAAAAGAGAATAATATTAGGCGATAATGTTTTAATAGGCTTTAATTGCCAAATAATTGATAGTTCATTTCATGATTTAAGAGTAGATAAAAGATTTTTTACAGACCCTAATCCAAAGGAAGTAATTATTAAAAATAATGTTTTTATTGCTAATAATGTTACGATTTTAAAAGGAGTAACTATTGGTGATAATTGTGTAATTTCTTCAGGATCTGTAGTTACTAAATCCTTTCCAGAAAATGTTTTAATAGCTGGAGTTCCAGCTAAGATTGTAAGGCAGTTGTAATACTTAATGCTCTTTAGTAAACGTTTGCCAAGTATCTATGTATTTAGAGGATATTGAAAGATAATCATGCTCTTTTTCAATAAAAGCTCGAGCATTTATTGATATTTTTTCTATTTCTTTAGGATTTAAAATTAGCCATTCCAATTTTTCGGATATTTTATTTGCGTCTGGTAATGCATTTATTGCTACCGTATTTTCTTTAAGGTTGTAATAGTCAAGCCATTCTTTTTCAGCTCCTGTAAATACTACTTTTCCTCTAGCCATTGCTTCTAAGGCATTATAACCTTGATCATATGCATATACTTGATCTAAAAGAATATGACAGCTTTCATACATTTTTATGTATTCAGCATAGGGTAAGCTTTCAGAAGTAAGAATAGTAATCTTGTCAGCATATTTCTCTTTAATAATTTCTAAAGCTTCTTCAAATATGGCATTTCCTTTTTTAATATAATTTAGTCTATTAATTCCATGAAAAATCACGATTTTTGAATTTAAATTATTTGAAATAAAGCTTATTTTGTCAATGTTAATAGGGTTTGGTATTAGACCTAAATATTTTGGGTGTTTGACTAATGGAATATGATAGTCCATGTCTGAGGAAATTACACCTTCAATTTGACTATATACAAACTCATGCAACTTTTTATAACGTTTTGTAATATATTTTAATACGTAGATATAATGTTTTTTTAAACTGGGATTATTCTTAAGTGGTGTTAATATTGAATACTTAAAAAAATTCTTATTTGAGTATTCAACACTTATAAAATCTGTTCCACAGGATAAAAGAAATAATTTTTTGTTCTGGGAAATAAGTTTTTTTAACAACCATATTTCAAGCTTAGGATGTGTACTTATACTATTCTCATTTATTAGTTGAACAATATCAAATCCTTTAAGTAGGTGTAATATTTTGTAAAAGCGAAATGCACTTTCAAATTGTGACAGACTAATTTTAAAGAGTTTAAAAAAAATTTTCTCAAAGAAAAAAAGTAAAGATTTTTCTGGAATTTTTGGTTTAATATTTATGTCTACAGGGTAGTTCTTAAACCCATCTCCAGTTCCAACTAATAAAACCTCATGACCATGTTTAATAAGTCCTTCTTTAAGAGAATTGTGTAACCTGCTGTACTCTCCAATCAATAAAACTTTCATTAATTATACCTGTCTTTGAGTCAAAGATAATTTTTAATGCTTAAGACCAAAAGAAAAGCTATTAATTTTGAAACCATAATCTCCCTATTAAACAAAAAGTTATTATTTCTTCTATCAAATCTGACCTTAATAATAATTATTTGTCGAATTTAGAGGTGCCTAAAAGGGGAAGTCTACATTTTTAAGGAAACCTACATTAGGTAGTGATTAAATTATACTTACCAGAAGTGCTTTATTGTTTGATTATTCAGGTATTTTAGTATATTTAAAAATTACTAAATTACTTTTTTGTATTTACGACTTAAGAAATTTAATACTGTTAGTATATTTTGTTAGAATAATGAACTTTTTAAATATACAAGCAATAGATAAAATTAGGATTAGAGAAGAAATTAAAATAATGAAACTTAATATAGTTAACTCAAAAATTATAGATATTCCAAAAATTGTTGATGCAAAAGGACGCGGAAATATGGGAGTAATAGAAAAAGAAGTTATTCCATTTAATATTAATAGGGTATACTACTTATACGATGTTCCAAGCGGAGAAACAAGAGGGGGGCATGCTCACAAAGATCAGCTAGAGTTACTTATAGCATTAAGTGGTAGTTTTGAGGTGATTTTAGATGATGGAATAAAAAAGGAAAAAGTAATGTTGAATAACCCAAATAAAGGCTTAATCATACCTACAATGACATGGCGTGAACTAGAGAATTTCTCTTCTGGAGCAGTTTGTTTGGTAATAGCTTCTGATGTATATATAGAGGAGGATTATATTAGGGATTATAGAACTTTTGAATTATCTGTAGTCCGTTAGCAGGTTGTATTTTTTTAAGATTTCTTCAATAATACTGGTTAATAGTACTATTGATATTTCAGTAATTGTTATACTGTTTGTTAAAAATGGAAACAAACAGATAAGGCTTTAAGGGTTAAAATAAATCCATCAACTTTAAACCTTAGATAGTTTTTTAGAATATAGATTTTTATAATGATTTTAGAGATTCTTATCAGTACTATGAACAAAAAAGATCTTTCTTTTTTGGATAAGATGTTTGTTAATAATAACCTTAATAATTTTCAAATTCTAATTATAAATCAAACTACCCCTAATTATATTCTTAAATCTAGTTTAAATAATATTCGCATTATTAATACTTTTGAATATGGCCTTTCAAAGAGCAGAAATTTAGCTATTGAAAATGCCATAGGTGATATTTGCTTAATAGCAGATGATGATGTAGAATACGTTAAAGGTTTTAAAAAAATAATTACAGATGCATATATACTTCATAATAATGCAGGGGCTATAATATTTAATTCTGAAATAAATGGATATTTAAGAAACCCTAAATATCTTTTGCAATCGAAAAGAGTAACAAGAATTAAGGAATGTTTTAGTGTAACTTCTGTGGACATTTCTTTTCGTAGGAAATATATTCAGAATTCTAATATTAAATTTAATGTATTAATGGGTTTGAACAGTCCTTTTATGTCGGGAGAAGAGTTTGTGTTTTTGAATGATATCCTAAAACAAACTAAAATATATTATAAGGATAAATTAATTTTGCGCCATAGTGAAATAAGTACAGGAACAAAAATTAGTCTGATGCAGATTATTCCAAATTATGCAATTCAGTATCATTTGGTATATCCAAATATGTTTTATTTTAAAGTAGTGAAATTGATAATTCATTTATTATTTAGGAGAGAGATAAGTATTTCTAAAATTCATCTAATATTCTCAATGTGTTTAAAGGCCAGAAATAAATATTTAAAATTATTAACTAACTAATAAACAGCTATTTATAAGCCGTCAAATACAAATTGGCTCTCAATAACCAACGTTGTACTGTTTTGGCAATTTTCAATATACTCGTAGGAGAGTTTAAAAGCAGTTTTTGTTTTAAGTTCAAATTCTTTAAATCAATTTCTTTTTTTAATTTTTGGTATAAGTTAAATTGATTATTAATTTTACATCTTATTGCAAGTGCGTATCTATTAATATCTAAATATAATTTTAATTCTTGATTTGATTTTTCTTCTGTACGGTAGTTATTAATAAATTTATATCTTACTTCATTAGTTTCCTGCTTTGACAAGCTATTGTCTATGAAAATATTATATGTCATAGTAATTTTAGGGTTGAAACACACTTTATATTTCAATGCAAAGCGAATCCATAAGTCAATGTCTTCAGCAATTTCAAAATTCGTGTTATAACCTCCTAGATCTATAAAATACTTTTTTGAAAATGTAACTGAAGAAGACGAAGGAATAAAGTTAATAATATTGGCTTTAAAAAAGTCTTCGACTATCAGGCATTCATTGTTGTAATCAAAATTAAAAGTAGCTGGCTTAACAAAATTTTCATTATAATTAATTTCATAATTATTACAAAATAATCCAGCTTGAGGAAAGGTATCAATAAGTTTTTTCAATTCCTGAAGATGATCTTCATACCATAAATCATCGGCATCAATGAGTGCAACGTATTCAGAGTTTGCCTTTTCAATGCCAAAGTTTCTGGCTACTGATGCACCTTGATTGTTTTGAGTATAAACTTTTAACCTATTATCATTGAACTGTTCAACTACCTGTAAACTGTTGTCAGTACTACCATCGTCAATTAAAATTATCTCAAAATCTTTAAAGGATTGATTAAAAACACTTTTTAAAGTATCTTCTATATAATCTTCTTTGTTGTAAAGCGGTATAATTACACTAAAGAAAGGCGTCATATTTTTTGTTTAAGAAAACAAATTTAATTTAATATATGTTAGCGAAAAGTTATTTTAGATGTATTTTATGCTTATAGAAAAGGTCGAATAGTACAAATAGTTTACTTTTGCTTGGTATGACATTAAGAGATAATAATATAGAAAAAAAAGTTAAAATTACCATTTATATTTTAACTTTTGTTTTTGTTTTAGTTATTGGACCTAAGTATTATCCAGATAGTTATGCTCATATGGATATGCTAATTAACAGGTCGGTGTTATATTCGTTAATAGTGAATATACCTAAAATTATTATAGGTGACCACAATGGGTATGTTATGATTGCTATACATCATATAGTTTTTGTTTTAAGTGTTGAGTATTTTTTAGTGAAATGTAAAAAGTTTTTATGCTTTTCTAATTTTTCTCACCTTTTATTAGTTTTTGTTTTTTGTTTTTTTGCACTATTTGTTTACCCTTTTATTAACTTTATATTGTCTGAAACGATTGCTTTTCCATTATTGATAGTGTGTTTAGGGTTGTTGATTGAATTATGGAGAAAAAAAGCCAATAAACAGCTAGCTTTTTTTGCGCTGTTTTTTTTCTTGTTAATACTTACTAGAAGCCAGTTTGTTGTTATATTATTGCCTTTTTTTATTCTATTTGTGATTAAAATTAAATCATTTATTAATGATAAGTTGACACTTTTAATTTTATTAGTTATAATTTCAATCCCTTTTTTATCAAAAGTAACAGAAAATTCTTATTATAATTTAGTTTTAAAAGAAGATATAAGTTATACTATGACTTATGTTCATTTAATATCGGCACCTTTTTATGTGGCTTCTATTGAAGATCAATCTTTATTTTCTAATAAAGAAGAACGTTCGTTTTTTATAAGGACAAAACAATTCTTGGATAGCCAGAACTTAAGTTATAATTATAGTAAGGCTAAAAATTTAGATGAATTTGATTATTATCAAAACAATTTTACAAAAATTTGTAACACAACAATTCACGAGGCTAATATGTCTTATTACGAAAATAAGGGAGTAAGTTTTTATAATCAACATAGGAAGGTAGACATGCTTACAACTAAAATGTTTTTTCCTTTATTGAAGAAGAATTTTAAAAAATGGCTAGTAATTGTTTATAAAGGCTTTAAAAAAGGGTTGGGTAGAAGCCACGGTATATTGTTGCTAGGTTTAATATTTATGCTATCAATACTTTTTTTAAGGTATGATTTAAAAAGTTTGTCAATATTTTTTTTAGGCATTTTAATTTTAAAGCTAACCCTACATTTGCTTATAGCGATTTCTGTGCATAGTATTCACCGATATTTATTTTATTTTGATTGGTTTATTCCTATGTTTTTAGTTATTATTGGAGACAAGGTAATTAGCTTAAAAAAAACAATTTAGTATGGAGATAGAATTATCTATTGTTATGCCGTGTTTAAATGAAGCTGAGACTATTACAAGTTGTATTGAAAAAGCAAAATCTTTTTTATATAAAAATAAGATAAATGGAGAAATTATAATTGGAGATAATGGTAGTGTAGATGGTTCGCAAAAACTTGCTATAGATGCAGGCGCTCAAGTAGTTACGGTAAATGAAAAAGGATATGGTAATGCTACCAGAGAAGCTATTAAGAATGCCAAAGGGAAATATATTATAACAGCTGATACTGATGATAGCCATGATTTGCTCGGACTTATGCCTTTTTTAGAGAAGTTGAGGCAAGGTAATGACCTAGTGATGGGTAATCGTTTCAAAGGCGAGAAAATACCTGAAGCTATGTCATTTTTACACCGTTATATAGGGAATCCAATTCTATCAGGTATTGGAAATGTTTTTTTTAAAACTAAAGTAGGAGATTTTCATTGTGGGCTTAGAGGAATGACAACCGAAGCATATAAGAAAATGGATTTACGTACTTCTGGAATGGAATTTGCATCAGAAATTGTTGTAAAAGCCTCATTAAATAAATTAAAAATAGCTGAAGTCCCAACAACGGTTTATCCATCAGGTAGATCAAGAAAACCACACTTAAGATCTTTTCCAGATGGTTGGCGTCACCTTCGATTCTTATTATTATATAGTCCAAAATGGCTATTTCTACTACCAGGAATATTTATTATGATTTTGGGATTATTTGTGACCATTATTCTTTTATATAAAGACCAAGTTGATATGAAATGGTTGCCATTATCTATCTTTGGAATTATTGTAGGTTTTCAGTTTTGTTTATTTTATGCCCTAACCAAAATATATGCGATTAATCATAGAATTGTACCAAAACCAGAGAATTATAGTGGCTTATTTAAATTTATAAATTTAGAGAAAGGATTGACTTTTGGTAGTTTGGTGTTCGTTTTAGGAGTATTCGGGATATTTTATTCGTATTTGAATTGTGAAGTAGTTTTAGAACAATTAAAGATTTCAATGATTTCAAGCGCACTTCTAGCAGTGGGTGTTCAAATTATTCTTTTTAGTTTTTTCTTTAGTGTTTTAGGCTTAGGAGATAAATCTTGAATTGATATCTTTGCTTCTAATTTTTGCCTAATGTTAGTATAGTTTATACTTCTAACTGTTAATTTATATTAACTATAAAAAAGATGAAAAGGACATTATATTTTTTCGTTTTACTATTATTAGTTACTACTTGTGCTCCAATTTACGTAAACTACGATTTTGAAAAAAACGCAGACTTTTCAAAATATAAAACTTACAATTATTTTGGTGATATACAGACAGGGTTGAGCGATTTAGATACAAAGCGTTTGTTGGATGTACTAGATTTAAAGATGAAAGAAAAAGGATTAACACTCTCCAATAATCCTGATTTTTATATAGATATAAAAAGTAGCGAGTTTCAAGCAGCGCAGAGAAATACTGTTGGAGTAGGCGTTGGTGGAGGCGGTAGAAATGTTGGAGGCGGAATTTCAATTGGTTTACCTATAGGGCAAGCAAATGTTAATAGGCAAATTATATTCGATTTTGTTGATGAAGACGGTATAGGCTTGTTTTGGCAAGCAGTGAGCGAATCTAGTTTTAATCCTAATGCTATACCAGAAAAAAGAGAAGCTAGATTATCTGCAATTGTAGAAAAAGTTTTGGCTAAATATCCACCAAAATAGTAAACCAAAAGGCCCAAGAAGTATTTTTACACCATAAAAATTTTTGAATTCATAATAATGTATATATTAGTTAGTGCGTTGAATGATAGTAAAATGTAAATAAAGCAATCTTTAACTTTATCGAAACTAGCTTTTTAAGCTAATCCAATATTTTATATCTGTCAGGTTTCTAAAAACTGACATGTCTTGTGAAAATTATTTTATTGTAATTCTAGTGCCTTCACTATGGTTACTATATTCTGGTGCATACATGCTTTGTATAGTGGTAATGCCGTTACTCATATTACCAGCATTATTTACTCTTAAATCATATTCGAAAACGTAAATGCCTTTTGGTAAATAGTCAAAAAAGAAATTGGTTGAAGCATCTTTTGTGCTTTCGTAATAACCCAAGCCATCTTGCCACTTATATTGGCTAAGAACATTTATAGGTTCTAAACCAGAGGCACGCATATCTTTCATGTGTATAAATTCCATGTTTCGGTCGCTTCTTAATTCTATACGAACTCTCACTAAATCACCAACTTTTAATTGCGTGTTTTTATTAATCTCTGAAATTTCTTCACCTGTATCAGTATTCTTTTTTAAGAATAGCTTTTTCTTCAATTTCAAAGGGTGTTCCTGACTGCCGTCAGGCAGGTCTGCTGAAGTAATTTTATCCAAATCTTCAAAATATTGCCAATATAAACTTCCCCAAGCAATACCATTACCTTTTTTTGCAATGGTAACAGTTCCCATTTCTGGTTTAATTTCAGAAGAATTCCAAGCCGTTTTATAATAGCCTGTTCCAGCTTCAACTGTAACATCTTCTAATTTAGAAGGATTGATTTTTTGTCCGCCAATTATAACATCTACCATATCGGTAACCGAAAGCCAATCACTTCCTTGTAGTAATAAAACATATATTGCTTCGGTGGTTGCTTTGGTTGTTTTCCAACGGTTTGTTTGCTTATTCTTGAGCAACCATATTTTTAAGGCATCAATAGTTTCAAGATTCTTTGCGTCGCTCTGAATAACAGATCCAGTTTCAGAAAAGACTTCAATTAACAATGCTTGTGTTTCAATTGGTGCCTGATACCAATACCATGAATTGGTGTTGGATTTCCAATACATACCTAATTCATCCGTAGTGATACTTGTTTCTTTTAATGACTTCAGAATTTTACTTGTTGTTTTTGAATCGTTCATTCTATTAGAAACCAATGTCATTAATCCTTTTGAATATAATGAACGACTTAACCAATACTTTTGAATTTGTGTTTGATAATACTTGCTAATCTCGATAACTTCGTCTGGTTTTTTTATTTCCGGATAAAAGCTGCGCATATACAAATAGTGCAATTGTGTATAGCTTAAATGGTCTTTATTCAAATTTACATTAGCATCATACTTTCTTATGTCTTTATATTCTTTTACAAATTCATTATCCAAATAGTTGATGGCTTTTTGAATCATAGATTTTTCGTTGTTGTTCTGAATGACATTTAACTTTTTCAAATGTCCGAAACCAGTTATAATATGCTGTGTAATGTATCGATTTTCATATCCGCCATTAAACCAAGACCAACCACCAGAAGGCATTTGATTATTTTTTAGTTTACTAATAGCCAATTGCAATTCGTTATTCATTTTATTTAAATCGAATAAAAGTGCAATTCGTTTTTTCTGTTCGGTTTCGCTTTGTGCATCACGTAACCAAGGCGTTTCCTGAATTAAAATAGATTTGAGTTCTTGATTTTTTTCTAAGTTAGAAAGTAAAGCATCGGTGTTTCGCCATTGATTAAAAACTTCCTGAATTCTAGGGTTTGAATTTGCAATATGACTCGCCAAAGCATTAGCATAATACTTTGAGAATGTTTGTTCATTACATTCATAAGGATATTCCATTAGGTAAGGCAACGCTTGCACTGCATACCATGCAGGGTTAGAAGTCATTTCTAAGGTAAGCTTATGGTTTTTAAGAGTTGTTGAGGTATTGGTTTTCAACTTATCTAAAGTGAATGTTTTAGTTTGATTGCTTTTAACCCACATAGGTAATGTCTCTGTCACCAACATGCGGTTATATAAAACAGGAAGTACATTTTGTTCGCCATCACTAAAAGCTTCCGATTTCGCGATTATTTTATATTGTACTGCTTGAACATCGTCTGGTATTGATAAATTCCAGGACACTTGCGTGTTGCCTTTAGCATCTACAATAAAATCCCTCTCTGGCTTCACCATCTTTCCCGAAGGGAGAGAATTATTGGAATTGATAATGAGTTTTTGAGATATATTGTCTACTGAAACAGCATCAGTTAGAATTAAAACAGCTTGCCCCGAAAGTTGAGTTTCTGTAAGATTAGCAATTTTAGTACTTAAAGTAATTTGGTCGCCTTCACGTAAAAATCGAGGTGTGTTTGGAATTACCATAAGCTCCTTTTGGGTTATGGCTGTTAAAGATTGTGTCACACTTTCTAAAGTTTTAGTATGCGCTAACAATTGTAATTTCCATTGGGTTAAAGCTTCAGGAGTAGTGAAACTGAAACTTACGTTTCCTGCTTCATCTGTTTTTAACTGCGGAAAGAAAAAAGCTGTTTCTTGAAGGTTTTTACGAATTTTAATGTTGTTGAAGTTTGGTTTATCTTGTTCATTTTCCAAAATACTATCATGTAAATCTTCTCCTGCATTTAGTTGTTTTGCTGAATCTTTTTTCGACTTTTCACCGTAACCAACTACCACCACCTCATCTAGGTTATCATCACTTTCCATCATTAACACAGATTCTTGAACTTCCATTTCATCTGAAACAATTTGAACACCTGCTACGCGTCTACTAAGTGCATTGGAAACACTGGCATTACCTCTAATTCTTATAGAATGGTTGTATCTAAAACTAAACCCAAACCAATTTAATTGGTCATAGGATTGTCGGGAATAATTAGCCCGAAATCTATCTTGATATACTCTAAAATTTTGCGTACCAAAACTTTGGTTAGCATTGCTGCGGTTATTAGAATAATATAGTGGATTGTTAATCGGGTTGAATACCCATGAATGCGATTTAAATTGATCCAGAGAGGCATCGTACATACTTGCTAATAATTCGGCACTTACTTGCTCTCCTTTTGGACCTTTAATTTTAAAGTTCCATGTTTCGTCGGTTCCTGGCTGTAATTTGTCTCTAAACGTCGTGGTTTCAATATTCAAATTCGTTTTTGGATAAGGTACAGAAATAGCCTGTGTTCCCGATTTAAAACCGTTAAACGCAGCAAAACTATAATGCACAACAAAACCACCCATATCTTCTTTTGTTACAGGAATGGAGATCGTTTTTTTATTATTATTAAGCTGAATAATTTCGGTACTAATTATTTTTCTATCTTTTTCAATAACTATAGTTACTGCTACATTTTGAGCAGCAGAGGCAATCGTTATTAGAGCGTTATCTCCAGAGTTGTAACTTGGTTTGTCTGTTGAGATATTAAATAATTGATTGTCTGATAGAGTTTTATCTTGACTACTAAATAGGTTTATTCTAGTCTCGTCTTTTACTAATTGACCAAATTTATCTTTACTACTTAATGTGATTATATATTGTCCTGATTCCCAGTTTTTTATTTTTCCAAGTTTTAGTTCTTTAGAATCTTTAGTGTTAAATGGTTCTTCAAAAACTAAAGCGCCTTTTTGCCAATTATTAGAATTGTCCTCATTTTTATAAGCATCATATGGGAAGAGATTTTTAAACGCTTCTTCCGAAAGAGTTTGGTAATCTGGAGCTGCCCAAGGCCGTTTTCTTAAAACACTACTTGGTGCTTTTAACTTATAGATTTTTATGATCCCTTTTGCAGGAACAAATTCGTTATTTAAGTTTTTTGTGTCAATAGAAATTTTGTGATCCTTTCTAGTTTTATCTACAGCTTCGTCAATAATCATGTTAGCAGTTAATGCATGATAACCAACTTTTACAATAGTTGTCGCGCTTCGGGTTTCGCCATTTATATCGGTGACATCTGCAATAATTTCATAATTAAAAATGGGTAAACTACTTTTATCTACACTTTGGTCTGGTTGTGCATTAAAAATAATGTCAAATTCACCTTTATCGTTAGTAATACTTTCTCCATGAGCAATTTCTTGTGGCTCACTATTAAACCAAGGACGATACCAGAAATACCATCGCGGATATTCCACTTTTCTATGCACTCTATATACCACTTTCGCATCGGTAATATTACTACCCGCATAAGCTAGAGCATTACCTTTTACTGTTACAGAATCATTAATTTTAAAGGTTTCTGTAACAGGTTTGAATTTAGTTTCAAACTTTGGTCGCTTATATTCTTCCACAGAGAAATAATGGTTTTCTCTTATAGCACCAATTGTTGAATATATTTCAATGTAATATTGCCCATTTAAGCCATTATTTGGTAAAATAAACTCACCAGAAATTGAGCCAAATTCATTGGTTTCAAAGTCTAATTCAGATAGTTTCTCTCCGTTAGTATTATGTAAAGTCGCAAAAATTGTTTCGTTAGTAAGAAGTTCAGACTTCCCATTATTCTTCTTAACTATTATTGATTTAAAATATACGGTTTGATTAGGTCTATAAATACTTCTATCGGTAAACAAAAAAGATTTATAATGTGTTCTTTCTTTTTGAGGCTTATAATTTTGGCTTATATAGTAATTGCCAAAATAAGCTATATCATTATTGCCTTTTACTTTTACCACTACATTTCTTAACCAGCCATTGTCCTTCTTAATTTTAATTTGCCCTAAATTATTAGTAGTATAATTTTTAGAAATTAAGTTTCTATTATTTCTTGATTTATAAGATAATTCGGCATTGGTATTACTAATAGGAGCGCCATTATTCCTATCTATAACTTGAAATATTTTGTATTGGGCTGTTTCAGTTTCTACTAATGCCATATTTGTAACCTGCATGTTTGCAAATGCAAAACTTTCTGAATTATCAGATGTTTTTGCAACAATTAGATATAAACCATTAACGAGTTTAGGTACAATTATTTCAGTAGTATGTGTTTGGTAATCATTTTCGTTTCGAAGCTTACTCTTCCAAGTTTTGTATGATTTCAGATTGTTTATAAAGACTAATTGTTCGTCTTTTCTGTAAGTATTTTTAAATTTTTCAAGTTGATTTTTATTTAGTTTATAAATATTAAATTGAAGTGAATTTAAATTTTTATAGCTAACTAATAAACGTGTATCTTTTTGAATAGGTAAATACACCTCTGTAGTTATTTGAAGTTCTTGTTGCTCAATTTGTCGTTTTAAAATAGCACATTTTTCAGCACCTTTGCTTTCAAGAAAATTCCCAAGAACGTTACTGCAAATAGTAATGGCGTCTTTTGCTTTCCAGCGGTTTTTATCATCTAAACTGTTACTGTATTGCTTACTTTGTTGAAAATAGATAGCCGCAATTTCAAAGTCGTATAATGCCGCAATTTCATGATGTTTCAATTTATCTTTTTCAGCTTTAAGCGCATTTAGCAGAATGGTTTCTTTGTCGTTAAATGTTGCATGCTGATTTACAAATTTTAAGCGTTCAATATTTACATTAGCTAAGGCCAATGGTGTTTCGTCCTTTAAATGAAATTGAATTAAATCTTGATAGATTTTTAGAGCATTCAATTGTAATGATGTCGAATCTTTTGAAGCTATATTAATTTCTGAAAAGGTATTCACATCAGCTAAAAAATCTGGATTGTCAATCTCAAACTTGTAAGCAGGTTTTGTAATATGAGTTTCATTTGTTTTATAAAACGCTAGAGCATTATGACATAGAAAATCAAATACTGTAGGTCGGTAAATTTTTGAATCTTTTTGAAGGTTAAGTATCTCGTTATACTTACTTAAAGGTTCTAATTGTAACATCAAACCATTTTGTAATGAGTTTTTAAAATGGCTATCAATTTCGTTAAAAAGTGTTTGTAAATCCCATGTTCTAAAATCAGTTTTAGTAACCTTTTCTGCTACTTTGGTTCGGTTATAAAATTGCCACCTGTGCTGATTAAAATATTGCCAATATAAATTCGCAAGAATACTTTCTAAAACATTTTTTGTTGGGAATTTACTGTTATTAATTTCAGTTTTAAGATCACTAATAACTTTTAGTTGTGCTTCTTCCTCTAAAACCAAAACAAACTTGCTTTTAAAGAGCATCGTTTTTATAAGCTGCGATGCGTTATCCTCTTTTTTTGCTATTTCCGAAATTTGCTCAACAATATCCAAAGCAGACTTTGGTAATCCATCTATTTCGAGTTTTTCAACTTTTTCCCATAAATCATTGTAATGCTTTAATTGGGCATTAGAAAAGGAAGCTAAAAGTATAATCATTAACAGAGATAGCGTATGTTTCATTTGTTAAATTTATTACCAATGTACTTTCAAAAGCTATACCAAAAAACAACTAATGAGCGAACTATGTATTTGGTTGAGTGAAGTTAGGTTTTTTAATTATAAAATAGAAGCGAACTTTTAAGCGTTATTATTAAAATTTGCTCACGAAAGGTTATTTTTGTGCTTTCGACTTATTATTTGCTATGAAGAAAATGTTGTTTCTATTTCTATGTCCTATAATGGCTATTGGTCAATCTAATCTAGATTCGATTGAGGCTTTATTTCAACAAAAGAAGTATAAAAAAGCAGAAACAATAATCGAAACGTATTTAGAAACACATCCAAATAATTTAGAAGCTATAGAATTGTTAGGCGATGCCTTTGGTCATCAAAAAAAATGGAATGAGGCCATTGATGCATATGAAAAATTGGTAGATGCAGATGATGATAATGCTAACTATCATTATAAATATGGCGGCGTTTTAGGCATGAAGGCTTTGGAGAATAAATTTAAAGCCATTGGTTTTATTGGTGATATTAAATCTTCTTTCACAAAAGCAACAGAATTAGATAAAAATCATATTCCTGCAAGGTGGGCACTAGTAGAATTGTATATGCAATTACCAGGTATTTTTGGTGGTAGCAAAAGCAAATCACTAAAGTATGCCGAAGAACTTGAAAGACTTTCAACCGTTGATGGTTATCTTGCAAAAGGCTATGTTTATGAGTATGATAATAAGCCAGAGTTAGCCGAAAAATATTATAAAATGGCAATCAAAGAAGGAGGTTCTTTAACCTGTTTTAATAAACTTACAGATCTTTACGAAAGTGAAAATGAACCCGAAAAAGCAATCAAAAACATAGAAAAGGCACAACAAAAGCACCAACGAAACGCACTGCATTATCAAATAGGCAAGGTGTCTGCAGAGTATAATGTTGAGTTGCAAAAGGGTGAGCAGTGTCTTAAAAAATATATAAAAAATTATTCAGAAGAAGACGGTGTTCCCAAAGCTTGGGCGCACTATCGATTGGCACAAATACATGCACATCAAAAAAACAAAGCAGAGGCTTTAAAGTATATAGATTTGGCGATTGCCGAACTTCCTAAAATAAAGCCGTTTAAGGATCAAAAAGAGAAAATTTTACACCTTTAATATTTGGGCGTTACCACAAGGGTCGCGCTTTTCATTGCAATCTTTTAGTTCGTGCCTCACAAAAAGGATTTTCATTGCAATCGCTAACGCAAAAACTTCATGATAAATAATTTGGAATTTGATATTTGGAACTTGATATTTGTTTCATGAATGTACATTTTATAGCTATTGGAGGTTCTGCTATGCATAATTTAGCTTTAGCACTACACAATAAAGGATATAAAGTAACTGGAAGTGACGATACTATTTTTGAACCATCAAAATCCAGATTAGACGCTAAAGGTTTGTTGCCAGAAGTGTTTGGTTGGTATCCCGAAAAAATCACTCAAAATTTAGATGCCATTGTTTTAGGCATGCATGCTAAAAAAGATAACCCCGAATTATTGAAAGCTCAAGAATTAGGTTTAAAAATCTACAGCTATCCAGAGTTTTTATATGAACAATCTAAATATAAAACGCGGGTTGTAATAGGAGGGAGTCATGGTAAAACAACCATTACTTCTATGATACTTCATGTTATGCATTACCATGATTGCGATGTCGACTATATGGTAGGAGCACAACTGGAGGGTTTCGATGTTATGGTAAAGCTAACCGAAGACAACGATTTTATTGTTTTAGAAGGCGATGAGTATTTAAGCTCACCAATAGATAGACGTCCTAAGTTTCATTTATACAAACCAAATATTGCGTTGCTAAGTGGTATTGCATGGGATCATATAAATGTATTTCCAACCTTTGAAAATTATGTAGAACAGTTTAGCATATTTGTAGATTCTATTGTAAGTGGCGGAAGTATTAGCTATAACGAAGAAGACCACGAAGTTAAGTGCGTAGTAGAAGCGAGTGAAAATACAATTAGAAAACTACCTTATAAAACACCTAATTACTCGGTTAAAAACGGTGAAACCCTATTAGAAACACCCGAAGGTGATTTACCTATTGCTGTATTTGGAAAACATAACCTCAATAATTTAGCTGGAGCAAAATGGATTTGCCAGCATATGGGTATAGATGAGGATGATTTTTACGAAGCCATAGCTACTTTTAAAGGAGCTAGTAAACGCTTAGAAAAAATAGCAGAAAGTAAAACCAGCGTAGCGTATAAAGATTTTGCACACTCCCCAAGTAAGGTAGAAGCAACAACCCAAGCGGTAAAAGAACAGTATAGCAACAGAACCTTAGTTGCTTGTTTAGAATTACACACATACAGTAGTTTAAATGCCAATTTTTTAAAAGAATATAAAGGCGCGCTAGATGCTGCCGATGTTCCTGTTGTGTTTTATTCTCCACATGCGGTTGAAATTAAGAAGTTAGAAGAGGTTACTCACGACCAAATAGCCAGTGCTTTTAAACGCGACGATTTAATTATTTATACCAATCCAGACGATTTTAAAGACTTTCTTTTTTCTCAAGATTTTAATAATAAAGCATTGCTTTTAATGAGTTCTGGGAATTATGGTGGTTTAGATTTTGATGAGGTTAAAGGGTTGATAGAATGATGTAATGCTGAGATTGTTAGTATTAATATTTTACTAAGAATATAGAAATATACTCCAGTTTAGACCGAATTAATTCAATTTTAGTGAGTTAATTATCTTTTGTTTTTGTCTTTAGAGGGTTTGAATTTATCTTCCCACGAATCAATATAAATTTCGAACATTTTGATTTAATCTGGCACAGCTTCCATTCTTGGGTTGTCATGTTCTAAAAAACATATTTCTTTTAAGTGAGATTCCTCCTCACATGCTCAGCTTGGTATCTTCAAACAAAATATATTTTGTCCTCGAATTACCTAACTTCTACAGTAAGGGCACCATTTCTATATTAAAATAATTTAAAATTTTGATTGTCAATATTTTAATATATCGAACACACGTTATTTATATACTGGAGTTTCTAAGAAAGAGATTATAGTAATTAACGATATTTTTCAATGTCTCTTTATCATCAACAACTTCAATCATGAGATCGATGTTATTATTTTGATAGTGGTGATGGTGGGTATTTCAGAGATTGTTAAACTCCAAATTGTCTTAAATGGTGGTCTAAGTGTTTGTATTGCATTTGACCCCATTGCGCTGCAGTAAATTCACCAAAAGCAGGATGTGGATCCCATTCCTTTTTATCTTTATGTGTGTGCAATTCATTTAATAAAGAAACAAGTGTGGCTTTTTCTTCTACTAAACTTTTTAATTCCTTAGTTTTTAAAAATTTTGCAGTGGGCAAACCCTTACTCCATGGTTTATCGTTATAAAGAGATTTTTTAAAAAACACTTTTGCAAACCAACTTGGTTTCATGCCGTAATCGTTCTTTTTCAAAATGATATTTAGAGGACCCTGGCAGTGCCATACCATTTGACCAACAGACATTTTACCCCAATTGGGTTTAGTCTCTTCATTTAAAGTTTCTATGCGTTTTATAATTTCTTGATGAACTTCTGTATTAAATAAGGATTTCATTGCTAAAACGATTTTTAAATTGCACCTGAAATTTACAATATTTATCTTTACTCACTAAGTGAGATTTTAGTTTTTTATGCTTATCTCTTTAGTAAAATTAATTTTAAACAAATTTCTTGTGTTCTTTTTCAAGATTATTTGATTTTATGTCGGAAAACAAAGCTTCTTTTTCAATTAAAAATTGGTCGCAAGATGACCAACCTAGAGAAAAATTACTTTACAAAGGAAAAGCGGCATTAAGTGATGCAGAACTTGTAGCTATATTAATTGGTACTGGGAGCAGAGACGAGAGTGCTGTTGCTTTGTGTAAGCGCATTTTAGCAAGAGTAGATAATAACTTGAGCGAGTTAGGCAAGCTCTCTCTTAAGCAGTTAATGGAGTTTAAAGGAATTGGTGAAGCTAAAGCAATTACTATTGCTGCTGCTTTAGAATTAGGTAGAAGGAGAAGAGAAGAAGCCGCATTGGAAAAAAATAAAATAACATCTAGTCTATCGGTTTTTGAATTGATGCAACCTGTAATTGGTGAGCTTCAACATGAAGAATTTTGGATTATCTATTTAAATAATTCCAATAAAGTTATCCAGAAAAATCAATTGAGCAAAGGCGGTATAACGGGGACATTGGTAGATGTTCGATTGGTATTAAAAAATGCTCTCGAGGTTGGAGCAACTGGATTAATATTGGTTCATAATCATCCATCAGGCACTTTAAAACCTAGCGTAGCCGATAAGCAAATAACAACTAAACTTAAAAATGCTGCCGAAAGTTTGGATATAAAAGTGTTAGACCATCTAATAATAACAGAAAAAGCATACTTTAGTTTTGCGGATGAATCACTATTGTGATAACAAAAAAACTAAATTCCAAAATCTCATCATAAAATATGATACAGCGACTGGAATTTAAAATTTTAAAATTTGGAATTTATAACTCATGTTATTAGTATATACCCATAAAATATCGCCAAGATTAAAATATGTTTTTAAGCATATTTGTACACGAATTTTAGGTATAAAGGTTGAGTTTACTACTAAAATTGAAGATTTTATTGCACACGACAGTTTAAAAATGTCGTACACAAGACAGCAATTGGGTAATGAATTTTTTGTTAAAAGTCACGATATTTTATTCGAACAAGGTTTAGCAGATATTGAAATTAATGTACACAATTGGGAAAACACGAAATGTTTTTTTTATAATGGTGAGAAGAGTACCATGCCTTTCGATATTTTTGCAGCGTCGTTCTATTTATTAGCAAGGTATGAAGAGTATTTGCCTCAAGTAAAAGATGAATATGGACGTTTTCTTGCTACAGAAAGTATTGCGTATAAATACGATTTTTTACATCAACCAGTAGTAGATATATGGGCATATAAGTTTAAATCGATACTTCAAAAATTATACCCAGATTTCATTTTTCCAGAAAGATCATATAGTATAAAACCAGTTATCGATGTTCCTTCAGCATACAAATTTAGACTTAAAGGAATTATGCGGACTTTTGGGGGGACTATAAAAGATATTTTCGAATTAAAACTTAAAAGGTTATATAATCGTTATGCAGTTCTATTGTCTTTTAAACATGATCCTTACGATACTTACAAGTATATAATAAACAAGCAGAAACAAGCTAAAAATAAGTTTCAATTTTTCTTTCTAATAGGTGCATTTTCTACTTACGATAAAGGTATTAATGTTAACAAAAAGAAGTTTAAATCTTTAATAAAACATGTTGGAGATTATTGCCACGTAGGTTTGAAAATATCATTTTTTGCCCTAGAAGACACCACACTTTTAAAAAAAGAAAAGAAGCAGATGGAGTCTATTATTAATTCATCATTGCAAGCATCTCGTCAGTCTTATTCTAAGTTAAATTTTCCAGAGTCCTACAGGAATTTGGTTGAACTTGAGATAAAGGAAGATTATACTATGGGTTATACTAATTATGTTGGTTTTAGAGCTGGATCATGCACCCCATTTTTGTTTTACGATTTAGATTACGAAACACAAACTCCATTAAAAATAAATTCTTATCATATAATGGATTATGCATTATTAAAAAACAAATCCTTGTTAGATAAAAAGAAAGTTTTAAATGAAGTGATTTCAGAAATAAAGGCAGTTAAAGGACAATTTGTTCCAGTATTTCATAATTACACCTTCAGTAATTCGATACGTTGGAAAGGATTTAAAGATTTGTTTAATATTATATTAGATTCGGCAAAATGAGAGCTAATGGAATATCCGATGTTTTTTTCGATTTAGATCATACCCTTTGGGATTTTGATAAAAACTCTGCATTAACATTTGAAAAAATCTTTGAAATAAATGATATAAGTGTTAATACGGCCTATTTTTTACAACATTATGTTCCTATAAATCTTAAATACTGGAAACTCTATAGAGAAGAAAAAATTGAAAAAGAAGCATTACGCTTTGCAAGATTAAATGAGGCCTTTTTAGCTATTGGTATAAAAATTAAAGAACCTTTAATTTATAAACTATCTGAAGATTATATAGCATATCTAACCACTTTTAATCACTTGTTTGACAATACGTTGGAGATATTAGATTATTTAAGTCTTAAATATAAATTACACATTATTACCAATGGATTTGATGAAGTACAACAGAAAAAAATAGAGAAATCTGGAATAGACGGTTATTTTAAAACCATTACTAATTCAGAAATGGTAGGTGTAAAAAAGCCCAACCCTAAAATATTCAATTTTGCGATTAACAAAGCAAATACGCATATTGATAAAAGTATTATGATAGGAGATAGCTACGAAGCCGATATTCTTGGAGCTAAAAACATTGGTATGGATGTGGTTTTTTTTGATATTCATGGTATAACTTTAGATGAAGATATGAAGCGAGTCGATAATTTAATTCAACTAAAAAAGTACCTCTAGTCTAAATGATTTAAGAATAAAACGCCAAAAAGAGTATATTTACAATTAGAACTTAATAATACATTTTATAATAATGAAAACGAAAATATTTTCAATCCTTATTACCTGCTTGATATCATTATCAATGTTTTCTCAAGCAAACTTAAACAGTTATAAGTATATAATTGTACCAAATAAATATGATTTTTTAAAGGAAAAGGATCAATATCAATTAAATTCTTTATCTAAATTTTTATTTAATAAATATGGTTTTCTAGCTGTAATGGAGGGTACAGAATACCCAGAAGATTTAATAAGAAATAGATGTTTAGCTTTAAAGTCTGATGTTATTAAAGATTCAGGTATGTTTAAAACAAAACTTACTATTGAATTGACAGATTGTAATGATAAACATGTGTATACTTCTAAAGTAGGAGAGAGTAGGGAGAAGGCTTTTAAATCTGCATATAATTTCGCTTTAAGAGATGCTTTTAAATCTTTTGAAGCACTTAATTATAAATATGAACCAAACGAGCGTGTAAACTCATTAGCAACAAGTCAAGATATATCTAAAAAAAATGAAGTAGCACAAGAGATTCAACAATTAAAAGAAGAAATTCAAAATCTTAAAAAAGAAAAAGTTGTAGAAGCTGTAAAGCCAGAACCAAAAGTATCTGAACCGCTACCCAATTTTAAGGAACGTGTAGAAGAAGCAGTAACCAAAGTAAAAACTCCAGAAACTTCAGTAAAGCAAGCAGTATCGGGTGTTTTGTATGCTCAAGAAATCGAGAATGGTTTTCAATTAGTAGATAGCTCTCCTAAAGTTGTATATAAAATAAAAAGTTCGAGCTTACATAACGTCTTTTTTGTCGAAGGTAAAAATGCTATTATATACAAAAAAGGGGATGCTTGGATTTTAGAGTATTATGTGAATGGTACATTAAAAAAGGAAGCATTAAATATTAAATTTTAATTTTCAGCTAGCTGCCTGCTATCAGCTAATACCCATATTTATCATTCCAACGTTTTTTTAAGAATTCTCGTTGGGCATTCTCTCTAGAGTTATTCCCAGGTTCATATAATGTTGAATTTTTTATTTCTTCTGGCATAAACTCTTGCTTAGCAAAGTTTAACTCGTAATTATGAGCGTATTTATAGTTGTCGCCATAACCAAGTTCTTTCATCAGTTTTGTAGGCGCATTTCTTATTTCTAAAGGAATAGATAAATCTCCAGTTTTTTTAACTAATTGTTGTGCATTACCAATTGCTTTATAGGCAGCATTACTTTTCGGTGAACAAGCCAAGTATGTTGCACATTGACTCAATATAATCCGCGATTCGGGATGTCCAATTGCCGACACAGCTTGAAACGTATTGTTAGCTATAACCAAGGCCGTTGGATTAGCATTACCAATATCTTCACAAGCTAAAATTAACAAGCGTCTGGCTATAAATTTAACATCTTCACCGCCTTCAATCATTCGAGCGAGCCAATATACGGCAGCGTTGGGGTCGCTACCTCGGATAGATTTTATAAATGCCGAAATAATATCGTAGTGCTGTTCTCCAGTTTTATCGTAATGTACTGTATTGTTTTGAACTTTTTGTAAAACGGTATCATCAGTTATTTCGATAGTACCAGAATTGAATGAATTTATTATCAATTCAAAAATATTCAATAATTTTCTTGCATCACCACCTGAAAGTCTTAGTAAAGCATTTGTCTCCTTTAGTTTTATATTTTTTTGAGAAATGAACTCATCTTTTTTAATAGCTCGTTGTAAAAGAGTTTCCAAATCTTTCTTATCAAATGCATTTAAAATATAAACCTGACAACGTGATAAAAGTGCAGAAATCACCTCAAAACTTGGATTTTCTGTCGTGGCACCAATGAGGGTTATCCAGCCTTTTTCAACTGCTTGTAATAAAGAATCTTGTTGCGATTTACTAAATCTGTGGATTTCGTCAATAAATAAAATAGGGTTTTTAGTTGTAAATAACCCACCACTTTGTTTTGCTTTCTCAATAACATCACGGATATCTTTTACACCAGAATTAATGGCACTTAGCGTATAAAACGGTCTACCAGATTCTGTGGCGATTATGTTGGCTAAAGTTGTTTTACCAGTACCAGGAGGTCCCCAAAAAACCATAGATGGTATTAACCCTAGCTCGATATGTCGCGTTAAAGCACCGTTTTTACCAACCAAATGCGATTGACTTACATAATCTTTTAAGGATTTTGGTCTTAAACGTTCAGCTAAAGGTTCATTGATATTCATAAAGTAAAAATACTTTAATTTTTTTGCTTTTGCATAGCTGCATAAAAGAATTAGAGAGTTATTAGATTTGTAGTTGACTGACAATTTAGCATCATTCCATAGCTTGGTTAACTATTTGCTATCTTTAAAATAATGAACAGTAAAGAACATTTTAAATTTACTACAGGGGTAATAGCGTACCCAATATTTTTTGTGTTGGTTATTTGGTTAATATTCTGGTTTGAGGTACGATTTGGCTTCAATTTTAGTAAATATGGGGTATACCCTCAAACTTTTAAGGGACTAAGAGGTGTTCTATTAAGTCCTTTCATACATGGCGATATTCAGCATATATATCATAACACGATTCCACTTTTTGTGTTATCTATGGCGTTGTTTTATTTCTACCGACCTATTGCATGGAAGGTCATTGTTTTTGGGGTAGTCTTGTCTGGCTTTTTAACCTGGTGTATTGGAAGACCTTCATACCATATTGGAGCGAGTGGTTTAATTTACGTGCTTGTAAGTTTTACTTTTTTTAAAGGTGTTTTAGCAAAACATTATAGACTTATAGCATTATCTTTATTGGTGGTTTTCCTTTACGGTAGTATGATTTGGTATACCATGCCAATTGAAAAAGGCATCTCATGGGAAGGTCATTTAGCTGGACTTATAACGGGTCTATTATTTGCCTTATTCTTTAGAAAAGAAATAGCAAAACCTAAAAAATATGTTTGGGAGCAAGAGAGCTACAATGAAGATGAAGATCCTTTTTTAAAGTATTTTGATGAAAACGGAAACTTTATTGAAAGTCCAGAGATAGAAATAGAGGAGGACCAAGCAACTATCAATTATACTTACAAAAAAAGTGAAGACTAACTTCGTTGTCTTACCACTTCATATAGAAAAGCACCACAAGCTACAGATACATTTAAGGATTCTATATCTCCTAATAACGGTAATTTGGCTTTAGTGTCAACTACTTTAAGTGTTGAGGGGTTGATGCCTCTACCTTCAGACCCCATTATTATAGCACAAGGCTCAGTGAAAGAAACATCATATAGGGTATTCTCTGTTTTCTCTGTAGCAGCAATTACTTTAATACCAGAAGCCTGCATAAAAAATACGGCATCTTTAATATGGTCTACTTTGCAAATAGGGATTTTAAAAATTGCTCCAGCGCTTGTTTTAATTGTATCGCCATTTACAGGTGCTCCTCCCTTTTTCTGAATAATAATACCATTCACTCCGGTACACTCTGCTGTTCTAATAATAGCTCCAAAATTACGCACGTCACTTAATTGGTCAAGTAATAAGAATAAAGGGGTTTTACCAGATTCAATAATACTTAAAACAAGTTCTTCCATGTCATGAAATGCGATTGGCGATATTTGAGCCACTGCACCTTGATGGTTTTTATTGGTAAGTCTGTTAAGCTTTTCTACTGGAACATATGACGAGTTAATAGAATTTTTTCTTAAAAGAGATTCCAATTCACTAAATAAATCACCTTTTTGCCCTTTTTGTAGAAATACTTTGTCTATAGTTTCGTTTGCATTAATAGCCTCTATAATAGCTCTAATACCGAATATTTGTGTTTGGTTTTCCATTGAGGTAAAGGTATAAAAAAACCACCTATTAAACTAGGTGGTTTTACTAATACTGTCCACTAACGCTTCTACAGGAAATTTATTTCAACACCAAAATTAAAGCCTTCAGAGTGCAGTTTTGAGGTGTTAAAATGTAGAATTCTTCCTTTCTAAATTGACTAGAATTTTTGCTTAAACATAACAATTGGTCTTGATTCTAGAAATCTATATGAATCAACGCCACATGAATCAAACCAAATAATTACACCAATACAAAAGCATGCACAAAACAAATTGAAAAGAAAACAATACAAATCAAAAAAGCTGAACAATGACCTCATTGTTCAGCTTTAATTTATAAATTTAATCCTTTAATAGTCTGTATCGCTTATTCAGGACTAGGCATTTCTTTTATTAATGTTCATCTTCTAGGAATCCACTACGTTTATATCCCTCTATATGATAAATAGTGCCAGGATCATCAGAAAATTCGATGTCAAACGAAATAAAATCGGCAGGCAAATTTGTGTCACTTGTTACAGTACCGTTCTTTTCAATTTGCCCATTTGTTACATTAACCGTAATTTGATAGCCATCTACGTCACTAGCTAAGTCATTACCTTCAAAGCTTAAAGCTCCTACATTGGCAGGAACAGCCGTATTAAACCACCATATATTCTTATGATCAAATATTTGAATTGCTGACTCATCATTTGCTGTATTAGAGATAGTTATAAGTTCATAGCCTAAGGCCAAGTCATCACCAATAAAAGTTTGAACATACCAATCACCAGTCATATCATTGACTGAAGTTTTTTCTACAGGGAAATCTTCATATCCTTCTTCAGTTTCACATGAAGTAAATGCTGCAACAAAAAGGATAACAACAATGTATTTAAAATTTTTTTTCATAATATTATATTTATTATTGATATTGAAATGTATAACCAAACCCATAAGGGTTTACAAAAGTTGTAAATGTTTTTGTAATAGGATCGTAAGTCATATCTACAGAAGTAGCTCCAAACGGATATACTTGAGCTATTTCGGAAATTACGTCTCCATCCATCTGAAAGTACATAGGAAAAGTTCCACCAAAAGCAAAATCTGTCACGAAAAATATGCTTGTTGTTCCAGGGACAAGAGAAATAACTCCAGTTCTTTCAGGTCTACCGACATCTTGTATATCTCCAGATACATCAGTACCAACAATTGAAGGGTCGTGTACTATAACAGTTTGAGTCTCCGAACCATCAAAGCCATCAGAATTGGTTGCAGAATAGGTTATAGTATAGATACCTATTGTATTTGTATCTGCTGAGCCACTAATACCGACTGGCAAATCTACACCTCCTTCATTAGCTGTTGCAGATGGAGTGAATGTGTCTCCTACTGCAACTATTGCAGTTGGTTCGAATTCAAATGTTGGAAAAAATGTTAAATCAGATGTGATAGGGCTTTGTTCGCTACATGAGACAAACAAGACAATCGTCCATACTAATGAAACTACTTTTATTAATTTATTTTTAATTTTCATTATTTTTAATATTTTAAGTTAACACTTATTATTTCTGATCCCACCAAACTTTTTCAGTAAGTGAAGACTTCTGATTAATACTTGGATTTTTAGAAGTTTCAGTATCAGGATAAAAAATAGTATTTGGTGTCTGATCTCCAGTTAAAACTGAGCTAACAGATACTACCATATTACCCATTGTATAATCTTCATTACCAATGGTAACCGTCTCAGGGTATTGCACCCTATTTGATTCGAAAAAGCCTTCAATATTATTAATGTTAGCTAATGACACCCATTTTTGAATCATGACTTGTCTTAATGCTGTTTCTATATCTGGATCTGCAACATATTCATATGCTCCTCCAGCACCAATGAGAGCTTGAGCACCACTGACACCATAAGTTGCAAATGAGTTAATCACACCTGCATCATATTTACTCTTAGCTCCAGTACCATTTGAGTATCTAATTAAAGCTTCTGCTTGCAAAAAATTACTCTCAGCTACAGTCATAAAATATACTGGGGTAGTTGCAGTAATATTGGGTCTGGAAAAATTTGATGCAACCTCAGAAGCATAACTTCCACGATCACCTTGATCTATACCTCTATATACACCTGGAGTTTCATCGTTTAAACGATAAATGGCACCAATCCTTGGGTCAATGTTATTATCTAAGAAAGTAAGTAGCGAATTGCTTGCAATATTATTTACATCACCCAAACGATCTATTTGAACATCATAAAATGGATTCGCTTTGTTCTGTGCATTTTCATATAAAGCAAATTTTGCATCAGAACTAATAAAATTATCCTCTGTCATTAACGCCATTACAGCTGAGGCATTTGCTTGAGATGTATATGACATTCTTATATAAAGTTTTAATTTCAAGGTGTTAGCAAATTTAACCCAATCAGACATGTTCGCACTATAAATAGCATCTTGAGTCCCTACAGTAGAAGCGACAGGATTACCATTATATTTAGCAAGCGCAGCATCAATTTCAGAAATTAAACCTGTGTAGATATCACCTCCAAAATCAACTTTTGGTGTAATGTTTTCTGAACCTAGTAAAGCTTCAGAGTAAGGAATATCACCATATAAATCTGTTAATACTTGCAATGTGTATGCTCTCACTAAAGATGCAATTAAAAAGGAACCTGTATCACCTTCTTCATCAGACTTTGTTAGCACATAATTTAAATCGTTAAGACAGCCTGCCCATAGTTCATTCCATAATCTGTCAGAAAAATCTATATTCATATTATATGTATCTATGGAAAGGTACTGAGATGCACTTGGAGATTGCGTGTGGTATTGTGCTAAAAAGCCACCGAGGTTTGCTAATTGTCCACCTAGTCCAGTAGCTAATGATCCCTGTGCTGCTGTTAACACAAAGCTTTTATCTACATTTACTGGTGTGTTAGGGTTGTCATTTATATTCAAATGATCTTCACACGATGTGATAAGTATAAAGAAAAAAAGAAGTCTTAGTATATTTTTCATTTTTTATTTTTTTTAAATTAATTAAAAACTAGCTTTTAATGTTAGACCAACACTTCTTGTACTAGGACTTGCACTAAATTCACCAAATTGACTAGCTAAATCCGTACCAAATGTTGATACTTCAGGATCAATATATTGATTAGACTCAGGTGTGAAAAGCAAAAGATTTCTACCTACTACAGTAAGTGATATATCTTCAAAAGGTGTTTTTTCAATTATTTTTTTAGAGAACCTATATCCAAAAGTAACTTCTCTTAATTTAACATAAGATTTATCAATAACGTCACCTCTTTCAACTGCTGAAGCACGGTAATAATCATCCCAATGTTCGTTATCTATAGCTGTCGTATTTTCTACATAAGTAAAATTGCCATTACCGTCATCAATTCTATTAACAGAACCTGGAATTATGTACGGTTGTCTATCATTTATCGTGGTTGTGATTGAGTTTCCTGTAAAACGTGTGAGACTAGCAGTACGGCTATACATTAAGCCTCCTTGTCTTACATCAACTGATAGCCCTAGAGAAAACCCCTTATATGTAAAACTATTAGTAATACCTAAAGTATAGTCATATTGAGTATCTCCATAAACCTCTTTAACAGGTGATGCAATTGGAACACCTACATTATCAACAACAATATTTCCGTTTGGATCTCTTAGAGGAACACTACCTTCAATAAGTGCTAAAGGAAATCCTTGTCTTGCAACTAAGCTAATAGTACTCAAACCACCAAGAGCAATTTGTGGTACTCTATCATCCAGTTTTTCTAATACGGCATCATTTGTAGAATAATTTATTGCCATGTCCCAATTAAACCCATCATGATTTCTAAAAACTCCAAGGGTTAGAAGGGCTTCATAACCAGTATTAGAGATAGTACCTATGTTGGCAGTTTGATTTGTGAAACCAGAAGTTGACGCTAAGGGTAAGGCCAAAATTTGATCTTCAACTGTAGCATCATAATACGTAAAATCTATGCTAATACGGTTCTTTAAAAAAGATAATTCAGTTCCAATTTCAAACTCTTTTCGTCTTTCAGGCGCTAGATTTGGATTTCCAGCTCTATTTCCAACTTCAAAAGCGTTTAGGCCACCTACTGGGAAATTAAGATTTCTAAATCCTTGGTTGTCTGTTGCTCCTAAAATATTAACGGGATTAATACTATATGGAGCTGTATCTACACCAGTTTCTCCATATCCTAATCTTAGTTTTCCATAACTAAGGATGTTTTTTATTTCTGGAAAACTTTTTGTTATTATCCATGAAGCATTTGCGCCTCCATAAAGAACAGATCTATTTTCTTCTGGTAAGGTAGAATACCAATCGTTTCTAACATTAGTAGTAAGAAAGAGCATGTCTTTATAAGAGACTGTAGTGGAATTTAATACACCATAAAGTCTCCTCTTTGAAATTGTTGAAGCTGCAGTAATAGGACTAGCTGAGTTAGATAGTGAAAAGAAATCTGGTATATCCTGTGAAGTAACATTAGCACTAGATCCTGATGTTGTTCTATCATTGTAGTTAAAGCCAATGGTAGAGGTAAGATGGAAATTCTCGTTTAAATTAAAATCAAGATTATATAAAATATCATGATTAACCTGTTTTACATTATTTTGAGCTTCACCATAAAACCCAGGGATTTCTATACTAGTACCATCATTAGGGCTCCCAGGAGATGCATCTATAATGGCATTCCATATTTTCGTGTAGTCATTGTATGAATCTATACCTAGTCTGTATGATACGTTTGACCAATCATTAATTTGAGCACTAACATTAAATGAACCATAAACTCTTTCTTTCGTATATTTAGCCCCATCTTCATTAAGATTAAAGTAAGGATTTACAATTCCGAAACCAGTATAGTAATTATCAATATTATTAAAAGGGTCGTTTTTATAGTCTTTAAATTCTGTAATATCAAAATCAGTGGGAATCTGCATTAAGTTATTAATAGTGTTAGTTCCCTGCCCACCTTGAACACCAGAACCTCTAGTGCTTACATAATTTAAATTACCTCCAAAGGTTAAGAAACCCATCTTAGAATTGAATGTAAGAGAAATAGTGTTTCTTTCATTAGAATCATTGGCTGTTGGGAATATCCCATCTGAAGTTGTATTATTAAAAGATATTCTACCTGAAGAGTTTCCCGAACCGCCAGAAATAGCAACATTGGTTACATAAGAGGTGCCAATATCGAAAAAGTTCCTCCATTGATCTTCTTGAAAAGAGTAAGGTTTTATTTTCTGTGAATTGTTTACAACATTACCCCAAGGTAATACTTCGCCTGTAAAACGAGGTCCCCAAGAACCGTTTTCACCTAAAAAATGCTGCCCATCCCAACCTTGTCCAAACTGAGTTTGGTAGTTAGGAGCTCTCAAAAGATCTGAAAATATTGCAGTTGTAGAAAAATCAATACTTAATTTATCTGTAGACCCTTGTTTTGTTGTAATAATTACAACACCATTAGCTGCCCTTGAACCATAAAGTGCTGTACTAGAAGCACCTTTAAGGATAGAAATTGACTCGATGTTTTCTGGATTTATATCTCCAGATCCACGACCAAAATCGTATGAACCATTTAGGCTATCTTCAAAATTTGATTGGTTGTTAATTGGAACACCATCAATAATATATAAAGGTTGATTACTACCACCTATGGTACTAAACCCTCTAATAATAATTCCAGAAGAAGAACCAGGGTCTGTACTAGCACTAGAAATAACGACACCTGCTACTTTACCTTTGATAGCATCTGCTATATTAGCTTGTGCTCCTTCATTTAATTCTTCTGAACCAATACTAGTTATTGCTGACCCAATAGAACCCTTTTCTCTTTTAATTCCTAAAGCAGTTACCACTACTTCTTCTAGGGACTCTGCATCTTCTTGCATAGTAACATTAATTATACTTGAAGTTCCTACAACTATTTCTTGTGATGAATACCCAACAAAACTAAATACAAGGGTTGCTCCTTGATTCACATTGATTGAATACTTACCATCGAAATCTGTAGAGGCACCAGAAGTTGTACCTTTAACTAAGACAGTAGTTCCAGGTAATGGTAATCCACTATTGTCGGATACCGTACCAGAAATTGTCTTTTCTTGCGCAAACGTTAGTTGCACAGCAAACGCCAGTAAAAGCGTTAGCATTCCACTAAACTTTGTTTTCATTTTATAATTATTTGAATTAGTCAATGCCAAAAATCTTAATAATAAGTTAATAAAACAACAATTTCTAGTTAAAATTTCTTGTAGAACTCAAAAAAATTAATAAAATGTTAAAAAAAAGAGCTAAAAATTAGCCACTAAACTAATATGTATCTTAGAATTCGAAAGCTTGAATGGCTGGTTTTCAGCCTTACCATTTGCATAGTTAAACTTTAAAAGCCCTGCTTTGGTTAATAGTCCAAAACCAAAACCATAACCGAAAAGTTTTTCTTTAGATTTGATTACCTCATTTTCAAAATAAGCTAAATCTGTAATAGTATGAATATATATGCTATTACTGAGTTGAAATCTATATTCGGTATTTATAACACCAAACAAAGAAGCATATAAGCTGTTTTCTTCAAAACCTCTTATGGAATTAATCCCGCCAAAGCGAAGCAACTCATTCTCAAAATAGCTATCAGAATTTAATGTAGAGCTATTAACTCTTATATAAAAGCTATTCCTGTTGTTGAAGTTTATTATTTTAAATGCATCAATAAAAAGATGGGTTTGCTTTTCAGAAATATTGGATGTGGTTCTTTTCCCAAAATTTGTTTCAACATAAAGTGACGTCTTTATGGGGAAAAGTAGGTTGTACGATTGTTGTGATATAAATTCATAGGCTAAAGAATAATAGGTCGTATCATAATCGCTTATTGATGCTGTAGTATTTGATAGTAAATTGTTAGATGTAGTTGAGTTAACACCAGAATAAATTTTATTTCTTGAATTTATTTGATAATGTAATTTTGCGATTTGATTTACTGTAGTGAAAGATGAATCTCGTTTAAATATTTGTAATGAGAAATCGACACCAATAGGAGAATTAAATAAATAGGGCATCGATATGTTTGCATTAAATGTTTTCTGGTCATTTTCATCACTCTTGTAAAGAAGTCTAAATGACTCCCCAAAGTTTAAGTTATTTGTTAGACTTAAGTTTAAATAACCATCGAATTCTAAATTATTGGTTTCATCATTTGTGCCGAAACCTAAAAAACCATCAAACGAATTGCTTTTTGCCTTTTCTATATATAAATAGAGTGTGGTAGAATCTTTTGTAAATAGAACTTCAGGAGGTTTTATTTGGTTAGCAAATTTTAAATTATCCAGACGCTCATTTTTTTTCTTGATTTCATTTAAATCAAAAAGACTGTTCTTTGTTATCTTTAAATAATGTTTGAGGTAAGATTTGGGGAATTTCTCATATCCTTTAATAATTATATTATCAATGTTTCTTTTTTGTTCTTCTGAGCTTATTATTAATTGTGCTTCTAGATTTGAGTCTTTTCTAATTTTTATGTTGGAGAGTTTTAATTTAGAAAATGGATAGCCTTGTTGAGATACTTTAGAATTAATAAAATTTAAAGCATTTTCAATTTCACTAAAACTAATTATAAAATAATCATCAAAAACTTGTTTTGAAATCAAATCGATATTTGCAATATCTATATCCGATTTATTGTAGTATATATATATGGTATTGAATTTTTGTTTTAAATGAATTTCTGCATTAAAAATCGAATCAGATGTTTTACTAATATTATTTAACCTATTTTCAATATATCCTTTTTTATATAGTGCGTTTTGAATTGAGTCAATTTCATGTTTTAATGAGTTATAGTCCTTATAGGTTTTTGAGTAATTTAATGAGTCGATTATTTGTGTCTCGAATTCATTTTCTCCACTAACTTTAAGATTTAAATTTTGGCAAAATGTTTCCGAAGAAAAAAGTGTATATATAATAAGGAGTAAAAAAGAAGTTTTCTGCACGTTAAAATCAGCTCTTTGATGCTGTAAATCTAACGGAAAATAGAGACTTATAATATATGCGATTCTATTATTTTTAAAAACTCTTAAAAATTAATGTTTTAGGGTTTGAATAATTCATTTTAATTTCTACCTTTGCAGCCCTCTAATAAGAGGATTTTTAAATTTATATTTATTATATATGCCAACAATTTCACAATTAGTAAGAACAGGAAGAGCCAAAATAACCAAGAAGAGTAAATCGGCTGCTTTAGATTCTTGTCCGCAAAGACGTGGTGTATGTACTCGTGTTTACACAACAACTCCTAAAAAACCTAACTCAGCAATGCGTAAGGTAGCAAGGGTTCGTTTAACAAATGGAAACGAGGTTAATGCATACATTGGTGGAGAAGGACATAATCTACAAGAGCACTCGATAGTATTGGTTAGAGGTGGAAGGGTAAAAGATTTGCCAGGAGTTAGATATCACATTGTACGTGGTGCTTTAGACACAGCAGGTGTTTCAGGTAGAACGCAACGTAGATCTAAGTATGGTGCTAAACGCCCTAAGAAGTAATTTAAACTTTAAGAAGAAGACATGAGAAAAAGAGCAGCAAAAAAGAGACCGCTTTTACCAGATCCACGTTTTAACGATCAGTTAGTAACTCGATTCGTTAATATGATGATGTGGGATGGCAAGAAGTCCGTAGCTTTTAAAGTATTCTACGATGCAATTGATATGGTAGATTCGAAAAAAACTGACGAAGAAAAAACAGCATTAGAAATCTGGAAAGATGCTTTATCAAATGTGATGCCTCACGTAGAAGTACGTAGTCGTCGTGTTGGTGGTGCAACATTTCAAATACCAATGCAAATCCGTCCAGACCGTAAAGTTTCAACCGCAATGAAATGGCTTATTAGCTATTCTCGTAAAAGAAACGAAAAATCTATGGCCAACCGTTTAGCAGCAGAAATCTTAGCTGCAGCTAAAGAAGAAGGAGCAGCTGTTAAGAAAAGAGTTGATACTCATAAAATGGCAGAGGCAAACAAAGCATTCTCTCACTTTAGATTTTAATAGGTAATGGCAAGAGATTTAAAATTTACTAGAAATATAGGTATTGCTGCACATATTGATGCAGGAAAAACTACTACTACAGAACGTATTCTTTATTATACAGGTGTTTCACATAAAATTGGTGAAGTACACGATGGTGCTGCAACAATGGACTGGATGGAGCAAGAGCAAGAAAGAGGTATTACAATTACTTCTGCTGCTACTACTTGTACTTGGGAGTTTCCAATTGAAAATGGAGCGCCAACACCAGATACTAAAGGATATCACTTTAATATAATTGACACACCGGGTCACGTTGATTTTACCGTAGAGGTGAATCGTTCATTACGTGTTCTTGATGGGTTGGTATTCTTATTTAGTGCAGTTGATGGTGTTGAGCCACAGTCTGAAACTAACTGGAGACTAGCCGATAACTATAAAGTACCTAGAATTGGTTTCGTTAATAAAATGGACCGTCAAGGATCTGACTTTTTAGGTGTTTGTCAACAAGTAAAAGATATGTTGAAATCTAACGCGGTGCCAATCGTTTTAAATATTGGTGACGAGGAAGATTTTAAAGGAATAATCGATTTAGTTAAAAATCGTGCTATTGTTTGGCATGATGAAACACAAGGGGCAACTTTTGATGTAATCGAAATTCCAGAAGAACTTAAAGAAGAAGCTCGTAAATATCGTGCATTACTTATTGAAGAAGTTGCAGGTTACGACGAGGATCTTTTAGAAAAATTCATGGAAGATGAAGATTCTATTACAGAAGATGAAGTGCATGCTGCGCTTAGAGCTGCTGTAATGGATATGGCAATTATTCCAATGATATGTGGTTCTGCATTTAAAAATAAAGGAGTACAGTTCTTATTAGATGCTGTATGTCGTTATTTACCTTCTCCAACAGATAAAGAGGGTATTGTTGGGACTGATCCAGATTCTGGAGAAGAGATTTTGCGTAAGCCAGATGTAAAGGAGCCGTTTGCTGCTTTAGCATTTAAAATTGCTACCGATCCTTTCGTAGGTCGTTTAGCATTTTTTAGAGCATATTCTGGTCGTTTAGATGCAGGTTCTTATGTTCTAAATAATCGTTCTGGTAAAAAAGAGCGTATATCAAGAATTTATCAAATGCACGCTAACAAGCAAAATGCCATTGATTTTATAGAAGCTGGAGATATTGGTGCTGCTGTAGGATTTAAATCTATTAAAACAGGAGATACCCTTTCAGATGAAAAACATCCAATTGTTTTAGAGTCTATGGACTTCCCAGATCCAGTAATTGGTATAGCGGTTGAGCCTAAAACTAAAGCAGATGTTGATAAGTTAGGAATGGGCTTAGCTAAATTAGCTGAAGAAGATCCAACATTTACTGTACGTTCAGACGAAGCTTCAGGGCAAACTATTATTTCAGGAATGGGTGAACTTCACCTTGATGTTATTGTAGATCGTTTAAAGCGTGAGTTTAAAGTTGAAGTAAACCAAGGTCAACCACAAGTTGAATATAAAGAAGCTATTACACAAGCTGCAGATCATAGAGAAGTTTATAAAAAACAATCTGGTGGTCGTGGTAAATTCGCAGATATTGTATTTACGGTTGAGCCGGCTGAGGAAGGAGCAACAGGGCTTCAGTTTGAATCTATAATTAAAGGTGGTAACGTTCCTAAAGAATTTATCCCTTCAATTGAAAAAGGATTTAAAATGGCAATGGTTAACGGACCTTTAGCAGGTTACGAAATTGATGCTATGAAAGTTACTTTAAAAGATGGGTCTTATCACGATGTGGATTCAGATCAATTATCTTTTGAGTTAGCTGCAAAACTTGGATTTAAAAACTGTGCTAGAGCTGCTAAAGCTGTAATCATGGAACCAATCATGAAACTTGAGGTAATAACTCCTGAAGAAAATATGGGTGACATTGTTGGAGATTTAAACAGAAGAAGAGGACAAGTGAGTGATATGGGTGATAGAGCTGGTGCAAAAACTGTAAAAGCTACTGTGCCATTATCAGAAATGTTTGGATATGTAACAACATTAAGAACATTATCATCAGGTCGTGCAACGTCAACAATGGAATTTTCACATTATGCTGAAACACCTTCAAATATATCTGAAGAGGTTATCAAAGCAGCTAAAGGAGAACAATCTTAAAAGTTAAGAAAATGAGTCAAAAAATCAGAATAAAATTAAAGTCTTACGATTTCAACTTAGTAGACAAGTCTGCTGATAAGATTGTAAAAACAGTAAAAAGTACTGGAGCTGTAGTAACTGGACCAATTCCATTACCAACTCACAAGAAAATTTTCACTGTATTACGTTCTCCACACGTAAACAAGAAATCAAGAGAGCAGTTTCAATTATCTTCTTATAAAAGATTATTAGATATCTACTCGTCGTCATCAAAAACAATTGATGCCTTGATGAAACTTGAATTACCAAGTGGTGTTGAAGTAGAGATTAAAGTGTAATCGAAAAAGCGATGTCACCCTGAGCGCAGTTGAAGGGTCTCATTAATAAAATGTCTCACCGATGCGGTCGCGAGAAAAACGGATAAATACATTTCAGGGACGAAAGGTATTTTGTCCCTGAAGTTTTTAATAAGAATGTTGAATTTTCCCTGAGTAAAGTCGAAGGGAGGTTTAAACGAAATAGTAATAATTAATAATAAATAAATTATGTCTGGGTTAATTGGAAAAAAAATCGGTATGACCAGCATCTTTGATGACAACGGAAAAAACATTCCTTGTACAGTTATCGAAGCTGGACCATGTATCGTTACCCAAGTCAGAACCGAAGAAGTTGATGGCTATGAAGCTGTTCAACTTGGTTTCGATGACGCGACAGAAAAAAGCGCTACTAAAGCAGACTTAGGTCATGCTAAAAAAGCGGGTACTTCTGTAAAGCGAAAAATCGTTGAATTCAAAGGTTTTGATGAGGAGTACAAATTAGGTGATGCTATCACTGTTGAACATTTTAGTGAAGGTGAATTTGTTGATGTGGCAGGAACATCAAAAGGTAAAGGATTTCAAGGTGTTGTAAAACGTCATGGTTTCGGTGGTGTAGGTCAAGCTACTCACGGTCAACATAACCGTTTAAGAGCACCAGGATCTATTGGAGCTGCATCTTATCCTGCTCGTGTTTTTAAAGGCATGAAAATGGCAGGAAGAATGGGTGGAGACACAGTTAAAGTTCAAAATTTAAGAGTTTTAAAAGTAGTTGCTGAAAAGAATCTACTTGTGGTTAAAGGATGTGTTCCTGGTCACAAAAACGCTTATGTAATTATTAGAAAATAATGAAAGTAGCAGTTTTAGATATAAACGGAAAAGACACAGGTAGAAAGGCAGACCTTTCTAAAGATGTGTTTGCTATTGAGCCTAATAATCATGCTGTATATTTGGATGTTAAACAATATTTAGCAAACCAACGTCAAGGAACTCACAAATCGAAAGAAAGAGCTGAGATTGCTGGAAGTACGCGTAAGATTAAAAAGCAAAAAGGAACTGGTACAGCAAGAGCAGGTAGTATTAAGTCTGGTGTGTTTAAAGGTGGTGGTCGTATGTTCGGTCCAAGACCTAGAAATTACAGCTTCAAACTTAATAAAAACTTAAAGCGTTTAGCACGTAAATCTGCCTTAAGTATCAAAGCAGGAGAGCAGTCAATAACAGTTTTAGAAGACTTTAATTTTGATACAGTAAAAACTAAGAATTTTACTGCAGTTTTAAAGGCTTTAGAGCTTGAAAACAAAAAAACGCTCTTTGTGTTGGGTGGGTCAAATAATAACGTATATTTGTCATCGCGCAATTTAAAAAGCTCAGAAGTTATAACTTCTTCAGAATTAAGCACTTATAAGATTTTAAATGCTAATCAAGTAGTGCTGTTAGAAGGAGCTTTAGCAGGAATTGAAACAAACTTAAGTAAATAAGAAACAGATGAGTATCTTAATTAAACCTATAATCACAGAAAAAGCGACTGCAGATAGCGAGTTGAGAAACTGCTATACTTTCGCGGTGAATACAAAGGCGAACAAGGTAGAAATCAAGAAAGCGGTGGAAGCCACTTACGGAGTTTCTGTAGAAAAAGTTCGTACTATAAATGTCCGTCCAGATAGAAGTACCAAGTTTACAAAAACTGGTATTCAACATGGTAAAACAAATGCTGTTAAAAAGGCAATTGTACAACTGGCGGAAGGTGAAATGATTGATTTATACAGTAACATGTAATTAAAGACTAATGTCAGTAAGAAAATTAAAACCAATCACACCAGGACAGCGATTTAGAGTAGTAAATGGTTATGACGCCATTACTACTGATAAGCCGGAAAAGAGTTTACTCGTTCCGAACAAAAGGTCTGGTGGTAGAAACAGTCAAGGAAAAATGACCATGCGCTATATAGGTGGAGGTCATAAGAAAAAGTATCGTATTATCGATTTTAAAAGAGACAAAGCTGGGATTCCTGGTGAAGTTGCTTCTATTCAATACGATCCTAACAGAACAGCTTTTATCGCATTATTGAATTACCAAGATGGTGAGAAAAGATACATTATTGCTCAAAATGGACTTCAGGTTGGACAAAATGTAGTATCTGGTAATGAAGGTGTTGCACCAGAAATTGGAAATGCAATGCCCTTAAGTGAAATTCCATTAGGAACTATTATTTCTTGTATAGAGTTACGTCCAGGTCAAGGAGCTATTATGGCTCGTAGTGCTGGAGCATTTGCTCAATTAATGGCAAGAGATGGTAAATTTGCTACGGTTAAATTACCTTCAGGAGAAACAAGATTAATTCTTGCGAACTGTATGGCTACTATAGGTGTTGTATCTAACTCAGATCATCAATTATTAGTTGGTGGTAAAGCAGGTAGAACACGTTGGTTAGGAAGAAGACCACGTACTAGACCAGTAGTAATGAATCCAGTTGATCACCCAATGGGTGGTGGTGAAGGTAAATCTTCAGGTGGACATCCTCGTTCTAGAAATGGTATTCCAGCTAAAGGCTACAGAACCCGTTCTAAGACTAAAGCAAGTAATAAATATATTGTAGAACGTAGAAAGAAATAAGACATGGCAAGATCATTAAAAAAAGGACCTTACGTTCATTATAAATTAGAAAAGAAAGTAGCTGTTAATGTTGAAAACAACAAAAAAACAGTAATCAAAACTTGGTCAAGAGCAAGTATGATTACTCCAGATTTTGTTGGACAAACAATAGCAGTACACAATGGCCGTCAATTTGTTCCAGTTTATGTAACTGAAAACATGGTAGGTCATAAGTTAGGAGAATTTTCACCAACACGTTCATTTCGTGGACATGCAGGTGCTAAAAATAAAGGTAAAAAGTAGTAAGCTATGGGAAGTCGTAAAAAACAAATGGCAGACGCTATTAAGGAAGCAAAAAAACATGTTGCTTTTGCTAAACTTAATAACTGTCCTACGTCACCGAGAAAAATGCGTTTAGTAGCCGATTTAGTAAGAGGTGAAAAAGTAGAGAATGCACTTAATATCTTGAAATTCAACAATAAAGAAGCATCTGGTCGTTTAGAGAAGTTATTATTATCAGCTATCGCTAACTGGCAATCAAAAAATGAAGATGCAGATGTTGAATCGGCTGAATTATTTGTAAAAGAGATAAAAGTGGATAGCGGATCTATGTTAAAAAGATTACGTCCAGCACCTCAAGGTCGTGCACACAGAATTAGAAAACGTTCTAACCACGTAACATTAGTGGTAGGAGCTAACAATAACACACAAGCTTAATAAGAGTATGGGACAAAAAACAAATCCAATCGGAAATCGCTTAGGAATTATCAGAGGATGGGAATCTAACTGGTACGGAGGAAACGATTATGGTGATAAACTTGCCGAAGACGATAAGATTAGAAAATACGTTCACGCGCGTTTATCTAAAGCTAGTGTTAGTAGAGTAATTATTGAAAGAACTTTAAAACTTGTAACCGTTACTATCACAACGGCACGTCCAGGTATCATTATTGGTAAAGGCGGTCAAGAGGTAGACAAGTTAAAAGAAGAACTTAAAAAGATTACTGGAAAAGAAGTTCAGATTAACATCTTTGAAATTAAAAGACCTGAACTTGATGCGTTTTTAGTAGGATCAAGTATCGCCCGTCAAATTGAAAATAGAATTTCATACAGACGTGCAATTAAGATGGCTATTGCTGCTACAATGCGTATGAATGCAGAAGGAATTAAAATCCAGATTAGTGGTCGTTTAAATGGTGCAGAAATGGCACGTTCAGAACACTACAAAGAAGGACGTATTCCTTTATCTACTTTTAGAGCCGATATTGACTATGCTTTAGTTGAGGCACATACTACTTATGGTAGATTAGGTGTTAAAGTATGGATCATGAAAGGTGAAGTATATGGTAAAAGAGAGCTTTCTCCGCTTGTTGGTTTATCTAAGAAGCAAGGAAAAGGTGGAGCCGGAGGACGTGGTGGAAATAAAGGACCTCGTCGTAGAAAGTAATTTTTTATAAATTAAAGAAAAATGTTACAGCCTAAAAGAACAAAATTTCGTAAACAACAAAAAGGACGTATGAAAGGTCTCTCTGGAAGAGGACATCAACTATCAAACGGTACTTTTGGAATAAAAGCATTAGACGCTACGTTTATTACAGCACGTCAAATTGAAGCAGCTCGTATTGCCGCTACACGTTACATGAAAAGAGAAGGGCAACTTTGGATTAAAATATTTCCAGACAAACCTATCACAAAAAAGCCTCTTGAAGTACGTATGGGTAAAGGTAAAGGTGCTGTAGAATTATGGGTAGCTGTATGTAGACCAGGACGTATTTTATTTGAAGTAGGAGGTGTGCCATTAGACGTTGCAAAAGAAGCATTACGTTTAGCAGCGCAAAAGCTACCTGTAAAAACTAAGTTTTTAATCGCTAGAGATTACGAAGCATAATTTATTTGATATTATGAAACAATCAGAAATTAAAGAATTATCTGTAGCTGAGTTACAAGAAAAACTTGGTGAAACAAAAAAGAGTTATTCAGACCTAAAATTGGCTCATGCAATATCTCCTTTAGAAAATCCAATTCAGTTACGTACAATTAGACGTACAGTAGCAAGAATTGCGACCGAATTAACTAAAAGAGAATTACAATAATTCTGCTGAAAGATGGAAACAAGAAATTTAAGAAAAGAACGTATAGGAGTTGTTACTAGTAACAAAATGCAAAAATCAATAGTTGTTGCAGAGGTTAAAAAAGTAAAGCACCCTATGTATGGTAAGTTCGTGTTAAAAACGAAAAAATACGTTGCACACGACGAAACAAACGATTGTAATATTGGAGACACTGTAAAGATCATGGAAACAAGACCTTTAAGTAAATCTAAATGTTGGAGATTAGTAGAAATCCTAGAAAGAGCTAAATAATTATGTTACAACAAGAATCAAGAATAAAGGTAGCAGACAATACTGGAGCAAAAGAAGTTTTAGTAATCCGTGTTTTAGGAGGAACTAAAAGAAGATATGCTTCTGTAGGAGATAAGATAGTTGTTTCTGTTAAAGATGCGACTCCTAATGGAAACATTAAGAAAAAAGCAGTTTCTACAGCAGTTGTTGTTCGAACTAAGAAAGAAGTAAGAAGACCAGACGGATCTTATATAAGATTCGACGATAACGCATGTGTTTTATTAAACCCAACAGGTGAGATGAGAGGTACACGTGTATTTGGTCCTGTTGCTAGAGAACTTCGTGATAAACAATTCATGAAGATTGTATCATTAGCACCAGAGGTGCTTTAATACAGAATATTAAGATGGGAAAGCTTAAAATAAAAACTGGAGATACTGTAAAAGTAATTGCTGGAGACCACAAAGGATCTGAAGGTAAAGTACAAAAGGTATTTATAGAAAAAAACAAAGCAATTGTTGAGGGTGTAAACATGGTTAAGAAACATACTAAACCAAGCGCGCAAAATCCTCAAGGAGGCATTGTAGAGAAAGAAGCTGCTATTCATATTTCTAATTTATCATTGTTAACTTCAAAAGGAGAAACAACAAGAATTGGTTATAGAGTAGAAGGCGATAAAAAAGTAAGATTTTCAACAAAATCTAATGAAGTAATATAGTTATGGCATATTCACCAAGACTTAAAGAAGAGTATAAAAGCAGAGTAATTGCAGCTCTTACAGACGAATTTGGATATAAAAATGTAATGCAAGTTCCTAAACTTACTAAGATAGTAATATCTAAAGGTGTTGGGGCAGCTGTTGCAGACAAAAAGTTAATCGACTACGCTGTAGAAGAGGTAACAACTATATCTGGACAAAAAGCAATATCTACATTATCTAAAAAGGATGTTGCATCATTTAAATTACGTAAAGGAATGCCAATTGGTGTTAAAGTAACTTTACGCGGTGAGAGAATGTATGAGTTTTTAGACCGTTTAGTAACTTCTGCACTTCCACGTGTTAGAGATTTTAACGGAATTAAAGCTACAGGATTTGATGGTAGAGGTAACTACAATTTAGGAGTTACCGAGCAAATTATATTTCCAGAAATAAATATTGATAAAGTTAATAAAATTTCTGGTATGGATATTACATTTGTTACAACAGCAGATACTGATAAAGAAGCAAAATCATTATTAACTGAATTAGGGTTACCTTTTAAAAAGAACTAAGTTATGGCTAAAGAATCAATGAAAGCCCGTGAGGTAAAAAGAGCTAAAACAGTAGCTAAATATGCAGAGAAACGTAAAGCTTTAAAAGAAGCTGGAGATTACGAAGCATTACAAAAGCTGCCAAAAAATGCTTCTCCAATTCGTATGCATAATAGATGTAAATTAACTGGAAGACCAAAGGGGTACATGAGAACTTTTGGAATTTCACGTGTAACATTCAGAGAAATGGCCAATCAAGGTCTTATCCCTGGAGTTAGAAAAGCAAGTTGGTAATATTATTTAAATAATCAGGTTTAAGGTTCGAAATAGTTCGAAAACCAAGACCACAAAATCAATTCATTATGTACTCAGATCCAATTGCGGATTATTTGACAAGAATTAGAAACGCAGTGCGTGCTAACCACAGAGTGGTAGAGATACCTGCTTCTAATCTTAAAAAAGACATCACTAAAATATTGTTCGAACAAGGATATATTTTAAGTTACAAATTTGATGATTCTTCTGTACAAGGCACTATTAAAATAGCACTTAAGTACAACAAAGAAACAAAAGAACCAGTAATCAAAAAGCTTCAAAGAATTAGTACACCAGGTTTACGAAAGTATGCAGGTGCTAACGATTTACCACGTATCTTAAATGGTTTAGGTATTGCTATAGTTTCAACTTCTCACGGAGTAATGACAGGTAAGCAAGCTAAAAGAGATAACGTTGGAGGCGAAGTTTTATGTTACGTATACTAATTTAAAGCCAGAAAGAAATGTCAAGAATAGGAAATAATCCAGTAGCCATTCCAGAAGGTGTAACAGTAGACGTTAAAGAAAACGTAGTAACTGTAAAAGGAAAATTAGGAGAGTTAACACAAAATTACGATTCTATAGAAATAAAAGTTGAAGACGGTAGCGTTTGGGTTACACGTTCTTCTGATACTAAAGATCAAAAAGCAAAACATGGTTTATACAGATCATTAATGTATAATATGATTGAAGGTGTCTCTAAAGGATGGACTAAAGAATTAGAATTGGTTGGTGTAGGTTATAGAGCATCTAACCAGGGTCAGAAATTAGATTTAGCTTTAGGTTTTTCTCATAACATTATTTTAAATATTGCTCCAGAAGTAAAAGTAGAGACAATATCAGAGAAAGGGAAAAACCCAATTGTTAAACTAACCTCTTTTGATAAACAACTTGTAGGTCAAGTAGCTGCAAAAATTCGCGGTTTCAGAAAACCAGAACCTTACAAAGGTAAAGGTGTTAAGTTTGTTGGTGAGGAAATAAGAAGAAAAGCAGGTAAATCAGCTTAATAATTAAGTTATGGCATTGACAAAGAATCAAAGAAGATTAAGAATAAAAAGCAGAATCCGTAAGGTTGTTTCTGGTACAGAAGCAAGACCAAGATTAGCTGTTTTTAGAAGTAATAAAGAAATTTATGCTCAATTAGTAGATGATATAACTGGTAACACTATCAGTGCAGCATCTTCAAGAGATAAAGACATTAGTGCTGCAAAGGCAACTAAATCTGAAGTAGCTAAATTAGTAGGTAAGGCTCTTGCTGAAAAAGCTTTAAAAGCAGGTATAGAAACTGTTTCTTTTGATAGAGGAGGTTATTTATATCATGGTAGAGTTAAACAATTGGCTGAAGGAGCTAGAGAAGCAGGACTAAAATTCTAAAAAATTATGTTTCAAAAATATAAAAGTGCAGAGTTAGTAAAACCAGGTGGATTAGATCTTAAAGATCGTTTAGTTGGGGTACAAAGAGTTACAAAAGTAACTAAAGGTGGTAGAGCATTTGGTTTTTCAGCGATTGTAGTGGTTGGTGATGAAGCTGGTGTTGTAGGTCAAGGTTTAGGGAAATCTAAAGATGTAGCTAGTGCTATTGCAAAAGCAGTTGAAGATGCAAAGAAAAACCTTGTTAGAATTCCTATTATAAAAGGAACTTTACCACACGAACAAAAAGGTAAATATGGTGGTGCTAGAGTAAATATTATTCCTGCAGCTCCTGGTACAGGTGTAATTGCTGGTGGTGCTGTAAGAACAGTACTTGAAGCAGTTGGGGTACATGATGTATTATCAAAATCTCAAGGGTCTTCAAATCCTCATAATGTAGTAAAAGCAACTTTTGATGCCTTATTACAATTAAGAGATGCAAAGGCAATTGCAAGAGATAGAGGTATTTCACTTGAACAAGTTTTTAAAGCTTAATAAAGACAGAGATGGCAAAGATTAAAGTAACAAAAGTTAAAAGCGCAATCAATCGTACGCAAAGACAAAAAAGAACTTTAGAGGCTTTAGGTCTTAAAAAGATTGGTCAAGTAAAAGAGCATGAAGCTACACCAAATATTCTTGGTATGGTTGCTAAAGTTTCACATTTAGTTTCTGTAGAAGAAGCTTAAAAATATAAACTGAAAAATGGATTTAAGTAATTTAAAACCTGCAGAAGGTTCAGTAAAAAACCAAGGAAAAAGAATAGGTAGAGGTCAAGGTTCTGGTAAAGGTGGTACGGCAACCCGTGGTCACAAAGGAGCAAAATCTCGTTCGGGTTATTCTAAGAAACTAGGATTTGAAGGTGGTCAAATGCCACTTCAAAAGCGTGTTCCTAAATTTGGTTTTACTAACATTAACCGAGTTGAATATCAAGGTATCAATTTAGATACGTTACAACAATTGGTTGATGATAAGAAAATAAAAGATACAGTAGATTTCGAAATTTTATTCGCAAACCGTTTAGCTGGAAAAAATGATTTAGTTAAAATATTAGGTCGTGGAGAATTAAAAGCAAAATTAAAAGTATCTGCGCATAAATTTACTGCATCAGCAAAAGCTGCTATAGAAGCTGCTGGTGGAGAAGCTGTAACTATATAAGACTTATTATAAGTATGAAATTTATAGAATCATTAAAGAATGTTTGGAAAATAGAAGAACTAAGAAACAGAATCATAGTAACTTTGAGTCTGTTATTAGTTTATCGTTTTGGTGCACAAGTAGTTTTACCAGGTATTGATGCAGCCCAATTAGGTGGTTTAGCAGATAGTACAGATGGTGGGTTATTAGGTTTACTTAATGCCTTTACTGGTGGCGCTTTTGCAAATGCTTCGGTTTTTGCACTTGGTATCATGCCTTACATTTCTGCCTCCATTGTAGTACAGTTAATGGGAATTGCTATTCCTTATTTACAAAAACTACAGAAGGAAGGTGCTAGTGGTCAAAAAAAGATAACTCAGATTACACGTTGGTTAACCATTGCAATTTGTTTAGTACAAGCCCCTGGTTATTTAGCGAGTTTACCTGCTTTAGGTATACCTCCATCTGCTTTCTTATTAGGTACAGGAGGATTGTTCTATTTTTCATCTATTGTTATTTTGGTTACAGGATGTATATTCGCCATGTGGTTAGGTGAAAAAATTACCGATAAAGGTATTGGTAATGGTATTTCATTATTAATTATGGTGGGTATTATTGCAACGTTACCACAAGCATTTTTACAAAATGCAGCAACTAGATTAGAAGGTAATAACGTTATGTTAATCCTTTTTGAATTGGTTGTATGGTTTGTAATCATATTAGCTTCAATCTTACTTGTAATGGCTGTTAGAAAAATAGCGGTACAATATGCAAGAAGAACAGCTTCTGGTGGTTACGAGAAAAGTGCTATGGCTGGATCAAGACAATATATTCCTTTAAAGCTTAATGCTTCTGGGGTAATGCCAATTATATTTGCTCAAGCAATTATGTTTGTACCAAGTTTAATAGGCGGATCTTCTTTCTTAAAAGAAACAACTGTAGGTGCTTGGATGCAAACACAGTTTTCTGATATTTTTGGTTTCTGGTACAATGTGGTATTTGCTTTATTAATTATAGTATTTACATACTTCTATACAGCAATTACGGTACCTACAAATAAAATGGCAGACGATTTAAAACGTAGTGGTGGTTTTATTCCTGGTATTCGTCCAGGTTCTGAAACATCTGAATATTTAGATAAAATAATGTCTCAAATAACCTTACCAGGTTCTATATTCTTAGCATTAATAGCTGTGTTCCCAGCATTTATAGTTAAGCTTATGAACGTTCAAGCAGGATGGGCTTTATTTTTCGGAGGAACCTCATTATTAATTATGGTTGGAGTTGCGATTGATACTATGCAACAAGTAAATTCATACTTGTTAAATAGACACTATGATGGTTTGATGAAAACTGGTAAAAATAGAAAAGCAGTAGCTTAATTTTATACTATGGCAAAACAAGCAGCAATAGAACAAGACGGAACAATAAATGAAGCATTATCGAATGCTATGTTTCGTGTGGAATTAGAAAACGGTCACATTGTGACTGCACATATTTCTGGAAAAATGCGTATGCATTACATTAAATTGTTACCAGGAGATAAAGTGAAATTAGAAATGAGTCCTTACGATTTAACTAAGGCTCGAATAACTTACAGATACTAATACGAATACGATGAAAGTAAGAGCATCATTAAAGAAAAGAAGTGCCGATTGCAAAATCGTGCGTAGAAAAGGTAGACTTTACGTGATAAACAAAAAGAATCCTAGATTTAAACAAAGACAAGGGTAATTATGGCAAGAATTGCAGGTGTAGACATACCAAAAAACAAAAGAGGAGTAATCTCTTTAACTTATATCTATGGAATAGGTAGAAGTAGAGCAAAAGACATTTTAGCAGTTGCTAAGGTAGATGAAAGTATTAAAGTTCAAGACTGGACCGATGACCAAATTAGCGGTATTCGTGAAGCTGTAGGTTCTTTTACTATCGAAGGTGAATTACGTTCTGAAACACAATTAAACATTAAGCGATTAATGGATATTGGATGTTACAGAGGTATTCGTCATAGATCGGGTCTTCCTTTAAGAGGACAACGTACTAAAAACAACTCTAGAACAAGAAAAGGTAGAAGAAAAACGGTTGCTAACAAGAAAAAAGCAACTAAATAATCATTAGACAATAGTCATTAGTCATTAGTATTTGGACGTTAGAAGAATCTGCTTGAAATGTAAAAGTTTAGGATTCCAATAACTAAAAGCTAACAACTAGAAACTAAAAAAATATGGCAAAGACAAGCACTAAAAAACGTAAAGTTATTGTAGACTCAGTTGGAGAAGCACATGTTACTGCTTCTTTCAATAACATCATTATTTCACTTACCAATAAAAAAGGAGACGTTATTTCATGGTCTTCAGCTGGTAAAATGGGATTTAGAGGTTCTAAGAAAAACACACCTTATGCTGCTCAATTAGCTGCTGAAGATGCTGCAGCTGTAGCTCAAGAAGCGGGATTGAAAAAAGTAAAGGTTTATGTTAAAGGACCAGGTAATGGTAGAGAATCTGCTATCCGTTCTATTCACAATGCAGGTATTGAAGTAACCGAGATTATCGATGTTACTCCATTACCACACAATGGATGTAGACCTCCTAAACGTAGAAGAGTTTAAATAAATTAATAATAACAAGTATCAACAAGAGATCAACGATTATCGAAGGATAAGATTAAGACCTTAATTCATAATCACTCTTAAAAACAAATTTAAAATGGCAAGATATACTGGTCCTAAAACTAAAATAGCTCGTAAATTTGGCGAAGCTATCTTCGGAGATGATAAATCTTTCGAAAAAAGAAATTACCCTCCAGGTCAACATGGAAATAACAGAAGACGTGGAAAAAAATCTGAATATGCAATCCAACTACAAGAAAAGCAAAAAGCTAAGTATACCTATGGTATTTTAGAGCGTCAATTTAGAGGATTGTTTAAAAAAGCTAGAACTGCGCAAGGTATTACTGGTGAAGTATTATTACAACTTTGTGAGTCTAGATTAGATAATGTTGTATTCAGAATGGGTATCGCTCCAACAAGAAGCGGTGCTAGACAATTAGTATCTCACAGACACATTACTGTAAATGGGGAATTAGTAAATATTCCTTCTTACTCATTAAAAGCAGGAGATGTTGTTGCTGTTAGAGAAAAATCTAAATCCCTTGAAGCTATTGAAAGATCACTTTCAAATTCAAGTCATGTTTATGAGTGGATTACTTGGAATGATGACACGAAACAAGGAACTTATGTTTCTGTTCCTGCTAGAATTCAAATTCCAGAAAACATAAACGAACAATTCATCGTAGAATTATATTCTAAATAATAAATTAATCATATTGGTATTTGTCCAAAGGGTTTATAAGTATTTCTTCAAACTTTTAAACCGCGCAAACAAATAACAATTAAAACGAAGAAAATATGGCAGTATTTAATTTTCAGAAGCCCGACAAAGTAATCATGATTAACTCTACTGATTTCGAAGGTAAATTCGAATTCAGACCATTAGAGCCTGGTTATGGATTAACAGTAGGTAATGCATTAAGAAGAGTTTTGCTTTCTTCATTAGAAGGATTTGCAATCACATCGGTTAGAATAGAAGGTGTAGATCATGAGTTTTCTGCAATTGCAGGAGTAGTAGAAGATGTAACCGAAATAATCTTAAACTTAAAACAAGTACGTTTTAAAAGACAAATTGAAGATATTGATAACGAATCTATTTCTATATCAATTTCTGGTCAAGAACAAATATTAGCTGGCGATTTTCAAAAGTTTATCTCAGGATTTCAAGTTTTAAATTCAGAATTAGTAATCTGTAATTTAGACCCTAAAGTAAATTTCAATATAGAAATCACTATAGAAAAAGGTAGAGGATATGTACCTGCTGAAGAAAACAAAAAAGCTTCTGCACCAATAGGAACTATTTTTACCGATTCTATTTACACGCCAATCAAAAATGTTAAGTATAGTATTGAAAACTATCGTGTTGAGCAAAAAACTGATTACGAAAAATTAGTTTTTGAAATCATTACAGATGGTTCTATTACGCCACAAGACGCATTAACAGAGGCAGCTAAAACCTTAATTCACCACTTCATGTTATTCTCAGATGAGCGTATAACTTTAGAAGCAGATGAAATTGCACAAACTGAAACATATGATGAAGAATCATTACATATGCGCCAGTTGCTTAAAACAAAGTTAATTGACATGGATTTATCTGTTCGTGCATTAAACTGTTTAAAAGCTGCAGAGGTAGATACTTTAGGAGACTTAGTGTCGTTTAATAAAAATGATTTAATGAAGTTCCGTAACTTCGGTAAAAAATCTTTAACAGAGCTTGAAGAGCTTGTAAATGTTAAAGGCTTAAACTTCGGAATGGATTTAACAAAGTATAAATTAGATAAAGATTAATTAATCATATTTTGCTCCTCGCATGTCGAGTTTGGTAGCAAGATGATAAAACAAATGTCATGAGACACGGAAAAAAGGTAAACCATTTAGGTAGAAAAACTGCCCATAGAAAATCAATGTTGGCTAATATGGCTTGTTCATTAATTGAACACAAACGTATTAACACTACAGTTGCCAAAGCAAAAGCTTTAAAGCAATTTGTTGAGCCAATGATTACTAAATCTAAAGAAGATACAACTCATAACAGACGTATCGTTATGGCAACTTTAAGACAAAAAGATGCGGTAACAGAATTATTTAGAGATGTAGCAGTAAAAGTAGCCGATCGCCCAGGAGGTTATACTAGAATTATCAAGTTAGGAAATAGACTTGGTGATAATGCTGATATGGCAATGATTGAGTTAGTAGATTACAACGAAATCTACAACGCTGGTAAGAAAGAAAAGAAAACAACTAGAAGAAGTAGAAGAAGAGGTTCTAAACCTGCTGCTGCTCCAGTTGAAACTCAAGCATCTAACGAAGAAGAATAAATGTTAATAAGCATTTAAATATAAAGGATAAACTATTTTAGTTTATCCTTTTTTTTATGCAATTTTGTAAAACTTCATTCCTGTGTAGGCAGGAATCTTATGAATTTAAGCGAATAAATGAAATATCAAAAACGACAAAATGCCATCATTCTACTAGCAGATGGTACAATTTTTTACGGTAAGGCAGTAGGAAATAAACAAGGAACAGCTTTTGGCGAAGTATGCTTTAATACTGGCATGACAGGATATCAAGAGATTTTTACAGATCCTTCATATTACGGACAATTAATGGTAGCCACTAATGCCCATATTGGTAATTACGGAACAAATGCAGATGAAGTAGAATCAGATTCTATAAAGATAGCAGGTCTTATAGTAAAAAACTTTAGCTATGAGTATTCTAGAGTAGATTCAGAAGGTTCTTTAGAAGATTTTCTTGAAAGAAATAATTTATTAGCAATATCAGATGTTGATACTAGAGCTTTAGTAAGTTATATTCGAGATAATGGCGCTATGAATGCTGTAATTTCCACCAATGTAGATAATATAGATGGTTTAAAGAAGCAATTAGCCGAAGTACCTAATATGGAAGGTTTAGAGCTAGCTTCAAAAGTATCAACCAAAGAGCCATATTATTTTGGTGACGAAAATGCTACCTACAGAGTTGCAGCATTAGATATAGGGATAAAAAAGAACATCCTTCGAAATATTGCAAAAAGAGATGCTTATATAAAAGTGTTTCCATACAATTCAAAATTCGAAGATTTAGCGGCTTTCAATCCAGATGGTTATTTTTTATCTAATGGACCTGGAGATCCAGAACCATTAATAGAAGCCCAAGAGGTTGCAAAGGAAATTATAAAAAGAGATTTACCTTTATTTGGTATCTGTCTTGGTCACCAAGTAATTGCGTTAGCAAATGGTGTATCTACGTATAAAATGCATAATGGACATAGAGGTATTAACCACCCAGTTAAAAATTTGATAACTGGTAAAGGCGAAATAACATCTCAAAATCATGGTTTTGCAGTTAATAGGGAAGCAGCAGAAGCAAATGCAGATTTAGAAGTGACACATGTTCATTTAAACGACCACACAGTAGCTGGTTTAGCCATGAAAAATAAAAATTGTTTCTCAGTTCAGTATCATCCAGAAGCAAGTCCTGGCCCACATGATTCTGATTATTTGTTCGATCAATTCATTGAAAATATTAAAAAAGGTAAGTTAGAAATGGCTAACAAATAACATCTAAAAATAGACTAAATTTTACTAAAACGTTATAGAAGTGTTTTTGATTGTTTTCTTAAAAACATCTAAAAAAAGAGAAGATTTAGCCGTAAATTTGAAGTATTAAACGATTAAAAACAAACTAATTATGAGTATTATAATTAATATACACGCAAGACAAATTCTTGATTCGAGAGGAAACCCAACAGTAGAAGTTGATGTTGTAACAGAAAATGATATATTAGGAAGAGCTGCAGTACCATCTGGAGCATCAACTGGTGAGCATGAAGCTGTCGAATTACGTGATGGTGGCAATGCATATATGGGTAAAGGTGTTTTAAAAGCCGTAGATAATGTAAATTCTATCATTGCTCAAGAATTATTAGGAGTTTCAGTTTTTGAACAGAATTTAATCGATCAAATCATGATTGATTTAGATGGCACAAAAAATAAATCTAAATTAGGAGCTAATGCTATTTTGGGTGTTTCTTTAGCAGTTGCTAAAGCAGCAGCTGGAGAGCTTGGATTACCATTATATCGTTACGTTGGTGGCGTTTCTGCAAACACCTTACCATTACCAATGATGAATATAATAAACGGTGGTTCTCATAGTGATGCACCTATTGCATTTCAAGAGTTTATGATTATGCCTGTAAAAGCTAAAAACTTTACACATGCTATGCAAATGGGAACGGAAATTTTCCATAATCTAAAAAAAGTATTACACGATAGAAATTTAAGTACAGCTGTTGGTGATGAAGGTGGTTTTGCTCCAAATTTAGCTGGAGGGACAGAAGATGCTTTAGAAACTATAGCAAAAGCTGTTGAAAACGCTGGGTATAAATTTGGTGACGAAGTTAAGATTGCATTAGATTGTGCTTCGGCAGAATTTTATGAAAACGGTAAATACGATTACAAAAAGTTTGAAGGAGATACAGGCGTAGTTAGAACAAGTAAAGAACAAGCCGATTATTTAGCTGAACTAGTTGAAAAATATCCAATTATTTCTATTGAAGATGGGATGGATGAAAACGATTGGGATGGTTGGAAATACTTAACCGAATTAGTTGGAGATAAAGTACAATTGGTTGGAGATGATTTGTTTGTAACAAACGTAGAGCGTTTATCAAGAGGTATTGATGAAGGTATTGCCAATTCAATTCTTATAAAAGTAAACCAAATAGGTACTTTAACCGAAACTATCGCAGCTGTAAATATGGCTCATAATGCTGGTTATACATCGGTAATGTCTCACCGTTCTGGAGAAACAGAAGATAATACTATTGCAGATTTAGCTGTAGCATTAAACACAGGACAAATAAAAACAGGCTCGGCATCACGTAGTGATCGTATGGCTAAATACAATCAATTATTACGTATTGAAGAAGAGCTTGGAGAAGTTGCTTATTTTCCACAAGAAAAAGCCTTTAAAATAAAATAAAGAGTCTTAAACTATATTCAAGAGGCGATTGTTATTTTAGCAATCGCTTTTTATTTAGTATCAATTTTAATAATATTTAAATTGATTAAAACATTACCAGTAAGCTTTAAAAATAAGGGGATATTTCGTAAATTAGCGTTCCGCTTAACAAAATTAAATTAACGTGTACTTATGGCAAATACTGCTACCATAGAAATAGATGGTCAAAAACATGAATTTCCTTTAATTGAAGGAACTGAGAACGAAGTTGGAATTGATATAAAAAGCTTAAGAGCTGCCACAGGAGGTTGTATAACTTTAGATCCAGGTTACAAGAATACAGGCTCTTGCGAAAGTGGTATAACGTTTTTAGATGGAGAAAAAGGAATTTTAAGGTATAGAGGATATTCTATTGAAGAATTAGCCGATAAAGCAGATTTCTTAGAAGTAGCTTTTCTTTTAATTTTTGGAGAACTACCTACAAAAGAACAACACGATAAATTTCATGCAGACATTAAATCTAAATCTATTGTAGATGATGATGTAAGAAAAATTATTGATGCCTTTCCTAAGTCGGCACATCCAATGGGCGTGTTATCATCACTTACAAGTGCTTTAACAGCTTTTAATCCATCTTCGGTAAATGTTGATTCTGAAGAGGATATGTATAATTCTGTTGTAAAAATACTAGGAAAGTTTCCTGTATTAGTAGCTTGGACTATGCGTAAAAAACAAGGGCTTCCTTTAGATTATGGGTCTAACTCTTTGGGTTATGTTGAAAATGTTTTAAAAATGATGTTTAAGCAGCCTAACGAGGAATATGTTCAAAATAAAATAATAGTAGATGCTTTAGATAAGTTATTAATACTTCATGCAGATCATGAACAAAACTGTTCAACTTCTACAGTAAGAATTGTTGGTTCATCACATGCGGGGTTATTTGCATCATTGTCTGCTGGTATTTCTGCGCTTTGGGGACCTTTGCATGGTGGAGCAAACCAAGCAGTTCTTGAAATGTTGGAAGCAATAAAAGAAGATGGTGGCGATACTAAAAAGTATATGGCAAAAGCCAAAGATAAAAATGATCCGTTTAGATTAATGGGCTTCGGTCATCGTGTGTATAAAAATTTCGATCCACGTGCTAAAATTATTAAAAAAGCAGCAGATGAAGTACTTGCAGATTTAGGTGTTGAAGATCCAATTTTAGAAATAGCAAAAGGACTAGAACAAGAAGCATTAAACGACCCGTATTTTGTAAAACGTAAATTATACCCAAACGTAGATTTTTACTCAGGAATAATTTATAGAGCTATGGGAATTCCAACAGATATGTTTACAGTAATGTTTGCATTAGGGCGTTTACCTGGTTGGATTGGACAATGGCGAGAAATGCGTTTGCGTAAGGAACCAATTGGAAGACCAAGACAACTATATATAGGAGAAAAGCATAGAATGTTTAAGTCTGTAGAAAACAGATAATAAATATTTTTTTTGCAATATTATTAAGCTTCATGAATTTTTCATGAAGCTTTTCTTTTTTAACTCAATAATTTTACGAATAATTCAAAAAGTGCTTAATTATTATTAGCTTTGAGGCCTTAAATATTTTAGTTCTAGTATATGTTAAAATTAAATGTAAAAAATGAAACTTCAAGGTTAAGAGCTGTTGTTTTGGGTACGGCAGAAAGTAATGGACCTACTCCAAAAATTGAAGATTGTTATGATCCTAAGAGTATAGAGCATATAAAAGCTGGAACCTATCCAAAGGAAAAAGATATGATTCTTGAAATGAATGCTGTTGAAGCTGTTTTCAAGAAATACGATATTAAAGTCTATAGACCAGAGGTTATAAAAAATTGTAATCAAATTTTCTCAAGAGATATAGCATTTGTTATAGAAGATAAAATCATTGAGGCTAATATATTGCCACATCGAGAAGAAGAGGTGCAGGCAATAGATTATATATGGAATCAAGTTGCCGAAGAGAATAGAGTGATTCTTCCAGAAGAATGTCATGTTGAGGGAGGCGATGTTATGCCATGGAACGATTATATTTTTGTTGGAACATATTCTGGTGCAGATTATCCAGAATTAATTACAGCACGCACCAATATAGATGCTGTTATGGCACTTCAAGAACTTTTTCCAAACAAAACAGTTAAGTCGTTTGAGCTCAGAAAATCCAATACCAATCCTAAAGAAAATGCTTTACATTTAGATTGTTGTTTTAACCCACTGGGAAAGGGTAAAGCGATTATTCATAAAAACGGATTTTTGGTTGAACATGAATATGAATGGCTAGTTAATTTCTTCGGAAAAGACAATGTGTTTGAAATTTCCAAAGAAGAAATGTACGAAATGAATAGTAATGTTTTTTCAATTTCTGAAGATGTTATTATTTCAGAAAAAAATTTCACACGATTAAATACATGGCTTCGTGAGCAAGGTTTTACAGTAGAAGAAGTGCCGTATGCAGAAATAGGAAAGCAAGAAGGGTTATTACGTTGTACCACATTGCCACTTATAAGAGATTAAAATGCAACAAACTACAAATACTATATTAATGATTCGTCCTGTAGGCTTTAGGATGAACGAGCAAACAGCAGTAAATAATTTTTACCAAAAAGTTTTGGATAATATATTACCCGAAACCGTGAATGCTAAAGCACAAAAGGAATTTGATAACTATGTCGAAAAACTTAGGAGTATAGGTGTTAATGTACTGGTTGTAGATGATACGAAAGAAACAGATACTCCAGATTCAATTTTCCCAAATAATTGGGTGTCATTTCATGAAAATGGCGATGTTGGATTGTATCCTATGTTTGCCGAAAATAGACGTTTAGAAAGACGTGAAGATATTTTAGAAACCCTAGAAGAACAAGGCTTTGTTATTAACAGAATAATTGATTATACCAATGCAGAAAAAGAAGACGTATTTCTTGAAGGAACAGGAAGCGTTATACTCGACCGTGTAAATAGAAAGGCTTATTGTGCATTATCTCCAAGAGCAGATGAAGATTTGTTTATTGAGTTTTGTGAAGACTTTGAGTTCTTTCCAATTGTTTTTACTTCAAATCAAACAGTAAATGGGAAACGCAAAGCTATTTATCATACAAATGTTATGATGTGCATTGGCGAGACTTTTGCTGTTATTTGCTTGGAAAGTATTGATAATAAAAAGGAGCGTAAAAATGTGATTAAACATTTAAAGGAAGATGGTAAAGAGATAATAGCTATTACCGAGAATCAGGTGAATAATTTTGCTGGAAATATGTTGCAGGTAAAAGGAGCAAATGATGAACACTATTTAATTATGAGTCAAGCTGCATACAACTCGCTTTCTACAAGTCAAATAAAAACCCTTAAGAAGCACTCAAATATCCTATCAAGTTCATTAGATACCATTGAAGCCTGTGGTGGTGGTAGCGCTCGTTGTATGATGGCAGAAGTGTTTTTGCCAAAAGCTTAATTTTTAAATTTCAGGCTTTTGTTTGGGTAATTGTACATAAAATGTACTGCCAACATTTAAGGTGCTTTCAACCCATATTTTACCTTTGTTAAGCTCGACAAGTTCTTTGCAAATAGATAAGCCTAAACCAGTGCCTTTTTCATTGTTTGTGCCAGTAGTTGTAAAAGAACTACTTTTAAAAAGTTTATCAATATTTTCTTTCGAAATACCTACACCTGTATCTGCTACACTTAAGATACAATGACCATTACTAATGTGATTGGATACTGTAATTGTATCACCTCCATTACAGAATTTCAGTGCATTTGCCAGTAAGTTTTGTATAACAATTTCAATCATACTTTTATCGGCATAAGCAAAATCGCGTAAGGAGTGATCTACTAAATTAATACCCTTACTTTCCATACGCTGTTCAATAAGCTTTACTTTATCTTCAAAAACATCTTGAATATCAAATAAACTCGGTTTAGGTTCTAAAGATTGCATTTGAGATTTTGACCAATTCAATAGGTTGAATAATAACAATGAAGCATTGTTAGCATTCTCGCTAAGTTCTGGTATTAAATTATCGAACTCTTCTCTCGATAAACTTCCATCTTTAAGCAAATTAATAAACCCGTTAATAGATGATAACGAATCTTTTAGGTCATGTGATATAATGGAAAATAATTTGTCTTTTACTTCATTTACATTCTCTAAATGTTTGGTTTGCTCGGCAAAAGCTTCATTTTGCAATTCAATTTTTAAATTCTTTTCTTCTAATTCTTGTACATACTTAACATTGTCGTTACGCTTAGAATAAATTAATGCTAAAAAAATACCCATTATAATCAATGCAGCTAATAGAATATAAAACAATAATTTAAAGCGTTTCATTTTTTCTTTATTTTCAGAAACCTCTTGATTATTTGCTGCAGACAAGTTGTTAGAAGTACTCGTTTCTGTAATATTTAAATCCGATTCTAACTCCATATTAGGTATTACACTAACAGAAGTAGTATTGGTGTTTAATTTGTTTTTTAAGTCGTAATATTCTCTTTGCCAAATAAAAGCACGATCAAATCTTCTTTTAGTAGAATCTAAGGTTTTCATTAAACCGTAGTAGGTTAATAGTTCCTGTTTGTTGTCAATTCGCTTGGCAATAGCACCTGCTTCTAACAACTGTCTTTCGGCTAGTAGTAATCTTTTTTGCTGTAAATTTAAAGCGCCTAAATTATTTAATGAGGTCAATAAACCAGTTTCATTTTTGGTTTGGCGGTTTATATTTAATCCTTCTAATAGATATTTGGAGGCATTTGTAAAATCGTTGAACTGTAAATATTCTCCACCTAATTTAGCCGATATTTGGCCTCTTATTGAATCGTTAGATTGGTTTGCATTTAAAACCTTGGTGTAATACTCGATAGCTTTTCTATGCTCTTTATTCATTGAATAGAGTATCGCTAATTGGCTGTTAGATTCGTTAACGCCTTTGGTATCATTTAAAATTTCTTGAATGTTCAACGCTTTTAAATAATACTCTGTCGCCTTATCGTAAGCTTTAATACTAAAATATGCTTCAGCTAGATTACTGTACGCTAGGTTAAGGTCGTTTTTTAAATTACGTTTTTCTAAAACATTTATAGCAGATAGAGCATGCTGTAACCCCTTGGAATAATTACCACGTTTTATTTCGATAATCCCAATGCTATTGTTTACTCTGGCAATACCAAGAGTGTCTTGTAGTTTACTAAAAAGTAATTTAGATTTAGAGTAACTACTTATGGCATTTATATAATCATCTTTTCGAGTATAAATTAATGCTTTGTAATAATTAATTTCAGCAAGACCATGATTGTAATTTAAGTCGGTTGCAAGTTTTTCACTTTCAAGAATATATTTTAAAGCTCTATTATATTCGCCTGCATCATAAAGTGACTTAATAAGTTTTAAAGACGTGTCTGCTTTTAAAGTATCTTGTTTTTGAAAGGCTAATTGTATGGTTAGGCTATCTATTTCCTGAGTTTGAGAGAACCCTAAGAAGAAAGTAAATAATAAACCTAACGTAATTATTTTATTCATATAATTTATAATATATAACCTAAAGCCTTTTAATAAGTAGTTATATATAGAGGTCTTTATTGAGGGAATAAGAAAACTCTATTTTAAGTTTAAATTTATTTGATAGTTAGTGTAAAAAAATGATATAAACTTATCGGATTGATTAATAGCTTTAACAAAAATGTCAAAAACCTCTATTAAAAGCTAATTTCTAGGTTTTACTACCAATAAATTAGATGAAATGAGGATGGAATTTTAGCAAAAAATCGACGAATAGATTAACGGCAAAAATCATAGAAAAACAACACTTTTATCGATGAAATGCATGATTAACTCTTCAATCGATAAGTGCCTTAAACATAGAATTTTAGCTTTTTTTGTTAATTGGTGATTATTGTATTATTTGAAACAAACCATAGGTTTTCTTTTTAGCAATCATTTGAAAGCTTAAAAGTAATAAATATTCTATATTTGCACACTTAAAAAGTGACTGTTAATGAGCCTTCAAGAGACTATAAATAATCAAGTAAAGCAAGCTGTTTTAGAGAATTATAAAGTAGAAATTACTACTGTAGAATTTCAAGCAACACGTAAAGAGTTTGCTGGTGATATTACGGTGGTTATTTTTCCAATGCTACGATTCATTAAAGGGAATCCCGTACAAATAGGAGAAGCTATTGGTAATTATTTAGTTGATAATGTCAATGAAGTTAAAGGGTTTAATGTTGTAAAAGGATTTTTAAATATCGAAATTAACGATAAGTATTATATTAATTTCTTCAACTCTATAAAAGATAATAATAACTACGGATTAATTAAACCTAAATCTGGAGAAAATGCTGTTATGGTCGAGTATTCTTCGCCTAATACCAATAAACCACTACATCTTGGTCATGTTAGAAACAATCTTTTAGGATATAGTGTTGCCGAAATTTTAAAAGCATCTGGAAAGAAAGTTTATAAAACGCAAATTATTAACGACCGTGGTATTCATATTTGTAAAAGTATGTTGGCTTGGGAGCGTTTTGGAAATGGAGAAACTCCAAAAAGTACTGGTTTAAAAGGAGATAAGCTAGTTGGGAATTATTATGTAAAATTTGACCAGGAGTATAAAAAAGAAATTCAAAATTTAATTGCCCAAGGAAAGACTGAAGAAGATGCTAAAAAGCATGCACCAATTTTATTAGAAGCACAAAACATGCTTCGTAAATGGGAAGCTGGAGATGAAGAAGTTGTGTCGCTTTGGGAAAAAATGAATGGTTGGGTATATGAGGGGTTTAACGAAACATATAAAAACTTAGGTGTAGATTTTGACACCTTGTATTACGAAAGTAAGACCTATTTATTAGGTAAAGAATTTGTAGCCGAAGGGTTAAATTCTGGTGTTTTTGTAAAAGAAACCGATGGCTCTGTTTGGTGTGATTTAACCGAAGACGGTCTCGATAAAAAAATAGTACAGCGAGCCGATGGAACAGCGGTATACATGACTCAAGATATTGGAACGGCAATTCAACGAATTAAAGATTTTCCAGATGTAGGAGGTATGGTCTATACCGTTGGAAATGAGCAAGACTATCACTTTAAAGTATTGTTTTTAATACTAAAAAAATTAGGTTTTGAATGGGCAAAAAACCTGTATCATTTAAGTTATGGGATGGTAGATTTACCTAGCGGAAAAATGAAAAGCCGAGAAGGAACCGTTGTTGATGCAGACGATTTAATTGATGAAATGGCTAAAACAGCAGGTGATATTTCGGAAGAATTAGGGAAACTTGATGGATACAGCAAAGAAGAAAAACAAGCGTTATATAAAATAATTGGCTTAGGAGCCTTAAAGTATTATATTTTAAAGGTAGATCCTAAGAAACGTATTTTGTTTGACCCAAAAGAGTCTATTGATTTTCAAGGAAACACAGGGCCATTTATTCAGTATACCTATGCTAGAATCCAGTCTATCTTAAGAAAGGCTAATTTAGATTCTAATATTACGTTGAGCACTTCGACTGCGCTCAGTACAGGCTCTGTTGAAACGTCTTTACATCCAAAAGAAAAAGAACTAATCAAGCAAATACAGTTGTTTCCCGAAGTGGTTCAAAATGCAGCAGAACAGCATAGTCCAGCTTTAATTGCTAATTATACTTACGATTTGGTTAAAGAGTTTAACTCTTTCTATCAAAATGTATCTATTCTTGGAGCAGATTCTGAAAATGAAAAACTATTTAGAATACAACTTTCTAATAAAGTAGCATTAACTATTAAAAATGCTTTTAGTGTTTTAGGAATTCAGGTGCCTGAGAGAATGTGATTTTAATTTTAAATATTTTATTAATTCGATTTCCTATTTTCATATTAAAACAAGTTTAACACAGGTGATATATATTAAACGGTAATCAAAATCATCCAATTTTTATAACAAAGTCAAGTAGGGTTAGTTTGATAAATATACTTGCCCACGATGAGGTTTTAAGGCATCTCGAATAGGTTTCATATCATCTTCATTAACAACTAAAAAAGCGATACTATGCATGTCATTTATATGCGCCACATCAGTAATGGTAATGGCTTTATTTTCAAGATTAATGTATTCTTTTAGATGAATTACATGATGCTCTGCTGTGCGACTAGCGTTCGGTCCTCGAAAATCCCATATAAGTTTTAATTGGCGCATAAATGGTTTTAATAAAAGCCAAAGATAATTGTTTTGTGGTATTAATTTGACTAAACGTAAATGTTAGTTCGAGTAATTTTCAAAAGAAAATTGTATCGAAAACAGGTTTTAAAATGGAAAATTTTATGGTCACTCGATTTAACAAATTTCACTCAAAATAGACATGGGTTTTCACCATAATATATTCTTGTTTTAATCGTTTGTTAAACAACTTGTATTATAGGTTTATATTAGTATTTTTGTGATTCTTATAAAATAAAATTAGCATATGAAGTTAAAGTATATTTTAGTTTTTGTATTTGCAATATGTAAGTTAAATAATTACGGACAAACGGTTAATGAAGATGTTCTTTTTACTGTAGATAATGACCCTGTTTCTGTTTCAGAGTTTTTAAGAGTTTATAATAAGAATTTAGATTTAGTCCAAGACGAATCTCAAAAAAATATAGACGAATACTTAACTCTTTATACCAATTATAAATTAAAACTTAAAGAGGCCAGAGCTCTTGGCTTGCATGAGAAGTCAAGTTACCAAAGAGAATTAGGGAACTATAGAAAACAATTGGCTAAGAGTTATATTTCAGATTCTAAAGTCACCAATGCTTTAGTAGAAGAAGCATACGAGAGAGTCACAAATGATGTAAAGGCGAATCATATTTTAGTAAGAGTAGATGAAACAGCAAGTCCAGAGGATACTTTAAACGCTTATAATCAAGTACTAAAATTAAGAGAGAGAGCACTTAATGAAGGCTTTGAAAAAGTAAGGAAAGAAGTGCATAACGGAAAAACTATTTATGGTGAAGAACTTGGTTATTTCACAGGCTTTAAAATGGTTTATAAATTTGAAAATGTTGCTTACAATACGCCAGTAGGTGAGATATCTCAACCTTTTAGAACCCAATTTGGGTATCACTTTATTAAGGTGTTCGATAAAAGAGCATCTCGTGGCGAACTTACGGTTGCTCATATCATGCTAACCTTAAAAAAGACTGATTCTTTAAGTGAAAATCCAGAAGAAAGAATTCAAGAAATTTATAAAAAAATAGAACAAGGTGAAGATTTTGAAGCATTGGCAAAACAATTTTCAGAAGATAAAAATTCTGCACCAAAAGGCGGCTTGTTAAAGCCTTTTTCTGGAGGTCAACTTAGTGTGCCAATATTTGAAGAAGTTGCGTTTGGCTTAAATGCTGTTGGAGATATTTCTAAACCATTTAAATCAAAATTTGGATGGCATATAGTAAAGTTATATGCTAAGAAACCAGTAGCGCCTTTCCAAGATATAAAACCAGAATTAGAAGTTAAAGTAAAACGCGATGCGCGTTCTAAACTTATAGATGAAGCTTTACATACCAAATTAAAGAAGCGTTATAATATAAGCGAAAAACAACCAGCTTTAAATTATTTTACATCTATACTTAATGACGACTTTTTTGCTAGAAAATGGGTGCTTCCTGAAGATTTTACAGGTAATAAACCTTTACTTAAAATTGGAAACAAACAATTCTATTACAAAGACTTTGGCGAATATTTATTAAAAAACCAGCGTCATAATAGAGCAAAAATGGATTTAAATAATATAGTAAACGATAATTATAATACGTTTTTAACTTCCAATTTGGTTCAATATCAAGAAGATAATCTGGAGTTTGAAAACGAAGAGTTTGCGCATATAGTAGGCGAATACCGAGATGGCTTATTATTGTTTGACCTTATGGAATCTTCTATATGGAATGCCGCCAAAACCGATTCTATAGAAGTTAAAGATTTCTACAATGCTCACAAAGAGAACTATATTATACCAGAAAGAGTCAATGCTGTTGTAGCGTCTTCAGATAAACAAAAAACGCTTAAAAAAGTAGCTAAGTTGTTAGCACAAGGTATGGAACTTGATAAGATTAAAAATTTAGTTAATAGTAACGATAAAATAGAAGTTATTTTCTCTACAGGCATTATGGAAGCTAACCATCAGGCGTTACCTAAAGATTATACATTTGAAACCGGTATTTCAAAAATTTATAATCATAATTCTGGTTACGTAATTGTGCAAGCTAAAGAAATTCTTCCTAAAGAAATAAAGCCTTTCGAAGAAGCAAAGGGTTCCGTTATTTCAGATTATCAGGCAGATAAAGAAAAAAGTTGGTTAAACGAGTTAAAAGAAAAGTATCCTGTAGTTATTAATCAAAGTATTTTAAAACAGGTAAGAGAGCAAATTAAAAACCATTAAGTGCGTTACAAAGCAAGCCTAATCATACTATCGTTTGTTATAACATCTTGTTCTTTTTTTAAGAATACAGATAACCGTACTCCTGTAGCTAGAGTTAATGATGCTTATTTATATCTAGAAGATGTTAGCGATTTGGTTTCAGGAGAAACTTCAAAAGAAGATAGTACGCTTTTGGTTCAAAACTTTATAAATCGCTGGGCAACACAACAGTTATTGATTGATGGAGCTAAACTTAATTTAAGTGATACAAAGCAAGAAGCCTTTAATAAACTTATTAATCAATACAGAAACGATTTATATACAAAGGCTTATTTAGAAGCATTAGTAAAACGCAGTATTGACACCTTGGTTAATGATGATGAAGCTCGTATTTATTATAATGAAAATAAAGAAGCTTTCAAATTAAATGAAGAGCTTATAAAATTTAGATATGTATATTTAGATAAGAATATGCTTAATTTTCGTAGAATTGAAGAACAGTTTAAACGTTTCGACCCAAAGGATAAAAAAGAGCTTGATTCTGTAGCTATTCAGTTCAAATCTTACTCTTTAAATGACTCCATTTGGGTAAAAGCAACACAGGTAATTGATAAAATACCAGTATTACATTCTGAAAATAAAGATGAACTGTTAAAAAAATCTAATTTTATACAACTCAAAGATTCATTAGGAGTATATTTGATGCAAATTAATGATGTTTTATTACGCAACGACACAGCTCCTTTGGAGTATGTAAAACCTACTATCGATCAAATAGTTATTAATAAAAGGAAGTTAGAGCTAATAAGACAATTAGAAAAAGATATTACAAAAGATGCCATTAAAAACAAGCAATTTGAAATTTATAAATAATTATAAAACCTTAGCCTTCATATTTGTCGCTTTTTTTGCGATTAATTTTTCTTCGGCTCAAGAAATTATTGAAGATGAAAAACCTGTTGAGGAAGTAACAAAAGTAGTCGATACACTTAATGGTTTTAAAGCACAGAAAGTAGATGGTGTTGCTGCCGTTGTAGGCGACTATATTATTTTAGATTCTGACGTTGATAAAGCCTACTTGCAGTTACAAGCTCAAGGTGTTAATACAAAAGATATTGAGCGTTGCCAATTATTTGGAAAGTTGTTAGAAGATAAACTATACGCACATCACGCTATTCAAGATAGTTTAACTGTTTCAGATGCAGAAATAAGACGAAATGTAGATTATCAAATAGAACAATTTCTACAACAAGTTAATGGCGACATGAAACGTCTTTTAGAATTCTATAAAAAAGATGACGAACAGAGTTTTAGAGACGAAATGTTCGAAATAAATAAAGCCAATCAGTTAGCCCAAAAAATGCAAGCGAGTATTGTTGAAGAAATTGAGGTGACTCCAGAGGAAGTAAGAACTTTTTTTAATAAAATTCCCGAAGATGAGCGTCCAACATTTGGTACAGAATTGAAAGTGGCACAAATTGTGGCAAAACCAAAAGTGTCTGAAGAAGAAAAGCAAAAAGTAATTGATAGGCTAAAGCAGTTTAAAGCCGATATTGAAGAGAATGGCGCCAGTTTTAGGTCTAAAGCGGTCTTATATTCCGATGATCCAGGATCTGCAAGTAAAGGTGGTAAGTATACCTTAAATAAGAAACAGCCTAGAATGGTTAAAGAGTTTAGGCAAGTTGCTTTTTCACTTCAGGAAGGTGAAATCTCAGATCCGTTTGAAAGCGATTTTGGTTTTCATATCATTCATTTAGAAAAAATTAGAGGACAAGAATATGATGTGGCACACATCCTTTTAATTCCAAAAGTATCAAATGAAGCCGTATTAGAAGCAAAAGACCGCCTTGAAAAAGTTAGAGAACGTATTGTGAGTGATGATATATCATTTGCTGATGCAGCAAGAGAAGCTAGTGATGAAGATGAAACACGTTATGATGGCGGTCAACTTATTAATCCAGCAACTCAAGATTATAATTTTGAATTGACAAGAATGGATCCAGAATTATATGCTCAGATTCAAGACCTGAAAGATGAAGAAGTTAGTTTAGTTTTAAAGGAACAAGATAGACAAGGAAACCTTTCGTTTAAAATCTTAATGGTTACCGATAGAATTGAAGATCATGAAGCAGATTATGCACGCGACTTTTTAAAAATAAAGGATTTAACACTTAATGATAAACGTGTAAAGGCTATAGAAAAATGGCAAGCCGAAAAGATTATGGATACTTACATAAAAATTAGTGGTGAATATAGAGATTGTGAGTTTTCTAGCAATTGGTTAAAAAAGTAAAACTTATGTCAGACGTTGCTGCAATAGAACAGTTTGTAAAAAGATATAAAGAATTAAAAACCGAAATTGGTAAAGTAATTGTTGGGCAAGATGCGGTTGTAAACCAGATTTTAATTTCTATTTTTTCTGGAGGACACTCATTACTTATCGGAGTTCCTGGACTAGCAAAAACCTTAATGGTTAACACCATTGCACAAGCCTTAGGTTTAGATTTTAAACGCATCCAGTTTACGCCAGATTTAATGCCTAGCGATATTCTAGGAAGTGAGATATTGGATGAAGACAGGCATTTTAAATTTGTTAAAGGCCCTATTTTTGCCAATATTATTTTAGCCGATGAGATTAATAGAACACCACCAAAAACACAAGCCGCTTTATTAGAAGCTATGCAAGAACGTGCGGTAACTGTTGCTGGGCATCATTATAAATTAAGCTTACCGTATTTTGTTTTAGCTACTCAAAACCCTATTGAGCAAGAAGGAACTTATCCGTTACCTGAAGCACAATTAGACCGTTTCATGTTTGCAATAAATCTAGGGTATCCGTCATTTAATGAAGAAGTTCAAGTTGTTAAAGCAACTACAACAGATATTCAAGCAAAAGTTAATGCCTTGTTTTCTGCTCAAGAAATTATAGATTGTCAACAGCTTATTCGTCGAATTCCTGTAGCCGATAATGTAATTGAATATGCAGTAGCAATGGTTGGAAAAACAAGGCCAGAAAGTGATGAAGCTATTGATTTAGTAAAAACTTATATTGATTGGGGTGCAGGTCCTAGAGCATCACAAAACTTAATTTTAGCTGCAAAAACACATGCGGCTATTCATGGTAAATTTTCTCCAGATATAGAAAACGTTCAAGCGGTTGCATATAGTATTTTAAGACATAGAATCATTAAAAACTACAAAGCTGAAGCTGAAGGAATTACCGAAAATCAAATTATTAAGAGTTTATTCTAATAATAACGCGATATCTTTTTTTAACTGATTTACGGAACTTTTATCTAATAAGTTATAAAAGCCACGTATGTATTGCTGCTTGTCTACAAGTGCAGCATAAGAGGAATGATAAAAATCCATACGATCTTCTTTAGGTTTAAAGCTTGTTCTAAATAAGCTAGATACATGTTTAAGCTGCTCATCACTGCCATTTAGAAAATGCCATTTTGAGCTTGGAATATTGGTAGCTTCAGCATAGCGTCTTAAAACAGGAATTGAATCATTATTGGGATCTATACTAAATGATAACAAGAGAAAATCTTCATTATTAATAAAATCTGTTGCGAAATTTGTTAATGCCGATGTCATTTTTGGGCAAATACTTGGGCAACGTGTAAAAAAGAAATTGGCTAGATATACTTTATTATATGTGTTTTGATCTGTGATTAGTTGATTTAGTTGATTCCTAAATTCGAAATCACTTATGGTATAAGTTACATCAGCTCCATTCGTATCAATATAGCGACTTAAAATAGGTAACTCTTTTTTTGATTGACAGGAAGAAATTAATAATACAGCAATTAAAAAAAGTAAACTATTGCGCATCGTAATAAGTATTGATTTTTAAATCCATTTCCTTGTCATAAAAAAACAAAAACATACTAGCCATCATATCTTGAACTTCATTAGTTGTGTTATCAGTTACAAGGGTTAACTCATATTCATGATTTGGATACATTAAAACACCTTCTTTACTTGAAAATTCTGGTGTTTTAGTCAGACCAATTTTGTTCTTATGATTTATTACATCGCAATTATAAATAACTTCACCAGAAGTAAGATCTTTTAGTATAAATTGTTTTGCAAAAGGATGGAGGTGAGGTGTAACTTGATGCAGACGCATCGTATCTTTTATAGCTAGCTGTTCTGTTGCATTATATGAGAAAGTTTGTTCTCCTTCAAAAATTTTCCAATGTCCAGAAAGCGCTTGTCCGTTTTTATCAAAGTAAGTGTGATTTTTTGTTTCTATTGGGATACATGAGTTTTCCATCATTTTTCCTTCAGAATTAAAAGGATCGTTGATGTCAAAGGGTAGCATCATAAATATAGTTCTTGGAAGTAAAGGCTTTATGTCTCGTTTTTTGCTATATGCTATGGAGATATCATGTTTTATTTGAAATATGGAATCATTTATATTGTGATTTAGTGCCTGTGTAATTATAAAAAATTGTTCATCACTAAAAAAAGGAAAGCCATATCCTTCAGGAAATTTAACAGATTCTACACCATGAGATAACGAAATTACTCTTGGATATTGCTTATTAATTCTATCTAGCATATTCCAACGACCATGGTGTTCTTGTTCTATATAATCTATGTTTGTATGGCAAACAAAGTCATTAGAACGATTGTCATTTGTTTTAGAATCTACTGCTTCAATTTTAAAACCTGTCATCCAAAGTAAGTCTTGTTTAGATTGGTTTAAATAAAAATTTTGTAGTGCATTTGGACCTTCCATTGATTTATAAATTCCATCTATTAATAAAGAAGGAGATTGGAACTTTATATAATTATCAGTTAGTGATTTTGACCATTCAGAATCAATAATTTTGAAAAAATGTAGCGCTCGCGTTTTAACAATTGCTTTATATCTGTTAGACAAATTAAAATAGTATATTAGACCAATAGTAGTGATAATTACTAGGGAAATTATCGTGATTTTATGCCACTTTTTTAAAGTCATTAGATCTGTGTATTAATCAAAATTACTAATATTTTAATGCAACAACCAACGTTTTCAAGATTATTAGGCTTAGACTGTTTAAGAGCTTTAGCCATTAGTTTAGTTGTGTTGTCTCATATTACTTTTTTGCTATATCCTAACACGACATCTACACTTATAGATTTTGTACGCATTATGGGGGCTATTGGGGTCGATTTGTTTTTCGTATTAAGTGGTTATTTAATAGGAGGTATTCTACTTAAGATTTTAAAGGAAGAGCATTTGCAATGGAGCAGCCTTATTAGGTTTTGGAAAAGACGCTGGTTACGAACATTGCCTAATTATTTTTTAGTTTTAATTTTAAATGTTGTAGGGGCTTTAATTGTTGGTACTTCACTACCCAAAGATGTATTCTTATACAGTTTCTTTTTTCAAAACTTCGCGAGCGAACATCCAGATTTTTTTACTGAAGCATGGAGTTTGTCTATCGAAGAATTTGCTTATTTACTATTACCGTTCTTTCTTTTTTTGTCTGTAATGCTATTTAAAAAGGGTAATAGACAATTGTTGTTTTTTAGGACAACATTACTGATAATCATTATGTTAACCATTTTTAAAATATTTTACTATTTCGATAATTCTATTACTACTTATCACGAATGGAGTACATCTTTTAGAAAAGTTGTTATTTATAGAATGGATAGTATTTATTATGGTTTTATTGTTCTTTTCTTAGTTAAAAATTTTCCAAACTTTATAACTCGTAAAAAAAATATATTATTAATTCTGGGATTGGCTTCATTTGCTTTACTTCACATTTTTGTTTACGTTTTCAATTTATTACCTCAATCTCATTTTGGGTTTTATGTTTTTATATATCTGCAAATAGTTGGAATCTCATTGGCGCTCTTATTTCCCTATTTTTTAAATCTAAAAAGAACTTTTTTTGGTCAACAATTAATTGAATTTATTAGCAAGCGCTCTTATGCTATATATTTAGTGAATTATTCTTTAGTTCTATTAAATATTGAATTATTGTTTGATATCTATTCAATGAATATATTAGAAAAAACAGCTCTTGTTATTTTATTTTTATTAATGACTACGGTAATTTCAAATATCATGTATGTTTACTTTGAAAACCCCATTTTAAAATTTAGAGACCGAAAGTTTCCAAGGTAACATATGGCTTATAAAGCAAGAATATATGGACTAGATTTAATGAGGGCTATAGCCATTACCATGGTAGTTTTTTCGCATTCACTTTATATTTTTCAAGGTTATAATAATGTTATAATTAGCGCAGTTCAAGTTATTGGTGTGCAAGGTGTGGAGGTTTTCTTTGTTTTGAGTGGGTTTTTAATTGGAGGGATGCTTTTCAGGTTAATAAAGACTACTCAATTTTCTAGAAAAGAACTATTTCATTTTTGGGTAAGACGTTGGTTTAGAACATTGCCATTGTATTTTTTAATGCTATTAATTAACATTGTAGTTGCTCTTTTATTAGGTTATGAATTGCCTCAGACTTTATGGAGGTACTTTTTCTTTTTACAAAATTTCTCAGCCTATCATGTCCCTTTTTTTCCAGAATCTTGGAGTTTATCGGTTGAAGAGTTTGCCTATCTTTTAGGTCCTTTTTGCCTTTTTACATTTTATAAAATTGCAAATAGATATATTATTAAAAAAGAAAAGATATTTTTACTAGTGTCTATGCTATTGGTGTTTGTCTTTTTAATATCAAAATTCATTTATTATTGGTCTTTTTTAGATGAGGTACAATCTTTAAGAATATGGAATTCTAATTTAAAGGCGATAGTAATATACAGACTTGACGCCATTTTTTATGGCTTCATTTTGCTATATTATTTTAAGCAGAACAAGACTAAAATCGAAAAACTAAAAGATAAACTTTTTATTATTGGAATCTTCCTGTGGGTAATGGTTTTGGTAATACTTCCTTTGTCAGGTATTACCATTCAAACACATACATTTTATTGGAATGTGCTGTATTTACCTTTTAATTCAATAGCTATTTGTTTGATGTTGCCTTATTTGTGTTTTTTAAGGCCTCCCAGACGAAGGTTTTTCAAATTCGTTAAAAGTATCAGTGTCTATTCTTATGCTATGTATCTTTTGCACTACAACTTTATTTTGTATTTAATGCAAATCTTTTTAGACTTTCAAAAATTGAACTTAGTAGAACGGATTATTGGCTTGTTCGTTTATTTATCCCTTACTTACTTCTTGTCCAAAATAGTGTATACGTATTTTGAAAAGCCAATAACCAATTTGCGAGATTCAAAGCGTATTAAAAACAAGCTTAAGATTAATGTTAATAATTAGATAGTTTTCAAATTAAAAATTTGAAAAAAACGTAACGATATCAAATTATAATAGGACTATAATAAATTAATATTAGTAGACATTGTATTCCTTAGTTAATTTTTAAAACTTTGCATTAATTTTGTACTTTGCATCACTTTAAAAATTCAACCATTTAAAACATAAAATATGGCATTTGATATCGACATGATTAAGGGTGTTTACAGCAGGATGGCAGAACGCGTTGATAATGCGCGTGAAGTAGTTGGTAAACCTTTGACACTTTCCGAAAAAATATTATACAACCACCTTTGGGATGGAACACCTACAGAGGCATTTACAAGAGGAAAGGACTATGTAGATTTTGCACCAGATAGAATTGCATGTCAAGACGCTACAGCTCAAATGGCTTTATTGCAGTTTATGCAAGCAGGAAAAACTAAGGTTGCTGTACCAACAACGGTACATTGTGATCATTTAATCCAAGCTAAAGAAGGTGCTGCAACAGATTTAAAACACGCTAATAATGTAAGTAGCGAGGTTTTTAATTTCTTAGAGTCTGTGTCTAATAAATATGGTATTGGTTTCTGGAAACCAGGAGCAGGTATTATTCATCAAGTGGTTTTAGAAAATTATGCATTCCCAGGAGGAATGATGATTGGTACCGATTCACATACTGTAAATGCAGGGGGGTTAGGTATGGTTGCTATTGGTGTTGGAGGAGCAGATGCGGTAGATGTTATGGCAGGTATGGCTTGGGAATTGAAGTTCCCAAAACTAATAGGTGTTAAGTTAACTGGAAAACTTTCTGGATGGACAGCACCAAAAGATGTGATTCTTAAAGTAGCAGAAATTCTTACTGTAAAAGGAGGAACAGGAGCTATTGTTGAATATTTCGGACCTGGAGCTACATCAATGTCATGTACAGGAAAAGGAACTATTTGTAACATGGGCGCAGAAATAGGAGCAACAACTTCTACTTTTGGATACGATGAATCTATGGAACGTTATTTACGCGCTACAGATAGAGCCGATGTTGCAGATGCTGCAAACGCTGTAAAGCAACACTTAACTGCTGATGCTGAGGTGTATGCTAACCCAGAGCAATATTTCGATCAAGTAATTGAAATTAATTTATCAGAATTAGGGCCATTATTAAATGGACCATTCACTCCAGATTTATCTACAGAAGTTGGAGCTGCAATGACTGAAAAAGCAACATCTAACGAGTGGCCTTTAAAAGTAGAGTGGGGACTAATCGGGTCTTGTACAAATTCATCTTATGAGGATTTATCAAGAGCATCTTCTATCGCACAACAAGCTTTAGATAAAGGTTTAAAAATGAAAGCTGAATTGGGAATCAATCCAGGTTCAGAGCAAGTACGCTTCACAGCAGAACGCGATGGTATTCTTGGAATTTTTGAAAACCTAGACGCTAAAATATTCACCAATGCATGCGGACCATGTATCGGGCAATGGGCAAGATATTCAGATCCTAAAAACGCACCAAAAAATAGCATCGTGCATTCGTTTAACAGAAACTTTGCAAAGCGTGCCGATGGAAATCCAAACACACATGCCTTTGTAGCATCACCAGAATTAACAGCTGCTATTGCAGTTGCTGGACGTTTAGATTTTAACCCGTTAACAGATAAGTTAATTAATGAAGACGGACAAGAAGTCATGTTCGATGAGCCAACAGGATGGGAATTACCACCAAAAGGTTTTGCAGTTGATGATAATGGTTATTTAGCACCAGAAGCAGATGGAAGTCATGTGCAAGTTTCAGTAAAAGACGATTCAGAACGTTTACAATTACTAACACCATTCCAACCAATCGGTGGAGCAATCAATGGCGCAAAACTTTTAATAAAAGCCTTTGGAAAATGTACTACCGACCATATTTCTATGGCGGGTCCATGGTTACGTTTCAGAGGTCATCTAGATAATATTGCAAACAATACTTTAATAGGTGCAGTAAACGCCTTTGGACAAAAAACCAACTTTGTTAAAAACCAATTAACAGGAGAGTATGGCGGAGTTCCAGATACGGCAAGAGCTTATAAAGCTGCTGGCGTTAAGTCAATTGTAGTTGGAGACCATAACTACGGAGAAGGGTCTTCTAGAGAGCATGCCGCAATGCAACCACGTCATTTAGGTGTTGCTGCGGTTATCGTAAAATCGTTTGCACGTATTCACGAAACAAACCTTAAAAAACAAGGGATGTTAGGTTTAACCTTTGCAAATGAAAGCGATTACGATTTAATCCAAGAGAACGATACATTTAACTTTATCGATTTAAATGAATTTGCTCCAGGAAAACAATTAACACTAGAAGCTGTTCATGAAGATGGATCAAAAGATCTTATAAAATTGAATCACACCTACAACGATGCACAAATTGCATGGTATAACGAGGGTTCTGCGCTTAACTTAATTAAGAAGCAAAACGCATAATAATATATTGAGCATTTTACATAGACCTGTCAGGTTTCAAAAACCTGACAGGTCTTTTTCTTTTTAAGATTTCCAACCAGCAAGGTTTTCAAAACCTTGTAGGTTTATTTTCAATATCAAAACCCAGTTCTATAGCTAGATTTTTTATTCTATAATTATTTTTTTAAGTGTCTAGTATTTTAATATGGTAAGTTTAAAATTTGGGCGTTCCCTGCGTTCCATACCTACAAGGTTTTCAAAACCTTGCAGGAGTCACTTCGGTCGGGCTTTCCGTTATATCTTTTTTTTTCGTCATAGTAAGAGGAACGACGTGACTATCTGTTAAATTTTAGTTCTAAATAAGGCATGTTTTTATCTTTTCAAAAAAAGGATGCCACTACAATCCCTAACGCAACTTATCCGCTAACTTTATTTTTAAACCGAAAAGAGGTTTTTTTTGGAAAGGTTCGTTTAGCGGTTTTACGGATATACGTCGTTTCAATGACTTATATCCGACGTCAAACGAATTTATAATTTTTTTCTGACAAAATCAAGTTATAGATTATATTGTCAAGATCTAATTATTAAACAAATTACTCCCCATTCAAAACATCAAAATTGTATTTTTGAAAAACTTCTAAATAATGAACTCCAGACAAGATCAGTTAAAAGCTTTTGATAGATTATTAACCATTATGGACGAGTTGCGTGAGCAATGTCCGTGGGATAAAAAGCAAACTATGGAAACTTTACGCCACTTAGCCATAGAAGAAACTTACGAACTTAGAGGCACTATTTTGTTTGAATTTCATTTGTTGGTTAGGTTATTTTCTAGCAGTTTTAAATTCACTTCCATTGTACCATTTTGGAAAATATTCTTCATTAGATAATTTAAAACCTACATTAAAGAAAAGTTGTAAATCTAATTGAACACCACTTAATTCTGTTGTTTCAGGATTGTATTCGTCTGAAGGTTGATGATATTTATTAATACGATAATAATCATTATACTTCTTTACTTCTTCAATACTAACATCAAACCCTTCATAAGTACCACTTGCATACAAAGCAGGTATTCCTATTTTTGCGAAATTAAAATGGTCTGATCTAAAGAAATATCCTTTTTCTGCTTCTGGATCAGGAATAATATACCTGTTTTGTTTATTAGCTGCTTCTCTGGCATATTCATCCATTTCAGATTGACCAAAACCTGTAATCGTTAAATCTTTCATTTTTCCTGGACTATCCAGCGCATCAATATTAATGTTTGCTATTGTTTTCTTAGGATTAAAAATGGGGTTTTCTGAATAATATGCTGAACCTAATAATCCTTGTTCTTCACCAGTAACTGCTAATAAGACTATTGAACGTTTTGTAGGTTTGGTTTTTTTGAATGCTTCAGCAATTGCTAATAAACCTGCTGTACCAGAGGCATTATCTACTGATCCATTGTAAATTGAATCACCATTTATTGATTTACCAACTCCAAAATGATCCCAATGAGCAGAGTATATAATAAATTCATCTTTTCTATCTGTACCTGGTATAAGTGCAACTACATTTTTGGAAACATCTTTCTTAATTTTATTTTTAATTCCTACTGAAACTTTTAAGCCTAATGGAATTGGTTTAAAGTCTTTATTTCTAGAAAGTGTTTTATAGTCTTGACCTTTCATTGTTGAAATTTCAAACATTTTCTCAGCACTTTCACCACTAATCCATGACTCAATATTTAATAGAGGTAAATCACTTTCTATAATTAACCGCGCACCGCTCCAACCAGATTCAATTACATTCCAACCATAAGAAGCTGGCTCTGTATCATGAATAATTATAAGTCCATCGGCACCTTGTCTTGCAGCTTCTTCATATTTGTATGTCCAACGTCCATAGTAAGTCATTTCATTTCCTTTAAATAAGATTGAATCACCAGATTTAAAACCAGGATCATTTATTAAAACAACAGCAGTTTTTCCTTTCCAATCTATACCTTCATAATCATTCCATCCATATTCAGGAGCAACAATACCATAACCTGCAAATACAAGTTCTGAATTATCAAGTTTTAGGTCAGATTCTGTTTTATTTGTTGTTGCAACAAAATCCTTTAAGTATTCTAAATTAAAGCTTTCGTTATTTCCTGAAATAATCATTTTTTCTGATGGAGTTCCAGTAATTTCTACCATTGGAACATCTTGAAAAAAACTACTACCATTTCCTGGCAAAACTCCTAATTTTTCAAACTCATCTTTTAAATAGTTTACGGTCTTTACTTCCCCCTCAGTAAATGGTTTTCTTCCTAGAAATTCATCGGACGCTAGACGCTCAATATGATTACCAATAGTTGTTTGGTTAACTTCTACAAAATCTGTGACGTTTCTTTTGTTGTTTTCACAACTAATAAAAAGTACTAGTACTAAAATTTTTAAATAGTTCTTCATAAATTATTGATTTTGAATAAATTATTGCCAACTTTCACGTATATGAAATCGTTTTAATGTTTTATATCCGATGGTAAGCTAAGTTAGCTAATTTTTCTGTCAAAATTAAGAAACGCAGTATATAGTTATTGTCAACAATTATTAAACAAATTACTCCCCATCCAAAACATCAAAATTGTATTTTTGAAAAAACTTCTAAATAATGAACTCCAGACAAGATCAGTTAAAAGCTTTTGATAGATTATTAACCATTATGGACGAGTTGCGTGAGCAATGTCCGTGGGATAAAAAGCAAACTATGGAAACCTTACGTCACTTAACCATAGAAGAAACTTACGAACTTGGAGACGCTATTCTAGATAAGAATTTAGAAGAAGTTAAAAAAGAGTTGGGCGACGTATTATTGCACATTGTATTTTACGCTAAAATAGGTAGCGAAACCAACCATTTTGATATTGCCGATGTGTGTAACAGCATTTGCGAAAAACTAATAAACAGACACCCGCATATTTATAGCGACGTAAAAGTTGAAAACGAGGAAGGCGTTAAGCGCAATTGGGAAAATCTAAAACTAAAAGAGGGAAAAACCAGTGTTTTAGAAGGGGTTCCAAAAAGTTTACCAGCCTTAGTAAAAGCCAACCGAATTCAAGAAAAAGTAGCAGGTGTTGGTTTTGATTGGGAAGAACCAGCTCAAGTTTGGGAAAAAGTAGAGGAGGAGCTAAACGAATTTAAAACTGAAGTGCAATCTGGTAACCAAGATAAAATGGAAAGTGAGTTTGGAGATGTCATGTTTTCAATGGTAAACTACGCACGTTTTCTAAACATTAACCCAGAAAATGCTTTGGAGCGTACGAATAAGAAATTTTCAAAACGTTTTCAGTATCTAGAAAGTAAAGCAAAAAGCTTAAATAAACCACTTAAAGATATGACGCTTGCCGAAATGGATGTATTTTGGGAAGAGGCTAAAACTTTGTAGCTGTGCATGTATTTGTAATTTCGAACAGTGTGAGAAACGAGCGACGAAAAATCTTTAAAACGTCGAGATTCCTTCTCATGCTTCGGTCGGAATGATAAAGAAGTGAGTTTAGTGATGTACCTTTTGAAGGTTAATTGCGATAGGTTTTTACCTTACAGTTTACTTTTTTAGCTAATGGCTAATCAATATAAATCTTTAATTTTTCGAAGCTTAGCTTTCCACAAGTCTAAATCTTCTTTGTGTTTTTTTATGTTAGTATGTACCTCGTTAACTAGCGGGTTATCATCATCTACATTAGTAAAGAATTGTAAATTATTCTCTAATTGATTAATCTGACTTTTAACTTCATCAATTTTCTTTCGAATAAAAGAACGTTCGTTGTCTAAATCTCTTGTGCTTTCAGAACTATTTAAACTTTCTAATTTATTCTCGAACTTAATCATTTCAATCTCATTCTTATCCATTTTAAGATTAGAGAATAAACCATCTAAGGCTTTATGAAATTTTCCTTCAATATAGCGTTTGTCGTGAGGAACTCTTCCTAGTGTTTTCCAAGTATTTATTTGCGTGTTAATGATTTCTATATCTTTGGTTTTATCACCAGAAAGTTTTATTTTTTTTATAGAATCTAATAATTCATGTTTTTGGTTAAACGCATCTAGTTCTACTTTGTTAGATGCATTTCTTTCTGCATGAAGCTTATCGAAATAATGATTACAAGCTGCTTTAAACTGTTTCCATATTTTGTCACTATCTCGACGAGGTACATGACCTATTTTTTTCCAATCACTTTGAATTTTTTTCATCAAAGCTGTGGTTACTTGAATATCTTCACTGTCTTTGTTGTCTTCAGCAATTTTTATTAATTCTAATTTTTTCTGAAGATTTTTATATTGTTCTTTTTTAAGTCCTTTGTAGAAAGCGTTTTTTTGTCTGTTAAAAGTTCTAACAGCGTCTTTAAACTTTGCCCAAGTGGCTTCATTTACTTTTAATGGTACTTTTCCAGCATTGAAAAAGTCGTTTCTTAAAGATTCAATTTCTTTTATCTTTTTCTGCCATGCACCATGAGAGCTAACTTGTTGAGAAGCAATTTCGTTAATGTTTGCAATTATTTCTTCTTTCTTCTCAAGGTTTTTCTCATAAACTTTATCTATTTCTTTAAAGTAAAGTTGACGCTTATCATTAATAACTTTTGTGGCTGTTTTAAAACGTTCCCATATAACCTCTCGATGTTCTTTTCCAACAGGACCCAACTCTTCTTTCCACATTTTATGCAGTTCTTGAAGTTCTCTAAACGATCGTGTTATATCATCGTCTTGTGCAAGTTCTTCTGCACGCTCAATAATTTTGAGTTTTTTATCTAAGTTATGTTTAAAATCAAGATCGCGAAGATCTCTATTTAGATGTAAAAAATCGTAAAATATCTCAACATGGTGGTGATAGCTATTCCAAGCATTGTTGTATTTATCGCGCGGAATAGGTCCTGTATTGCGCCATCGTTCTTGTAATTCTTTAAAATGCTTGTAGGTTGTATTTATGTTTTCTTCAACATTAATTAAGCCTTTTAATTCTTCAATTATTTCAAGTTTATTGGCTAAATTTTCTTTTAGATTTTTTTCAAGACTTTTATAATGCTCATTTAATTTATTGCGGTATTCTCTGTAAGCTGTTTTGTATCGTTTTTGAACAGGAGAGGAGTAATAGAAGTCTATTTCATTACCACCATCGGCTAAAAAATCTGCTTTTTTCTCATCTATTAAAGCTTGGAATTTAGTTTTAAAATCACTGTTAATATGATCTACATGAGATTTAATAGCTTGAATTTTTTCTGTTTTAATCAGTTTTTCCAATTCAATAGCTAAGGCTTCCAACGACATTTTATCATACTCTTTAACTTCTATAGTATGTCGTTCTTTATTGCCTTCGTCTTCTGCATCTTCTGCATTAGAAGCTTCAATTTCATCAATAACCTCGTCTGGTTCTTGTGTGTTTTCTGGTGTTTCAGAATTAGGAGTTTCATCGGAAGTTTCAGCCGTATTGGAAGCGTTATTAGATACATCTTCTGGCTGTGAAGTGTTTTCAATGTTTAAATCGGTATTCTCAGCTTGTTCCTGATTTTCCGTTTTATTTAAATCTAAATTTAATTCTTTATTTTCTCCTTCTGCTTTTTGCAGGTTATCAATCTCAGACATTTTAAAAATGTTTAGGGTCGTTATTAATGTGATTCTATAAAGTCTAAAGATACTAACAACTCTAGTATTTACAAAGTGAAGATTGCGTTTTTAATAAGTTAAGCGAAGGTTTTTATTTTAAATCCCAGATAGACCATGCTTTTTCTGCTTGCAGTTTTAACATTTTTAAACCGTTAATTGCAGTGGCATTTTTTTCTTTTCCCAGTTTTAAAAATTTTGTTTCATCTGGGTTATAGATTAAATCAAATAAGATATGATTATTTGTAATTCCGCCATACGGAATATTTGGACAGTCATTTATATTTGGGAAGGTTCCTACGGGAGAGCAGTTAACAATAATTAGATGTTGTTTTATGATGTCTTCATTTAATTCTGAATAGGTATAACTAACTTTTTTAGATACATTTCGAGAAACATAATGGCACTGAATATCTAGTTTTTTTAGGCTATAAATAACTGCTTTGCTTGCACCACCAGTGCCAAGGATTAATGCCGATTTGTGGTTTTCATTCAAATATGGAGCAATCGATTTTTTAAATCCATAACAGTCTGTATTGTAACCAATTAATTTGCCTTTTTTATTAATTTTAATGGTGTTAACTGCGCCTATAGCTCTTGCCTTTTTATTTAATTTATCAAGAAAAGGAATTACAGTTTCTTTATAAGGTATGGTAACATTCATCCCTTTTAAGCCTTTTGTTTCATTGATTATTGAAGGAAAGAGAGTAATATCTTCAATATCGAAATTGTCGTAAGATACATTATCTATTTCTTCGTTTATAAACTTGTTTTTGAAGTATTCTTTAGAAAAAGAATAGGATATGTTTTTACCTAATAGCCCTAATTTATGCATGCTGTTTTCTAGTTTTCTTACCATATATTTCCAAGCCCAATACTATTAAAATTCCAAGAATAATAAAGGTAATAGCGTAAAAGGTTTCTGAATTTAATTCGGGTATATACCGCTGGTAATTTTCGATTATTTTTTCGCCTGTAGAATCTAGTGAATATACATCATTATTCATTTTGTAAATTGTTTTTTTCCACGGCCATACTACACCTAAGGAGCCAATAATAAAGCCTATTATGGCTGCAAGCGTAATATTTTTATAGTGTTTTAAAATATAGCTTAAAACATGGGAAAAGGTTACCAGCCCCGTTATAGAACCTAATGTAAAAACGGTTAAAACCTTTAGCATTCGAACTCGTACTGGATTCTCAGTAAAGCTAAAATTACCACCTAATATTTCATAAAAAGTATCATATAAAGCATTAACTGAATCTACTAGTAGCAGTACATAATTCCCTATTAAAATAAGAATAAAGGAACCAGAAAATCCTGGAAGCGTCATTCCTGCAACACTTATAATACCACAAAAAAAGACAAACCAAAGGTTGTCGTTTTCTTTTGCGGGGTTTAAAAAACTGATGCTTAGTCCTAAAATAATACCGACGGATAAAGTTAATAAAGTTTTAGAATTCCAGTCTTTAAAATCTTTATTTATATAGTAAATAGAGCCTATAATCATTCCAAAAAACACACTCCATACAAATAATTCGTAATGCTTTATTAAGTAATCTAGAATTTTAGAAACGCTAAAATAACTTATAATCATGCCAAAGAATAGCAAGCTTAAAAAACGCCCATTTATATAGTAGAAAAAACTCTTGAATCGACCGTTTATTAATAATTTGAAAGCTTTACCATTTACTTTTTGAAGCGAATAAATGAATTCTTCGTAGAATCCTGCAACAAAAGCAACCACACCACCTGAGACACCAGGAACTTTATTGGCAGCTCCCATGCCTAGTCCTTTTAAAACTAAAAAAAGTTTATCGGTAAATGTTCGAGTGCTTTGCATTATTGTTTTTTAGAACCAAGTTTTTCAAGAATAAAAATAGTTAAAAAACCAATAATCATTAAAACAACTGCAGGAGTTGTTTGTGGATATATGTATTCGTTGATTTCAGAATAATTTAAAGCATAAACACTTTCTTCTAAAACAGTTTTATAAGAATCGAAATCGTTTGTTTGTTTTTGAAACACATTAAGTGTACCTAAATTAGATATTTCATTAAAAGGTAATATATCACCTGTCTGGTCAGACATTACAGAAACGGTTCTTTTCCAAGGCCAAACTTTGTTTAAAGAACCAAATATAAATCCTGTTAATAAAGCTAATGTTATATTATGATAATGTTTAAATAACCATTTTAATACGTGACTAAAACTTAATAAACCTATGATAGCACCAGTAGCAAAAATGACTATTTTTTTTATGTCGAAATCATGTAAAGCATTACTTAATGTTTTATACGCACCAAGAATAATTAAAATAAATGATCCTGAAATACCAGGAAGTATCATGGCGCAAATAGCGACAGCACCAGAGATAAACAAAAACCAAGAATCATCATTATTTGCAAGTGCTGGCAGGGTAGTAGTATAAAAAGCAATGACCGCACCTACAATTAATGAAACTATAGTTGCAAAGCTCCATTTGGTAATTTGTTTTCCAATAAAATAAATACTGGCTACGATTAAGCCAAAAAAGAATGACCAAATTAGTATGGGATGATGTTCTAAAAGATATTTAGCAAGCCTCATAAAAGACACAAAACTCACAATTATACCTAATAAAAGCGCTGTTAAGAAATTTCCATTTGCTTGTTGCCAAAAAGCTTTTATCCCTTTTGTAAAAAGGGTGCGAAATAAAGAAATATTTACATTGCTAATTGTGGAAATTAATTCTTCGTAAATACCAGAAATAAAAGCAATAGTACCACCAGAAACACCTGGGACGGCATCTGCAGCTCCCATGGCTATTCCTTTTAAAGAAATTATGAAATAATCTTGTAAACGTCTTTGCATTACTCGATTTTTAAACGAAAATCAAAGGTATGCATTTTAATGAAACGTAACCTTAAAGATTTGCTTTTAGTAAATTTTTAACTAGAATTTTGTTTGCGACATCTGGAAAAAGTTCTTCTACTATAAAGCCATAGTCTTCGTTAAATCGAATACCATTTTTTAAATGAAATGTTCCTTTATCGTTTTCATTTAAAGCGAAATAAAGTCCAGCTAACCTATATTCTAATTCGGCATTTTCTGGATAAAATTCCACAGCTTGTTCAAAATTGTAGATGGCGGCTTCTAATTCGCCAAGCTTTATTAAAAGATCGCCACGCGATAACCAAGTGTTAAGTTCATAATTACCTAGTTCAAGTGTTTTTTTAAATCCGCGTTCGGCTTCTTCATAAAAGTTTAAACGCTGATTAATTTGAGAATATAGTTTCCAATAAATTACATTTTCAGCGTCTATATTTATTGCTTTATTTATATAATACAAAGCTTTTTGGTAGTTCTTTTTGCGGTTGTAAAATTTAGTAATAGCTATCCAACCCTTGTCTAATAAAGGATCTTCATGAACTGTCTTGTAGTAGTATTGAACAGCTAAATCGTCTTTATTTAGTTTTTCATAACAGCCACCAATTCTTAATAATGCAAAAGATGTTGGGTCATCAAGTTTTAAAGTAATACTATAATTTTCTATAGCTTCTTCATATTTATTTAACTTTTCTAAAACTTTTCCGCGTTCAAGATAAGCACCGACAAATCTATCATCTGAAATAATAGCAAAATCGAAAGCAGTTAAGGCTTTTTCGTAGTTTTTTAACTCAAAATACTGTTTCCCTAATTGATGCCATGCAACTTCACAATAAGGATTTTTATCTAAAAAGACATTTAAATAGTCTATAGCTTCATTATGTTGGTTGAGAAAATCGAAGCAATAAATTATATTATAAAGTGCAGAATAATCTTGAACATCTGCTTCAATGCATCTCATAAAATTTGATTTTGCATCTTCAAAAGAGTCTAAAAACAGATATTCCATACCAATTAGTGAATAGATGTCAACCACATCATCGGTTAATTCTAATGCTTTTTTTAGAACTTCAATGGCTTGTTGGTGATTATCCTGTTTAGATAAAATATTTGCTTTTTGAATGAAGAGCTCTTCATTCATTGGGTCAAGTGAATAGAGAACATTTAATAATTCATTGGCGTCATCTAGCTTATCTTCAAACACATATACTTCAACCTTGAAAAGGCGTAAATTTATGGATGTCGGGTGTTGATCGAGCCCAAGCTTAATAGCTTTTTTAGCTAGAGCTATTTTACCTTGGTTAAGGTAATGATGAATGATGTTTTCAAATTCTTCAGAATCAAAAAACAAAACATTGTTTGTTTTCAACATCGATTCAAATTTAGAAAGTGGCAAGTTGTTGTTGTCGTTATGACTAAACTCCATAGGCACATTAGTAAGTTTCTACTTCAATAAATTTAAGGTTCTATTCTTTTTTTTGGCACTTGATTTGTAAATGTTTTTAACAAAGTAATGAACATTTAAAATTTCTTAACGCCTGTTTAGTTGTTTTAATTTGATTTTCAGAAGTTTGAAGTTGGTTTTCGATTACTTCATACTATTTAAAATATCAATAATAATGCCACAGCCTTTTGTTATCTCTTCGTTAGATATGGTTAAAGGCGGTGTAATTCTAACGGCTTTATTTTCAAATAACAACCAAAATAGAATCAAGCCATGTTCTTGTGCTTGAAGAATTAGTGAATTTGCGATTTCCGATGTGGGCATTATTAAGGCCAGCATAAGCCCTTTTCCTCTAATTTCTGAGATTAGTGGATGTACTAAAAGGTTACGAATAAGTTTTTCTTTATCTGTAGCTTGTTGCATTAAGTTGCTTGCTGTTATTTCTTTTAATGTTGCTAGAGCAGAAGCAGCTATAACTGGATGTCCACCAAAGGTTGTAATGTGTCCTAATTTCGGGTTATCCATGAGTAAGTCTATAAGTTTAGCCGAAGCTGTAAAAGCACCAATTGGCATGCCGCCACCTAAACCTTTTCCGGTAACCAAAATATCTGGTGTACAGTTGTAATTTTCGAATCCAAAAAGTTTACCTGTTCTACCAATTCCGGGTTGTATTTCATCTAGAATTAATAGTGCTCCAACTTTATCGCAGCGCTCTCTAACTTTTTTTAGATAATCATCTTTAGGTTCGATAAAGCCAGCGCCACCTTGAATAGTTTCTAAAATAACACCAGCGGTTTTATTAGTTATGAGATTTAATTCTTCAAAATTATTAAAAGAGATAAAACGAACATCTGGCAATAGTGGTCTAAATGCTTGCTTGCGTTCTTCAAAACCCATAACACTCATTGCACCCATAGTATTGCCATGATAAGCTTTGTTAGCAGAAACTATTTCGCTTCTGCCAGTTGCTCGTTTAGCTAGTTTTAGGGCGCCTTCTATGGCCTCTGTTCCAGAATTTGTTAAATAGGTTTTTTCTAATTTTTCTGGAAGGTTTTTTGCCAAAAGTTTGGTTAGTTCTACAGCAGGTTTTTGAATGTATTCTCCATAAACCATGACATGTAAATACTTGTCTGCTTGTTCTTTTATGGCATCAATAACTTTAGGATGATTATGACCTAAGGGACATGCAGATATGCCTGCAACAAAATCTAGATATGGTTTTTTGCTAATATCATAAATATATGAACCCTTAGCATGAGAGATTTCCATTGCCAAGGGATGTGGCGTTGTTTGTGCTTGGTATTTAAAGAAATCTGAAATCATTATTATTGACTGCTTTTAGGTGCTATCAGTTTCTTTTTATTGGGATCTGCTAATTTAGTGGGTCCTAAAAGTTTTCGTTTGGATTTTATTTTTTTAGGAAGGTTTCTAGATGCTTTAGACTTTGATTTATCTTGAATTTTAGATTCTTTATCTGCCTTGTTAATACGATCAATCATCTCTTCATCGAAAAACTCATCTTGAGGGATGTAATCATCCAAACCTTTAATTATTGGTAAATCTAGAGGTGGGTCATCACTAAATAAATCTTCAACGCTTTGAGGACGTTCTTTTTCACGCCAATCGAAACCTTTTAAAAGTTTTTGGTTTTCGGGAAATTCATCTTCAGGAAATATGTCGCCATCAATTTGGTTAAGCTTTCTTACTTCATCAATTTCTTTTTCGGTTATGAGTATTTTTATGCTTCCAGATTTAGATTTATCAATACCAACTAATTCTCCTTTGTCATTCCTAAAGTAATATATAGACTGTGCGTTTTTAATAATATCGACTTGATTTAAGTCATTATTTTCGTTGAACAATCCTATTAATCTTCTTCCTGAAATTTGATTATAGCCTGCTTCAAGTGTGTCTCTGCTTATGAGGAATGCATTTTCGAATACAATAAGAGAATCAATTTTTTCTGTTTCTGGATTTGATTTTAAATGAATAGTGTCGCCTGTAATTTGATTTTTAATATTCCATAAAATAGGTTTTCTAACAGTTGCAAATTTATCGGCAGAAGAAAACTTAGAAATATTAATAAACTTCATTAAACCAGTTTCATGGTTAACATGTACGGAATCTGATTTACCACTCATGTCTGATTTATACATTTTCACATTTCTGAAAGCGCGCGTAATTCGTTTGTCTGGTTTTCCTGTTACCATTAAGGTGTCTGCATGCACATACAAAGAATCGTTTTCTTGAACTGTAATGGCTAATGCACGCTTTGTTATAAATAGGGAATCTTTTTCTGCACCTCTAAAAACTTCGGCATAATGACCTTTAACAATGCTGTTGTTTATGGTGTCGGTAACTTTTATATTATTAGTTGCAGATGAGAAATTTCTATTATTATCAAAATATAAACTGTCTCCTTCAATAATACGATTGTCGTAATCTATTCTAGATTTTTTTACGGCATATCCAGTTTTATTTTTAGTATCATAAAAACCTTTTTCGCAGTAGGTTTTACTCTCTTCTGTAACAATAGTTGATGGACCGTATAAATAGGCGTGTCCAGTATCTGAATAAAAATCGAAGTAATTTGAATTAATAGTCGCATCTGGATTTACTAAAACAACATCTTGAACAAAACGGTACTTCTTTAAATTCATATAATATCTACCAACTTTACTCGTTATCGTGCCAGATGAATCTTTTACAACAGTTCCACCAGTTCTGTAAAAAGCTTCTTGTTTAATACGGTCAAAGTACAAGGTGTCTGTTGTTATGGTGGAATTAGGGTCTGTTAAAACCACATCACCACTGGCAAAAGCGAGTTGTGTTTTTCCACTATATTCCACATATTTAGAATTCATGTTTATCGTGTCACCTTGAATCATTTTTACATTACCATAGGCTTCTATAAAGTTTTCGCTGCTATAGTGTATGGCACGATCACACCACATATTAATACTCTCATGAGCAATATGTACTTGTTCGGAATCGTCACGAGTTAAAATTTTGGCACCAGGATTGTCTTCGTCGGTAGTTAAGAAACCAGAATACTTAATTTCTATTTTCTTTTTGCTTTGTGCTTCGGAATGCGGTACAAAGAACAAACTTAGAAATAGGAAAATAAATATGCGAAAGCTTGAATTCAATATCATGTGATTTAACGCAAAAATAACGATTAAAATACTGTTTAAGTATATGGAAACAAAAAACGCTCCAAAATAATTTGAAGCGTTAGTTTATAAAAATAAATGTTTTAATTTCTAAAAATAGTTTGTTTTCTATCTGGTCCAACCGAAACGATTGTAATTGGAATTTCCAACTCTTTTTCTAAAAACTCTATATATTCGTTTAAAGCTTGAGGTATTTGAGATGCTTCAGACATTTCTGTCAAATCTTCATTCCATCCACTAAAATCTGTGTAGATTGGTTCTACATTTTCTGGTTCAATATTATAAGGCAAATGATAAATCACATCACCTTTATATTTATATGCAGTACATACTTTTAAGGTTTTAAACCCTGAAAGCACATCGCCTTTCATCATCATTAATTGCGTTACACCATTTACTTGACATGCATATTTTAAGGCTACTAAGTCTAGCCATCCACAACGTCTTGGTCTACCAGTTGTGGCTCCAAACTCGTTACCAACTTTAGCCATGGTTGCTCCGTCTTCGTCAAACAATTCTGTAGGAAAGGGACCTGACCCTACACGTGTTGTATAGGCTTTAAAAATCCCGAAGACTTCTCCAATTTGATTTGGTGCTACCCCTAAACCAGTACAAGCACCCGCAGCTGTTGTGTTACTTGAAGTTACGAATGGGTAGGTTCCAAAATCAATATCTAGTAAAGAGCCTTGAGCACCTTCAGCCAGAATGCTTTGTCCAGATTTTTGTGCTTGATAAATATATTCTTCAGAATCAATAAATTTTAAAGATTTTAAAACTTCAATAGCTTTAAAAAATTCGATTTCCAATTCAGCTAAATCATATTCTATCTCAACATTATAAAAAGCAATCATAGATTCATGCTTATTAGCTAGAGCTCTATATTTTTCTTTCCAATCGCTCAACTCTAAATCTCCAACACGAATACCGTTCCTGCCAGTTTTGTCCATGTAAGTTGGTCCAATACCTTTTAAAGTAGAACCAATTTTAGCTTTACCTTTTGAAGCTTCACTAGCTGCATCAAGTAAGCGATGTGTGGGTAAAATAATATGGGCTTTTCTAGAAATTAATAATGATTTTCTATAATCAACGTCTTGTTCTTCTAGTTTGTCTAGTTCTCCTTTAAATATCACAGGGTCTATAACTACGCCATTTCCCACTAAGTTGGTAGCATCATCATGAAATATTCCAGATGGTATGGTATGAAGTACATGTTTTCTGCCATTAAAAACTAAAGTATGTCCTGCGTTTGGACCTCCTTGAAAACGTGCAATAATATTGTAGTTTGAGGTTAGTACATCAACAATTTTTCCTTTGCCTTCGTCTCCCCATTGTAATCCTAGTAGTAAATCTACTGCCATTGTAAAAAATAATTAGTTGGTTGATTTTCTGTTTCCGTAAAAGTATAGTGAGTGGTTGTTTATTTCAATATCGAAAACCTCTTCAATTGTCTTTTTAATAGACTGAATTCTTGGATCGCAAAACTCTATAACTTCTCCAGTATCTGTTAAAATAACATGATCGTGCTGTCTATCGAAATAAGATTTCTCGTAATGTGCCTGATTTTGTCCAAATTGATGTTTTCTAACCAATCCACATTCTAATAGTAGTTCTATGGTGTTATATAGTGTTGCTCTAGATACCCGATATTTTTTATTTTTCATACTAAGATATAGGGACTCTATATCAAAGTGTTCTGTATTATTATATATTTCTTGAAGAATCGCATATCGTTCAGGTGTTTTACGATGCCCATTAGTTTCTAAAAAGCTCGTAAATACACTTTTAACGATGTCTTGATTTTTGGTATCTGATTTTGCACTCATAATTTCGTCGCAAATTTACACTTTTTTTACACTCTAGTAACCTTATCAATACCATTAATTTTCTTAAGTTTTTCTTGGAGTCTTTTTAACATAGTATTGTTTTTTACAATCACGTTAATTTTTCCAGAAAAAAGCCCGTCGTCTGTCTCGAAACTTAAGCTTTTCATATTAACATGCATGTTAGATGAAATGATTTCTGTTATTTCATTCACTAAACCTAAGTGGTCTATTCCAGATACTTCTATTTTTACCAAAAATTCTTGCTGCGTAGAATCAATCCATTTTGCAGGCATGATTCTGTAGGCATAATTAGATTGTAAACTAAGTGCGTTTGGGCAGTTTTTTTTATGAACTTTGATACCATCGGCAACTGTTAAAAAACCAAAAACGTCATCACCTGGAATAGGATTGCAGCAATTGGCTAATTTGTAATCTAACTTATCTTCTTCTTTACCAAAAACTATAGAATCGAAATTAGATGTAACTTCCTCTTTTTCTAATTCTTCTTTCGAAATAGTTGCTTTTCGACTTATTTTATTTTTAATAAATGTCATTAAAGCATTGCTTCTAGAAGAAGCGTAGTCTTTAAGCATTTTATTATCTATAGAGCCTATACCAACACGGTAGAAGAGATCTAAACTTGTTTTAAGTTTGAAATAGCGAACTAACTCATTTATACTTTCTTCGTTAAGTGTAATTTTGAGTTGTTTTAGCTTTCTTCTTAAAATTTCTTTGCCGTCTTCACCAATTATTTTTCGATTTTCCTTGAGGGCAGATTTTATTTTGCCCCTTGCTCTTGCTGTTGTTGAATAATCTAACCAATTGGCATTTGGTTTGGCTGTTTCGGCAGTTAAAATATCTACTTGATCACCACTATGCAACACATGACTTAAAGGAACTAGTTTTCCATTTACTTTTGCACCGCGTGTTTTCATACCAACTTCTGTATGGATACTGAATGCGAAATCTAATGCTGTAGCTCCTTTTGGTAATGACTTTAACTCGCCTTTTGGTGTAAATACAAATATTTCTTGTGCGTAAAGATTAAGTTTAAATTGTTCGACAAAATCTACTGCATTTAACTGTGGATTTTCTAAGGCTTCTTGTAATCGATTAATCCAGTTTTCAAGACTATCTTCAAGTTCTTCGCCTTGTTTGTATTTGTAATGAGCGGCGTAACCTTTTTCGGCTATTTCGTTCATGCGTTGGCTTCGTATTTGTACTTCAACCCAGCGACCTTTTGGTCCCATAACAGTTATATGAAGGGCTTCATAACCTGTTGACTTTGGAGAAGAAATCCAGTCTCGTAGTCTAATAGGATTAGGTCTAAAATGATCTGTGACAATAGAATATATTTTCCAAGCTAAGAATTTTTCATTGACTTCATCACTTTCATAAATAATTCGAATAGCGAATTTATCATAAACTTCATCAAAAGAAACTCCTTGTTTTACCATTTTTTTTCTAATAGAAAAGATGGATTTAGGTCTTCCTTTAATGTTATACTTCATGTTCTCTTTGTTTAGAGATTTTTCAATAACCTCGCTAAACTGAAGAATGTATTTGTCTTGCTCTTCTTTACTTTCTTTTATTTTGTTTAGAATATCGTTGTATACTTCAGGCTCTGTGTATTTTAAGCCTAAATCTTCAAGTTCGGTTTTAATATTATAAAGACCAATTCTATGGGCAAGAGGTGCGTAAATGTATAGTGTCTCAGATGCAATTTTTACTTGTTTATCTGCTCGCATTGCATCCATAGTTTGCATATTATGGAGTCTGTCTGCAATTTTTATAATAATAACACGAACATCATCATTAAGCGTAAGCAGCATTTTTCTGAAATTCTCGGCTTGAAGCGAAACATCCATGTCTTGCTCCTTACTAAGTGAGGAGATTTTTGTAAGTCCGTTTACAATTTTTGCAATGATTCCTCCAAAAAGTTGTTCAATATCATCAATAGAATAATCGTCACTATCTTCTACGACGTCATGAAGTAATGCTGAAGCTATTGAGGTTGCATCAAGACCAATTTCTTGAGCTACAATTTTTGCTACGGCAATGGGATGGAAAATATAAGCTTCGCCAGATTTCCTGCGTTGATCTTTATGCCCATCGAGTGCCACATCAAAGGCTTTTCGAATCAGTTTTTTATCATCACTAGAAAGCGTTCTATAACTAACTTTTAGTAATTCTTTATATGCTTTTGTAATTGCTGCGTTTTCTTTTTCTATCGCTTCCTCTGTCATAAATTAAAAGTAGCATAAAGAATATTAACTAGCAACATGGTTTTTAATTTTTTGTTATTTAATTTTTAGAAATTGAACAAGCTGAGAAACAGCTTTTCCACGATGACCAATTTTGTTCTTAAGGCTTAGATCCATTTCTGCAAAAGTTTGATTGTAATTGTTAGGTTTGAAAATAGGGTCGTAACCAAAGCCCTTTGTGCCTTGTATAGTATAGGTTATCTTACCTTTACAAATACCTGTAAAGGTTTTAAGTTCTCCGCCAAGATGTAAAGCAATGACCGTTTTAAATTGTGCTTTTCTATTTGTTTTGTCTTTCAATTTAAAGAGTAATTTATCCATATTGTCATTAGCATCTCGTTGTTTACCTGCGTAACGAGCAGAGTAAACTCCTGGCTCTCCATTAAGTATTTCTACTTCTAAACCAGTATCATCTGCAAAGCAATCATAGCCATAATGGGTTTTTATATAATTAGCCTTCTGTATAGCATTCCCTTCTATGGTGTTTTGTGTTTCTGGGATGTCTTCAAAACAGCCAATATCTTTTAAACTTAATAGTTTAATATGCTTAGGAATTAAAGCTTGAACTTCTTTAAGCTTATTTAAATTATTGGTTGCGAACACAAGTTTTATCATAGTGTATAATTGCTAGTAAAGTATTTAAGTAATTTAAATTATTTATCTTAGTAAGCATAATAAATCTAATGTGTAAAATTAAAATTTATTGGTTATGAAAAAATTAATATTAATTATTCTTCTTTTTGTTTTTTTGCATCTCATATTCCCAAAATAAAGATATTAGAAATACTGTTATAAAGTCGAAGTACGAAAACATATTTTATAAATCTCCTCAACAAGGTAACAAAGAGATGCCTTTTAATGTGAAAAGAATTGTGTTTTCAACAAATTTTAAAGGGTCGAAGTCAAAGAATCAATGTCAAATATCTATATATGGCATGGTAAATAATAAAAATGAGACTATTCATCACAATGTAGCCTCAATTGAAGAAATAGTTTATTATACCAAAGTTTTAAAAAATAAATATAAAAAGATTTTATTGTTCGAAAATTTATATAAAGTAGGTTCAAAAAATTATACAGATACGTCAATAGTAGTTGAGTATTAGATTAGGATGTAAAATTTAGATATATTAATATGAAACAAATCACCCTTCTTTTATTGATGGTTTTTATATGTTCTTGTAAAAATAAAGCTGTGAAAACTGATTATTTAGGAATAATAGATTTTGAAGTTACTGGAACTAAAGATGCGATTCCTAAATTTGAAAAAGGCTTATTGCTTCTGCATAGTTTTGAATATCAAGATGCCAGAGAAGCTTTCTTAGAAGCACAGAAATTAGATCCCAACATGGCCATGGCTTATTGGGGAGAAGCAATGACATATAATCATAGTTTATGGAGGGATCAAGATTTTGATAACGCAATTGAAACGGTTCAGAAAATTAAAAAACTTAGGGAAAAAGTTGAGTTTACTACTGTAGAAGAAGGCTTATTAGATGGTGTTGAAATTTTATATAAAGAAAAGACACTTAAAAAAGAAAGGGACCAAGCATATATGAAACATATGCAAGAGCTTTTTAAGAAATTCCCAGAAAACAATGAAATTGCTGCTTTTTATTCATTATCACTTTTAGGTTCTGTTGCAGAAGGAAGAAATGATTCTATATATGGAGAAGGAGCAGTTATTGCTAATAAGATATTACAAAGTAATAGAAAGCACCCTGGGGCATTACATTATTTAATACACTCTTATGATGATCCTAAACACGCTCATTTAGCACTTGATGCTGCTGATGCTTACGCAAAAGTAGCACCAGATGCTAGTCATGCCTTACATATGCCATCTCATATTTATGTAGCTTTAGGCATGTGGGATAAAGTTGTTGCATCAAATATAGATTCTTATGGAGCAAGTGTTGCTAGAATGAAAAATAAAGAACTCGACAATAATGCGAGAGGTTATCATGCTTATCATTGGTTGGAATATGGCTATTTGCAAAAAGGACAAGTTGCAGAGGCAGAGAAAATGGTTTGGGATATGGAAAAATATTGTAAAGAGGATCCGTCAAGAAGAGCGCGGGTTCATTTGTTATTTCTAAAAGGAACTTTTTTAGCGGAAGCAGACCTTTGGAATCATCCAATTTCAAATATAGAGATTGATGTTTCAGATGCTAATATTGCTATTAAATCTCAAAACTATTTTATAGAAGGTAGAATTGCATTTGAAAACAATAATGCTGAGGTTTTAGGTAAAATAATAGAATCTATGGAAAGTGACATAAAAAGCGAATCACTTTTAGTCGATAACGTATCGAGTGGCTTTAGTGTTTGCGCATCTGGTAATCGGGAATTACCAAATAGAACAGATATTAGTGAGTCTATTGTAATGAAAACCCAACTAATGGCATTACGGGCAAGATTAGAGAATAATATTATTGAGACTGAAAAATTCCTTAAGAAATCAGTTTTTTTACAAGACCAGTTGGCCTACAGTTATGGGCCACCATTTATTCAAAAACCAACTAAAGAAATGTATGCTGAGTTTTTGATGGATCAGAATAGGTTAGAGGAATCTATAGTTTTGTTTAAGCAAGCTTTAGAGAAAGGAACAAAAAGATTAACAGCTTTAAACGGATTAGAAAAAGCAACCTTGATGCTAGAGAAAAAGATGTCGGTTAAGGAAGCTGTATTATGAATTTTCTTAGAAGGTTAAGGTAGTTCAAATAAATTATTTTAAAATGATATAAGTCATCTTTAAAGATGCCAGTGTTATTTAAATTTGAGTATAAATTAAAAAAGAAAATATGACGGTAAGTATCCAATATGTAGGAGTAGATAAAAGTGAAACACTTTCAAAATTCACTAAAGAAAAATTAAGTAAATTACCTAATAAATATGAATTCTTAATAAGTGCTTCTGTGCATTTTAAACAAGATGAAAAAGAGCATATAAATGGTAAAATTTGCAACATAGAATTAAGTTTACCTGGACCAAGAATATTTGCGACTTCCAATGAACGCAATTTTGAAGTGTCTGTTAGAGAAACCATTAAAGATTTAGAACGTCAATTAAAAAAACGCAAACAAGTTTTTAAAACACATTAGCGATGATGATAAGGCTCGTTTCTCAAAATTGTAAATCCTCTATAGAGCTGTTCAATAAAAAATAAGCGAATCATTTGATGAGAAAATGTCATTTTAGATAATGATAGTTTTCCATTTGCTTTGTTGTAAACATCCTTAGAAAACCCATAAGGCCCACCAATAACAAAAACAAGTTGTTTAATACCAGAATTCATGTGTTTTTGCAAATAAGAAGAAAAATCGATAGAATTAAGTGTTTTTCCTTGTTCATCTAATAATATCAATACATCAGTGGTGTTTATTTTATTAAGTATAAGCGTGCCTTCCTTTTCTTTTTGTTGTTCTTCGCTTAAATTTTTTGTGTTTTTTAAATCTGGAATAATTTCTAAATTAAACTTAATATAGTGCCCTAATCGCTTTACATAATCTTCAATAATGGATGCAAGTTGCTTATTATCAGTTTTTCCAATAGCAAGTAATTTTATAGTCATATAACAAAATTAATATTTACAATTTGTCAAATATGCAATTAAAACAATAAAATTTGAAAATTTCGTAAATGTAAAATATAATTTCGCAAATCAATTTCTTATTTTTGTTTCAAATTTTCTCAAAAATGATAACACAAGAAATCTTTGATTCCGAAGTAAAACGTATTATATCTAGCGCCATAAATGAAGATGTTGGAGACGGCGATCATAGTTCTTTGGCATGTATTCCAAATAATGCAAGAGGAAAAGCTAAGTTATTAGTAAAGGATAAAGGAGTTATTGGAGGTGTTAACTTTGCAAAGAAAGTGTTTGCCTATGTCGATAAAAACTTAAAACTGGATGTTCTTATTGAAGATGGCACCGAAGTTACTTTTGGAGATATAGTTATGTATGTTGAAGGGCCTTCGCAGTCAATCTTGAAAGCAGAGCGCACCGTTTTAAATGCTATGCAACGTATGAGTGCTATTGCCACAAAAACTAAAATGTTTGTTGATTTAATTGATGGTACTAAAACTAAAATTCTAGATACCCGTAAAACAACACCTGGAATACGTGTTCTAGAAAAATGGGCAGTAAAGATTGGTGGTGGAGAAAATCATAGATTTGCTTTGTATGATATGATTATGCTAAAAGATAATCATATTGATTTTGCAGGAGGTATTACCAAAGCAATTGAAATGACTAAGCAGTATTTAAAGGAAACAGAGAAGGACTTAAATATTATGGTAGAGGCTCGCAATTTAATGGAAGTTGAAGAAATATTAAGAAATGAAGGCATATATAGAATCTTGCTTGATAATTTCGATTATGAAGATACTAGAAAAGCAGTAAAATTAATAGGAGATCAATGTCTTACAGAATCTTCTGGAAATATTAATGAAACGACCATTAGGCATTATGCCGAATGTGGTGTAAACTTTATTTCTTGTGGTGCATTAACCCACTCGGTTCATAACATGGACTTAAGTTTAAAAGCAATGAAATAATTAATAGTTATAAGCCTTATTTGTTAGTTGATTTTTATATAAATTGCATGTATAAAATTCACTAAAGCAAATTGAAGTTTTAATGACTAAACCTCTTGAAGATAAATTAGATAAAATACCAGTACTTAATATTTTAGTCCGCTTTTTAAAGCGTATAAAATTGCCTGGACTCGAAGGTTTGTCTTTTTACGATTTATTAGAACTTTATATTACAGGTATAGTAAAAGGTGCATTAACCACAAGAGCAAGTGCTATTGCGTTTAGTTTTTTTACCGCATTGTTTCCATTTTTACTTTTCGTTTTAATTATAATTCCTCTAATTCCAGTTGATAACTTTCAAGTAGAGTTTATGAATTTTTTGGAGTCGTTTTTACCACCAAGTACATCAGATTTTTTCTTTCATAATATTTTTGAAAACATTGAGAACTCCCAAAGAGGAGGCTTGCTGTCTTCGGTATTTGTATTATCCATCGCTTTAATGGCAAATGGTGTAAATGCTATATTTTCGGGTTTCGAAAATTCCTATCATGAGCAATTAACTAGAAATGTTTTTAAACAATATTTATATGCCCTAGGGATTGCTTTAATACTTGCTTTTTTATTAATTATAACTATTGTAGTACTTGTATATTTTCAAATTTATATTATTCAAGAATTGTTAGATGCATTAGAGAATAGAGGATATCAAGTAGAATCACAAAGCGTTTTTTGGTATGATATTGCAAAGTATTTATTCTTTGTTCTTATGGTTTATTTGGCTACCGCAACCTTATATTATTTTGGAACTAAAGAAGGAAGGCATTCCAATTTCTTTTCTGTTGGTGCTTTGTTTACAACACTTCTTATAATATTGTCATCCTATTTTTTTGGTGTTTATATAGAAAACTTCGGGCAGTACAACAAACTTTATGGCTCTATTGGTGCGCTTCTAATTTTACTATTTTACTTGTGGTTAAATGCCAATATTTTGTTATTAGGTTACGAGTTAAATGCGTCTCTAAATAAGTTGCGAAAAAGCTGCTAGTTTATGAAGGATTTTATAGATGTCATAATTCCTATTCCACTCCAAAAACTATTTACTTATAGTATTACACCTTCAGAATCTGAATTTTTAAAGGCTGGTATGCGGGTTGCTGTACCATTTGGAAAATCTAAAATATATACAGGTATTGTTGCTAGAATTCATAAAGATGCACCAACTGCGTATGAAGCGAAAGAAATTCATCAAATTCTAGATGAAACACCCATTGTTAATCGAATGCAGCTTAATTTATGGCAATGGATTGCAAGCTATTACATGTGTACTTTAGGCGATGTTATGCGTGCCGCTTTGCCAAGTGCTTTTATTTTAGAAAGTGAGACAGTTATTTCAAAAAAAGTTGATACCGTTATCGATGAATCTATTTTAAAAGATGATGAGTTTTTAGTTTATGAAGCCTTACACCATCAATCATCTTTAAAAATACACGAAATAGCGAACATTCTGGATAGAAAACAAGTGCTTCCTATTATTAAAAAGCTAATCGAAAAAGAAATCATTCACTTAGAAGAGGAAGTTTATGAAAAGTACAAGCCTAAATTGGTGCGATATGTGAAATTACATTCTGCATTTGCTACAGAAAAAGGACTTCATGATTTGTTAGACAATTTAAGTCGCGCACCAAAACAGAGGCAAGTTGTAATGACTTTGTTTTCAATTTCTGCGACTACTAAGAAACCTGTAAAGGTGTTGGATTTAGTTGAAAAAAGCCAATCATCTTCAGCTATAATTAAAGCGTTAATCGATAAAAATGTTTTAGAAGAATATCATATACAAACAGATAGAGTACTTTATTCTGGAGATGAGACCGAAGATTCTAAAAATCTAAATGAACACCAAATCCAAGCTTTAAATGAAATAAAAGAATCTTTTAAAATTCATAATACCACCTTATTACACGGTGTAACATCTTCTGGAAAAACCGAAATTTATGTCAAGCTTATTGAAGATGTTTTGAAGAAAAATAAACAAGTATTGTATTTGCTTCCAGAAATAGCATTAACCACACAATTGGTAACAAGACTTCAAAACTATTTTGGTGAGAAGGTATCTGTTTTTCATTCAAAATATTCAACACATGAGCGTGTTGAGGTTTGGAATAATGTTTTAAATAATTCTGCTAAAGCCCAAATTGTATTGGGAGCACGTTCTTCAATATTTATGCCTTTTAATAACTTAGGATTAATAATTGTAGATGAAGAGCATGAGCAATCTTTTAAGCAGTTCGATCCAGCACCTCGTTATAATGCGCGCGATACAGCCATAGTTTTAGCAAATATGCATCAAGCTAAAACACTTTTGGGGTCTGCAACACCAAGTTTGGAAAGCTATTTTAATGCACAACAGAATAAATATGGCTTAGTTAAAATTACTAAACGTTATAACAATGTGCTAATGCCTGACATCGAGTTAGTCGATTTAAAGGAAAAGCACAAAAAAAAACGTATGAAGGGGCATTTTAGTGATAGACTCATCGAAGAAATGACTGAAACTTTAACAGATGGGCATCAAATTATTCTGTTTCAAAATAGACGAGGGTTTTCACCAATTGTAGAATGTAATACCTGCGGGCACTCGCCACAATGTCCTAATTGTGATGTTAGTTTAACGTTTCATCAATATCGAAATCAATTACGTTGCCATTATTGTGGTTATAATATTATTATGCATAAGAATTGTGAAGCCTGTGGTGGCGTGGAATTAGACTCGAAAGGCTTTGGAACTGAGCAAATTGAAGAAGAAGTGAAACTTTTATTCCCAGATAATAAGGTGGCACGAATGGATTTGGATACCACTCGTGGAAAATATGGTTATGAAAAAATAATAAACGCGTTAGAACAGCAAGAGATTGATATATTAGTAGGAACCCAAATGTTAACTAAAGGCTTAGATTTTAGAAATGTCAAGCTAGTAGGTATCATGAATGCAGATAATATGCTCAACTTCCCTGATTTTAGAGCCCATGAACGTAGTTTTCAATTAATGTTACAAGTATCGGGTAGGGCAGGACGAACAGAAGAAAGAGGTAAAGTGCTAATACAAACCTACAATCCGTATCATAACATATTACAACAAGTATCTGCAAATAATTATATAGATATGTTTAAGGAACAAATGAACGATCGGTATAATTATAAATATCCGCCAATTTATAAGCAAATAAAAATAACCTTAAAGCATAAAGATTATAATAGAGTAGAAACAGCTTCTATTTGGTATGCAAAATCATTAAGACAAGTTTTTGCTCAGAATATTTTGGGACCAGAATCGCCGCCAATTGCTAGAATTAGAAATCAGTTTCATAAAAATATTTTGGTGAAAATTCCAAAAAAGCAATCCTTATTAAAAACAAAAGAAGCTATTATAAAAATAAATAACAGCTTCTTGAGTATTAAGGATTTTCGGTCAGTTAAAGTAATTTTAAATGTCGATAACTTTTAGTGAAACCCATAGTTTGGAAGTCCGAAGGACGTACTAAAATATGTTGGTTGAACTAATGCCGCTGAATAGCGGTATCTTATAATTGCGTGTTGTTTTTTATATATTATTCAAAGCATCAACAAGTTGCGTTTTCTTGTTCCTGCTTAAAGGAATTTCATAAGCACCAACTTCAACATTTTTACTGTTGAATCTGTCTATCTTGTCTAGATTAACAATATAAGATTTGTGAATTCTTAAAAATTTATTTTCTGGTAATTCCTTTTCAAACGATTTCATTGTAGATAATACAACAAGGCTTGTTTCTTCTGTTACCAATTTCACATAATCACCAAGGGCTTCAATCCACTTAATGTCTTTTATGTAAACTTTACGTTTTTTAAGATTACTCTTTACAAAGATATGTTCGCCTTCTTCTTCGTTAAAGTCTAGTTTCAACTTATGTTGTTCTAGAGCTTTATCTACAGAGGTGTTAAAACGTTCTCTTGTAATGGGTTTGTGAAGGTAATCGGTAGCATCATAATTAAATGCTTTAAAAGCATATTCGGTTTTACCAGTTACAAAGATAATTTGAGGTTTGTTGTTTAATACGTCTAAAAGTTCAAATCCGTTTAGCACTGGCATTTCAATGTCTAAAAAGATTAAGTCAACTTGGTGCGTATTTAAACCATTTTTAGTTTCTAAAGCACTACTGTACTCTGCAATTAAGTTTAGAGATGGGTGATTCTCGACTAACTTAACTATTGAGAGACGTTGTATTGCTGAGTCGTCTACTACTACACAGTTTAAAGTCATAACATTTTATTATTTCGGTTAAGATATCGACAATAGTACAAAAAATTCGGCTAAAAACCAAAAATCATCGATAAAGTGCTTAATTTAACATAATTTTAACATTTAAAAAACACTAATAATAAGTCGGGGTTATGTTTGCAATATAGAAAATATTTGGCTACTTTTGCCCCCATTTTTAACAATAAATTAGATTTTTATGAATCATTATGAAACTGTTTTCATCTTAAATCCCGTTTTATCTGAAGATCAGATAAAGGAAACAGTAAAGAAATACGAAGATTTTCTTGTTTCTAACGGCGCTAAGATGATAGCTAAAGAAGATTGGGGGCTAAAAAAATTAGCTTACCCAATACAAAACAAGAAAAGTGGTTTTTATCACTTATTTGAGTATACTGTAGATGGAGAGGTAATCAATCCATTAGAAGTTGAGTTTAAACGTGATGAGCGTTTTATGCGTTATTTAACGGTTGCGTTAGATAAACATGCCATTTCATGGGCAGAAAGAAGAAGAGTTAAACTTAAACAAAAAGCTTAATTATGTCAACAATAGAACAACAATCTAAAGGAAAAAAAGACGGCGAAATTAGATATTTAACGCCGCTTAACATTGACACAAACAAGGCTAAGAAATATTGTATGTTTCAAAAGACTGGAATCAAGTATGTTGATTACAAAGATCCAGATTTTTTAATGCGCTTTATAAACGAGCAAGGTAAAATTTTACCAAGACGTTTAACAGGTACATCATTAAAGTATCAAAGAAAAGTTGCCGTAGCTGTTAAAAGAGCACGTCACTTAGCTTTAATGCCTTACGTAGCAGATTTATTAAAATAAAATACCGATAACAATGGAACTTATATTAAAACAAGACGTTGAAAATTTAGGATTTAAAGACGATGTTGTAACAGTTAAGAACGGTTATGGTAGAAATTTTTTAATTCCTCAAGGGCAAGCTATACTAGCTACAAGTTCTGCAAAGAAAGTTTTAGCAGAAAACTTAAAGCAAAGAGCCTTTAAAGAAAAGAAAATAGTTGATGATGCTAATAAGGCTGCTGAAGCATTAAAAGCATTAGAAATTAAGATACCTGCTAAAGTAGGAACAGGAGATAAATTATTTGGATCTGTTAATAATATAGATATTGCTTCAGCTTTAGAAAAAGAAGGACAATCAATAGATAAAAAATTCATTACAGTTACAACTGTAAAGCGTTTAGGTAAATATACTGCAGTAGTACGTTTACACAGAGAAGTATCTGTTGATTTAGATTTTGAAGTTATTGCGCAGGCTAATTAAACTTTAAAAAGATATAGTTTAAAAGCCTCAACCTAGTTGAGGCTTTTTTGTTATTTTTATATTTGATATAGTAATTTCTTCCCTTTTGGGGAGATTAAGAAGGAATTATGAAATATTCAAGACTTACAAAAGAGCAATTTGAAGAATTGCACCAAGAATTCATAAATTTTTTGGCAACACAATCTATTACCCACGACGAGTGGTCTAACTTAAAAACCAATAAGCCAGAATTAGCAGAAATGGAATTGGACGTGTTTAGCGATTTAATCTGGGAGGGTGCATTAAATAAAGCAGAGTATCTGGAGCATTTTGCACCTCAGCATATGTATTTATTTCATTTAGATGAAGCTAATATGCATGCCATTGTTGTAAATGTTAAGAATGGCGATATCGATATTACAACAAAAGATGGCTATAACTGGCTTAGGGAAAATTTAATGGACGATCGAGTGGAATTTTTACAAGCCGATAAAGAATATACTGAAGACAAGAATTTAGATAAATTCAAAATGATAGAACAAGGAGCTGTGATTACGAAAGGCGATTTGTATCATTATTTTTATAAACTTATAAATTAGAATTTAACCGTCATTGTTAGGAGGTACGACGTAACAATCTGTATGTTGTTTAGTTTACTTTTTTAAATTCAGTTTCGGTTTATGAGATTACCATACTTTGACTACGTTCAGTACAGGCTAATTTTTTCTAATGAAAAAGCTCGCAATGACGTTTTCATTAATTATTTTTGTCATTTCTGCGCAGGCAGGAATCCACTTTTAATTAGGTTGTCATACAGAGCTTTTCGACTTCGCTCAAGATAAACTAAAGGCGAAGTGCTTATTAACTAATATTATTACATGGCTCAAAAACCAAGCATTCCAAAAGGTACCAGAGATTTTAATCCAGAGCAGGTAGCAAAACGAAACTATATTTTTAATACCATTCGTAGTGCTTTTGAAACTTTTGGATTTCAACCCATTGAAACACCTAGCTTTGAAAACTCAAGTACTTTGATGGGAAAGTATGGTGAAGAAGGGGATAGATTAATTTTTAAGATTCTAAATTCTGGGGATTATTTATCAAAAGCTAATGTTGAAGCATATTCTGAAAAAGACTCTAATAAGCTTACATTATCAATTTCAGAAAAAGCCCTTCGCTATGATTTAACCGTGCCTTTTGCGCGTTACGTAGTGCAACACCAAAACGAGATAGAGTTTCCTTTTAAACGTTACCAAATTCAACCGGTTTGGCGTGCTGATAGACCACAAAAAGGACGATTTAGAGAGTTTTACCAATGTGATGCCGATGTAGTTGGTAGCAAATCGCTCTGGCAAGAAGTGGAGTTTATTCAACTATACGATGCAGTTTTTTCAACTTTAAAACTTGAAGGTGTTACTATTAAAATAAATAACAGAAAAATACTTTCTGGAATTGCAGAGGTTATTTGGGCAAGTGACAAACTCATCGATTTTACGGTTGCCTTAGACAAGCTTGATAAAATAGGCGAGGAGAAGGTTAAAGAAGAAATGCGTTCTAAAGGAATTTCAGAGGACGGTATTTCTAGACTACAACCGTTGTTTACTTTATCTGGTTCTTTTGAGTCTCAAATTACAAGTTTAAAAACTATTTTATCCGCTTCTGAAGAAGGAAAAAAAGGTATTGATGAACTAGAGTTTATAAATAAAGCAATTTCTGAGCTAGGACTATCAACAGCTACATTACAATTGGACGTTACTTTAGCTCGTGGGTTAAATTACTACACAGGTGCTATTTTTGAAGTGTCTGCTTCAGACAAGGTCAAAATGGGTTCTATAGGTGGCGGTGGACGTTATGACGATTTAACGGGCATCTTTGGGATGAAAGACGTCAGTGGTGTTGGTATTAGTTTTGGGTTAGATAGAATTTATTTAGTACTTGAAGAATTAGGGTTGTTTCCTGAAACAGTTACAAAAAATATTGAAGTTCTATTTATAAACTTTGGCGAGCAAGAAGCTTTATTCAGTTTAAAAGCCATTAAACAATTGCGTTTACAGGGTATTAATGCTGAATTATATCCAGATGCTGCTAAAATGAAAAAACAAATGAATCACGCTAATAAACGTAAGATTCCGTTTGTTGTTTTGGTAGGCGAGGAGGAAATTAATTCGAATAAATATACTTTAAAGAATATGCAATCTGGTGTGCAAGCTAAAATTTCAATTGATGAACTTATTCATAAATTAAAATAAGAAAACCTCCATATAGGAGGCTTTCTTTTAAAATAACAATTATCTAGCTTATTGTTTTATAAACTTCTTGGCAACAATATTATTGCCATTTCTGGCTTCAATAAAATATAATCCAACTTCTAAATTTCTGACATCAATTTCTTTGTTTGTTGTTCCAACTTTTACAACCTTCCCAAGAGTATTAATAATACGATAGGAAACTTGCGAAGCATTAGTTATTTTTAAATTTAAAGTACTTCCTTTTACTGGGTTAGGGTACAAGGTAAATAGTTCATCATTGTTATTTGATCCAGGAATTGATAATAATTTACTATTGTCTCCAGCTTTGGCTGCAGCACTACCACCAAATCCAATAATTTCTACTGCGTCAATAAAAACCTGATCACCATTATTTCCTGCATCACATTGTATTCTAAATTGGGCACCATTAACTAAATTGCTATTTAAAGTTACAGAAACAAAGTTAAAGCTATTATTAGTAAAGCCAGAACCACTAGCCCAAGTAGCTATAGTTGACCACCCAGATCCATCATTATAACGCAACCATAAGTCCTCACCATTTTCCATACTGTTAGCATAAAAATGAAAACTAATTCCCACTTCATCATAAGGTGATAAATCAAATGTTGGTGAAGTCATTGAAGAAGATACTCCAGAGTTATCTCTTAATCTTATTGAAAAGGAATTTTCGAAAGATCTTGCGGCATCTTGAACTCTATCACAGTCATTACCTCCATCGATCCAACCGTCTAAACCAGTTTCAAAAAATCCTTGGTTCAAAATCACATCACTAGGAGGGCAGGCAGGACATACGGTTCCACCACAATCAACTCCTGTTTCATCACCATTTTGGATACCATCATTACAAGTTGGTGAAGCTAATGTAGCCGGATTAATGGCATTGCTTTGTCCAGAACTATTGCCTGCAGCATCTCTTGCTACTACATAGAACGTGTAAATTGTACTCTCACTAAGTCCAGTAACTTGGTAACTGGTGCTAGAGATATTTACTAAAAATGTAGTGTCTATATAAATATCATACCCTGTTACTCCAACATTATCTGTAGATGCGTTCCAACTTAAATCAATACTGGAATCTGTAATATTTGAAGCTGCTAATCCAGTTGGGTTCGAAGGTGGGTCTAAATCAATAAATTCATTGGTTGTGACATTAATCGCGTTACTTTGTGAAGAACTATTCCCAGCTGCATCTCTTGCAACCACATAGAAATTGTAAGTAGTTGATGGGGACAACCCAGTAACTATATATGTAGTGCTCGAAACATTCGTTAAAAAGCTACCATCTTGATAAACATCGTATCCTGTAACACCAACATTATCTGTAGATGCCGTCCAAGATAAATCTGTAGTAAATTCTGTTGTATTAGAAGCGATTAGATTGGTCGGTGTAGTGGGGTTTTCTGTATCAGGAGGGTCTAGTGTAGTAATATTTTCATTATTACTTTGAGTTGAACTATTACCCGCTGCATCTCTGGCTATAACATAAAATGTATAAGCTGTACTGGGGGATAAACCAGTAACTTGATAAGAAGTATTAGAAACATTGGCTATTAAAGCGCCATTTTGATAAACATCATATCCTGTTACTCCAATATTATCTGTAGAGGCATTCCAGGATAAATCGGTGGAAGTGTCTGTTGTATTTGAAGCTACCAGATTACTTGGTACACTAGGTGGTGTAACATCTGGTCCTGTGCTTTCAATAGTAATGGTGTAGTCTTCAACTTCTCCAGCACTAAATGATTCGCATGATGTAGGTGTGCTGTTATACTTCATACTAACACGCATTCTAAAAGAAGTTTCAGATGCAGTTTGAGGTATCGTAAAACTTGTGCTTATTTGGCTACTTTTTGTTGGACCCTGAGATAATATTTGTTCTCCAGCATCATTAAAATCTCCATCATAATTATAATCAATCCAAACACCGTAGCCTTCACGTCTAGAGCGTCCAGTCCATTCTGGCGTTATAGTAATTGTATACTGTAAACCTTTTTCAACAATGGTTGAAATATTAGTAAAATCTGAATAAAGAGTAGCCCCCGATACATTATTTATAGTATTCAACTGCACGCGTCCAATATATTCCCTGCTATTACTTCCAGAAGTGGATGAACAGTAGTTAATGCTACCTGTGGTAAATGTTACAGGAGAACTATAAGATGATTCAGAAGTGTCTGGACAAATACTATTAACCTGAACTTCGTATTGTGTAGAAGGTGTTAGGTTTGATAGTACGATAGAATTGCTAGACGTATTTTGTGTTATCCAAGTAGAAGATCCTAATTCTCTATATTGATAATTATAAGTTGCACTACTAACACTATTCCAACTAATTGTAGCCGAAGAAGGAGATATATTAGAAGCTGCTAATCCAGTAGGAGGTTGCAAGCAAGGCGAGGGTAGTACCTCAAAAGATTGGTCTACATCGTTTGCGGCGTTATAGGTGCTATTCCCACTTTGACTAGCTCTCACGGTAACAGTTCCTGTAGTTCCTGACAATGTCACTGTGTTTCCGCTTACACTAGCAGGTCCTGAGACAATAGAAAAACTCACTGGCAATCCAGAAGAAGCCGTTGCATTGACTTGAAAAGGCACATCTGTAGTAAACTTGTCACTAATAGGGTCAAAGGTTATTGTTTGTGGGATATTAGTGGTGTTAGTAATAACTCTAAAATCGTCAAACACAAAACCATCAAAAGTAGTTGTGTAGCTATCGGCGTTATTAGTAGAGTCTGTATTAAAATTAAACCTTAAAAATACTGTAGATTGATTGTGGAAAGCACTATTCTCTGAACTGGAAATAACAATTTCTTCCATCATCCATTTATCCTGAGTATCTCCATCATAGAGTTGCTCTCCATCAGGTTGAAAGTTGTTATTGGTAGAACTTTTCCCAGAATATGTGTTATTAGCATTAGGTGCTCCAGGTTTGGTATAAGTGCCACAAAGCGGTGTCCAAGTCGATCCATTGGTGGAGGCCTCGATTTGAATGTAATCAAAACTACGCTCTAAATCCCATTTGGCATTATACTGAATGACTGTTTGTACAAGCCCGCTAGTAGATATACTGTTATTAAGTTGTAGCGAATTACTTTGATTATTGGCATAAGCGCCAGAAGGCGAGTCTGTAATAGCAACACTACCAGAAAAAGCATCAGAGGTAGTTCCCCAGGAGCCACCAGAAGCAGTCCAGTTAGAGATGCCGTTGGTTTCTTCATCATCTTCAAAAAGCACTGTAGGCGTATAGTATTTAATAATGTTAGCTTCATAAATAAGACCATCATCATTATTAAGAGCCACTTTAAATTCAATAGCATCATTGGGTTGAATACTTCCATCAAGAGTATAAGGCGCTGAAACAATACGTTGTTCAAGAGTGGTCATTCCCGTTTGTGTACTAGGGCTAGTTAGTCCAGTGATGTTAGATGAAATAGGCGTAACAGTAAGCGTAAAATCACTATCTGTTTGTCCTAAGTATTCAATACCAAAGTCGAAATCACCATTTAAGGATGTAATATTAGACGATGTTAAATCAATAAGTTTAGCATATTTACCACTAAAGTAAGCAGCAAGGAAATTGGCTCTCATAGCACGACGAGCAATATCATCTATAAATAGTGGGTCTGGCCAGAAACCACTACCAGTAGAACCAGCTTCAGATCCAGATCCATTTTCAGGAGTCCATGCCATGGTATCTTTACCAGCCCCAGGGCCACCTGTAGAACCTGCAAGGGCAGGACCCATCATCCAATCGTTCATATTACCACTGTTAAGAGCACTAATTTGTGTACTAGGGCCATAGGCATAACGATTAAAGTGTGTCATATCATGATTGTACTTAGCAAACTCATCCTCACGTCTGTCTACACCAGCGGCATCCAAAGTAGCAGGATCCACTCCAGCATATCCATGAAGCATGGCATTTTTAAAGGAGTGATGATTAAGTACCAATTTAAAATCATGATCCATGAAAAAATCTCTAACAATTTGCGATTCAGGTTCAGAGAAGAATGTAGTACCTCTATATGTTTGGTTACAGCCATCTGTTGAAGATCCGCCGTTACCCCAATAGTACCCAAAATTTCTATTTAAATCTATACCATCATTATACGTAGAACACGCTCCAGTATCTCTTCTGTTTTTACGTTGTAAACCACCGCCATTAGGGGCTACAGATTCGTTATAAGCCAATCCATCGGAGTTAACAATAGGAATAAAGTAGAGTTCTTGATTATTCACTAAGGAAGTAATAGCAGGATCTGAACCATAGTTTTCAAGAATGTACCACATGTAATACATAAGATTCATAAGGCTGGACAGCTCTCTAGAGTGTGTCATCCCAGTATATAAAGTTTCAGGTTCTCCCGCTTCATCGATATCTGGATTGTCTGAGATACGCACATAATAAGTAGTTCTTCCTTCTAAAGTGGTTTGGTTTGATGGCGAGGCATCTGTTTTAGCAGAAATTAGATTAGGATATAAAGAGCGCATTAAGTCTAATTCTGCTAATGCTTCGGTAACTGTAAAACAGCCACCCATACTCCCAAGTTTAAAGTTTGATGGTACACTCCAATTAATTTCATCACAGCCATTATATTGTCCAATATTGTCAAAAACAACACTAGATGTACTGCTTTTACCAAAACCAGCTTTAGCAGTACTGTATTTTTGAGATTGTAGTTCTTGTTTGGCACGCGGTAGATTTTTCTGAGCTCTATCAGCATAGTATTTAGTAAGGTCATCAATAAGGACTCTGTATGGTACGCCTAATTTAGAAACGCTTCGTAGTTCATGCTCAGAGAGCTCAAGTTGTAGGCCTTCACTGGTTTGAATAGCGCCACAGGTTAAATCGATGCCTTGGTTGTTTAAACGAAACAACACATTTTCCGAAGGGTTACTAATTACAACGCGTTTAAAATTCGATTGTTGTGCATAAGAAAAACTTAAACACAAAATTGTGAGAAAGAGGGATACTTTTCTTTTCATTTTGATTATAAATTAAGTTAAGGTTTGGCTAAAAATAATGTTTTAATATAGTTTATTGAAGGTTTATTATAATGTTTAATAACAAATAATTGTTAATAAAGTGTTCTCTGCTTATAAAAAATAAAAGAGGCTGGTAAAAAACAGCCTCTTCATATTTTTAGTTAAGTGATGGTAGATTTGGGGTCTAACTAACTCAAACTAAAGTCCAACTAAAACTTAATTTATTAATACTTTTTTAGAAACTGTGCCATCAACTGTTTTTAACTTAATAATATAAGTTCCAGCGCTTACTTTTCTAGTTTTAAATTCTTGATAATTTTCCTTTTCAATTTTATTAAACTTTTTAATCGATTGACCAAGTATGTTTAATACTTCTAACGATTCTACATCTTTTAATTTTGGATTATGAAGTATAAAACTTCCTAATTCATTTGAGTAATAAGTATTCAAATTCTCATTTTCAAGATCATTTGTTCCTAATGAAGATGATTCAGCAGCAGATTCAAACGTTATTTCGAAACGATCTAAGTGTGTTCCTGCATTTAGGAAAACTTCATAATGACCTTCTTTTAAATTTTGATAAACATCTAATTCTTTATCATGAACATAGATGTTTTTGCTAGCATCTATGTTTTCTAAAGCATCAATTTTAATAGATGCCAAACCTTCTTTTTCAACCTTTATTCCTAACGGTAGTATTTGGTTATTGTCAAAATTATTTACAGCTTGAATAACAAAATGACTGTTATCAAATACCCAAAACATATCCTCTTTATTAGTTTCGTTTATAACGGCATCATAACCAATATCGAATCCATTTGAAGCGCTCCCGTCTACACCTGCTAATAGCTGGCGATGATATCCTTTAGGAGAATCAAACATCAATCTTATTTTTTGCCTGGTATCACTATTTACTTTTGCACCACTGGATTTTGATTTACTACCAGATGTTTTTAAAAAGGCTGAGTTTCCAGAAGATTCGGTAGCAAATACACGTTGACTGTTTTTGAAAATGATATCGCCTCCTTCAACTTCTTCATTAAGTGGGTTTGCTACACTTGGAAATGCGGAAACAAAGAAGCCTTGTCCAACAGGGATGTATCTTTCAGGAGTTTTTGTTCCAGAAGCTCCTGTAGCATTAATTCGAGTATCGTTATTTACGGCAGGAGTACCTCCCATAAGTGTGTAAGTTGCATAGCCTCCTTCGTATTCGGCTAAAATATGTGTATTACTAGCAAAGTGATCCCAGAAATATAATGCACCATTTATGATGTTTTTGGTATTTCTTCCAATTGGATCTCCTGATCCATCCAGCTCTAATGTGCTTAAATTGTCTTTAATAAATTCATCTGCATCTATAGCCGAAGGATATGGGTTTCCAACTAAGTATTGACTCCATTGAGCAACGGTAAGGGTTATATCACCGTTATTTGGTTTACCGTTAAACACGTAATTTTGACTTTGAGTAATTAGACCACCTGTATTGGCAACACCTTTCATAGTAAAACCTTCACCAGCGCTTATTGAACCTGTGCTTCTTGCGTGTTGCCAGAACGAATATTGATTGGCTGGACTATTAGCATATTTCCATATCCAGTAATCTGCAATACCTAATGGGGTAGAGCCACTTACACCTGGAGTTCCATTATATCCAGAGGTTAAGAAATTTATACTTAAAGGAGTGGAAGATAGTGTTCCGTCACTTAGCATTTCGGGTACAGTATAGGCATTATTATTACTAGTTGTGTTACTTCTTCCAGTAGGAGAAGACCAATAATTATAGGTATATAAATCTCTTGTCCCTTGCTGGTCTTTTTCAACCGTTCCAGAACTTGTTACATCTAAATCACTGCCTTCGGACTGTATAAGTTGTGATTCACCTTCAAGGTCAATATCACCATCTAACTTTAAATAGTGTGTGACTGTTAATCCATTACCAGTTCCAGAACTATTGTCACCAGTTAATGTTAATTCATTAGAATCTACAAACAAGCCTAGCACAGATCTGTTACCATTATTGCCTGCTGGTAAAGATGAATTGTCCATGGTTATATTATGTGCAGTTCTAACGATATTCCAGTCTACCGTAACCGTATTGTCAGCCAACGCAGTCGTACCAGGAATTGTCTGTACATCGCCATTTATCCAAGAAGCGTTTGTGTTCCAATCACCATTTTGAGCAGATATGTAAGGTAAAGGGGCTGTTTGCCAGTCTACTGTTTTTAAATTCTTTAAGGCTCCTTGGTGGCCTTTTCCAGATTCATCTTTTGTATTTGTGTAGGTATACGTTGACATTGGGTAGTAACCTGCAAGATTAGACCAAGGTATGGTAGCAGTTTCATTTTTAGTTGGACTTACCGAACGACTGATGAAATAGCCTGGACCAACATTAAGAGAATTATCTGTGATTTCTTGATTCATAATGTACCGTAATTGATCTACAGTTAAGGCAGTATCCCAAACGCGAACTTCATCTATGTTTCCATGGAAGAAAGCTTCTGGAGTCAATTTGGCCGCAGCAGCAATAAAGAAAGATTGCGTTGTGTTAACTGGTGGAGATAAAGTTGCTGTTTTTTCTAATACACCATCGATGTATAGGTTAGCCGTAGAACCATCATAAATAACTGCTACTTGGTGCCACTCATTTTCTGGTATTACAACGTCTGAGACAATGGTTTGAGTTCCTCCATTTATCCAAGACATTTCTACATGTCCAGTTGCGTTTATTTTAAGATCGTATCCTTCAGAGTATGCAGCATTTCTTTTTGATACAATAGATTTATCTAAAGAGTTAGTTCCTCTCTTAATCCATGCAGAAACCGTAAAACTTGTTGGATTTAAATCTAAATTATCTTCTACATCAACATAATGACCATTAGACGGATCAAAATATATTGAACGCTCAAAAGTTTCTTCTGGAGCCCAACCAAATGTAATGTATTCTGTATTGTCAAAATCGTATTGAGCATATAAATTACCTCCAGATTCTGTCATTACACGATAGTCTGCAGTTGGATCGAAAACTCCTGTTGCAGAAATGAACATTAAATAGCGACCATCTGGTGGTGCTGCTGTTCTTACAGCGCTTACAGGGATTGAAACTTCAACCGCTGGAATATCTCCACCATTAGCATTTTCTACAACTTTCCAAATTCGTGGAATGGCTGTAAATGATACATTAGTGGTTGGTTTTGCTCCAACGATGTTTTCACTCATATCTACAGTTACGTTGATAGCAGCACCATTAATATCGGCATTGTTATTCCCCCACATTAAAAACTGTCTATCATCTAAAGCTGTTGTGTTGGCAATATTTTCTTTATTTGTTGCGTAAGTACTTGTCAAAGACATGGTTAGAAACCCTGTAGTAGGGCCATCAATATCTGATTCATCATTTTGACTTCTAGATTGTCTTTGATCTAATAAAGATGCGTCATCGCGACCAATACCAGCAATATCGTAATTGTGTCCATTATTAACACTAGTATCCCAAATTACTGCACCCTGAGAATCAATATAATCTATATCATTTAATCTATAGGTAGTTGCTGTACTTGCAGAATTTTGTAAGGTTACACCATATTTAACACCTAAGTAACTTTGTATTTTTTGTTGGTTTAAAGCTGAATTTGGTGAAGTATAAGATATAATTTCGGTTAACATACCATTCATTTGTGATGTTGTACGTCCGGCTAAACCACTTCTACCTGTTCCTACTAACAAAGGTGTATTGCTAAACTCTTTAAAGTTTAAATCTGCTCCATTACCAGCAGTACCAGTAGTGTTATCAACACGTTTACCATTTTTATAGATTTCGGTTGTAGTTCTTGCTGGATTAGATTTTACATTAACTATTAAAACATGATTCTGATATGTTTCTGTATTTGTAGTATATGCTCTTCCGTAAGAATTATCGTTTGGTGCAGAAGATCCATTAGGGAATGAGTTTACATTGTGCGACAAAATCTCATCCGTAAAACGGGCAGAAGTACTGCCCATACCCAACCCAGAAGGATCTTCATGGAAATTATCATCGCTGTAACGACCTCCAACTGCAAATTGCCTTCCTGGACTAAAGCTTCCTGTTTGCGTATCTACCACATCATCACTTCTAAATACAGCAAAATATTCTGTAGAATAAAAACCACCTTTACCATTCATATACTCCACATTATTATTGTCGAAGTCGAGTACAGGGTTGTAATTCATGTTTCTTATTCCATTGTCTCTATAAATAGGAGCTAAAGAAGCGGCTGCAGTAGCATCTTCTTTATCTAAAGTTGTAACATATGCTTGGTCTTCCCAATTTGTTAGTGCCGTACCATCCGTAACGGCAATACCTTGATTTGCTTTAAGCCATAATCTTAAATTTGAAGTAATATTGGCTGGAGCAACAGAGGAATCACTTAATGGCGTGCTAGGATCTGCTTCAATTCTAAAGTTATCAAATGCAACACCATCATCTGTACCAGAACCATTAGAGCTAAATTCTATTCTAAATTTAACATCACTTTGGTTAGCAAATGTAGCATCAGATAGAGTAAGAGAGGCTCTAATAAATTTATTGTGTGTAAAAGCGGTATTAGTCGGGTGACTATTATTACTCCATCCATCAGCACTTAGAGCATTTACATTTCCTTCGTACCAGTTTGTGCCAGATCCGCTAGCGCCAAGTGGTGTATAAGCACCGCCAGCAACCGAATATAATATGCGCATACCATCATTACCACTTTCAGTTTTATATTTCACATCTAAACTTAAACGGATATTATCTATTCCAGTAAAGTCTAACTGTGGGCTTTCAACTACAATATTTACATTACTTAAGTAGTTATCGTAAGTAGAACATCTCCAAAAACCACCTTCTGCTATTTCGATAGCTGTAGCAGGAAATGCATTGGTCCATAACCAAGAATCTCCTGTTGATGTTACTGCTGTCCATCCACCATTATCCGCATCAAAATTTTCATAGTAAGCGGTATATTCTGGTGGTGCTGCTGTACCTTCCCCTTGAACGGTAAATGTATACGGGTTTTCGTCACTATCATCATTTGCTATGGTTATAGTACCTGTAATAATACCAACAGAAGATGGTGTAAAAGTTACTGTAAAGGTTGTACTTCCATTAGATGCTACAGTTGATGAAGGCGCTATTGTTATGGCAAAGTCAGCATTATCACTTGTTATGGAGTTGATGTTTAAAACTAATGAACCATTATTTTCAATAGTATACTCTGTACTAATAGGTGATAGTGAATCTGTAGAACCAAAAGCAGTTTGGTTTAGTGCTGCTGGACTATCTGTACTACCATCACTAATAGGATTGTTTGCATCATCAAAAACATCAATTTCTGGAGATGGTGGCGTTCCTGTTCCATGGATATCAAAAACATATGGCTGTTCACTACAAACCGAACTATTATTTACAATAGTAACAGTTGCAGTTCTTAATCCTAATGCACTAGGCGTAAATGTTATGGTGAAACTATCAAAACTATCTCTGTTAATAGTTGTAATAGAACTTGTTACCGTGAAGTCGGCAGCATGGACACCAGAAACGGTTATACTAGTAATGTTTAATTGATTACTACTTGGGCTACCTCCTGTATGTGTATTTTGAATTACGAAAGTATGTATTTCAGGGAAACCAACATTATGAAGCCCAAAATCGGTATCATCTGCTAGATCGGGTGTTGTGTCGTCGTCAGCAATGTCGATAGCATTTCCTTGTACATTGATGTTTTGCGAACCTGTAACAGATGCTGTTCCTTCACCTTGAATATCGAAGGTATACGGGTTTTCATCGCTATCGTCGTTAGCGATGGTAACTGTGGCATTTTTTATACCGCATGTTGTTGGGTCGAATGTTATATTGAATGTGGTACTACCACCCCCAGATGTTATTGGTGTTGTAGGATTTGCTGTAAGGCTAAAGTCTGCAGCATCTACTCCTGTTATTGTTACATAAGTTGGACTAGTACCAGTTAGATTTAAGTCTAAAGCACCTGTATTAATGATTGTAAACGTATTAACTACAGTTCCTGCCGCAATGTCTATTTGACCAAAATTGGTATCGTCTGCTACATCTGGAGTTGTGTCCCCACTAGTAATGGATGTGCCATTACCTTGAATGTCTATTTCTGGGGCAGGAGAGTAACCAGTAATGGTTATTTCGTCAACCCATAAATCGTCATCATCATTATTTGCAGAACATCTAAATCTAATCCTTGAAGTTGTTGTAAAAGAAACTCCTCCTCCAGGACTTAATGATACTGTTTGGTTAGTATATGTTGTATCATTATTGAAATCGGTACCTACTACTAAATTAGCTATTACTGTATTCCAATTAGCTCCTCCATCATCTGAGAATTCGATAAAGAAATCATGATTTGTTCCAAAACCAGTTGTACGAAAATCGTAGGTGATGTCAATTGATCCATATGATGTTAGATCAATATTGTTTGTAAACATAGTTGATACAGTTCCGTTACTATTATCCTGTAAGTTTGATGAATTTGAACCAGAAAGAACTGATCCCGTATCAAGAAAACAATCTATACCACCACTATTCCAGAGGGTAAAAGGAAAGCCTCCTGTTTCAAAGTCTTCGTAGTTGATTGTAGTTTGCGAATTTCCCTTTAGGCAAAATACAAATAACATTAAACATGTTACTACATAAGTAATTTTTTTCATTAGAGATTAAGTTTTAGTTTTGGGACTAACTAAGTTTTATAAAAACCTATACCACAAACATAGCACACAAATCTATGAAATGCAAAAATAATCGATGAACGGTTAATCAATGTTTTTAACTAATTGATAATAAGGTGTATAAAAAATAGCTTAGTTGGTTTCTAAGCTATTTTTTTATTCAAAATAGGGCTATTAAAGCTTAATAATTCGTTTCGTGATACTTTTTCCAGAGTCCAGATGTGTTATTTTAATAAAATATGCACCCTGGAACAGTTTGTTTAATCCGTTACTTATATCTACTTTATTGTTTTGCAGATTAAGTAAATCTCTATTTAAAAGTATTCTACCATTAATATCCATTAATTCTAATTTTAAATCCTTGGTATTTAAATCATGTGGAATAGATATTTGTAGTCTATTATTAAATGGGTTAGGCGATAGAATGATTTTATTTACGGCTACTTCTTCAATACTTAGTGTCGCTCCTGTTATAGATAAGTTATCTAATGCTATATCTCCTCTTAGGTTCCCATTTCCAGAGTTAATTATACCTGTAAAACGTAATTTGATATAAACTCCATCGTAAGCAGATAGATTTACAACTTGATTAGACCATCCAGTACCTTGATTACCAGATAATGTCCAAAGGGTGTTCCAATCATTACCATCATTTGTAGATACCTCTAAAGTAAGACTTCCTATATCTGCACCATACATGCTATAGTCGAATGAAAGACTAGAGGAGGATGAACTACTTAAATTTATACATGGGCTATTTATAATTGCTGAATTATTGCCTTGATTTTGAGCCTCGGTATAAATATAGTAAGTTCCATTACTTGCCGAACTTGGGCCTGTAGATCCAGATGGGGTACTGCCACTATTGATAGTCCAATCGAAATTATCTCCAGTATCTTGAGTCCAGTCTCCTAAGCCACCAGAACCTGTTCCTTCAAAGCTTTCTGTATAAGGAAAAGTGCTAACAATAGTACCAGAACAAGGTGGTTGCACAGTAACTTCAAAAGATTGATCGACATCAGTAGCGGGGTTGTAAGTACTATTCCCACTTTGACTAGCTCTCACGGTAACAGTTCCTGTAGTTCCTGACAATGTCACTGTGTTTCCGCTTACACTAGCAGGTCCTGAGACAATAGAAAAACTCACTGGCAATCCAGAAGAAGCCGTTGCATTGACTTGAAAAGGCACATCTGTAGTAAACTTGTCACTAATAGGGTCAAAGGTTATTGTTTGTGGGATATTAGTGGTGTTAGTAATAACTCTAAAATCGTCAAACACAAAACCATCAAAAGTAGTTGTGTAGCTATCGGCGTTATTAGTAGAGTCTGTATTAAAATTAAACCTTAAAAATACTGTAGATTGATTGTGGAAAGCACTATTCTCTGAACTGGAAATAACAATTTCTTCCATCATCCATTTATCCTGAGTATCTCCATCATAGAGTTGCTCTCCATCAGGTTGAAAGTTGTTATTGGTAGAACTTTTCCCAGAATATGTGTTATTAGCATTAGGTGCTCCAGGTTTGGTATAAGTGCCACAAAGCGGTGTCCAAGTCGATCCATTGGTGGAGGCCTCGATTTGAATGTAATCAAAACTACGCTCTAAATCCCATTTGGCATTATACTGAATGACTGTTTGTACAAGCCCGCTAGTAGATATACTGTTATTAAGTTGTAGCGAATTACTTTGATTATTGGCATAAGCGCCAGAAGGCGAGTCTGTAATAGCAACACTACCAGAAAAAGCATCAGAGGTAGTTCCCCAGGAGCCACCAGAAGCAGTCCAGTTAGAGATGCCGTTGGTTTCTTCATCATCTTCAAAAAGCACTGTAGGCGTATAGTATTTAATAATGTTAGCTTCATAAATAAGACCATCATCATTATTAAGAGCCACTTTAAATTCAATAGCATCATTGGGTTGAATACTTCCATCAAGAGTATAAGGCGCTGAAACAATACGTTGTTCAAGAGTGGTCATTCCCGTTTGTGTACTAGGGCTAGTTAGTCCAGTGATGTTAGATGAAATAGGCGTAACAGTAAGCGTAAAATCACTATCTGTTTGTCCTAAGTATTCAATACCAAAGTCGAAATCACCATTTAAGGATGTAATATTAGACGATGTTAAATCAATAAGTTTAGCATATTTACCACTAAAGTAAGCAGCAAGGAAATTGGCTCTCATAGCACGACGAGCAATATCATCTATAAATAGTGGGTCTGGCCAGAAACCACTACCAGTAGAACCAGCTTCAGATCCAGATCCATTTTCAGGAGTCCATGCCATGGTATCTTTACCAGCCCCAGGGCCACCTGTAGAACCTGCAAGGGCAGGACCCATCATCCAATCGTTCATATTACCACTGTTAAGAGCACTAATTTGTGTACTAGGGCCATAGGCATAACGATTAAAGTGTGTCATATCATGATTGTACTTAGCAAACTCATCCTCACGTCTGTCTACACCAGCGGCATCCAAAGTAGCAGGATCCACTCCAGCATATCCATGAAGCATGGCATTTTTAAAGGAGTGATGATTAAGTACCAATTTAAAATCATGATCCATGAAAAAATCTCTAACAATTTGCGATTCAGGTTCAGAGAAGAATGTAGTACCTCTATATGTTTGGTTACAGCCATCTGTTGAAGATCCGCCGTTACCCCAATAGTACCCAAAATTTCTATTTAAATCTATACCATCATTATACGTAGAACACGCTCCAGTATCTCTTCTGTTTTTACGTTGTAAACCACCGCCATTAGGGGCTACAGATTCGTTATAAGCCAATCCATCGGAGTTAACAATAGGAATAAAGTAGAGTTCTTGATTATTCACTAAGGAAGTAATAGCAGGATCTGAACCATAGTTTTCAAGAATGTACCACATGTAATACATAAGATTCATAAGGCTGGACAGCTCTCTAGAGTGTGTCATCCCAGTATATAAAGTTTCAGGTTCTCCCGCTTCATCGATATCTGGATTGTCTGAGATACGCACATAATAAGTAGTTCTTCCTTCTAAAGTGGTTTGGTTTGATGGCGAGGCATCTGTTTTAGCAGAAATTAGATTAGGATATAAAGAGCGCATTAAGTCTAATTCTGCTAATGCTTCGGTAACTGTAAAACAGCCACCCATACTCCCAAGTTTAAAGTTTGATGGTACACTCCAATTAATTTCATCACAGCCATTATATTGTCCAATATTGTCAAAAACAACACTAGATGTACTGCTTTTACCAAAACCAGCTTTAGCAGTACTGTATTTTTGAGATTGTAGTTCTTGTTTGGCACGCGGTAGATTTCGTTCTGCTCTTTCTGAGTAGAATTTTGTTAGATCATCAATAACCACTGTATATGGGATTCCCATGTTAGTGATACTTTGTAATTCATTTTTAGAAAGCTCTAATTGTAAAACATCATTTGTATATACTGCTCCACAACTCAAGTCAATACCAATATTGCTCAATATGTTTATGGTATCTTTTGAAGGTTGGTTAATAGTTATTCTTTTATATTGTTCTTGAGAAAAAGTTAGTTTTACAGACAATATTAATACAAAACTTAAAAAAATAATTTTTTTCATGAGAGAAGGGAGTAAAATTAATAGGTAGTGAATTATTTATTTGGAAATAATTATCTTCTTTGAAGTAGAATTTAAATTAGTTTCAACAGCTACTATTAAATAATTTTTAAAGGTTGTTTGATTTTTTAAAGGTATTTTTAAATAGCTTTTATTAAAACCATTAATAGTTATCAATTTTTGACCTTGAATAGTATATAAATCTATTTTTTTAATTTCTGATTGGTCACTTGATTTAATTAACAGTTCATTGGTGTTTTGTAAAAAACTAATTCTCGTGTTTTCTATTTCGGTTTCAGGAATAGATAAAGCACTTTTTGCAGCGCTTTCGCTTTCTTCGCCTTTAAATGCAATGTAAAATCTATCTCTATATTCACCGCTTTCAATGTTTGTGGCATAGTTTAGATCGTTAATTTGTGTATAAGTATCAAGTAGCGCATCATAAATAAAAACATCAATTGGATTATCGAAGTATTCTAATCTGTTTAAAGCTATTTCTATATCACCAGATTGAGACATAAACATCCAAAATGGATATTTTTTTGTATTATCAAACGCACCAACACCTTGAATGATACATCGTTGCTCGTCAACCAACCAATTTAAATCGTATGGAAAGGAATCTGCATTAAGAGCATCATAACCATAATCATAAGCATCACTGGCTGAATTATCTTTAGTAAACGCTAGTAATAAGTGTCTTGTAAAGCCATCTGGCATTTTAAAATCAATACGAACTCTCTGTATATTACTATAAACATAGGTCGAGTAGCTATTATCTAGTTTAGCATTTGTTTTAGCCATACCTTTTGAAAAAACAAAAAGTAATGTGATAAAGCATAAGTGAGTAATTCTTGTCATTAGATTTGGGTTTTAATGGACAATAAATATTATTCTATTTGGCTAATATAGAAAATAATATCAAAAAACACCATGAAAAGCAAAAAAATACGACGAAATACATGATTTTAATCAAATGAAAGAATGTGATTACAAAAAAAGCGACTTTAATAGTCGCTTTTTTTGTAATTATTTAGGTTCTGGTTAATTGCTAATAACAATCTTTTTGTTCATAGTACCACTTGTAGTTTGAACTTCAATAATATAAGTGCCCTCAGCAGTTTGTCTGCTCACTGGAATTTTCATTTCGTTAGAGAATGAAGGTGTATTTGTTTTATTCCAGGATTTAACAGTTTGCCCTAGCATATTATTTAAATATACTTGCTTAATATTATCACCTTTAGGAATCTTAATATATATTTCTTGACTGTTTTGTAGGTAATTAACAATTATATCATTTAATACTTCATCATCAATTGATAATGAGTTATTCTCTTTTTTAAATGTAATATAGAACCTATTTAGAAAATCACCAGCATCTAACACCATGTTAAATCTTTGGTTTTTATCATTTATTCTAGTATATGTACCTAATAAAGAGTCGTAGATATATACCTTAGTGCTATTAGGTAAATTCTCAAATGCACTAATACCTATTTCAATTGGTCCACCTGCTTTAGAGAAAAGCCCAATTGGATATTGTTTGTTTTCATCAAATTGCCCCACACCTTGGATAACAAGCTTATCATAACCTAGCATAAATACCATATCATTACCATAGTTATTAAAAGCTCTACCGTCGTAGCCGTAATCAAAGCCATCAGATGCTTCGTTATTAGGTGTAAATGCCAATAGTAAATAACGTCTATTTCCTTCAGGCGTCGTAAAAATAAAGCGAATACGTTGGATACTAGTATCCTCTTTTTTTGGAGGAATAATAGAACTTGTACTACTTTTTTTAGAACTACCCTGTTTTAAGAATAAGGAGTTAGGTGCTTGCTCGCGTACAAAATAACGTTGATCATTCTCAAACTTTATATTGGGTCCTTGGTAATAATCTACAGCAGAAGAAGTGAAAAATCCTTGACCTACTGGAATATAATCTCCAGGTATTAAGCTAGAACCACCACTACCACTTATATAATAATTATCTTTTGTGTTATATATTTCACCAGATACAGGTGGTACGCCACCTGATAAGGTATAATAGGCATACCCTCCTTCATAATCTCTTAAAATATGTGTGTTATTAGAGTCAAAATGAATCCAGAAAAATAAGGTTCCAGCTAAACTCTCTGTCGAATTTGGATTAGCCACTGAAGTACTACCATTAGGATTTTGTGATGGTATGTTGTCTTTTATAAACTCAGTAGCATCAATAGCTGACGGATATGGATTACCAACTAATGCGTTGTACCACTTATTTATTGGTGTTGTAATATCGCCATTATTTGGTTTACCCATAAACACGTAATTCTGTAAAGCACCAGGAGCACCACTTCCCTTCATGGTGTAACCTAGGCCAACATTAAAAGCTGTATTCTGTCCAACATACCTCCATTCCAGATAGGTGTTGGATGTGAAATTTTCGTAAGTGTAAATCCAACGATTACTTAATGTTTTGCCAATTGTAGCTGGATTAGGATCATAACTTGATGTCCATTGCAAAGCTAAGGGTGATGCAGAACTTGTTCCATCTCTCATAACTGTATTTACAGTAAACGGTGTGTTATTATTAGAGGTATTTATTGTACTAACAGGAGATGCCCAATAATTATAATTAAAATAATTAGTTGCACCTTGTTGATCGCGTTCAATATAGCCGCTACTGCTTACATCTAAGATGCTTTCACTTAATTGAACAGCATTGTTTTTTAACAAAGTATAGCGTTTTTGAACCAATTGCGATTCGCCAATTAAATCAATCACACCATCAAGTTTTAAATAATGTGTTATCCATAAACCTGTACCTAAACTTGTTTCATCTTGAGTTCCTCCATTATCTGTAATAGTAAGTTCTCCATTAAGTTGTACAAGACCTAATAAGGTAAGATCTTGGTTACTCGATGAAATATCAAAACAACTTTGTGCGATATTCCAGTCTATTCTAGCTCCATTAATACCTGTGCTATTAGGAGGATCTAATACATCAAAATTTAACCAAGTATTATCAGTTTCCCAATTTTGACCTCCAATTCTAGCAGTGTAAGGTAACGGTGCAGTTTCATCTTGTTGGGTAGTAATATTTCTAGGTCTTCCAACAATACCATTTCCAGAATTATCTATTAAATAACCTCCAACTAAATCACCACCAGTTGTCATTTCTGTAGTGTCACAATTTAAGAGGTTTCTATCTTTGGTTTCTACATTCATCTGGTAATACCCTAATAAATCTCCCCATGATAATCCAGTTGCTACATCTGGACCAGTGATGCTACCAATAACATTACCACCAGAACTCTCAATTTCTTGATTCATCATCACATGAATTTGATCTTCGGTAAGTGTTACATCCCAAACACGTAATTCATCTAACCAGCCACTAAAAAAGTGTACAGGTTTATTAGGTGGATTCCCAGCTTGATCCATGGCACCCATGATACAATCGAAATTATTTCCTGTAGCACTTGGTGCAGAACCTCCTGAAGTTGCAATTTCTATACCATCTACATATAATTTATAACCAATATTATTTTCGTAAGTAACAGCGACGTGATACCATCTATTTGTACTAATAGCGCCATCTGCAGTTTTAATACTGTTATTATCCCAGTTAAATGAAAAAGCACCATCTTTTAATCTAAGGTCATAACCGATACCGCCTGGTGTTCCGTTAGAGCCTCCATTCCCATTGCGTTTAGAAAATATGGTTTGATAGGTGTTATTAGCAATAGAAGGTGTCCCATTATTGTCGTTGGTCATAGCATCTGGTTTTACCCAAACCTCAATACTAAAATTATTCGTATTTAAATCGAAATTATTTTTATAGTTTACATGATCGTTTTCACCATCGAAATCTAAAGTAGCACAGTCAGCTAAAGTAACTGTTACATCCGAAGAGCAATTACCGCCATTACCATTATTTGGTGTTGTCCAAGTAAGAACATAATCTCCGCCTGGTCCAGAAAACTCAGACCTTGGGTCGTTAATATCATCAAAATAATTAGCAGGAGTACTTAGATTAACTGTTCCTAGTCCAGAGTAACTAGAAATAGACCAAGTTCCTGCTATGTCATTAGGACCTAGTGTAGGTAGAAAATCAGATCCGTTTAATAAATTAGGAGTAAAACTAGTGTCTCCAGGTAAAATATACCAATTACCCCAAGTACCTTCGTTCCAATAATCAAAGAAATTGGTTCTTGGTGACTTTCTATTATCGTAAGCGTGCAGATTAACACTACTACCACAATTGTTTGGATCTACTTCTCGTGCAGGTCCCGCATTGGAATAATGCACGGTTAAGAACACATCTTCCGATCCATCTGGTTCTAAACTTCTACAGCCATTTATATAAGTTGTAACTGTAAACTTTTGATAACCTGGGGAATAAGGCGTGTATAACACACTGTTAGTTCCTGCTATAACTGGCAACACATTATCAAATTCGTCTGTCCATTCTACTTCGGTCTCACCATTTACGTTTGGAAGTTCAATATTATCTAAGGCCCAAACACTTTCACAATTACGAACCAGCACAAAGCGAATTCGCATTGTTGTATTTCCAAAATAACCACTTAAATCTACAGTAGTTGTATTAACATTGAAACCAGTAAGGTTTCCTGAATTAACTACTGGACTGTTAGAACCTGTAACAACAGCCCCTGTTCTCCAAGAAGTGTCTGTAATTTCATCATCCGGTATGTTATTCCAATTGGTACCACCATCAGTCGAAATTTGAATAATAGCTTGACCAGCTGGGTAATTGGTAGTACCATTAGGGCCCGTACAGGTATTTGGTCCAGATAATACAAAGGCTTCGTCAAAAGTAAATATGGCATCTTGTAGAGTTAATAAACTAAATATTGGTGTTGTTAAAGTGGTCATGGCAACACCGCCTTCATAATAATAAGGATCATTCTGTTGATTCTGGTTTAAAACCCCTCCAGCAATAGCAAACTTAGGTTCTCCTGAAGTCCAAGTTACATTATTAACTCCACCCACCGAAATTGGATGTGGATTTGTTCCTGACCAATTGTTGTTCTTAAGGTTATTTCCAGCAGCACTTAAACCTCTTACTGCACCATCAACTAACCAACTATCCGGATTCTGGGTATTAATTTGTCCTGTTTGGAAAAGTCCACCACTATTTAAATCTTCACCACCAAAATTAACAGAAGATGAGAATGTTGAGGTTCCCCCTAAACAATATTCAATAGGTGTGGCTTCCACTGGTTCTGGTTTTAAATCTGGTGGTATTACGCTTACATATGCTGCTTCAGAATACACATTGCCACAAGCACTTCCAGAACTTAAAAGTACTCGGTAAGCTGTGCCTCCAATTAAACCTTTAAAGCCATATTCAAGATTACCCGGGTTACCAGCAGTTGTTGTAGCTGGGGTTGTTGTGTTGTCCACAGGGACTGTGGTCCAGCCACCACCATTATTATATTGCCATTCTTGAATATACGATGTATCTAAACCACCAATATCAAGTGTTAAGGTGCCATTACCTTCGTGACAAGCTATTATTTGATCGCTTACATCTCCTGCTGTTCCTTGGTCGTCGGTAGCAAAACCTTCAATAGTACCACCTGTTATAAATTCTGAAATTGTAATATCTTGATATGTTTGAACTTGACCACAACCATTGGCAACGGCAGCAAACGTATAGTAAACTCTATATGTACCAGATGTACTAGCAGAAACATCTATTGTTCCATTTGTACCATTTATGGCAATACCAGCAGGAGTAGCTGTAAATGTCCCTCCATTTTCTGCAATTGTTGGCACAGGGTCAGTCTCATTACTACAAAAATCTGCTGATGCATAACTAAACGAGGCATCTGGCTCTGGTTCAATCGAAACCGTATCTTGGGTTATAACAATACCACAGCCATTAGAAGCTGGAATTATATATGTAATTGTATAATTACCTATATTACTAGTATTTGGCGTAATTGTTCCAGTCGTAGTGTTTATACTTAAAGTAGGACCACCACTATTCACTACATATGTATAGGATCCCGCAGGTCCTCCACTTTGGCTTAGGTTTGAAGTGTAAGTATTAGAATCAGATTCACATAAACCTATTGGATAATTAATAGAAGCCATAGGTTGTGCTGTGATAGTCACAGATGTTGTAGCAGTTTCTTGAGCACAGCCACCCGAAGCAGGAATGGTATAAGTAACCGTATAAGTTCCAGCGGAGCTAGCACTAGGGTTAATATCACCGGTTGTTGCGTTTATGTTTAATCCAGCAGGTGCTGTAAAAGTACCTCCTGTATATGCGTTAGTACCAGATAATGATACCGATTGACCAGCCCCAAGTGTATCACAGAACGGTGAGCCTGCATAGCTAATAGAAGCCGTAGGTTGGGCAGTAACGGTCACAGATGCTGTAGCAGTTTCTTGAGCACAGCCACCCGAAGCAGGAATGGTATAAGTAACCGTATAGGTTCCAGCAGAACTAGCACTAGGGTTAATATCACCGGTTGTTGCGTTTATGTTTAATCCAGCAGGTGCTGTAAAAGCACCCCCTGTATAGGCATTAGTACCAAATAATGATACCGATTGGCTAGCACCCAGTGTATCACAGAACGGTGAGCCTGCATAGCTAATAGAAGCCGTAGGTTGTGCTGTGATAGTCACAGATGTTGTAGCAGTTTCTTGAGCACAGCCACCTGAAGCAGGAATGGTATAAGTAACCGTATAAGTTCCAGCGGAGCTAGCACTAGGGTCAATATCACCAGTTGTTACGTTTATGTTTAATCCAGCAGGTGCTGTAAAAGTACCTCCTGTATAGGCATTAGTACCAGATAATGATACCGATTGGCCAGCACCCAGTGTATCACAGAACGGTGAGTCTGCATAGCTAATAGAAGCCGTAGGTTGGGCAGTAACGGTCACTGATGTTGTAGCAGTTTCTTGAGCACAGCCACCCGAAGCAGGAATGGTATAAGTAACCGTATAAGTTCCAGCAGAACTAGCACTAGGGTTAATATCACCAGTTGTTACGTTTATGTTTAATCCAGCAGGTGCTGTAAAAGTACCTCCAGTATAGGCATTAGTACCAGATAATGATACCGATTGGCCAGCACCCAGTGTATCACAGAACGGTGAGCCTGCATAGCTAATAGAAGCAGTAGGTTGTGCTGTGATAGTCACAGATGCTGTAGCAGTTTCTTGAGCACAGCCACCCGAAGCAGGAATGGTATAAGTAACCGTATAGGTTCCAGCAGAACTAGCACTAGGGTTAATATCACCAGTCGTTGTGTTTATGTTTAACCCAGCAGGTGCTGTAAAAGTACCTCCTGTATAGGCATTAGTACCAGATAGCGATACCGATTGACCAGCCCCAAGTGTATCACAGAACGGTGAGCCTGCATAGCTAATAGAAGCCGTTGGAATCTCTGTAACTGTTAAATGTACTATTGAAGAATAAGCTGCTGAGCATAGACCTCCAGGGCTAGATATAACAACATCATAATTCGCGTCATCACTAGCGTTAATATTATTTATAGTGTAAGATGTACCAGTGGCTCCTGAAATATTCACACCATCTTTTCTCCATTGATAGCTTGCAATAGATCCTGTTGCTGCTACTGTAAAAGTAATATCACTCCCTTCACACAAGGTAGCATCATCTGGTTGATCAGTTATTGTTATTACTTGATTAACATTAAGACTTACAGTATTTGAAGTAGCAGAAGCACAAGCATTATCACCACTTACAATAACATAATATGAACCTGCATCAGAGGTGGTAGTCATATTAAAAGTTAAAATATTAGAAGTAGCTCCTGTAATATTCGCTGAGTTTGAAACGGCTCCTCCAGGAGACTTATACCATTGATAAGTACGGTCATCTCCAACAGCTACAATACTTAGGCTTGCCGTTTCCGTAACGCAAACACCAATATTTGAAGGTTGCGTAGTTATAACGATATCATCTTTAACCGTAATCACAACCGTATCGGATACAGCATTACAAGGACCACTTGGATCGTCAGTTGTTAAGGTTAGAGTTACTGTACCACTAGCAATGCTAGGGGAATATGTTGAAGTTAAAGAATTCGCATTAGAGAAAGTTCCACCATTGGAGGATGTCCAAGTTGAACTTGATGCTCCACCACCAATGGAACCAGCAAGGGTTATTGTACCATTATCACAAACCGTTTGCGGACTACCTGCATCAACAGTAGCTATAGGGTTAACTGTAATCACAACTGTATCTGAAACTGCATCACAAGGTCCATTTGGATTATCAGTTGTTAAGGTTAGAGTTACTGTACCACTAGCAATGCTAGGTGTATATGTAGAAGTTAATGAGTTAACATTCGAGAAAGTTCCACCATTAGAGGATGACCAAGTTGAACTTGAGGCTCCACCTCCACGAGAACCAGCAAGCGTAATAGAACCATCAGCACAAACTGTTTGCGGATTACCAGCATCAACAGTTGCTACAGGATTAACTGTAATAACTACCGTATCAGATACAGCACCACAAGGACCACTTGGATCGTCAGTTGTTAAGGTTAGAGTTACTGTACCACTAGCAATGCTAGGGGAATATGTTGAAGTTAAAGAATTCGCATTAGAGAAAGTTCCACCATTGGAGGATGACCAAGTTGAACTTGCGGCTCCACCGCTAAGAGAACCAGCAAGCATAATAGCCCCATCAGCACAAACTGTTTGGGGAGTGCCTGCATCAACAGTTGCTACAGGATTAACCGTAATAACTACTGTATCAGATACAGCACCACAAGGTCCATTAGGGTCATCAGTGGTTAATGTTAAAGTAACTGTACCACTAGCAATGCTAGGTGTATATGTAGAAGTTAATGAGTTAACATTCGAGAAAGTTCCACCATTAGAGGATGTCCAAGTTGAACTTGATGCTCCGCCAGCACGAGAACCAGCAAGCGTAATAGAGCCATCAGCACAGACTATTTGTGGACTACCAGCATCAACAGTTGCTACAGGATTAACTGTAATAACTACCGTATCAGATACAGCACCACAAGGACCACTTGGATCGTCAGTTGTTAAGGTTAGAGTTACTGAGCCACTAACAATACTAGGTGTATAAGTTGAAGTTAAAGAACTAGCATCAGAGAATGAACCACCATTAGAGGATGTCCAAGTTGAATTAGAAGCGCTACCACCAATAAAGCCTGCAAGTGTAATAGAACCATCAGCACAAACTGTTTGTGGGCCACCAGCGTCAACAGTTGCTATAGGGCTTACTGTAATAGTGACAGAATCAGTATCATAACAACCAGTAGTTCCATTTTCACTTCTCACATAGTAAGTAGCAGTTGCAGCAGGACTCACCGTACTAGAGATAGCCCCAGTATTATTATCGGCATTAGCTTGAGA
>NZ_CANKXK010000013.1 GCF_947487605.1 uncultured Algibacter sp.
AACTTTTATTACCGATATCCCGTAAATAAGTCAGGTTATCATAAGTTTTTTGTTACTGTTATCCTGTAAATATAATTTTTTTAAAGCATTATCTAAAGGACTTTTTATTTGCTGTAAATCTTTTCTGGTTACATGTGTATATATCATGGTTGTTTCTGGTCTAGAGTGACCTAGTAGTTCTTGAATGTAGCGTATATCAATGCCTTGTTCTAACATGTGAGTCGCATAGCTATGCCTTAGTGTATGTGGTGTTATTGTTTTAGATATTCCTGCAGCTTTTACACTTTTTCTTAAAAAGGCACGAATAGATTCTGCACTATATTTACCTCCTTTTGGGTTTTCAATAAAGTAAACCTTTGGCTTGAATGTGTTATGATAGTTTTTTAGCAAAGGAAATAGACTTTCGGCTATAGTCGCATACCTATCTCTACGACCTTTTGAGTTTTTAATATGTAATTGATTCCTCTTAAAATCAAAATCACTCAGCCTTAAATTAATTATTTCTCCTACTCTTAAACCTGCCGAATATAGCATGGCAATTACTGCACGATGCTTTAAGTTTTTGGTTGATTGTAATATTAGTAATACTTCTTCAATGCTTAAAATAACAGGTAGTTTTTTGTCTTTTTTAGGCATATATATTTTGTCTATGTTTATAGAACAAGCAGGGTAAAAATATGCAAAATGTTTTAAGCCACTTACCATTTGCCTGTGAGTGCTAATAGCATAATTTAGCTTAGTTACTGCCCATTCTATATAATGCCTTACATCATTTTCGTCAAGATTATTAATAGGTTTTTCACCTGTAAAACGTAAAAATTCAAGTATAAATCCACTATAACTAGCAATTGTGCTATCGCTAAACCTTTTTCCTTTAAGAAACGCTAAAAAATGGCGAAAGACAGAAGTTTTTTCCTCATTTAGTGGGGCAAGTTCTATTTTAATACCTCTACTGAAACGTGGTGATATTTTAAGCTTACGATTGTCTATTAAATTTATACCACCTTTTTTAATGTAATTTTTAATGTCTTTAAGTCTAACTTCATTATAGTATATGTAAAAAGTATGGTGTGTCTTTGTCCATCGTACACCATCAAATTTTTTTAGATATTCTTTAACCTCAAAGTTATAAGGGAACTTTATGGCAATACAGCTTTTGTTGTTATGCACGAAGGGCACTAAAGTAATTGAAGTCATAATTATGATGATAATGAGCCATACAATTTACTATTTATTTTTGTAAGAAAAAAGCCTGATTCGTAATTTGAATCAGGCTTTTAAAAACTATTGAATTCTTCGAAAGAATTAAGAATTAATCTTCCTTCTTATCTTCTCTAGGTCTTCTATCGTCTCTGCGATTATCACGTCCACGATTATCTCTACCTCTGTTATCGCGACCACGTCCACCACGATCATTATTTTCTCTTGGTGGTCTTGCTACGTAACCTTCTGGTTTTGGTAAAATAGCTTTTCTAGATACTTTTTCTTTACGCGTTCTAGAATCTATACCAAAATACTTCACATCAAATACATCGCCCATGTTTACAACATCAGATACATTTTCAGTGCGTTCCCAAGCCAATTCACTTACGTGCAAAAGTACTTCGTTTCCTGGAGCGTCAACATATTCAACAACAGCACCAAAATCAAGTATTTTAATGACTTTTACTTCGTAAACACTACCAACTTCTGGCTTAAATAATAAAGAATCTATTTTTGCCATTACAGCATCAATACCTTTACTACCCACGCCTAATACTTCAACAACACCTTCTTCAGTAACAGGGTCTTCGTTAATAACTATAGTCGTTTCAGTTTCTTTTTGTAATTCCTGAATTACTTTTCCACCAGGACCAATTAAAGCACCAATAAATTCGTTAGGAATACGTCTAGTAACCATGGTAGGCGCATGATCCTTAACTTCTGCATTTGGTGTTTCAATAGTTTCAGTAATCTTACCTAAGATATGTAAACGACCATCACGAGCTTGTTTTAGTGCATTAACTAAAATCTCATAACTTAATCCTTTTACTTTAATATCCATTTGGCAAGCCGTAATACCATCTTCAGTACCAGTTACTTTAAAGTCCATATCTCCTAAGTGATCTTCATCACCTAAAATATCAGATAGCACAGCATATTTTCCAGATTCAGTATCTGTAATTAATCCCATAGCAATACCAGAAACAGGTTTCTTTAATTGTACACCAGCATCCATCATCGCCATTGTACCAGCACAAACTGTTGCCATAGAAGAAGAACCATTAGATTCTAAAATCTCTGAAACTACACGTACTGTATAAGGGCAATCTTCTGGCACCATACCTTTTAAAGCACGTTGCGCTAAGTTACCATGTCCAACTTCTCTACGCGATGTTCCACGAATAGGTCTAGCCTCTCCAGTAGAAAAAGGAGGGAAGTTATAGTGTAAATAGAAACGCTCTTCGCCTTCATAAGACGGCATATCTATTTGGTTAGCTTCTCTAGAAGTTCCTAAAGTTACCGTAGCTAAAGCTTGAGTTTCTCCACGAGTAAATATTGAAGAACCATGAGTAGAAGGCAAGTAATCAACCTCACACCAAATAGGTCTAATCTCGTCAGTTTTACGTCCGTCTAAACGCAAACCTTCGTTTAATGTTAAATCTCTAACCGCTGCTTTTTCAGCTTTAGAGTAGTATTTTGAAACTAAATCACCAAAATCTTCTAATTCTTCTTCAGAAAAAGTAGCTTTTATGTCTTCTTTAATTTCAGCAAATGCAGCACTTCTTTCATGTTTAGCAGAAGCAGCTCTTGCTACAGCATACACTTTATCGTATGCCATATCATGAATCTTTTTAGCTAAATCTTCATCTTCTCTTTCGGGCTCATACTCACGTACTTCTTTTTTACCAAAAGCTTCAGCTAATTTTACTTGAGCAGCACATTGTACTTTAATAGCTTCGTGAGCAAACTTAATAGCTTCAGTCATTTCTTCTTCAGAAATCTCATCCATTTCACCTTCAACCATCATCACAGAATCAGCAGATGCTCCAATCATCATGTCGATGTCAGATTCTTCTAACTGTGCTCTTGTTGGGTTGATAACAAATTCACCATTTACACGACCAACTCTAGCCTCAGAAATAGCACATTCAAATGGGAAATCAGATAATTGAATAGCCGCCGATGCTGCTAAACCTGCCATAGCATCTGGCATAACATCATCATCATGAGACATTAATTGAATCATCACCTGAGTTTCAGAATGATAATCTTTTGGGAATAACGGACGTAAAACACGATCTACTAAACGCATCGTTAAAACCTCTCCGTCACTAGGTCTAGCTTCTCTTTTGAAGAAACCACCTGGGTAACGTCCTGCAGCAGCAAATTTCTCTCTGTAATCTACCGTTAAGGGTAAAAAGTCAACATCTGCCTGTTTGTAATTGGAAACAACTGTACATAATAACATACATTTTCCAGATTGCACCACAACGCTACCATGCGCTTGTTTTGCTAATTTTCCAGTTTCAATAGAAATTTCTCTACCGTCACCTAGGTCAATGACCTCTTTAAAAACTTTTGGAATCATAAATTTTTTCTTGTAATTCAAGCATAAATATGCTCAAATCATGTTAAACAATGGTCGTTGTGTTGTGTGTAGTTGTTGTGTGTATGACCAATGAAAAACTATAACTAGCTTCTTCTAATGCGTGGTTTAAACTCCTACGCTCGAGTTATATTATTTGGGCGTTACCCGAAAAGGGTCGGGCTTTACGTTACAAGTCCTCGCTCGTACCTCGCTGTGGGCTTTCCACTGCAATCCCTAACGCAAAAAATAAAAGACCACGCCAAAAGCGTGGTCTTTTATTTTTTTAAGATTATTTTCTTAATCCTAATTCTTTTACTATCGCACGATATCTTAAAATATCTTTCTTAGTTAAGTAATCTAGTAAAGCACGACGCTTTCCTACTAGTTTTACTAATGAACGCTCAGTGTTATAATCTTTACGATTATTTTTTAAGTGCTCTGTTAAGTGATTAATGCGTTGCGTAAATAACGCAATTTGTCCTTCTGCACTACCAGTATCAGTTTTACCTTTACCGTGTTTTGCAAACATTTCTTCTTTTTCTTCTTTTGTTAAATACATGCTAATATTATTGTAAATGATTGTTATGTACACGAAAGCTTTTCTTTCGAGCGGCAAATATAGGAATTTTTAATGATTTGATAGTATTTTAAATAAAAAGACCTGCCTGGTTTTTAAAACCAGACAGGTCTAAACTTATTTTATTGATATTTAAGCTCTTAAAGGTTGATTTAAAATTAAATCTAAATATTGATTAACCTTGTTTTTTAGTTCTTTACGAATTGTAATAAAATCTAAGAATCCATGTTCTAACAAGAATTCTGATGTTTGGAAGCCTTCTGGTAATTCTTTACCAGTGGTGTCTCTAACAATTCTTGGGCCAGCAAAACCTATTAAGGCTCCTGGTTCTGCAATATTGATGTCTCCTAACATAGCAAATGATGCTGTTGTACCACCCGTAGTTGGGTCTGTGCATAATGAAATATATGGGATTCCAGCATCTGCAAGTTGTGCTAATTTAACAGATGTTTTTGCCAATTGCATAAGCGATAAAGCTGCTTCCATCATTCTAGCTCCTCCAGATTTTGAGATAATCATAAAAGGTATGTTGTTTTTTAAGGCATAATCTGCTGCTCTGGCAATTTTTTCGCCAACAACACTTCCCATAGAACCTCCAATAAAAGCAAAATCCATACAAGCAACTACTAAATCTTTTCCTTTAGATTTTCCAACTGCTGCTCGAACAGCATCTTTAAGTTTGGTCTTTTCTTGTGCTGCTTTTAAACGATCAGGATATTTTTTAGTATCCTCAAATTTAAGAGGGTCTTTAGATTCTAAATTTGCATCTAGCTCTTTAAATTTATTATCATCAAACAAAATCTCGAAATATTCTTTACTGCCAATTCTAACATGGTAACCATCTTCTGGACTTACATAAAAATTTTGTTCGAGTTCCTTTGTGTCAATTATTTTACCAGTAGGAGATTTATACCAAAGACCTTTAGGGGTGTCTTTTTTTTCTTCAGTAGACGTTTGTATTCCTTTATCTTTTCTTTTAAACCAAGACATAGTGATTTATGATTTTAATAATATTGAAAATTAATTTTCTTTTCAATATTAGCGTTAAGGATTTAGCTAGCTAATTAAAATGACTAATTGCAAAATTAAGCCTTTTTTTAAATTTGTAGTAGCACCCTTGTAATTTTATTAATTCGATAGGTGCAACTATTTGTGTTACAGTTAGGTAAAAAAAAACTCTGTTTTAAACAGAGTTTTTTTTATATAATATTTGTAGTAAATTTACTTATAATTATAATGTGTTTACATTATTCAAATCTTCGAAAGCCTTTTTTAATCTAGCTACAAAAGTTTTTTCACCTTCTCTTAACCAAACTCTTGGGTCATAATATTTTTTGTTTGGAGAGTCGTCACCATCAGGATTACCTATTTGAGCTTTTAAGTACTCAGCTTTATCACCCATATAATCTCTAATACCAGCCATAAAAGCGTATTGTAAATCGGTATCAATGTTCATTTTAATTACACCATAGCTAATACCTTCTCTTATTTCTTCAACTGTAGATCCAGAACCACCATGGAATACAAAATCGATGTGATTATGTTCAACACCATATTTTTTTGTAATATATTCTTGAGAATTTTTTAAGATTTTTGGAGTTAATTTTACATTACCTGGTTTGTAAACTCCATGTACATTTCCAAATGCTGCAGCAATTGTAAATTGAGGGCTTACTTTGCTTAATTCTTCGTAAGCATATGCTACTTCTTCTGGTTGTGTATATAATTTAGAATCATCAACATCTGTATTATCAACACCGTCTTCTTCACCACCTGTAATACCAAGTTCGATTTCTAAAGTCATACCCATTTTAGACATTCTTTCTAAATATTGCTTACAGATTTCGATGTTTTCTTCGATTGGCTCTTCAGAAAGGTCAATCATGTGAGAACTGAATAATGATTTTCCTGTTTCAGTAAAATGTTTTTCACTAGCGTCAAGCAGTCCATCTATCCAAGGTAATAATTTTTTAGCACAGTGGTCTGTGTGTAAAATTACAGGAACACCATATGCTTCAGCTAATGTGTGTACATGTTTAGCACCCGCAACAGCGCCAGCAATGGCAGCTTTTTGCCCATCATTACTTAAGCCTTTACCTGCATTAAATTGAGCTCCACCATTAGAAAATTGAATAATTACAGGTGCATTTAAGTCTCTTGCAGCTTCTAAAACACCATTTATAGTGTCCGAACCTATAACATTAACTGCTGGAAGTGCATAATTATTAGCTTTAGCATGATTGAAAATAGCCTGAACTTCTTGTCCTGTCGCTACGCCTGGTTTAATATTGTGTCCCATTTTTTTAATATGATTTCTAAATTATTGAGCAACAAAAGTAATCAAATTTTAAATAAATAACTGTGGTTTCGTAACTTGAAAAGAGTAATGTGGCACTAAAACGTTATAGTTTTTAAAGGAAAACTAAATAGCAAAATAAAAAAAGAATATGGATATTAAATTAACCTATTGTGCATTTTAATTTATTTGGCTCAACTAAATGTCAGTTCGAGTGATTCCAATTTTTCATCGGAATTGTATCGAGAACAGGTTTTGAAATGAAAAATTTTATTCTCGATACAAATTTCCCTCAAAATGCACATTGGGTTAAATGAGATTTTAATTAATATGTAGATGCCTTTTTTATAATTAAAAAGGATAGTTAATCCCTATATTATAAACAGCATTTGCAAAATTATAATCATTAAACCATCGATTTTCATTGCGATAAGAAGGATCATAAGTTTTAAAACCTACATCAAAACGAAATACGAAGAAGCTAAAGTCATAACGTAAACCAAAACCAGAACCGATAGCAATATCTTCTAAAGAATTGAAATCTGTGAATGTGGCTCGATCATCATCTACGTCATCGAGAGCATTCCAAATATTACCAGCATCTATAAAAACAGCACCATTAAGATTTTCGAAAACATTAAAACGCTGCTCTAAACCTAAAGCAATTTTTAAGTTTGCTTCATTAAATTCATTGGAGGTTTCAGAGCTCCCCGGGCCTAAGCTATATGCGGTCCAAGCACGATTATCGTTAGCACCTCCAGCAAAAAAACTTTTTGAAAAGGGAATGTTTGTAGAGTTGCCATAGGGGATGGCAATGCCAAAATAACTACGCATAGCTAATACATTTTTTTTGCCCAAGTCCCAATGTTTTATATAATCGAATTCGGTTTTCACATATTGGGAGAATGCTACATTAAATATTTCATAGCGATTATCTGTATCTTTTTTTAACCCTAATAATTTGGAAGTATTGGCAAGTAAATTTCCTGCTAGCTCAAGTTTAAAACGAAATATCGAAAAATCTTCATCAATTAAATTGGTTCTTCCATCCTTTGTTAAGCCAAAACTTGAAGAAAAAATAAGATTGTTTTCTGTTAACCTACCTTTTCTTTCATCTATACTGTTAATAGTAAGAAGTTGATTGCTTGAAATTTCGTTAGGAGTAGGATTAGCTAGGGCATATTCTATGAATGCATTAGCTTCATTTGGAATATTTAAACTTGTTGAAGGGTTAATAAAATTAACATCTTGTGCTATTTGGTTGAGCGAGTTAAATGACGTTTCATAAACCCTGAAATAGTTTTCAACGTTTAAGTTTCTAACATATTGAACATTGAAAAGGTCTAGACTGTTTGTAATTTTTTTAGACGGAGACCATTTATAATTAAAATTACCACTAAAGGTTTGTTTATCGAGCCCAATATTTGTTTGACTTGTTGTTGATAAACCTATTCTGGTACTTGGAGACATGTGTTTAGGGATTATTTTTTCGGTATTAAATGGTGAAAAAATTCTTGGAATGGTTAGTTTTAAGTCGATGCCAATTTCATTAATATCGAAAAAAGGATCGCTTTCGTCATTTTTATCTTTTGATGATCCAACTGATGCAATCCCTGAAATTTCAAATGTTTCGGCACCTTTAAAAATATTACGTATTAAAAGGCTAGGGTTTAAACCAAACCCAACCGATTGAATGTTACTCTGTGAAACTTCTGCCCTAAAACCTAAACTAAACTTCTTTAAGGGTGATAGAAAAATATTGGCTGTAAGGGTAGAGTCGGTTTCTTCAACATACTTAATGTCGGGATACTTAAAAGTTCGTAGTTCGCTTAAATACCTGTAAGACCGGGTTCTATCAATATCTTTAAAAACAGTATTTGGAGTAATAAAAATAGCATCGGTTAACGCTTTAGGCTTGTAGCGCATGTCTCCGTAACTATAGAGATTATAACCCTCGTAGGTTATAGAATCTTTAAAAGGTTTGCTTCTATTTACAAAAGCATCATCTGTAATAATGTTAACCTTGTCTACTTTAAATATTTTAAAGGGTGTTCTTAATAGCGAATCTGGAGTTCTAATAGCTCGATTCTGAATTTGAACTCCAACATTAACATTCTTATTGGTTCCAATAGTATCGATTTCGAAAGTAACATAGTCTTGATTAAAATGATATAAACCAGAATTTCTTAATTCGTTAGAGATTCGTTCGCGCTCTTGTTCAAAATTTTGAGTTCTATATTGTTCGCCAACTCTAATAAGCGAGTTTTTTTCGCTGGCTTCATATAATAATTCTACTAAAGGGGAGGTTATTTTTTTAGAAATGGAATCAATTAAAAACCCTTTTCCTGTTGTTATATAATAATCGATATTAGCGCGTTTGTTTTCATCTTTATTAATATAAAATGTGGCATCCACATCAAACCAGCCATTATTAAAATAGTAATCTTTAAAGCGCTTTATAGATTTCCCCGTTTTTTTAGCACTTACTATTACTGGTGCTTCACCAGTTTTTTTTAGCCAAGAATTAAACCCCTTTCTTGTTTCGACATCTTTATCTAACTGTTTTCGAGATAATAATTTTGTTTTACGTGCTACTTTTTCTTCATCATCGTATATTTTTGCTTGTAAAGTCGAATCAATATTTGGGCGTGCAGCGTTGTATATATGTAAGCGTAATGGTATACCTAATATTTTTCTGTTTGGATTTTGGTATAGGAGGTTGTTAATGGTTTCAGAACTTTCCTTTTTACCATTTACAATAACCTTGTTATCTGTAAGTAAATATTCGTTTTCTGAAACTCTTTTCACAGCATCACAAGATGAAAGATATGATGCAAGAATAGCAAGAATTAATATTTTAAAGAGTTGTTGTTTCAAATAAATATGAAATTAATTCAAGTATAAATTGAAAATTGAGTTTAGTTTTTGACGATTTAAAAAGTTGATATTCTTGATTTCAAAAATACATTATTTGAATCGAAAAAAATATTTAAAAGAATCTTATATTCTTGTTAGTAAACTCATGGATTTTTTCATTTTCTTTATAAAATAAAATTAGATTGTAATGCTTTCAAAAAGTCAAATAAAATTAATAACCAGTCTAAAGCAAAAAAAATTTAGACTGCAACATGGACTTTTTGTTGTTGAGGGCCTTAAAACTATAGCCGAATTATTACGTTCAGACTTAGTTTTACACAGTTTATATACGACAGAATCACTCAATTTTGATGCCAAAAAGGAAATTTTAATTACAGAAATTGAATTAAAACGAATTAGTTTTTTTACCACACCAAATAAAGCTTTGGCAGTTTTTGAAATCCCTAAGTCGGAATTAATTGAAGAAAATGGGTTGTTAGTAGCGCTTGATACTGTTAGAGATCCAGGGAATTTGGGAACTATAATAAGACTTTGCGATTGGTTTGGTGTAAAAGATTTGGTTTGTAGCAAAGAAACCGTAGATTGTTATAACCCGAAAGTAATTCAAGCCACTATGGGTTCTATTACCCGAGTTAATATTAGTTATGTTGAGTTAGACGATTTTTTAAGAAACACAAATTTACCTGTTTATGGTGCCTACATGGAAGGTGAAAATGTATATACTTCAGAATTACCTAGCCATGGAATTTTAGTTATGGGTAACGAAGCTCATGGCATTTCAACTGCAATTGAAAGTTTCGTTTCTAAAAAAGTTTCTATTCCTCAATTTGGCGATATTAAAGAAACCGAAAGCTTAAACGTAGCGACAGCAACTGCCATTTTATTGAGTGAATTTAGAAGAAATTAGCGTTTTTTATTGAAACGTTAAGTTTACAAAAACGCCTCTTGTTTTCATACTAGCAATATTACTTGTCCAAGGGCTATTAGGGTCTTTATCTCTTACTAATTCGTCATTCATACCAAAAACACCACGAATAGAAGGTGAGAATTTAAAATTATAGAAGTAGAAATCTATTCCAAATCCTAATTCGTAGAACAGGTTGTTTTTTGTGGTTCTAAACTGTCCATTATTATTGTCGTTTGGGTTGTTTTCGTTACTCGATAAATTTAACGCTGTAGAAAAACCACCAACAATAAAGGGTTTAAAATTATTAATACGTTTGGTAGAAAACTTAAGCAATAAAGGAATATGAATATATGTTGACTTTACTTCACGCATTAAGTCCGATTCAGAAAAACCAACGCCTTGAAAATAACTAGTACTGTAATGTAATTCTCTAGTAGTAATAATTAATCCAGGTTCTAGGCGCACATCAATAAAATCATTAATACGTAAATTCCCAATTAATCCAACACTAAACCCTGGACTTCGCTTTACATATACATCACGCAAGTCGTTATTATAATCAAAGTTGAAATCGTAATTATTTATACCCAGAAAATAACCCCATCTTAATAAATCATTATCTGTAGAGCGTTTACCTTGATTGGCATCATACTGTACCTTTTTTTTTGTAAATAATTGAGCATTAGCTTGTTTAAAAACAAAAAATAATGATATTAAAATAAAAACTTTTCTCATATTATTGTTTAGATGACGTGTAAATTGTAGCAACTCCAAAGGTTTGCGGAAAATCTTTAACATTAATAAACCCAATTTTGCGTAAAATATTGTTTAAAGCTTCACCATAAGGAAAAACAGATGCCGATTCGCATAAATATTTATAAGCACTTCTGTCTTTTGAGAAGAGACGACCAATTAAGGGTAATATATTTTTAGTGTAAAAATTATACCCTTGCTTATACGGTGTTTTATTGGGCATTGAAGTTTCTAATATCACAAAAGTTCCATTAGGCTTCAATACACGTAGAATTTCTTTTAAGCCTTTTTCTAAAGTTTCGAAGTTTCTAATGCCAAAAGCTACTGTTATCGCATCAAAGGAATTGTCTTCAAACGGCATATTTTCAGAATCTCCTAAAACCATATCTATTTTAGATTCTAAGTTTTTCTTTTTAATTTTCTCTTTACCAATGTCAAGCATGCCACTACTAATATCTAAACCAATAATTTTTTCAGCATTAGTTTTTGCTAAATTTATAGCTAAATCTCCTGTGCCAGTTGCTATATCTAAAACGGTTTCAGGATTACTTTCTTTAACTATTTTAACAACTTTTTTTCGCCATTTCACATCAATTCCAAAGGAAATAACTCGGTTTAAACCATCGTAGTCTCCTGATATAGTATCGAACATTTTGGTGACCTGTTCTTTTTTACCTAAGGCACTATTTTTGTAGGGTTTTACTTTTGACAAATCTGTAAATTTTGATGCAAACATACTCAATATATTTTTACTTTATTATATCAAGTAAAGCCAAAATATATTGAATTTGTTATCCGAATTAAAAATATAAAATCAACACATTAGAGGGAAATATAAACTTTTATGAAAGTATTAATGAACTAGTGTACAAATTTATATTGTATCAAATTAATGACGCAGTGTGTATTTTATAGTATATTTGTTACTCTTTTTTATGATAATTAAATAATGAAAATAATTATTGCTGGAGCTGGTGAAGTAGGGTTTCATTTAGCAAAATTACTGTCCTTCGAGTCTCAAGAGATTACTTTAATAGATACAGATAAAGATAGTCTAGCTTATGCCGATAACCATTTAGATATTAAAGTTATAAAAGGTGATGCTACTTCAATTGCCATTTTAAAAGAATCGCGTGTTGCATCTAGCGATTTGGTTATTGGGGTTACTTCGTCCGAAACCATAAATATTACAGTTTGCGTTTTAGCAAAACAATTAGGAGCTAAGCGAACCATAGCTAGAATTTCAAATACCGAGTTTATTAATCATAAAGATGAAGTTGGTTTTACAAAATTTGGAATAGACGAATTAATTTCACCAGAAGCATTAGCCGCTTCCGAGATTGAATTGTCTTTAAAGCAATCTTCATTTAATGATAATTACGAATTTGAAGAAGGTGCCTTAACAATGGCGGGATTAACATTATCTAAGGAAGCACAATTTGTTGGCAGAACAGTAAAAGAAGCAGCACAGATATTTCCAGAATTACATTTTGTTCCTATAGCCATTCAAAGAGCAGGAACGCAATACACTTTGATTCCTCGGGGGGATACGGTTTTTAAAAAAGGAGACAACGTGGTTTTTATTACATCGGAAGGAGGTGCAGAAGAATTATGTAAGCTTACAGGGAAAATAAATAGGGAAATTAAAAGTGTCATGATTCTTGGTGGCACCGAAATTGGCTATAAAACTGCAAGAGACCTGAGTGATAAAGGTTTTAATGTGAAGCTTTTAGAGCAAAGTAAAGAACGTGCTTTTGAAATTGCAGATAATTTGCCAAATGTACTTGTAATAAATAGTGATGGTCGTGATGTTGATATTTTAGATGAAGAAAGTATTAGCGATATGGATGCATTTATTGCAGTTGGTGACAATTCTGAAACTAATATTATGTCTTGTTTGGTTGCAAAGACTAAGGGTGTTAAAAAATCCATTGCACTAGTGGAGAATATGGATTACTTCGAATTATCGCATTCAATTGGTATAGATACGCTTATTAATAAAAAGCTATTAGCTGCGAATAATATTTTTAGATACATACGAAAAGGTGAGGTGGTTGCTATGACTAAACTTAGCAATATGAATGCTGAATTGTTAGAGTTTGAAGTTAAAGCAACATCTGCTATTTGTAATAAGGTTATAAAAAATATTGATTTTCCAAGATCTGCTATTATTGGAGGTGTCATTAGAAACGGTGTTGGGTTAATAGCTCTAGGAGATTTTAAAATTCAAGAAGGCGATCGAGTAGTAGTATGCAGTCTTTTACGTTCTATTAAGGGTGTAGAAAAATTATTCCTTTAGTACATGAAACTTAATTATAAAATAATCTTTCATTTTTTAGGCTTGCTTGTTTTGTTTAATGGTGGGTTTATGCTGTTATCTACTTTGGTAAGTTTTCTTTATAAAGACGGCGTTACATTACAGTTATTATCTGCTGCTCTTATAACTTTAATAGTGGGTATTTTGTCAATGCTTTTTACTCGAAAGCATGTTAAAGAAATGAATAAGCGCGAAGGCTACATTGTTGTTGCTTTTGGCTGGATTATTATGACGTTATCTGGAACATTACCTTATATTTTTACGCAAAGTATTCCAAGTTTCACTAATGCCTTTTTCGAAACCATGTCTGGTTATACTACAACAGGAGCATCAATTTTAAATGATATTGAAGTTGTTCCTAAAGGGGTTCTCTTTTGGCGTAGTTTGACACATTGGATAGGAGGAATGGGAATTATTGTACTTGCCATAGCTATTTTGCCTTTATTAGGAATTGGTGGTATGCAATTGTTTGCTGCCGAAGCTCCAGGGCCTAGTGCCGATAAATTACATCCAAGAATAACAGATACAGCTAAGCGACTTTGGCTTATTTACTTTGGATATACAGCGGCAGAAACAATTTTACTTCAAGTAGCAGGTATGAATTTTTTCGATGCCATAAATCATGCACTTTGTACCTTGTCTACTGGTGGATTTTCTACAAAAAACGCAAGTATCGCTTACTGGAATGGGCAACCTATAATACAGTATATTATTATTGTGTTTATGTTTTTAGCTGGAACAAATTTTGTTTTAAGTTATTTTGCTTTTAAAGGGAAAGTTCAAAAAATAATTAGAGATGAAGAATTTAAACTTTACTTTAAGTTTATTGCGATATTTACTATAATAGCAGCATTGATTATTTATTTTAGAGCAGATGTTTCTGCTTCATCTGTAGATCATCCAATGGTATGGGGAGAAGGAGAAAGTGCTTTTAGACATGCCCTTTTTCAAGTGCTTGCTATTATTACAACAACTGGTTTTGTTACAGCCGATTTTACTATGTGGACACCATTTTTAATGGTTTTCTTTTTTGGTTTAATGTTTCTAGGTGGCTCTGCAGGAAGTACCTCTGGTGGTGTTAAAGTAGTTCGACACTTAATTTTAATAAAGAATGGTTTTTTAGAGTTTAAACGTTCTTTACATCCTAATGCTATTTTGCCTGTGCGTTATAATACAAAGTCTATTTCTGGCGATATTGTATTTAATGTTTTAGCGTTTTTTATTTTATACATGCTCTCTTTTATTATAGGGGCTTTGGTCTTTTCCATGTTCGAATTAGACTTTGTCTCTGCTATTGGTTTATCTGCTTCAAGTTTAGGGAATGTTGGACCTGCATTGGGTGATTTTGGGCCAGTAAATAATTATGCAGCATTACCGCCTTTAGGAAAATGGTGGTCTTCATTTTTAATGCTTATTGGTCGTTTAGAATTGTTTACAGTTTTGGTTTTATTTACACCATTTTTCTGGAGAAACAGATAATTTTCTTTTTTTTACTTTTTAAAACTCCTTTAATGTTTATAGGTGTTTCTGGTTTTTTTTTGTTTTGATTTTTAGATAGTTACAAAATGGCTTGTTGTAACATTTTACCTTATTAAACGTCATAATAATATAACCAATTAAAATATTTATATCATGGAATTAGTTTTATCATCAGAAAATGTCGAACCATTACCTAGTCAAAAAGAAGACTTGATTGTCAAGCCTTCAAACTTTTTAAATTCTTCTTATAAGAACATTGTGAAGCAAAACTATACTAAGCAAAATAGTGCTTCGGTATTTGGAATTAGACAACGGGTAAAGAGTCATCTTTTTAGTTCACCTACTGCCGCAGAAACAACCTTGAAATTATCTTTATTTCTTGCTTTGATCTTACTTGTTTTTAACTAATTGAATAGCAATAAATAAAAAAGCCACTTAACAGCGGCTTTTTAAAAAATTGTAATAGATGATTTTATTTAGCTGACAACTTCTTTAATACGTTTCATGGCTTCAATAATTTGTTCTTTAGAAGCAGCATACGAAATTCTTATACAATCAGGATTTCCAAAAGCTTCACCAGTAACTGTTGCTACAAGGGCTTCTTCTAATAAGTATAAAGAGAAATCAGTTGCATTATTTATTGTTTTTCCTCGTAATGTTTTTCCGAAGTAATATGTCACATCTGGGAATACATAAAATGCACCATCTGGTGTGTTAGCCTTAAAACCTTCAATATCATTAACTAGCCCCAATATTAAATCACGACGTTCTTTAAACTCGTCAATCATATATTGCACGCGAGAAGGCGGTTCGTTTAAAGCAGTAATAACAGCTCGTTGTGCAATACAATTGGCACCACTTGTCATTTGACCTTGCATTTTATTACAAGCTCTAGCAATTTTTTCAGGAGCACCAATATATCCAATACGCCATCCAGTCATTGCAAAAGCTTTTGAAACACCATTAACAGTTATAGTGTTATGGTACATGTCTTCAAATCCAGCCATACTAGCATGTCCTTGGCCATAGTTTATATGCTCGTAAATTTCATCTGAAACTACATATATATTAGGATGTTTAACTAATACATCGGCTAGTGCGCGTAATTCAGATTTACTATAAACAGAGCCACTTGGGTTACAAGGAGAACTAAACCAAATCATTTTAGTTTTTGGTGTGATTGCTGCTTCAAGTTGTTCAGCAGTCATTTTAAAATCGGTGTCAATAGACGTTTTTACTTCAACAGGTACACCATCGTATAATTTTACAATATCTGCATAACTTACCCAATATGGACATGGTAATAAAACTTCATCACCTTCATTAAGCATCACACCAGCAATATTTGCTAAACACTGCTTAGCACCAGTGGAAACAACAATTTGAGATGGTGAATAACTTAAACTATTATCACGTTTAAACTTGGTAATGATAGCTTCTTTTAATTCGCCGTAACCATCAACAGGGGTATATGAATTATAATTATCGTTAACTGCTTGTATCGCTGCCTCTTTAATAAAATCTGGTGTGTTAAAGTCTGGCTCACCAAGACTTAACCCGATAATATCTTTTCCTTCGCCTCTAAGTTCTCTAGCTTTAGCTGCCATTGCCAATGTAGCAGACGTAGCCATGTTTAAAATTCTATCAGATAGTAATTGCATTTATGTATTTTGTTTATAGGTAAGTGAAAGTTTAGGCGAAACTAGGTTTCTGCCCCAATTGTTTTAATTGATTGTAATGCTCAGCTACAGCTTGCCAAAACGAATTGTATTCATTATAAGGTAAGCTAAACTCATTTGCCGTTTGCTTAACAATTTTAGCTATTTTACCATAATGTATATGACTAATATGTGCAAACAGGTGGTGTTCTACTTGTCTATTTAATCCGCCAGTATAGAATCCTGCTAACCAGCTTTTTGGAGAAAAATTAGAGGTTGTTAGTAATTGATGAATAGCCCAAGTGTTTTTCATGTTACCATCTTCATCTGGTAATGGCATTTCCGTATTTGGCATAACATGCGCTAATTGAAAAATAACGCTTAATATGATTCCAGCTGTGTAATGCATAACTATGAAGCCAATTAATACTTGCCACCAAGCAAAACCAAGTGAAATAGGTAATACAACCCAAATAGAATAGTATACTATTTTTCCAATGATTAATTTAGTCCATTGCGTAGCAGGGTTAGGAAATTTACCATAGGCAAGTTTCCTTTTAAGGTAATGATATGTTTGAACAAAGTCTGTTGTTATAGCCCAATTTGCTGTTAGTAAACCGTATAAAAAGAAAGCATAATACTTTTGGTATTTATGAAACCTTTGCCATTTTGTGTGTTTTGAGAAACGAATAATTCTACCTGCATCAATATCTTCATCATGGCCTTGAATATTGGTATAAGTATGATGTAGTACATTGTGCTGTACTTTCCAATTATAATCATTACCTGCTAAAATATAGATGCTACTTCCCATCAATTTATTAACCCATTTCTTGCTTGAAAAAGAGCCATGATTTGCATCATGCATAACATTCATGCCTACACCAGCCATTCCAATGCCAGTAATAATCATGCATAAAATTTGTGCCCAACCAGGTAAATTAATACTTAAAACTAATGCCGTAGGTATAACAAGCAGAGCAAACATAAAAATTGCTTTAGTGTATAACTTCCAGTTTCCAGTACGTTTAAGATTATTTTCTTTAAAGTAGTCGTTAACTCGTTTGTTAAGAGTCTTAAAAAATTTCGCAGAGTCTTTCCTCGAAAAGGATAATGTCTGTTTAGTCATGCTATTAAAATTTAATATGATTAAAAATAAAAATTATTGATCATACCTGCGGCAAAGATAGGTATAAAGCAGTTGAAGTAATAACGTTTTTTTGTAAAAATATGCATATAAAAAGTATATTTTTGTTTAAAATTTAACATGAATAGAATGCATATAATTAAAGTTTTCTATGATTGTAGAGATGTTTTTTATGTGAATTACATCCAATAGATTTAAAAAAAGCAAAACAAATGAAACTTCTTTTAAAGTATTTTTCTAACCTTACTGAAGATCAAATAGATAAATTTGAGCGATTAGAATCATTATATCAAGATTGGAATTTAAAAATTAACGTGGTCTCGCGTAAGGATATAGATGAGTTGTATTTACGCCATGTTTTACATTCTTTAGGCATTGCAAAGCTAATATCTTTTAAAGATGGTAGTAAAATACTTGATGTAGGCACTGGTGGTGGATTTCCAGGGATTCCTTTAGCTATTTTATTTCCAGAGTGTTCGTTTCATTTAGTAGATAGTATTGCAAAAAAACTAAAAGTAGTGAACGAGGTTGTTGAAGGCTTAGGTTTAACTAATGTTAAAACAACACATAGTAGGGTAGAAGCTATTAACGAAACTTACGATTTTATTGTTAGTCGTGCGGTTGCTGCAATGCCAACTTTTGTGCATTGGACAAAAGGCAAAATTGCAAAAAAACATAACCATGAACTTAAGAATGGTATTTTATACTTAAAAGGAGGAGATTTAGCTGAAGAACTTCAAGATTATAAAAAAGCAACTATCTACAATTTGAGCGATTTCTATGCTGAAGACTTTTTTGAAACCAAAAAATTAGTGCATCTTCCTTTGAAATATAGAGGCTAACCTCTTAGTTTAATACTTAATTTTTATACAAAAACTACGATTTAACTAATTCGCTTTGAATTTAATTATTAATTAATTTTAAAAATAAGTAGGAAATTATTTGTAAAATGAATAATATTTAGTAATTTCGTCGATGAAATACGCATTTAATCGTATTTTTGAATTGCTATTCTCTCAGAATAAGTTTAACATTTAAAAAAAAGTTAAAATGAGAATAGCCCCAATCCTCAATTTTTTAAAGCTAAAATTTGTGATAGCTTTATTACTAATTAATTTTATTGGTAATGCTCAAAACATTAAAGTAGAAATCATTGGAGGTTCTACTATTGCGCAAACTGATGTTATTTCTATTTCTGCTGGAAACTCAATTAGTTTTAGAATTACTACAACGGCTACTAGTTGTGCAAACCTTAGAATACAAGATATAAGTTTATCTAATAGTACTGACTTTTCTCTTTCTAGTTTGTCACTCCCAAAAAATATTAAACCTGCACATTGTAGAAATGGAACTAAATATTTAGATTTTTCGGTTACAAATACGAGTGGTAACTGTGGAGCTTCAACAGGTGTAACAATAACAAGCAATAGTGATCCAGATTTTTTGTTTACGTTTACAATAAGTGGTTCCCCAGAAATTAACTTATTAGGGGGAAGTCCCTCAGCAGATATATTACATGGCTCAACAACTACTTCGGCTACCAATGGTACATATTTTGGGGTTATAGAGGAAGGTGTGAGTGAAACAAGATATTATATTATATCTAATACTGGAAGTTGTCCTTTAGATATTTCGGGTGTTTCAAGCTCTCAAGTAGATTTTACGATACCATCATACGTATTGTTGCCAGACTTTACGCCATCCTTTTTTACTACGAGTGTAGACCCTGGTTCATACGTTTTATTGCCTGTTACTTTTACTGGTCCAGTAAGTGGATCGGGAACAATAACTTCTACTATAAGTATTTCGAATACTGCTAATACAACGTTTACTTTCGATGTAAGCGCAGAAATGTTCGATTTTAATATTCCAGGACCAGGTGGTGTTACTGCCGATTTTAGACTATGGTTGAAAGCCACTAGAGGAATTGTGACCTCTGGAACAAGTGTAACAGATTGGTTGGACCTAGGTTCAAACGGAAAGGATGCAACCACAGTATTAGGAAAAGAACCTACTTATATAGATACTGCTACAGATAACATAAATTTTAATCCTGTTGTTAAGTTTGAAAATGATGGAGGTTCTACAGAACAATATATGTACAACGCTACTAACGGATTTTATAGTCAAGATATATTTATTGTAATGATTCCAGATACCACAATAGATAACACATCTTCTCAAAACACTATATTTGCAGGAACTTCTTCTGGAAGTGCTGGAGATATTACAGGTGTTGGTTTGGGGAATTATTCTTCAGAATTCACTAATGAAATTTTATCCTATAATCAAAATATTCCAGGAGGTGTAAGTTATAATGGAGAAGCAGAAATTAGTACATCTAAATCTTACTCAAAAGCAGGTATTATAAACATTAGAAACAATGCAGCTAGCTCTCCTACTGGTCAAGATATTTTGTATAATTCTGATGTATTAACAACATCATCGGTTAATGATATTCCATTTGCAAATGTAGGATCTCTTATACCAGACCCACCAAATCCAGATATTGTTTCTGGAACAGCGTATTGGATTGGTAGAAATCTTGATGTTCAAGGAAGTTTAAATGGACGCGTAGCAGAAGTTTTCACATTTGCTGAGCGTGTAACAGATGTTGACAGACAGAAAATAGAATCATATTTAGCTGTTAAATATGGGATTACATTAGGTGCTTCAACAGAAGCAGAAAAAGATTATATCAATTCTTTTGGAACTTCAGTCTGGGATATTTCAGCAAATACAGGGTATAATTATCATGTTGCAGGAATTGGAAGAGATTCTATTTCAGATTTAAACCAGAAGCAATCTAAAACATTAAACACTTCAAATGAAGTAACTATTGGCTTAAACGGTATTTCTTCAACTAATAGCACGAATATTAATGAGTTTGTTACAGATGGCGATTTCCTTGTATGGGGAAGTAACAATAGTTCTTATACAGGGTCTAATACAAACACTGTAACTATTGCTAGTGGTATAACCACATCGTTAACAAGAATTGATAGAAAATGGAAAATTGTAGAATCTGTTGAGGTTTCGGGTAGTGATGTTGGTAATGTATTTGTCTCAATTCCTTCTGCTGCTTTTAGCAGTTTTACTATAGGTACCGACGAAGAGTATGCCTTAATAGTTGCAGATGATGCCAATTTTTCAGACGGCGATATTATTGATGTTATTCCATTAAAACCAGATGGAAACTCGAATTTGCAAACATGGTATGACTTTGATGATACTAAGTATTTTACCTTCGGAAAGCTTGCTAAATTAGATGAAAATCATGCCATAAATATTGCTTCTGGAGATTACTTAGTTGGTGAATATGCTCTTAATTTGAATGTTAATGATTTTACAATCTCTGCGTGGGTAAAAGCTGATAATACGCAAACAAGCACACGAACTATCATGGCAAAAGGTAGTAAGTTGCAGTTGCGATTAAATAGTTCGCATCAAATTGAAGTGATGGTTGACGATACAACTACTCCTAGATTCACTTCTACAATGATGTTAAATGATAACAAATGGCATCAAGTGAGTTTTGTCTATAATAGCGGTACTATCTTTCTTTATGTAGATGGTGTTTTAGATAAATCTGAACAAGATGTTGTAGCTCCGTCACCTAATTTTAATAGATTTTCGGTTGGAGCAGTATATATTGATAAGGATAATATTACCAATCCATTTTTAGGAGATATTGACGAAATTTACGTTTGGGATCAAGGTCTAACAGAGTTTCAAGTAAAATATCTAATGAACCAAGAAATCGAAAAGGGTACGGGCGATTTTGTAACAGGAAAAACGTTACCTCAAGATGCGACAAGTAATGAAGTGGCCACAATACCTTGGAGTAAGTTAAAAGCTTATTACGATTTTAATACGTTTTATGGTTCGACAACCGAAGGTAAAACAGATGCTAGAAATTTTCTGCGTCTAAAATATTTAATGAAAGATAAAACTTTATTAGAAGATCAAAGTATTCCTGTACCATATGTATCTGCCGCAAATGGCGAATGGGGAAATGCTGGAACATGGAGCAATAGTGCAGATCAAGTTATTCCTAATTCTTTAAGCCTAGATGGAACAACATACATAGATTGGAATATTGTTGAAATTAGTCACGATATAACTTCAGGAGATAAGGACATATCTGTTTTAGGGTTAAAGCAAACAGCTGGTAAATTAACAATTGCAGACCCAACAGTAACCACACCTATAGAGAATAACGATGGGCAAAGTTTGACTATATCGCATTATTTAGAGATAGACGGAGTGATAGATTTGGTTGGCGAATCTCAATTAATTCAAGAAGAAGGTAGTATAATAGATGCAGATAGTGGTGGCTATATTGAAAGAGATCAACAAGGAACCGCAAATGGATTTAATTATAATTATTGGTCATCATCGGTTGGTCCAATAAGTGGAAATACTGGAACAAGAGGAACGGGCGTATCAAGAACCAATGCTAATTTTACAGTGGCAGGTGTTCTTATGGATGGTACAGATTCTAATTCATATCAAAGTGTAACATTTAATAGTAATTATAGAGCAGCCGATTCTGATACACCTTCAAATCCAAGAGTAATTAGTTCTTATTGGCTTTATAAATTTTATGGTGCTTCTGGAGATTATAACTCATGGGAATCTTTAAATGAAAACTCGCCAATTCTTCCTGGAGAAGGTTACACCATGAAAGGAACTTCGGGTTCTATTGCGATTAGTAGCACTCAAAATTATGTGTTTAAAGGTCTTCCAAATAATGGTGATATTACCTTGGAAATAGATAAATCTTCTGGTGATGTTGAGCGATTAGTAGGAAATCCTTATCCTTCTGCAATTGATGCCGATGAATTCATTTTAGACAATATTAAAACGACTGAGACTATAAATGGAGAATCTGGAAGAAATACAAATAATATTATAAACGGGGCACTATATTTCTGGCACCACTTTGGAGATGTAGATTCTCATTATTTAAAAGATTATATAGGAGGGTATGCAACGTATACACTTATGGGTGGTACAGAAGCCTATTCAACAGATGCATTGATAGACAACTCGACACCATTAGTTGGAGGCGGTAAAATTCCAGAAAAATACATCCCTGTAGGACAAGGGTTTTTTGTTAGTACCACTTTGCCTTCAGGAGTTAGTGGTAATACAACAACGGTTGAAGGAGGAACGCTTACATTTAAAAATAGTCAACGTGTTTTTGTTCGAGAAGGGGTTACTGGCATCAATGATGGTTCTGTATTTTTTAAATCTAATTCAAATAAAAAAGTAGAGCAAACCGTTGCAAAAAAAGACGAACGATCTAAAATAAGATTACAATTTAATTCTTCAACTGGTTTTAAGAGGCAGTTATTAATTGGTGCCGATGGTAAAGCTACAGATGAGTTTGATTTAGGATATGATGCGCCTTTAGTGGATGTTAATAAAGATGATATGTACTGGATTTTAGATGATAATAAGTTTGTTATCCAAGCTGTTTCCAGTTTTAACGAAACTAATGAATATCCACTTGGTCTTAAAGTAAGCGATAGTGGTATGATTTCAATTAAAATAGACACTCTTGAAAATTTTGATGCAGGGGTATATATTCTTGACCTAGAGACAAACCAAACGTATTTGATAAATGATACTGGTTTGGAAATTAATTTGGAAGCTGGATATTATGAAGATAGGTTTAAGTTAGTGTTTCAAGCAAAATCTGAAAGCATTATTACAACTGAACAAGAAACCATAGATGGTATTTCCGTTTATTTTAATTCTGAAACTTCAATTTTAAATCTTTCAAGTAATTCTGAAGAAAACATATTGGATGTATCTATCTATAATTTACAAGGACATATAGTAAATTATACAGAGGTGAACAATCATGAAGTTTCAATAGCAATTACATTAGAAACTTCAATATATATATTAAATATAAAAACAGAAAGTGGTGTTATTAGCAAGAAGGTAGTTTTTCAATAAGGGTTACTCTATAACTTATTCAAATCGTAAAAAACACTTTTAAAGAACATTATTTGTTTTAAGTACCAATATGATGTAGCGAATTGTTCAATAGGCTTTTCGACACTTGACTCATTCTTAAGAATAGTTTGAGCCTTTTTAAAGTATGATTTTGCTTTGCCTAAATCACCCAATTTATAATAAGCAATCGACAATCCCAATAGGGCATCAAAATCTAATGAATCAAATTTGAGTGCGTTATTAAAGTCTATTACGGCATCATTATATTTTCCAAGAAATAAAAATGTATTTCCACGATAAAAATAGCCAAAAGCATTTTGTTTATCTAACCTAATAACAATGTTAAAATCGGCATTTGCTTTTTGGTAATAATTAATATCTAAATAAAATAAACCTCTGTTAAGAAAGGCATCTGCATTTGGTGTAACTAAAATAGCCGTGGAATAATCTTTAAGAGCCTTCTTATAATCCTCTAAGGCAGCATAAGCAGAGGCTCTTAATGTATAAGCAATTTGTAAATCTGGAATTACTTTAATTACCGCGTTAAAATCTTTTATTGCTTCTGCATAATCTCCTAAATCATACTTTGCACATGCTAGACTGTATCTAGCATCAATAAAGCTTTTGTCTAAGTTAACTGCTCTCGCATAATCAGATTTTGCACCAGTGAAATCTTCAAGGTTGTATCTAGAGTTTCCTCGATTAAAATAAGTGTCGGCATCGGGTTCTTCAACAATTATCTTCGAGTAATCTACAATTGCTCCATGATAGTCACCCAAATCATTTTTTGCTAATCCACGATGGAAATAAGCATCTAGGTTATTAGGTTCAAGCTCTATTACTTGGTTAAGCAATTCTATTTTTTCTTTTAGAATAGTAGTTCTTAACGCTTGTCTATAAATTTTTTTAGCTTGCCCAAAAAAAAGAATAGGAGAAAGAACAAATATGACAATTGTAATTTTCTTCATTTAGAATTTTAAAATAAAGATAGCAAAAAATATACCGCTTTTTAATTTGAAAAACGCTTAGCTTAATTTCTATTCCAATATATCAGACCAAACGGCTAATTCGTTGCCATCTGGATCCATAAAATGAAGCCTTCTTCCACCAGGAAACGAAAAAATAGCTTTTGATATTGCACCTCCAGCTTCAATTATCTTTTGTTGAATTTTGTTGAGGTCTTTATAAAATAATACAACTAATGCCCCATTAACTATTTTTTTATCTGTTTTTTCAAAACCTCCAGCAAGACCACTATTTGAAAAAGCAACATAATCTGGGCCGTAATCTGTAAACTCCCAATCAAAGCAAGTTGTGTAAAAGTCTTTTATATGCTCTATATTATTAGCGTATAGTTCTATGTAGTTTATATGGTTATTCTTCATGATATTTTTTTAATAAACTTTGTGTAAATATTAGAGTAAAGGTGTCTTTTGAAATTAAGCAAAATATAGTACATTTAAAATGAATAAAAATTTATTATATGCATTATAGATTTATAATAATTATTGCATTATTTTCTTTTTCACTTTGTGCTCAAGATAAAAAAGAAGATTTGAAATATTTTGAATCAGGTAAACTAAAAGCTCGCAGAATTCATACTGAAAATCATGAGAAATGTCAATACATGCATTTTTTTGAAAATGAAACACTAAAAGCTCGGGCTTTAATTATGAATATAAAGAGGGAGGGAAAGTCAAAATAAAAAAAGTTGGCAAATGGAAATATCATCGTAAAGATGGGAGCAAAAAAAGCGAAGGCAATTATGTAGATGGTAATAAAACAGGAGAATGGAAATACTATAATAATAAAAACCAGATAACAGTAATAGCCTATTATTTGGATAATGAAAAAACGGGTAAATGCAAGTATTTTAATGAAAAAGGTGTTTTATTTCGAAGTTGTTTATTTGAAAAAGGGAAGATAGTTGGTAATTGGCAGTATTATAATCATGAAGGAGATGTTACACATGAAGGAATGCTTATAGATGGTAAAAAGTCTGGTATATGGAAATTTTATAATTCTAAAGGTCAATTAAGTCATTCTGGTGTTTATGAAAAAGGAAAGCAAGTTGGAATATGGAATGTTTATAATGAAAATGGAGAGGTTTCTAGTTTTGGACTTTTAAATGATAATAAACCAATTGGTGAATGGACATTTTATTATAATGATAAAGAATTTTATAAAAGACAAGTTGTTGATGGAAATCCAGTTGGAGAATGTACTTTTTATAGTGCTGATGGAAAATTATTATATAAAGGAGAATTGGATGGTGAACAGAAAATTGGTAAATGGAAATATTACAATACAAACGGAAAATTATCCAAAATAGAAAATTATTCAAATAACATTAGAAATGGCATTTGGACATCTTTTTATGAAAACGGAAATATTAACCAACAAGGAACTTATAAAGAAGGTATTGGAGTTGGCGTGCTAAAATCTTATCACGAAAATGGAAAACTTTATAAAAAAGGAAAACTTAAAGAAGGCCTGATGCACGGTGAGTGGAAATATTATGATGAAAAAGGAAATTATGTTAAATCAATTTATTTTGACAATGGGAAGGAGAAAGTAAACTAAAACTTATCCTTGATTAATAGTTGTGCTTTCTTTTTTAGTAGATAGTCCTTTTCAAGATTATTATTTACCAAGTTTATAGCAAGGTCTATTTGTTCGAGTGCTTTTTGCTTATTTTTTCTACCTATGTAATAATCTGCTTTAGTACCATAAAACAAATAAGCACGTTGCTCAAAATTTTCTGGCTTCAATTGATCTAAATAGTTTTTTGCCATTTTAAAGTCTTGCTTTTGCATACTAATAACTGCCATTGTTAAAACATGTATAGGCATTGGCTGTAGTAAGCTTAAGCATTGATACCAATAGAGAATTTTATCCCAATTAGTGTCTTCAAAAGTTCTTGCTCGCAAATGTTCTGCAGCTATCGCAGCCTCATAATGATAACATGAAAACTCATTGGTTTCAACGGCATTATTCATCATGCTATTGCCAAGTTTTATTAAAGGCCAATACCATTTAGACCGGTCTTGATGTTTTAAATCTAAAAGTTCATTTTCAGTATTTGTTTTAGTTTCTAATCTTGACGAATGAAAACACATAAGTGCACAAAGCGCATATGCTTCTGGAACACGCGTAATATTATTTTTTAGCAGTATTTGGGTTAAGCGTAGTGCTTCACGACAGAGTTCTTTTCTTACTAATTGTTCTTTTTTATTAGAATGAAAGCCTTCATTGAATATTAAATACAGTACTTCCAAAACACTTTCTAGGCGTTCTGCTAATCCTTTACCTTGGGGTATTTTAAACTTAATATGCGATTCTTGAATAGTCTTTCTTGCACGAGACAAGCGTTTTTTTATGGTGTCTTCTTTAGTAAGTAAGGCAGATGAAATTTCTTTGATGCTAAATCCTGAAACTGTTTTTAGAGCAAATGATATGCGATCTCTAGGGTCTAGTTTTAGATGGCATGCTGTAAAAATCATGCGAAGTTGTGCATCTGCAATTTCATTATCTAAAAAAAGGTCATGTATAGCAATAGTATTGGTACCTTGATGAAGATTTGGAAAATGCTTTTGTTGTGTTTTTAGTTTCCTAAAAATATCAAAAACTCTGTTTTTAGCCGCTTGAGTTAACCAAGCTTCAGGGTTTTCGGGTTGTTTGGTTCGCCAACTTATACTTGCTTTTATAAAAGTGTCTTGAATGGCATCTTCAATAATATCGAGATGTTTAAGCCCAAAAATACGTGTTAAAACAGAAACCATCTTTCCGCTGTGATAACGAAAAAGATGGTCTATAAGTTTAGGTTCCATTATTGATCGAATACCATAATTTCGCGAATTTCGACCGTGCCGCCTAAATCGTAGTCTGGATAGTCTTCAGCGATTTTTTGAACGTCATCAAAATTGTTAGCTTTAACTATGTAGTAGCCGCCTACAATTTCTTTAACCTCTGCTGATGTTAAATCGGTTACAGTTCTGTTAGCGCCAACTACGCGGCGTATTTGAGGCGTTAATGCATTGCCGTGAGTAACAATGCCTGCTTGTGTCATTTTATCATTCCATGCAAACCATTTTCCCATTCTACCCTGAAGTTCTTCAGGGGAAAGTCCAAGGTCCATGTAATCAGCTCCAACGAAAATCATCATAAATTCTTTCATAATTATATATTTTAAAGTTTATATAGTTAAGACGTATGCTAAAAGAGAGAAGGGGACAGGTTTTTCAAATTTAATAAATTCCTGTGAAGACAAAGATCTAAATTGAGTGGGAATAAAAAGTTGCTTAGAGGTGTTTTTTAGAAAGGTTCGTTTAACGGTCTTGTGTAAGGATAGTTGCGTGTTTCAGCAACTAACTTAATAAAAATGGAACGAACCAGAGGAAAATCCGTAGGATTTTCCAAGTAGGCGAGAACCAAGCAATTATTTTTACACGTTGTTGTAACACGTTATTTATTCAGTTTTGATTTCAATTCCATTCCCAAAATCCATTGGTCGCCCACGTAGATGATTATCTATAAATCCGTAGTCGCCACTTCCCATTCGTTTTTCAGCGTATTCTTTGTCAATCAGAGGTTTAATTTCTTCCCAAAATTCTTCAGGTGCATGTCTAAAAATAATGACAGGCGCAATATATTCAGTACAGCCCAAGCCATCTTTACTTACCCAACCTCTTTTTTTAGTTATATCAATTAAAAGTTTGGTATTTTTTTTATCAATTCCCGTTTGGATTTGCCATAATGAATCTCTAACTTTTTTTGAACCTTTAGGTCGTTTTTCGGCTATTTCTCTTGCTATTTTCCCCCAATTCAATTGCTCTTCTTTACTTAAATTCGAGTAAACCTCTCGGGTTAAATTATTCGGTGTTCTTATGGAATCCAAAATTTCAAAAAATGGGTCAGTCAGTTCAGGTAAATTTCTAATGCTTTGGTCACTTTCAATCATTTCAGCTAAAATTGTGCACAATTCAGCATCATTCTCATAGTTGTTTTCTTTCTTACAACTCAAGAGAATAATAGAAATACTTAATGTTAGTAGAATGTTTCTCATAATGACTCACAATTTAAGAATATGAATCCGTTTCAATGATTTATATTCAACGTTAAACGAAGTTATAAAATTTTTCTGACAAAGTCAAATGGATTAAATTCAAAATATATAAAAAAAGAGACTGCCTAGATTTTAGACAGTCTCATTTATAAATTTATTGTTTCTCGATTAGGAGTTTATTCCCCTAAAAAAGGATATCTATAATCCGTTGGTGTTACAAAGGTTTCTTTTATCATTCTAGGTGACACCCAACGTAATAAGTTTTGAGCACTACCTGCTTTGTCATTTGTTCCAGATGCACGAGCACCACCAAATGGTTGCTGACCAACAACAGCACCAGTTGGTTTATCGTTTATATAAAAGTTTCCAGCTGCGTTTTGTAAGGCTTCAGTAGCCTGTGTTACTGCATATCTGTCTTTAGATAAAATAGCCCCTGTTAATGCATATTCACTTGTTTCGTCTACAAGCTTTAAAGTTTCCGCATAAGCGTCATCTTCATAAACATAAATAGTAATTACAGGGCCAAATAACTCGGTACACATAGTTGTATATTTTGGGTCTTTAGTTATAATAACTGTAGGCTCAATAAAATACCCTTTGCTTTTATCGTAACCACCACCAACTAATATTTCTGCATCTGCATCTGCTTTTGCACCATCAATATATTTAGCTAATTTATTAAATGAGCCTTCGTGAATCACAGCAGTAATAAAATTGCTCATATCTTCTGGAGAGCCCATTTTAAATGAGTTTACATCTTTAACAACATATTTTTTTACATCTGTCCAAAGACTCTGTGGAATATAAGCTCTTGAAGCAGCACTACACTTTTGGCCTTGAAATTCGAAAGCACCACGAACAATAGCCGTAGCAACTTGTTTGGCATTGGCCGATTTGTGTGCAACGATAAAATCTTTGCCACCCGTTTCACCTACAATGCGTGGGTAGGTTTTATAGTTATGAATATTATTTCCTATTTGTTTCCATAGTTCTTTAAAGATAAAGGTAGAACCAGTAAAGTGCAATCCTGAAAAATCTGGACTTGCCATTACGGTATTCGTAATCATAACGGGGTCTCCAAATACCACATTGATAACTCCTGGAGGCACGCCTGCTTCTTCAAATACATCCATAATAATTTTAGCAGAATATATTTGGCTGTCACTAGGTTTCCAAACCACAACATTCCCCATTAAAGCCATGCATGCTGGTAGGTTTCCAGCAATAGCGGTAAAGTTAAATGGTGTAACTGCATAGGTAAATCCTTCGAGTGGGCGATATTCAATTCTATTCCATGCATCGCTTGTGCTTTCTGGTTGCTCCATATAAATGTCCGTCATAAACTGAACATTAAATCGCAAGAAATCTATAAACTCGCAAGCAGCGTCAATTTCAGCTTGGTGAATGGTTTTAGATTGGGCAATCATAGTTGCTGCATTTATTTTAGCTCTGTAAGGATCTGCAATCAATTCGGCAGCTTTTAAAAAGATACCTGCGCGTTGTTCCCATGGCATTTGAGACCAAGTTTTTCTGGCTTCCAATGCCGTATTGATAGCATCTTGAACATGATTTTGTTCAGCCAGATGATAGGTTCCTACAATATGCTGGTGGTCGTGTGGAGGTGACATGGTTCTTGTGCTTCCAGTTTTTACATTTTCGCCATTTATGTATAAAGGAACATCAATTTTACTATTAAACATTGTTTTATAAGCATCTAAAACAGCAGCTCTTTCTGGAGACCCAGGAGCATAGCTTTTAACAGGTTCGTTAACAGCAATTGGTACATTAAAAAAACCTTTTCCCATGATTTGTTAATTTTTGTTATTGAATTTTCAGTAAATGAGGTGCAAATTTACGAATTATTAAATGATTAAATAATAGCAAGCTTTCTTAAAATGACGTTAATTTTTATTTATTTTTTGTAAGTTGCCATTTTGTTTAAAGACTACTGGTTTATGTGTACAGTAACAATAATTCCTAAAGAGAAAACCGACTTTATTTTAACTTCAAATCGTGATGAAGCACCAAATAGAGTGTCTTTAATTCCAGATTTTTATACTCTAGGTGGTACTAAGTTATTGTTTCCAAAAGACAAAAAAGGTGGTACTTGGATTGGTGTAAGTGAAAAGAACCGCGTTGTTTGTGTCTTAAACGGAGCATTAACTTTTCATAAGCGTAAGCAAAATTATAGAATGAGTCGTGGGATTGTGGCTAACGATTTTATGATTTCAGATAAATTAGTGGAGACAGTTCAAGCTTATAATTTAATAGACATTGAGCCTTTTACCATGGTAATTATAGACTGGAATCAAGAGTTGAAATTTTATGAGCTAGTTTGGGATGGTATAAATAAATACTTTACCCAATTGCCTTTAGAGCCAAGAATCTGGTCATCATCTACTTTATATTCTCAAGAAATGAAAAAAGAAAGACAAGAGTGGTTTGAAGATTTTAAATTGAAACATTCTTTAAATGCTGGTAGTATTCTTAATTTTCATAAAATGGCAGGGATAGATAATGAAGATTATGGTGTTGTTATGAATCGGGGATTTGTAAAAACAACGAGTATTACTCAAATTAGAAAAACAAGAGAAAGTTGCATAATGCAATATGAAAATCTTCAAGATAAAACTGTTACTACAAAAACCTTCAAACTTCCACAAGTAGTCAATGAATAACACTGGGATTATTTTAACATTGGCGTATCCAGACACAATTGTTATGGTCTCAGAAGAATGGTTTTCTCCTTTCTTAAGGTATTTAGGGGTTGGAAAAAAGAATTATTTAAGAGCTGGACATGCTGCTCTGGTATTAATAAATAAGGATACAGGAGAATTAGAATATCATGATTTTGGACGTTATATTACATCTGAACCTAATGGTAGAGTTAGAGGGAAGGACACCGATAATGAACTTGATTTTCCATTGAAAGCCAAAATTAAAAACGATAAAATTGAAAACTTAAATGAAATATTAGAGTTCTTAGGCACACACCCTAAATTAACACATGGTGATGGTAAATTAGTCGCATCTGTTTGTTGTGCTGTTGATTATAAAAAGGCAAGAGCTCATATTACCCAAATGCAAGAAAGGCATTTTATTAGGTATGCGGCTTTTATAAAAAATGCTTGTAATTGTGCGCGTTTTGTGACTGATACTTTAATTGCTTCGGTTACAGATACTGGTATAAACAAACGACTTAGGGATTCTAAATGGTTTACACCAAGTACAGTTGGGAATGTGTTACTTGCAGATACAGAAAATCATGCTTATGAAGTTACTGAAACGGGCATAATTTCTCAATTTATGGGTTCGCAAAAAAGTGAAAATATCCGCTGTTTTTTAGATAAGTTGAAAGACCATGAAGTTAATTTGATTGGGACTCTAAAGCCAAGACTTGTTGATGGATTACATGATAAAGCACAATGGTTATCTGGAATAGCAGCTGGCGCGTGGTTTGAGTTGCATAAAACAGGGCATGATGTCGAGTACTATTTTAAGCGTATTTCGCCCTATGGAAATATTGATGTACACGATAAGTTTGTGGTTGATGACCACTCGTTTGATTATGATTTACAATTTGAATTTATTCATTATTCAAATTGTAAATTCTTTCATGTGAAACAGGGTGATAAGGTTTTTAGGTTTGATAAAAAGCATAATTTTTCTTAAAAGATAGACTCTTTGGTCTTATGAGATTTTTGACTTAACTTAGTATAGCGTTCTATGCTTAAAAAAAACAAAATGAAACCTTTTAAATACTATATATCTGCGTTGTTTTTAATATTTTTTTATCTAATTAGTTCTATGAATTCATTTTCGCAATCATCACTCTTTAGTTATGAAGAGTATATTAGCACTAAAGGTGATACGCTGAAATACAGGCAATTGATTTCAGATTACGATTCTAAGTCCAAATACCCATTAGTTATTTTTTTGCACGGTTCAGGTGAAAGAGGAAACGATAATGAATCTCAGTTAAAATGGGGTGTAATGAATTTTGCTACCAATGATATTATGATGAATCATCGTCCTATAGTAATTGCACCTCAGTGTCCAAAGGATACGACTTGGGGAAATTTTTCTTATGAGGATATGTCGCTTAAATCAACACCTACTAAACCCATGAAACTTTTGATAGAACTTATCAATAAAACTATAGAAACAATGCCAATTGATCCCGATAGAATTTATATTACAGGCCTTTCAATGGGTGGTTTTGGTACTTATGATGCTATTTCTAGATATCCAGGCTTATTTACTGCAGCTGTTCCTGTTTGTGGAGGCGGAGATATTTCAAAAGCTTCTTCAATAGCACACATCCCTATTTGGATTTTTCATGGCTCGCTTGATGATGTAGTACCTGTAAGTTTATCAATAATGATGGTTGATGCTTTAACTAAAGCTGGAGCGCAAGTTGGATATACACAATATCCTGAAGCTGGACATTTTTCATGGATTGCCGCTTATAGTGATACTATGATGATGGATTGGATGTTTAAGAAGTATAAAAAGAATTAATTTATAGCAAAAGGAGCACTCAACTTAAATGTTGGGATAATTACTTTAAACTTTCTAGTAGTTGTATAATTAATCATGCTGTAGTGTCCTTGCATAGCCCCAAATGGCGATGTTAGTAAGCAACCAGATGTGTAGGTGTGTGACTCGCCTGGTTTTAAAACAGGTTTTTTGCCAATAACACCTTCTCCAGAAACAACTTCAATATTATTTAAAGCATCTAAAATTTCCCAATGGCGTGCATTTAATTGCACAGAATCTTTACTCTGGTTTTCTATAGTTATAGTATATTCAAAGGCATATTGTATTTTATAATTTTTATAAAATGAACCTTCGTAATTCGTAATAACCGAAATTTTTATGCCTCTTGTTACTTGTTGTACCATTGTTAATGATAAATATGGGATTTGGTTACGGGGTCTAAAATAGTAAATATTAAGTGGTTAACGATAAATTTTAACGTATTTGATATAAAAATCGGTTAAAATGCAGTTTTAATTAGAGATATTAATGGAGCTTCCTTCGCCTAACCCAATAATTTTATCGTATCGACCACCTAAGTCTCTATAATAAACGAGAACTTTATAATTGTTTTCTGTTTGATAAAAGTTTCCGCTTATAGCACCTTCCTCTAGGTCTCCATTCTTATTAACAAGAACATATTTATAATTATAGAACCCTTGTTTTAGGAGTATTGAAGTTTTGTACACGTTATCATAGTCGTCGTAAAACAGTTTGGTGCTTTCATCTATGGTATAATTGTTAAAATTACCATATACATGGATGTCGTTATCTTTAAAACTTTCTTGAGGTAAAAGTGAAAAATGCATCCAAACATAATCGGCTTCAATACTTGGGTTTTCGGCGTCTATATTAAGGACAACGAAGTTCCCATTAATATCTGGGTTGTATGTGTAAATACGCGAGGCTCTTTCAAAATTGGTAAACAAATAATTATGGTAAATGTCTTTTAAATCGACGCCTTGAATTCCAGTATTAGCCGCTCGTACATCTTTATTTTCAAAAAACAAGTACTCGTTACCGCCCCAAAAACTCGATTCTGTATCGTATCTGTAAATAAGTTGATTTCCAATAGTGTACTGAGGTTTTAATCCAGAAATGGCAGTGTTTAAATTGTTATTTTGAACTATAAGCGTTTTAACTGTTTGATTAGGATTATTTAGTTGCATGTTGTTAGAGGAAATAACAATCTCTACACGTTGTTTTTCTTCAATATATTGAATATCTCTAGATCTTTTTATGCTTACACCAACGTTTGTTTTGTCTTCGTAAATCATGAATTTTCTAGAAAAAACTAGTTCGTCATAGCTATTGTAGATTTCAAGCATGTAATTCCCAGAAAGCTTTAAGCCTCTTGTGTATTGATTGGGAATACTAAGCTTGTAATTTGAATAAATTTGATAGGTGTTTAATGAGTTTTCGTAATTTCTAATACGTTGATTGTCGAAACCATTTAAAAATTCAGATTGTACTAACACAGATGGTGTCCAATCGAAATTATAATGCTTAATTTTGTAATAAAAATCTTCTTCATCGCCATTTAAAGCATCAAACTCTAGAACCAAATATTCTCCTAGTTTTAAAACAGGTAATTGACTCTCTGGAGTATCTCCTTTAAACTTTATAGTTTTAATATAGTCAGGCGGATTTACTTCTTCAACTTGAGAAAAAGAGCATACAGGAATTAAGATTAAAAGAAGTAATAAAAAGGACTTAAATGACATTAAAATCATGTTTTTTGTAAATATAAAACAAATATAATGCCTAAAACTAAACTTCTTTCAATGCTAATAAATTTCTAAGTAATTAATTATGAAAACTGTTTATTTAATTCGTATTTTTGCACCGATTTTTAGACAACTAATTTCAATAAAATAAATATGTCAAACGACATTCGTATTAAAAAAGGTCTGGACATTAAACTTAAAGGTGAAGCTGAAAAAACCGTTGAACAAGCGATTATCAGTAACTACTGCACCATAAGACCAGAAGATTTTCACGGTACTATTCCAAAACTTGTTGCAAAAGAAGGCGCTGTTGTTAAAGCAGGGGAGACATTGTTTTTCGATAAATCGAAAGAAGTAATAAAATTTGCATCACCAGTTTCTGGAAAAGTAATTGAAGTGTTAAGAGGGCCAAAGAGACGCATCGATGCTATTAAAATTGAAGCAGACAAAACTCAAGTTTATCAAGATTTAGGTAAGTTTAATTTAGAAGCATCAAGTGCAGACGAAGTTAAAGCACATTTGCTAGCTTCTGGATGTTGGCCATTTATAAAGCAACGCCCATACGATGTTATTGCAAACCCAGAGAAGTCGCCGAAAGCGATATTTATTTCAGGATATGCAAGTGCGCCATTAGCTGCAGATTTAGATTTTACTTTAAAAGCTAAAGAAGCCGAATTACAAGCAGCAGTGGTAGCTTTAGGTAAGCTAACTGAAGGTGCTGTACATATAGCTGTTGGTAAAAATTCTAGTTCGCCATTAGCTGGTTTAACTGGAGTTACAACACATAAAGTTTCTGGGCCGCATCCATCTGGTAATGTAGGAACACTTATTAATAAAGTTGACCCTATTAACAAAGGAGAAGTTGCTTGGACGGTCAATGCACAAGACCTAGTTATCATTGGTGAACTTTTATTAACTGGTAAATTTAATGCAGAACGTGTTGTAGCATTAGTTGGTTCTTCAGTAGAAAAACCAAGATACTTTAGGACTAAAATAGGTAGTGAAGTTGCAACTATTATCTACGATAAAGGGATTGCTCAAGATGCTAATGCGCGTATTATTTCAGGAAATGTTTTAAGCGGAAAACAAATAAAGCCAGATGGTAGTTTAGATTATTACAGCAATGTAATTTCTGTTATCCCAGAAGGCGATGATTACGATTTCTTTGGTTGGAACAAACCTGTTTTTAATAAAATATCAACTTCTAGAGCGTTAACTTTTTCATGGTTGAGCCCTAAGAAACAATATGATTTAAATACAAATACAAATGGCGAGCATAGAGCATTTGTTACTACAGGGACTTATGAAGAGGTTTTTCCTTTAGATATTTACCCAATGCAAATATTAAAAGCTTGCATGTATCAAGATTTAGATGAAATGGAAGCTTTAGGGATGTATGAGGTGGCTCCTGAAGACTTTGCATTAACAGAATTTGTATGTGTGTCTAAGCAACCACATCAAAAAATTATAAGAGAAGGATTGGACTTAATGCTAAAAGAGATAGGGTAATGGGTTTAAAAAATAATTTACACAAATTAAAAATGAAGTATAAGGGCACCAAAATGGCGCCTGCGTTTAACGCGATTCATACATTCTTATACTTACCTAATGAAACCACCCATGGTGGAACACATATAAAAGCAGCCGACGACTTAAAGCGTACCATGAATACTGTAATCATGGCTATGATACCATGTTTAATTTTTGGAATGTTTAATGCTGGTTACCAACATAATTTAGCGGTAGGAGATATTCAAGCGGTAGCTGGAAGTTTCTTTAGTTCAGAATTTTGGACAATGGCTAACTTTTCTATTGGTTTCTGGAAAATATTGCCATTAGTAATAATATCTTATGGTGTAGGTTTAGGAATTGAATTTATATTCGCTATCATTAAAGGTCATGAGGTAGAAGAAGGTTACTTAGTAACAGGAATGCTTGTGCCACTTATTGTTCCAGTAGATATTCCTTTATGGATGTTAGCTGTAGCTGTAATATTTGGTGTAGTAATAGGTAAAGAAGTGTTTGGAGGAACAGGAATGAATATCTTAAATCCTGCATTAACTATTAGAGCCTTTTTATTCTTTGCATATCCAACATGGATGTCTGGAGATAAGGTTTGGGTAGAAGGCGCTGTTGAAAGAGATCAACTTATTGCTGCTGGAGAAAATTTAGATGCTATATCAGGCGAAACTATTTTAGGCGTTTTAGCTCAAGGTAAAGAGGTAACTCATTCGGTTTCAGATATGTTCTTAGGGTTTATACCTGGCTCAGTTGGAGAAACGTCTACATTGCTTATTATTTTAGGGGGTTTATTCTTAATATTCGCTAAAATAGGAAGCTGGAGAATTATGTTGTCCTCTGCTCTTGGAGCAATTGCTATGGGATTAATTTTTAATGGTGTTGTTGATTCTGGATGGATTACTGAAAGTAGTAAGTTTTATGGATTAATGAGTACCACTTGGTGGCATCACTTATTAATTGGTGGTTTTGCATTTGGTACCGTATTTATGGCAACAGACCCAGTTACGGCGTCACAGACAAATAAAGGAAAATGGATTTATGGGTTTTTAATTGGTTTCATATCAATTCTAATACGTGTATTTAATCCAGCTTACCCAGAAGGTGTTATGCTAGCTATTCTATTAATGAATGTGTTTGCACCAACTATCGACCATTATGTGGTTCAGGGTAACGTGAAACAAAGAATGAAACGTTTAAAAGCAAAAACAGCTTAATCATGAGTAATAAAACGGATTCAAATTTATATACCATACTATTTGCAATAGCCATGGTAATTGTAGTTGGTGGATTATTAGCGTTTACAGCTTCTGCTTTAAGACCTAGAATCGATAACAACGAGCGTTTAGAGAAGCAGCAAAACATTTTGTATGCTATGGGAGTTAATGCAAACGATGAGAGTAGTGCAATATTTGTTTCTACAGATGAAGCTCCAGAATTGTTTTCAAAATATATTACTAAGCAATTAGTGCTTCAGGGTAATGAGGTGTCTGAAGACAACGAAGCTTTCTTAATAGACGTGAAGAAAGAGCAAACAAGTGCTAAAGAAGGAAATGAAAGAAGGTTGCCACTATTTGTTGGTAATAAAGATGGCAAGACATATTATATAGCACCTATAAGAGGAAAAGGACTTTGGGATGCTATTTGGGCTTATGTTGCTATGGATGAAAATATGGTAGTACAAGGTGCTTATTTTGACCATAAGGGTGAAACAGCAGGTTTGGGGGCTAATATTAAGCAACGCTATTTTATGGACGATTTCATAGGTGAAAGCTTAATGAGTAATGGTAGTTTTAAAGGAATTACGGTTGCTAAAGGTAACAACGACCCCAAGAATACAGATAAAAATGATAACGAAGTAGATGCCATTGCAGGTGCCACTATTACTGGAGACGGAGTTTCAGCGATGCTTAAGTCTGAATTGAAACAATATGTATCTTATTTCGAAAACTTAAAAAACAATTAATTTATGGGACTTTTATCAAAAAAAGACGCAGCATTAATTAAAGATCCATTAGCAGATAATAACCCTATTACTATTCAAGTATTAGGAATATGTTCTGCATTGGCAATTACAGCAGAATTAGAAGCAGCTATTGTAATGTCTATTTCAGTATTATTTGTTTTAGGAATAGGAAATGTTGTTATTTCTTTAATGAGAAATATTATTCCTTCTAAAATTAGAATTATAGTGCAATTAATCGTGGTCGCTGCTTTAGTAATTATAGTAGACCAAGTTTTAAAAGCTTTTGCTTACGAATTAAGTAAAACGCTTTCTGTATTTGTTGGGCTAATTATTACTAACTGTATCATCATGGGACGGTTTGAAGCTTTTGCTTTAGGTAATGGTCCTTGGCGTTCATTTTTAGATGGTATTGGTAACTCTTTAGGGTATGGTGTGATATTAATTATAGTCGCATTTTTTAGAGAATTATTAGGAGCTGGAACTTTATTAGGATTTAAAGTTTTAGGAGACCCAATTGACAAAACAGGAGTTTATGCTTTTGGATATGAAAATAACGGATTTATGATTATGCCACCAATGGCATTAATAGTTGTTGGGATAATTATCTGGGTACAACGTAGTAGAAACACAGCATTAATAGAAGATCATTAAATAAAAAGTACTTGAAGTATAAAGTGCCTGAAATACTTAAAGTTGAAAAAGAAAGAACACAAGTTTGAAAAATTTTAGGCACTTAATGAACTTATAACTTAAAAAAATGGAACATTTAGAATTATTTTTAAAATCTATATTTATAGACAACATGGTATTTTCCGTATTCCTTGGAATGTGTTCTTACCTTGCAGTTTCTAAAAAAGTAAGTACAGCTGTTGGTTTAGGTGCAGCGGTAATATTTGTATTAGCTATAACGGTACCTTTAAACTGGTTGTTAGACCAATACCTTTTGCAACCAGGTGCTTTATCTTGGTTAGGAGCTGAGTATGCAGATTTTGATTTAAGCTTTTTATCTTTCATCATGTTTATTGCAACTATTGCAACCATGGTTCAATTAGTAGAAATAGTAGTTGAGAAGTTCTCACCATCATTATATAACTCTCTTGGTATATTCTTACCACTAATTGCAGTAAACTGTGCTATTTTAGGTGGGTCTTTATTTATGCAATCTCGTGAAATACCAACATTAGGATTGGCAACGACTTATGGAATTGGGTCTGGAATTGGATGGTTTTTAGCCATTTTAGCAATTGCAGCTATTCGTGAAAAAATAAGATATTCAAATGTGCCTCCTGCTTTAAGAGGTTTAGGGATTACTTTTATTATAACTGGACTAATGGCTATTGGTTTTATGAGTTTTGGAGGTATGTTAACTGGTGGAGATGACGAAGGGGCAAAAGAAGAAAAAACAGTCTTAGTAGAAAAAGAAATAGAAGATGATGTCACGTTGAGCACTTCGACTGCGCTCAGTGTAGACTCTGTCGAAACACCTGAACAAAAAAAAGTGTTAGCTAACAACATAAAAGTAAATGAGTAATATGATATTAGCCGCAAGTACATTAGGAACAGTCATTGCAACAGTAACAGCCTTTTTAATTATTACGTTGTTGTTGGTAGCATTGTTATTATTTGTAAAACAGAAATTGTCTCCATCTGGCCCCGTTAAGATTACAATTAATGGCGAAAAAGAAATAGAGGTAGCTTCTGGAGGTACATTGTTATCTACTTTAGGAGGTAATAAAATATTCTTGCCATCTGCTTGTGGTGGAGGTGGTACATGTATTCAATGTGAATGTCATGTCCTTGAAGGAGGGGGTGAAGCACTTCCAACAGAAACGCCGCATTTTTCAAGAAAAGAATTGCAACATGGAGCACGATTAGCATGTCAAGTTAAAGTAAAACAAGACATGAATATTACCATTCCAGAAGAAGTATTTGGAATTAAAAAATGGGAAGCAACCGTTGTTCGAAATTATAATGTAGCATCATTTATCAAGGAGTTTGTAGTTGAAATTCCAGAGGATATGGGTTACAAAGCGGGTGGGTATATTCAAATTGAAATTCCTCAGTGTGAAATAAAATATTCCGATATTGATATTACAGCGCACCCAGAAGAGCATGAAACACCAGATAAGTTTCAAGCAGAATGGGATAAATTTGGTCTTTGGCCTTTAGTAATGAAGAATAGCGAAACGGTTGAACGTGCTTACTCTATGGCTTCTTACCCAGCTGAAGGACGTGAGATCATGCTTAATGTTCGTATTGCAACACCACCATGGGATCGTGCTAAAAACGGCTGGATGGATGTTAATCCAGGTGTGGCATCGTCTTATATTTTCGCTCAAAAACCAGGTGATAAAGTAACGATTTCTGGTCCTTATGGAGAATTCTTTATTAATGAGTCTGAAAGCGAAATGCTTTATGTAGGTGGTGGAGCTGGTATGGCACCAATGCGTTCTCATTTGTATCACCTATTCAAAACATTGAAAACAGGTAGAAAAGTAACCTATTGGTATGGTGGACGTTCAAAACGTGAGTTATTCTACTTAGATCACTTCAACCAATTAGAAAAGGATTTCCCTAACTTTAACTTCTACTTGGCTTTATCTGAACCTTTACCGGAAGATAATTGGAAGGTAAAAGAAGATATCGATGCGCCTGGAGACGGTTTTGTTGGATTTATACACAATTGTGTTATTGATAACTATTTAAGCAAGCACGACTCCCCTGAGGATATAGAATTGTATTTCTGTGGACCTCCATTAATGAATAAAGCTGTTCAAAAAATGGGTGAGGATTTTGGTATCCCAGATGAGCATATTAGATTTGATGACTTTGGAGGATAGGTCGCTAAGCGAAATTTAAAATTAATGTCACCTTGAGCGCAGTCGAAAGGTCTCAATATAAAACAAAAACCCAACACGAAAATGTTGGGTTTTTATTTACTTTTGATTTCTTTATTAATTATTTCAACTATCGTTTCAGCAATTCCTATTAAGCTTTTGGTTTCTTGAATATTATCGAGCGTATATAATTCTAAATGATATAAAAGATTTTCAAATTCTTTATTGTTAAAAAGACCATTATAGTCCTTTTCTATATTTGATTTTCTTAGTTTAACATCTATAGGTAGTATCGTGTTTGCTCTTATGATATATGAAAGATCAGCATACTTTCGTATAATTGGAATATAATTTTGATTCGTTAATAATTTTGAATCTATCTCACCTTCGGTCATATCTTCAACTTCAGATGGCCAAGAAAAAAGTAAGCTTTTTAGCTTATCATTTTCTAATAGATTAATTTTTCCAGAATTAAGAAGTACCATAAGTGATCCAGATTTTCCGTTGAAAGTAGGAACAATAAAGGTAGTTGCTAATAAACTATCGATGCTAATTTCACTACTAAAATTACTATTAGAAATAATATCCGTTAAAGTATAGTTTGCTGATAATATGCTTCTTCTATTGTTGTTCATTCCTTCAAATTCAAGAATGGTTTGCTGGAAATCAATTTTTAGATTTTCAAGCAATTTAATTTCTTCATTTTGTTCCAATCTATTCTCATTCCAATTATTAATCTGTAAAGCAATCAAAATACCAATAACCACCAAAACAATTTCACCAATAGCGTATTTAAGATATTTGCTGGTATTGCCTTCTGCTAAAAGCTTTTTACGGATGTTTCGGAAGAATTTAATCATCTTTTAGTTTCGCATTTATTAACTCTATAATTAAATTACATTCTTTACGAGCTTCAACAAGTATGGGGATTTGATAGTCTAAATTGAATTTTAAAAGATTCATGAAATTTTTAAAATACCTGTCATTCATAAAATATTCGGCATCTTTTTTATATTGCTCAACATCCTTACTTTTTAAAAACGATTTGTTTTCGGCATTTACATACAGACCGTTAAATTCAATATGGTCCAATGTTCTATGGTTGTATAAATAAACTGTTCGGTCTTCATAAACATGCTCTTCACCAACCTTAATTCTTGAATATAAACTTCGTAATTCAAGGAGTTTGGTTTTTATATTTTCATCGGTAATTAGTCTTAGTTGTGAACTGTTTAAAACTTCTTCAAGAGTGTTGGTGTTTGGACTAAATTTGTAAAAGGGAAATAGGTAATAGTAGTTATTATAAAATGAATCTAAATGAATTTCTTTGCGCTCAACAGACTTAATTAAAGCATCGGCACAAACATGTTGTTTATTACGAATATAAAGTAAGGTGTCTAACACAGATCTATCTACAGTTAGGTCATCAACAAAGCCTTGTAGGTATTTATTAGTAATCCCTTGCTCTTTTCTTAGTTCATTTTGATTATTTATTTGAAGTGCTATCAAAATACCTATGACGACGAGAACTATTTCGCCTAAGGCATAAAGAACGTATTTGTTAAAACGATTTTCAGCCAGTAGTTTCTGGCGAATTTTTCTAAAGAATTTAATCATGTACTCGTAAAATATGTTGCAAGTAGTATAAGTTGACTATGGGTAGCTTTCGTTGATTATAATAATATGCATGTAAACACTTCTTGATGTTACATGCCATTAAAGATTTAAAGTTACAATTTTTACTACACTAAAACACCAAAGGCACAAAAAACTGAAACATTAAAACTAAAAGCACAACAGATATTAAATTAAGAACAATACCAACCCGTGCCATTTGACTTACTTTTACATAACCACTAGCAAAAACTATAGCATTTGGAGGCGTTGCCATAGGAAGCATAAATGCACAACTACTTGCCATGGTTACTGGGATTAATAGATAAAGTATTGGGATTTCTAAACCTATGGCAATACCTGCAACAACAGGTGCTAAAACAGCTGTTAGTGCGACGTTGCTCATAAGTTCAGTCATAAATAGCATTAATAAAATAAGTAAACTAGCCATTAGTAAAATACTTATCGAACTGGTTGAAATAGTTGTAGCTACTACATCTACAATGCCGCTATCAGACATTCCCTTAGCAAGTGCTAAACCACCACCAAATAATATTAAAATACCCCAAGCAAGGTTTTGAGTATCGTTCCATTTTAATATATAATCACCTTGTTTTATATTGAAAGGGATGGTAAATAAAGCCAAAGCTCCAAAAATACTTATCATGGTATCAGATAACCCTAAACCTGGAATTAATGAGTTGATTAAGCTTCTAAAGACCCACAGAAACACAATAACTGCAAAGGTAATAAGGACTTGTTTCTCTTTTCCAGAGGTTTTTCCTAGCTTCTTAAGTTCATCATTTATAATATCTTTTGAAGCACTAAATTTTAAGCCCTCATTAGGAAACATCCATTTAACCAAAACAAAATATATAATAGTAATTAAGGTGAATGAGAACGGCACACCTATAAGCATCCATTTAAAAAATGATACTTCTATGTTATATTCATTTTCAAGTAAGCCTATTAAAACAGAATTAGGCGGAGTGCCTATTACAGTAGCGATACCTCCAGCGTTGGCAGAAAAAGCAATACCAAGCATCACACTTAAAGCAAAATTTTGATCTTTTTTTGTAAAACCGTCTTCATCATCAATAAGTAATTTAATTACAGACATGGCTATAGGTAACATTACAACGGTACTCACCGTATTACTAATCCACATGCTCATAAAAGCAGTGGCAATCATAAATCCTAAAACGACTTTATTGGGAGTTGTTCCCGTTTTTTTAATAATATTCAATGCAATTCTTTTATGAAGATTTACTTTTTCAAGAGCCAATGCTAAAACGAATCCACCAAAAAATAGAAACACAATTGGACTTCCATAATTAGAACCTACATCTGCTATAGGCATAATTTTAAATAACGGAAATAGTAGTAAGGGGAGTAAAGATGTAACCGATATAGACACAGCTTCAGTAATCCACCAAGTTACCATCCATAGGGAGGTTGCAATAACGGTGTCTGCATTATTAGAAAGAATATCAAAGGGTAATAATTGAACGACGATGAAAAATAACGGACCTAAAAAGAGGCCTAATCTTTTTGTAATTGGGTTTTTCACCATAGCTTGCTTGTGAATTTAAATCTGTTTTAAATGTAATCAAAATTTTAATCAAATAGATATTAATAGTAATTTAGCCGTATGAGTAAACCACTTACCAATCAAGAATTACACAATTTAGCCATGAATCATGTTGGACAAGATTTAGAGGAGCGGGGTTTTGAGTTTATTGCGGTAAATAGTAAACTTAAAAAACACCCTCAGTTTGTTTGCATCGATAAGAATAAACAATATTTTTTTGTAATTGTAAGAGCGGTTGTTTTACCAGATAACCCTAATAATTATGATGTAGTTTGGATGGAAGCCTTTAAAAAACACGCTAGAGAGAAAGATGCTAAAGTTTTGTATGCTGGCGTTGGTATTGGAAATCCCAATGGAGAAAAGTTACCCATTTATTTGAATGAAGAATATCTACTAGAATATAACGGAATTCAGGTTTTAGAAACTAATTTGAATTAAATGAACAAGATCTTATTTGTCTTTTTTTGTTTGATTTTTTTCTCATGTAAAAATGAAACCAAGCAAGCTAAAACACTTTCTGTAGAGAATACTATTGCTAACGGTCTAGTTTTTGGGACCTCTTACAAAGTTATTTATAATTCGGATGTTGACTTTCAAAAGCAATTTGATAGCTTGTTTTACGTCATTAATAAATCGATGTCCACGTATCAAGTTAACTCAAATATTTCAAAATTAAATAGAAATGAGGATAATAATGTTGATACACATTTCATAAAAGTTTTCAATGCTTCCAAGCAAATTTTTGAAGAAACTAAAGGGGCATTCGACCCTACAATTGGAGCAGTTGTCAATGCTTGGGATTTTGGGCCAGAGGGTGTCATTGAAAATATAGATAGCTTAAAAATAGATAGCCTAATGACCTTTGTTGGGTTTAATAAAGTGTTACATCAAAATAATGTCATTACTAAACCTAAAGGAACTTTTTTAGATTTTAATGCTATTGCAAAGGGTTACGGAGTCGATGTTATAGGCGAGTTTTTAGAATCGCAAAACGTTGAAAATTACTTAGTTGAAATAGGGGGTGAGATTAGAGTAAAAGGAATTAATGCAGCAAAAGGAAGCTTCTGGAAAGTTGGAGTAGAAGAACCTAATTTTGATAAAAAGCAGGTAATTTTAAAGGCCATTAATTTAAAGAATGAAGCAATGGCGACTTCAGGAACTTATAGAAAATTTAAGATTGATGAAAACGGTAACCGCTATTCCCATATTATTGATACCAAAACGGGGTATCCAAGTAAAACCAATTTATTAAGCATATCTGTAATTACTGAAAACTGTATGGCAGCAGATGCTTATGCTACAGCTTTTAAAGCGATGGGAATTGAAAAGGTTAAATCATTTCTTGAAGCACATCCTGAACTTAAGGTTTATTTAATTTTTGAAAATGAAACGAATGAGTTGCAGACACTTGCTTTAAATGGTTTTCCTAAGTAATTGTCATTCTGAGCGCAGCGTGAGAATCTTTTAAAATAGAAATTAATAAAATAATCGTATTACTTATTTCTTATGTAATAGCTATTTTTTATAAACCACAGGAATAATCTCTCCTTTTGCTAAGCAATATTTGGTTATTTGTTCTTCTGAAAGTGTTTTTGTGTAATCTACTTCATTTACTTTGAAGCCAACACTTCTTAATTTATCAAAATAATCCAAACCATAAATCCGCACATGGTCGTATTGGCCAAATATTTTTGCACGTTCTTTTTTATCAGTAATGGAATCATCTTCAAAAGTAACCTCCCGATTCAAATCTTGTGGTATTTGAAATATTCCCATGCCTCCTATTTTTAAAATTCTAAATAATTCCTCCATAGCCTTAATGTCATTTGGAATATGCTCTAATACATGATTGCAAAGAATAACATCAAATTCGTTGTCTTTAAAAGGAAGGTTGCATATGTCGGCTTTAACATCTGCTAGTGGTGAATTTAAATCTGTTGTAACATACTCAAGATTTTCCATTTTCCTAAAACGTTTATAAAACGCTTGTTCAGGGGCAAAATGTAATACTCGCAGTACCGAACTTGGTTCGGTACCTCTTAAAATGATTCTTCTAGTATCACTTTCGGAAGAACCTGAAACAAGTTCAGGTAGAAAGAAATCGGTTTCATTTTTTAAATATAGCCACAAAAGTCTATGGCGTTCTAAACTTAATGTAGATGGCGATAACACATTGTTTCTCTGTTTGCCATAGCCATAAGGTAAAAAGCTTTTAAAACTTTTGCCGTCTATTGGGTCTGTATATGTGTTACCTTTTAAGAAAAAAGCTAAAATAGGACGGACAACATAACTTAACCTTATAAGGAAAGGTCTTGGAATAATGTTAAGTATGAGCTTGAAAATTTTTTTCAATTGAGATTATTTGTAATCTTCTCGAATAGGACAAAATGTGTCAATAACTTCACAGTTTGTTAATGCATAAGCACTATGTAAAGCGTTTGAAGGAATTACTGTAATTGTTCCAGGTTCTAAAATTTCAGTTTTTCCATCTATAGTCATTTCTAATTTCCCAGAAACAACTTGTGTTGTTTGTTCATGGATATGAGAGTGTAAGGGCATTATGGCACCTTTTTCAATGGTTACATATCCAACTGTAAAGGATTTAGTATGGACATACCTACCCGTAACACCTTCAACAAGTTCCTTAATTGGTATATTTGAGAATGAAAAAGTCATATTTATAGAACCAATGCTTCTTGACGAAATTCATCTTCTTCATTACTTTCAATTCCTAAAGCTTCGTAAATATAGGCAAAGGTAGAAAGTAACTCTGGTTTGCCGTTTATTAAGGCAACATCGTGTTCAAAATGAGCTGATGGTTTGTTGTCTAAAGTTGTAATTGTCCAGCCATCTCTATGTTGTTTTATGAGATGTGTACCCATATTTATCATAGGTTCTATAGCGACTACCATACCCTCAACAAATTTTTTCCCACGACCGCGTTTGCCATAATTTGGCATTTCTGGGTCTTCGTGCATTTTTCGTCCTAATCCGTGACCAACAAGTTCTCTTACAACCCCGTAACCATGATTTTCACAATATTTTTGGATGGCATACCCTACATCTCCAACACGGTTATTCGCTTTAAATTCTCTAATACCTACATATAAAGACTCTTTGGTTACTTGCAATAATTTTTCTATTTCAGGATCAATTTCACCTACAGCAAACGTATAAGCATGATCCCCATAAAAATCGTTCTTTAAAGCACCGCAATCAATCGAGATTATATCACCTTCTTTTAAAGGTTCATTTGTAGGGAATCCATGTACCACCTGCGTGTTAGGACTCATGCAAAGAGTATTTGGAAAATCGTAAAGACCTAAAAATCCAGGTATAGCTCCATGATCTCTAATATATTCCTCTGCAATTTTGTCCAATTGAAGCGTAGTTACGCCTGGTTTTATTTCTTTTGCTAAGACACCTAATGTTTTAGAAACTATTAAAGCACTTTCGCGCATTAATTCAATTTCTTCCCTTGTTTTTACTACAATCATTGTTTAAAAATATGTGCAAAGATACTTAAATTAAAATTTATTTATTTCTACCCAAACATGACTTTGGACAGTTTTTTTGAAAGTAATAAAGACTAATTTTGTGATACTAAAAATAGTAAAATGTACAAAATAGTAAGTGCAGAAGAAGCTGTAAAGAGTATTAAATCGAAGGATAGAGTTTATGTTCAAGCTGCAGCAGCAGCTCCTCAGCGATTATTGAAAGCTATGACAGAACGCCACGCGGAATTGAGAGGTGTCGAAGTTTGTCATTTGCATATAGAAGGTGAGGCTCCCCATGCTAATGTTAAGTATAAAGAAAGTTTTCATGTTAATTCTTTTTTTATAGGTAAGAATGTTAGGCATACTTTAGCTGCGGGAAACGGATCGTACACGCCAGTTTTTTTAAGTGAATTACCATTACTTTTTAAACGAAATATATTGCCAATAGATGTTGCATTAATACATGTGTCTGTACCCGACAAACACGGATACTGTTCTCTTGGAGTATCTGTGGAAGCTAGTTTAGCAGCTATTGATAGTGCGAAAATTGTGATAGCACAAGTTAACCCCAAAATGCCACGAGTCCATGGAGATGGTATTATTCACTATACAGAGATTGACTTATTTGTAGAATGTAATGATGAAATACCAAGTATTTCGCCAGGGCAGCCGTCTCAAGTTGAAAGTAAAATAGGTGATTATGTTGCTAGTTTAATTGACGATGGAAGTACTTTACAAATGGGTGTTGGAAATATTCCAAATGCGGTATTATCGCGATTAAATAATCATAAAAACCTTGGGCTTCATACCGAAATGTTTTCTGATGGCGTAATCGATTTAATTTTAAATGATGTTATAAATGGAAATTATAAAACAATTAGCCCAGGACGTGCACTAACTACTTTTTTGGTAGGCTCAAAACGATTATATGATTATGTGGATGATAACCCATTTGTTGAAATACGTGAGTCTGATTATGTGAATGATGTATCAATTATAAAGCAAAATAAAAAAATGGTAGCTATAAATTCTGCCATTGAAATAGATGTTACAGGACAGGTATGTGCCGATTCTATTGGGTCTAAAATGTACTCTGGTGTAGGCGGACAAATAGATTTTATTCGAGGTGCATCATTGAGTAAGGGTGGAAAAGCAATTATAGCATTGCCATCAATAACTAAAAAAGGAATAAGTAGAATTGTACCAAGTTTAAAACCTGGGGCGGGTGTTGTTACAACAAGAGCCCATGTGCAATACGTTATTACAGAATATGGTATCGCAAATTTATATGGGAAAACAATAAAAAATCGTGTAAAAGCACTTGTAGATATTGCACATCCAGACCACAGAGAAACAATTGATAAGGCGTATTTTGAATTAATTTGAAGTAATTCACTTAAAAAAACTAAAAAAGCCTTTCTTTTTTTTAGGAATATTTGGAGTTGTTTTTATGATTATTTGATAAATTTTACCCCAACCAGGAAACCCACCTATATTGCGGTCATCTATAAATAAATCGGCATGTATTTTTCTGCTATTTTCATTAATGAATTGCTCCTCGGGAAAACTTTTATTAACTGCATAAAATGAAATACCTTGATCTTTACAATAGTTAACTGCTTCATTCAAGCGATTACCAGATCTATAAGTCCAAAGTATTAGTCTATGACCTTCTTCTTGAAGTTTTTTTAATGTTTCAAATGCAAAAAGTTTCGGTTTGCCAATTTTTGGGTAGGCATCATCTACAATAGTACCGTCAAAATCTACAGCTATTATTAGGGTTTCGCTAAAATTCATACCTGAAAAACATCAATTGATGTAAAGCTACAATTTTTTAAACTAATGAATGTCTTGTCATAGATTCTGGTTGTTCTATACCCATAAGTTTTAAAATAGTTGGTGCCATATCACCTAAAATGCCATCTTTGATGGATTTTAATTCTTTATCAATTAAAATAACAGGAACAGGATTGGTGGTATGAGCAGTGTGTGGTGAACCATCTGGGTTCATCATGGTCTCACAGTTTCCATGATCTGCGATTAGCAATGTGGTGTAATCATTATCTAAAGCAGTTGTTACAACATCTTTTACACAAATATCGACAGCTTCACAGGCTTTAATAGCGGCTTCCATAACACCTGTGTGTCCAACCATATCGCCATTTGCAAAGTTTAAACATACAAAGTCAACTTCTCCTTTTTGTAATTCTGGAACCAAAGCATCTCTAAGTTCATAAGCACTCATTTCTGGTTTTAAGTCATAGGTAGCCACCTTTGGGGAGTTTCTTAAAATACGTGTTTCGCCATTAAAAGGTTCTTCTTGACCTCCTGAGAAAAAGAATGTTACATGTGGGTATTTCTCTGTTTCTGCAATTCGTATTTGTTTTTTGCCATATTTTTCTAAAACCTCACCTAAAGTTTCAGTTAAATTATCTTTATTGAATATCACATTAACATTATTGTAACTATCATCATAATTGGTTAGTGTTACATAATGTAAATTTAATTTATGCATGTTTTGCTCATGAAAATCTTTTTGTGATAAAGCTTCGGTAAGTTCACGACCACGATCTGTTCTAAAATTGAAGAAAATAATAACATCACCTTCCTTTACATTGGCTATTGGTTTGTTGTTATCATCAACCATGATTATTGGTTTAATAAATTCATCTGTAATATCAGCACTATAACTGTCCTCAATAGAAGCTATGGCATTGGTTGATAAATCACCTTTGCTATTAACAATAGCATCATAAGCTAATTTAACACGCTCCCATCTTTTGTCTCTATCCATCGCATAATAGCGTCCAGTAACAGAGGCTAGTTTAGTACTGCCTTTTTTAAGATGATGTTCTAATTTAGTAACAAAACCGCTTCCTGTTTTTGGGCCAACATCCCGACCATCTGTAAATGCATGCACAAATGTATTTGTTAAACCTAATTCGTTGGCTGCATCAATTAATCCAAAAAGGTGATTGATATGTGAGTGTACACCTCCATCGCTTAAAAGGCCTAAAAAATGAACATCTTTGTTGTTTTCTTTAGCATATTTGAAAGCGTCAACTAAAACTTTTTCATTATTAAGAGTTTTATTTTCGACCGCTAAATTTACTTTCACAAGATCTTGGTAAACAATTCGTCCTGCTCCTAGGTTCATATGCCCAACTTCACTGTTACCCATTTGTCCTTCAGGTAAACCTACGTGTAAACCATCTGTTCTAAGTGATGCGCTTGGGTATTTTGTATATAAAGAATCTATAAAAGGTGTATTTGCATTGTCGATTGCCGATACTTTTGGATCTGGAGATTTTCCCCAGCCATCTAGTATCATAAGGATGACTTTTTTATTCATTTTAAGTTGAATTTTTGGATACTTCAAAGATAAAAAAGTTAACTAAGATAGTAGGGTAAATAAAGTCTAAATTATAGTTGAATTGACTCATTTTAGGAGTATGTTAAAATTTTAAGATTCTATTAAAGAAACATAAAGAAAAAGTTAAAAATGTGTTATTTCTTATTTTTTATGTAACAGATTGCAAAATTTATCGTCTCTTTAGTATATCAAAAAACGAAATCATTAATCAAATTAAAATCTTTCATCATGAAAAAAACAATCATTATTTCCGCTATGGCGTTATGTTTCTCAATTGTAACAGTTAATGCTAATTCATTTAACACTCCAGTAGATAATTATGAGGCTACTGCAGTTTTTAAGGTAAGTCCATTTTGTGTTTCTATTGCAAAAGGAGACATTGAAACAGTTAAAAAGCTTATTAATTTAGGAGCCGATGTTAATGAAAAATCTAACGGGATGACACCAGTTATGTACGCTGCAAAATTTAATAGAACAGATATTTTAAAGCTTTTAATATCTAAGGGCGCTAAATTAAAAGTACGTTCAGAGAAAGGAATGACAGCTTTAAAATATGCAGAAATTCATAAAGCAACTGATGCATACGCTGTTTTAAAAGAAGCTATGTCTAAGAAGAAAAAAAATAGTTAATAACGCGAGTGTTATTTTTATTAGAAAAGAGCTAGTCACTCTAAAAAAGCCCTATTTAGGGCTTTTTTTATAGGGCTTCATATTTTTTAATAGCTTCTCTAATTTTTTCTATTCTATTATCGGGGTCTGGATGTGTACTTTGAAATTCAGGAACTCTGTTAGGACCAGCTGCAGCTTTTAAAATTTCCATAACACCAATCATTTCTTCTGGGTTGTAACCAGCTTTAATCATAAACCTTACACCTAAATCATCACTTTCTAATTCGTCATCCCTTCCATTAGTTAGAAGAGTGTTTTGACCAATACCACTAACAAGTCCACCCATATCTGCACCAACAGAGCCAGCAGTGGTAAGTCCTTGCCAGTATTCGCTTTCTGCAATACGCTCAGCACTATGGCGACCTAAAACATGGCCAACTTCGTGTCCTAAAACTCCTGCCAATTGATCTTCATTTTCTAGTTTTGAAAATAAAGCATGAGTTATAAATATTTGACCTCCAGGGAGCGCAAAGGCGTTTATGGTATTTGGATCTGCTAATAAATGAAATTCGTATTTATATGGAGTTTCTCTAGCAATACTATTATTAACTAATTTATTTCCAACATTGTCAACTAATGCTTGGTATTGATTATTTGGGTGTAAGCCACCATGCTGTTCAGCCATTTGCGGAGCACTTTGAAGTCCAATTGCAATTTCTTTATCAGGTGTCATAGAAATGGTTTGTGTCCTTCCTGTATATGGGTTTACTTCCTGCTGGCTACATCTTTTAAACACAAAGAAAAGAGCAATTGCAGCTCCAATTAATAATCTTACTTTAAGGTTTCTTCCTCTCATAATTGAAAAAATTTAGTAACTAAAATTACAAAAAAATATAATTTATGTATTAGCTAATCCATATATTGTTGACACAATTAATTTTTAAAGGTCACAAGCCTAATTTTATAAACTAAAATTATTTAACCATGAATTATGAGTTTAAAATCATAGAAAAGGAAAATATCCTTTTAGTAGTTCCATTGGTGGAAAAATTAAACGAATATAAAATTCCAGCTGAGGTTCTAAATACGCGTTTTATTGAAATGACTACTCAAAATTACGAATGTGCTGTAGTTTATGATGGAGATAAAATAATTGGTGTTACAGGTCTTTGGTATTGCACAAGGCATTATTCTGGTAAAAGTGTTGAGCCAGATCATGTTTATATAGATGGTGGTTATAGAGGTAAAGGCATTGGGAAATTATTTTTCAATTGGATTTATAAACATGTAAAAGAAAAAGGTTGTGAAGCTGTTGAGTTAAATACATACGTTAGTAACCCCAGCTCCCATAAATTTTATTATAATGAGGGGTTTAATATTTTAGGATTTCATTTTTTAAAGAAACTATAATTTTACTTGTTGCTATTTTAAATAATTTAATTGCGTTTCTGGATTGACTTCATAGGGAGGCTTATCATATTCAAAAATTCTAGCACTTAATTCACCTTTAAGGATAATTGAATTACCAGTAACATGTAACCAACTACCTTCTCGAAGTCCAACTACTGGTTCAGTATTAAAATTATGAAATTCTTTGATTCTGGTTTCTCTGGTTTCACCCATATGCTTGCTATTTAAATCAGGATCCAAATAATGCGGATTAATATTAAACGGCACAAAACCAAGTGCTTTAAAACTTGGGGGATATATTATAGGCATGTCATTTGTTGTTTTTATAGTAAGCCCACATATATTGCTTCCAGCACTTGTACCTAGATATGGAATTCCCTTTTCAACAACTGTCTTTAGAGGCGTAAATAAATCATTCTTATATAACTGGTTAATTAATAAAAAGGTGTTTCCACCACCAGTAAAAATAGCCTCTGCATTCTCTATAGCCTCGATAGGATTTTCTAGTGTATGAATACCAGTTATGTCTTTATTGATTTTAGAAAAAGCCAAACTTGCTTTCTCTGTATAGTCATCATGAGAAATTCCGCTTGGTCTAGCAAATGGAATAAATAGAATTTTTTTAGCACTCTTAAAAAAAAATGCTAAATCTTCTAAAATATATTCTAGATAGTCTCCATTATGGAGTGTAGAAGTACTTGCAATGATAATATTTTTCATTAAATTTTATTTAGTATGTAAAGCTAGTTATTTATGCTATTTAATAAAATTTTATCTCTCTGGAATTTTCAAACATGGAATTAAAACGTTATTTTTAGTAAAAAAAGAAATGAATTATAAACTGTTATTCCTATGTTGTTTTCTTGTTAGTCTTCCCGTAATTTCACAAAATTTCGATCGCATAAGCGTCATTGGAAAGGTAATTGTTGAAAGAAACGATATTTCTGGAATTACCATATTTAATGCTTCGTCAAATACGGGTGTTATTACCGACGATAATGGCGAATTTAAATTAGAAGTTGGACAGAACGATTTAATAGAAGTAAGTGCGTTACAATATCAGAATATAAACTTTCGAGTAAATGAAGATATCATTAACTCTAGATCGATGAAAATTTTTTTAATAGAAGAGATTAATCAACTAGATGAGATTGTAATTTTATCAGGTGGTTTAACAGGTAATTTAGATACTGATATTATTGATAAACAACCATTTAAACCAAAATTAGACGTCTTGTACTTTGGAATAGAAAATAAAGACGAGTTTGAATTTCAAGACGATAATAAGACCAAAATTCAAAATATCTCCATGGACAGGCAGCATTTGCCAATGGTTAATGGGTTAAATATAGTTAACGTGGTAGACCAACTATTGCTGCCTTTGTTCAGATCTGGAGTAAAGAACAAAAAAGATGTTAATGTACCTGATGTGCCTATTGAATCTATTAAATATTACTTTGGCTCAGAATTCTTAATAGATAATTTTAATATTCCAGAACATCGAGTAGAAGAATTTATAAGATTTGTAGAGTCTAATAATTTTGATTTCACTTTGCTTAACTATGGAAAAGAAATGGAGTTTTTAGAAGTGCTTCATATTAAAAGTAAAGAGTTTTTAAGTAAATAGTAATGTAGGATACTTTAACAAAAGTTTAATTTAGAATTGCATTTTATTTAAGATTTCATATCCGTTCTTTGGTGCTTTTGGTAAATCGTGCAAAAGCTCAAATATTTAACAATTCTATTTTTAGTATTCAATTTTCAAATGGTTTTCTCACAATCAATTGAAATAAATGGGCGCATTATTAGTGAATCTAATATTGAAAACATTCACGTCATAAATAAAACAAAACAACTTTTTACTACTTCCAATAAAGAAGGTAATTTTACAATTAATGTGAGTCTGAATGATACATTACAATTTTCATCAATTCAACATAAAACACGTTTAGTAACAATTAATGAACTTATAATTGCAAACAAAAATATTTTAGTAAATCTTGAAGCCCAGGTTAACGAACTAGATGAGGTGTTAGTAGGCAAAATACTTACAGGCGATTTAATGTCTGACATTAAAAATGTAGAAGGTAATCCACCAATAAACTTCTACGATCTTGGTATTCCTGGGTATACAGGTAAAATTGCTACACAAAGTGAAAGGCGATTAAGTGAAGCTGGAGAGTTTAAACCAAAAATGTTGGTTGGTATATTATTAGGAGGAGGTTCGCTAGACCCCATAATAAATGGACTTTCAGGAAGAACAAAAATGCTAAAAAACAGAGTAGAAATTGAAACGAAAGAAGGCTTAATGCAAAGTATTAAAGCACGATTAGGAAAGGATTTTTTAGCATCAAACCCTTTAGAAGACAATGAAGTTGCAGATTTTTTTTATTTCTGTACAGATGACGCAAATTTTATAAAGCATTGTAAGAACCAAACAGATTTTCAAATACTTATATTTTTAAGAATGAAATACAGACAGTATCAAGAAAACAAAAGAGTACCTCAAGATTAATATTTTTTTGGAATGCTTTTTGAATAATCTAAATAATTACTTTAGCAAAAATATTATTAAATGAAATTTTTCAAACCATTTTTATTCCTACTTATAGTACCACTTTTTGCATTTACGGTTTTCCATAAGTACTATATGAGCGTTACGCAAATAGAGTACATTGAGGATAAACAATCTGTACAATTAATTACGAGAATTTTTATTGATGATTTTGAAAAATTACTAAGAGAACGCTATGATGAATCTATAACACTTGCAGATAAAGACGAACCAGCAACCGTTGATTTGTACATAGAAAGATACCTAAGTGAGAAAATCAAAATTAAAATTAACAATAAAGATACAGACCTTATATTTATTGGTAAAGAGTACGATATAGATATTGTAAGGTGCTATCTAGAAATTGAAGACGTAGATAAAATAAATTCTTTTGAAATTTCCAACCAAGTTTTGTTCGATGTATTCGAAGAACAAAAAAACATAATTAAAACAGATATTAATTCAAAACAAAAAAGTTTTATCCTCATTTCACAGGATAATACAGCCATGTTAAATTTTAATTAAAATATAGTCTTTAATCTGTTTAAATACTTATTTTCAAGCGCTTTTAGAGAGAATGAAAAAATCTTATCTAAAACAAATACCATTTATTGTATATAATATAAAATTGAAATGAAAAAAATTGCCTTTTACCTATTTTCTGTGTTATTAATTGGAGTTAACGCTCATTCTCAAGAAGAAGCTTCTAAACCTAAAGTTGGACATAAAAACACCAACAAATTTAAACAACTTTACGACGAGTTCTCTACACCCAATATGTATAGAGCTGCTTCTGGTGCCCCTGGTGTTGCTTATTATCAGCAACAAGCAGATTATAAAATGGATATTGTTTTAGACGATAAAAATGCAAAGCTTTCAGGTTACGAAACTATTACATATACAAACAATTCTCCCGATATATTAAAATACTTATGGGTTCAGTTAGAACAGAATAAGAGAGCAAAAGATTCTAAATCCCCTTTAATAGAAGGAAGTGGTATAGCTCCTGTTTTTCAACCAAGTCAATTTGCTACTGAATATTTAAAGCAACCATTAGAAAGAGGTTTTAACATACAAGAAGTAAAAGATACTAATGGGAAACCATTGCAGCACATGATTAATAGGACTATGATGCGTGTCGAGTTACCTAAGGCATTAAAATCTGGTGAAAAATTTTCATTTTCTATTAAATGGTGGTATAACATCAATGATCATGTTGTTGAAGATGGACGTTCTGGGTATGAATTTTTTCCAAAAGATGGAAATAGGGCTTATGTAATTGCCCAATTTTTTCCTAGAATGGCTGTTTATAGCGATGTTGAAGGATGGCAAAACTCACAGTTTTGGGGACGTGACGAATTTGCTTTGCCCTTTGGGAATTATGAAGTGAATATAACAGTTCCAGCCGATCATATTTTAGATGGTACAGGTGTACTTACAAATAGAAAAGAAGTGTTCTCCAAGACTATGATGGAGCGTTACCTAAAGGCAAAAAAATCCTATACTGAACCTGTGTTAATTGTTACCCAAGAGGAAGCTGAAGTTGCAGAAAAAGGGTTTTCGAGCGAAACTAAAACATGGAAACTTAAAGCTGAAAATGTGCGTGATTTTGGTTTTGCAACCTCTAGAAAATTCATTTGGGATATGATGGCGGTTAAAATTGGCGGTAAGGATATTATGGCTGTATCAATGTATCCTAAGGAAGGTAATCCGCTTTGGGAAGATTGGTCTACTAAGGCAGTAGCAAGCACATTAGAATCGTATTCAAGAATGACATTCGATTACCCATACCATAAAGCTATTTCTGTGCATGCGGACCAACAAGGTATGGAATACCCAATGATTTGTTGGAATTATGGAAGGCCTAATGAAGATGGTACTTATAGCGACCGTGAAAAATATGGGATGATGGGTGTTATTATTCATGAAGTGGGACATAACTTTTTTCCAATGATTGTAAATAGCGACGAGCGTCAATGGACTTGGATGGACGAAGGTTTAAATACTTTTGTGCAATACGTTGCAGAACAAGATTTTGGCAAAAAATATCCAGCAGCTTTATCTCCTCAAGACAAGCACTTTCCATCAGATAGGGGGCCTGCTCGAATGATTGTACCATATATGAGCGGTAATCAAGATTATATTGCACCAATAATGACTAAGGGTTTAAATACCTATCAGTTTGGTAATAATGCCTATGGAAAACCAGCAACTGCTCTAAATATTTTAAGGGAAACGGTTATGGGGCATGATTTGTTCGATTATGCTTTTAAAGAGTATTCAAGACGATGGATGTTTAAACACCCAACTCCTGAAGACTTTTTTAGAACAATGGAAGATGCCTCGGCTTTTGATTTAGATTGGTTTTGGAGAGGTTGGTTTTACACAACCGATTGGGTAGATATAGGTCTAAAAGAAGTGAAAAAATATTATGTTTCTTCCGAGCCTAATAAGTTTATAAAAGATTTAGCTAAAGAAAGAGGAAGAGATGTAAGTAAATTACCACCATTAGTTTATATGGTTGAAGAAGGCAGTGAAGATTATAAAGAAGACATGCGAAACGGAACACTTTTAGAAAATGCAAAACCAGTTAATGAATACGTTATGGACAATTTTACGCCAGAAGAACGTAAAAATATTAAGCAGCCTAAATTTTTCTATAATATAACTTTTGAAAAACCAGGTGGGTTGGTAATGCCAATTATTGTTGAGTATACTTATAAAGACGGAACTTCAAAAACGGAAACATACCCTGCGCAAATTTGGAGATTTAATGATAAGGAAGTAAGTAAAGCTATAGCATCAGAAAAAGAGATTGTTAGTATTACTATAGACCCTAATCTTGAAACTGCAGATGTTGATACCTCAAATAACTCATGGCCTAGAGAAATTAGGCAAAGTGATTTTGATCAGTTTAAGAGTAAGGTAAAGGGTTAAAAAGAAATAAATATGTATTAAAGCCGATTTTAACAATCGGCTTTTTTTATTCTAAGAAAACATCTCACTATATTTGTTCTGTGATACAACAAGCAACATTTTTATTTATTAGTGGTGGCGAAATAGCTTTTATACTATTTATTGCTATCATGGTTTTTGGTGCCGATAAGTTGCCAGAAATAGCAAGGGGCTTAGGAAAAGGCATGCGAACACTTAAGGATGCTACTAATGATATAAAACATGAAATCACCAAGACTGCCGAAAAAAACGGTCTTGATACTAGTGTTACTTCAGATGTGAAAAAAGAACTTAACAAAGTAAAAGAAGATCTTGAGGATTTTACGGGGTCCGTTAAACGAAAATTTTAAGTTACTACAACTATTTACAAAGCCATTCATCTATTTGTCCGAAATAGACTGCTTTTTGACGATTATTTTTTATTTCCTATTGTAAAAAGAAATAATTTAATCATCCCAAATCAAATGTTACCCCTAAATGAAAACACACCTACTAATCTGTTTTCTATCCTTAGCATCTATGGCCTTCGGTCAAAGAGATAGAGAAATTATCAAGGAAATTGATAATTTAAATGCTTCCGCTTTAAAACACCTTAATAATAATAGGATTTCTGAATCATTTGATGAGTTCAGTAAATCTAAAGTACTATCAGATTCTATAGAAGATTCTTATGGTAGTGCCATGGCTAATTTTAATTTGGGCAATATTTATGCGATGATGCAAAACCAAGACTCAGCAGAATCTTGTTATAAAGCAATGTTAAAGGCTGCAAAAACAATTAGCGACAATAACCTTATTGCAAAGTCTTATCTAAGCTTAGGGACGCTTTATAAAAGTAAAAGGCTTATAGGTGAGTCTATTAATTACTTAGAAAAAGCACTAAAACATACTTCCATTAAGAATAATCATGTTCGTAATGATTATGAAAAAATAGAAATTCAAAAAATACTATTTAATATAAGAATCAATCTTGCAGAGATGTATTTGGAAAACAATCAGTTTGAAAAAGCTTTAATTCCTCTATTACGTACTAAAAACGATTTTACAAATGATGTTTTAGATTCATATTCAATAGGTTATTTCAATTATATATATGGTTTGTATTTTACTAGGCAAGAATTATATAATAATGCCGAATTAAAATTCCAAAATGCGATTACTTCATTAAGAAACAACAAAGAAGATAAAGCCCTATTTCTTTTAAGTAATTCTTATAAAGAACTGTCTGATATTAATTATAAAGCTGGAAATAATAATCTAGCTTATACTAATATATTGATGCATAATAATTATAGGGATAAGTACATAAATGAAGCAAAAGTAAAACAAGATATTATTGCTAAGTCGAAATTTCTAATAGAAGACTATAAGTTTACTGCCGATTTTGCAGACTACAAAAGGCTGCAACAATTGGAGATGACTAATAAAATGAAACGAATAAACATTATTATAACAGTTACTTTATGTTTGCTGTTTATTTCTCTTGTTACATTGTTTATAAGCTATACATCAAAAAGAAAGCTTGGTAATGCATTAAAAGTTCGTAACATGGAGTTAGAGATAGCTACCATAAAGGCCTTAAAATCTTCAGAGCTAAAATCAAAATTTATTTCTAACGTTTCGCACGAATTGAGAACGCCACTATATGGTGTAGTTGGCATAACATCTCTTTTATTAAATGAGAAAAAGAATTTTAGCGAACGAGACACAAAATATTTAAAATCGCTTAAATATTCTGGAGATTATCTTTTAAACTTAGTTAATGATATTTTACAAGTTAATAAAATGGAAGCTCAGAAAATTGAGCTTAAAAATGTCTCAGTAAATATTAAATCTTTAGCGCAGCGTATAGTAGATTCTTTTGATTACAGGTTGCAAGAATCAAACAATAAGATTAAAGTTTTTATAGATGAAAAAGTACCCGAATATATTAAAGTTGATAAAGTAAGGCTATCTCAAGTTTTAATAAATTTAATTGGAAATAGTATAAAATTTACTGACAGTGGTGTGATTGATTTGAGAATTAAATTGTTAAACTTAGGCGAGCAAAAAGTTAGCTTACGATTTGAGGTAGAAGATAATGGTAAGGGAATTCCAGAAGAAAAATTTAAAACTATTTTTGAAAATTTCTCTCAATTAGGAAATGAAAGCAATACAAACTACCAAGGAACTGGTTTGGGGCTTTCTATTACTAAAAATATTATCCAATTATTTGAAAGTAAAATAGAACTTGAAAGTGAAGTAGGGAAAGGAACTAAATTTAGTTTTAATGTTGATTTTGATATAGACCATGAAAGCAAGTCAATTGTAGATTTAAATAAACCCCAAAGCGTAAATATAAATTCGGATAATGAGTATAAGATTTTAATTGCAGAAGACAATAAAATAAACCAGATTGTAACCAAGAATTTATTAGCCAAACAAAATTATGCTTGCGAGATAGTTAATAATGGTTTAGATGCAGTAGAGAAAATGAAATCAAATCACTACGATCTTATATTAATGGATATTAATATGCCAATAATGAATGGTGATGATGCTACAACAGCAATTAGAGAATTTAATAAAGAAATTCCAATTATTGCTTTAACAGCTGCCGATATAGAAGAAGTTAAACAGGATTATGCAGCTATAGGGTTTGATGATATTATAACCAAACCTTTTGATAATTATGAGTTTTTTCAAATGATAGCGTCGCATATTCAAAATTCGAAGTCCTGTGAAGTAAAACTCGTTATTGCTTCTTAAGTGCTAATTAAAGCTTTCTACTAATTGTTAAACCATCACGAATTGGTAAAACTACTGTTTCAACACGTTTGTCTTCTTTTAAAAGTGTGTTGTATTTAATTAAAGCAGGTGTCGATGTGTCTTCTTTTTTAAATGAAGATTCTAAAACCTTACCACTCCATAAAACATTGTCTGATAAAATAATACCACCAGAGTTTAACTTATCAATAATTACATTAAAGTAATTGGAGTAATTATCTTTATCCGCATCAATAAAAACCAAATCAAAAGTAGTATCAAGTGTTGGTATAATGTTTAGTGCATTACCCAAGTGCTGATGAATTTGTTTCCCAAAACCAGATTTATCAAAATATTTACGTTGAAAATCAACCAGTTCTTCATTAATATCAATGGTGTGTAATTCTCCATTGGTTTGGATGCCTTCAGCCAAACACAATGCCGAATATCCTGTGTAAGTACCAATTTCCAAGATTGTTTTAGGGTTTGTTAATTTAGAAATCATACTTAATAAACGTCCTTGATAATGTCCACTAAGCATGCGAGGTTGTAATATTTTTTGATAAGTTTCTCTGTAGAGTTGTTGTAATAACTCTGGTTCGTCTTCAGAATGTTTTACAACATAATCGTCTAATTCTTCAGGAATAAAATGCACTAGCTTAAAATTCTATTTAATAATTTTTCTTTTGCAGCTTCATTGTCACCACACAGCCATTGAATAACGTTATTTTCCCAAATATCGTCATATTCTTTTTCGTTAATAATGTTTCTTTCAATAGCCAAATCTAATAATTTCCCAGGATATGATGATTGTGGTTCACTCTCCATTTCACCTAAAGGGTATGGGTCGTCGAGTCCCATAAGCACTTGTTTAGCTCCATGATTACGTATCAATAACTCCAAACCGCCAGTATCATGTACTAAGGTGTCAAAGAAAATATTTTTATGCCCTACTGCTTTTCTTGGGTGATGCTTGCCCTCAAATAAATCGGGTCTGCCGTCAAAGCCTTGAATACGCCTTCCTAAGTTAATCTGTGCTAATTGTCCACCATGTGCAAAACAAGTACGCATATTTGGAAACTTTTCTTGATAACCATTTAGAGTTAAAAAATGATAAGCATCGCCGCATTGTGCTAGCATCCAAATTAAATGAAAACGCCACGAGGTATTTTCTAATTTTATAAATTTCTCACCATCATACGGGTGAACTTCTACTGCCAGATTATATTTATTGGCTAATTCGAAAATAGGTTCATTTTCTTCATCAAAAATGCAACGCCAAGTACCAATGGTATCCATATAATGGGTTGGGAGGCAGAGCAATTGCAAACCATGTGTTTCTACACAACGTTCAATTTCCCAACAAGCACTTCTTATAAAACCTGGGTGCACTACAAATCCACAAGTAAATTTACTAGGGTAATCGCGCTGAATACCAGCATTGAAATCGTTTTGAAAACGTAATGCTTTCTTCATCTCTTCAACACGGAGGCCATTACCGTAAAGTTGCGACAAATTTAATACAACCGCATGATCTAATTTGTTGCGTTCCATCCATTCAAGTTTTTCATCTAAGAAAAAACTAGAATCTGTAACAGGGCGTTTCCATCCCTTTTGAAGCATGAATTTTCGGTCTTTATCTACCCAAAATATGCCTTTTTCGCGCATGAACTCTGGAATTTCTTCTGGGTAAGGCAATAAATGTGAATGACCATTAATTCTAAGTTTGCGTTTTTTCATTTTTGTCATTCCTGCGAAAGCAGGGATCTATTTTTAAAAATTATGTTTCAATGTCTAAGATTCCTGCTTTCGCAGGAATGACAATGTTAATCTATTTGTACTTTTTTTGGTGGCTGCATCACTTCTCCACAATTGGGGCAGCTTCGTTTATCTTTATCACTATAATATTTATCGAATATTTTAGGCATATCGGTTTCAATATTGTCTAGCGTAAAATCTTCCTCATATAATTTGGTGGTACAATTTTCACAAAACCAAAGTAAAGCATCTTGCACACCTTTCTCTCTAGGATACTCTATAACCAGACCAACCGTATTAGCACCTCGTTGAGGTGAATGTGGTACTTTTGGAGGTAACAAATAAATGTCCCCCTCTTTAATGTGAACATCTTTAGGTGTGCCTTTGTCAATTATTTTTAAAATAATATCGCCTTCAACTTGATAGAAAAATTCGGGTGTTTCATTATAATGATAATCCTTTCTGCTATTTGGTCCACCAACTACCATTACAATAAAGTCGCCATCTTTCCATACAACTTTATTGCCAACAGGTGGTTTAAGTAGATGTCTATTTTCTTCAATCCAAGCTTTAAAATTTATGGGAGATGTTAAATTACTCATGGCTATATGTTTTGAAAATTATATTCTGTTTAAAGTTACAAACTTTTTGTGCGTCCACCATCCACGGGAACGTTAATTCCGTTTACATAACTTGCGGCTTCACTTGCTAAAAAAGTAATGACGTTAGCAGTTTCTTCTGGTTTAGCAAATCGTTTAACAGGCGTGTAATTTTTCATAATTTCTGCCATATCTTCAATAGATGTGTTAGCACCATTTGCTTTAATTTTTATAATCTCTGTTAAACGTTCCGTTTCTGTAAAACCTGGTAATACATTATTAACTGTAATACCATAAGAAGCAACTTCTTCTGCTAATGTTTTACTCCAATTCCCTACGGCACCTCTTGTAGTATTGCTAACGCCAAGACCTGGGATAGGTTCTTTAACCGATGTAGATATTACATTAACAATTCTACCAAAGCCAGTTTCTTTCATAAAAGGAATAGTTGCTTGAGCTAGAACGTGGTTACATTTTAAGTGCATTGTAAAAGCGTTATCAAACTCTTCTAAACTAGCCGTTAAAATAGCACCACTTCTTGGGCCGCCAGTATTGTTAATTACAATATGAAATCCATGTTCTTTTTCAATAAATTTAATAACCTGTTCTTGGAGTTCTCGTGGGTTGGAAAAGTCTGCAACAATATAGCTATGGTTTCTGTGGTCTGGTAACTCTGCAAGAACGGCTTTTAATTTTTCTCTATTTCTAGCTACAAGTGTTACGTTTACCCCTTCGGCAGCTAAGGCCATAGCGGTTGCTTTACCAATGCCTTGAGTACTTCCGCAAACGAGTGCGTTTTTGTTATTTAATTTTAAATCCATGTTATTCGTATATTAATTTGGCGCGAGGGCTTAATTTTTCCATTAGTTTTTCTGGGCTTTTTACTTCTGTGAACCCAAATTTTGTATAAAGTGAATGGGCATCTTTAGTAGCCAACATCCATTTGTCTATATTTTTTAATTCTGGATAACTTAATATTTGATCTATTAATAATTTTGAATATCCTTTACCTTGATAATCTTCGACTACAAAAACATCCAAAAGATAAGCAAAAAAGACTTTGTCTGTCATAACTCTTGAATAAGCTATTTGATTTTCGTTATGAAATAAACCAAAATTAATAGTATTCTCTGATGCTGTTTTTTGTTCTTCAAAGGTTCTAGATGTGCCCCAATATGAATTTTTAATAAACCTATAAATAAGCTCTAAATTCATATCATTAAAATTTGATGAAAAGTATATACCTTTTTTTACTTCTATCATTATGAGTTACCTATTAAATACATACTGAATCAAATTCAGCATGACAATAAATTGTCAATATTTTATACATACATTTTTAGCTTCTGTAAAAAACCGTAAAGCTTCGAAACCGCCTTCTCGACCAACACCTGAAGCTTTTATACCACCAAAAGGTGTACGTAAATCACGCAACATCCAAGTATTCACCCAAACAATACCTGCTTGTAATTGGGTACTCATACGCATGGTACGCTTTAAATCATTTGTCCATAATGTTGTCGATAATCCATATTTCACCTTATTAGCCATTTCTAGAACGTCATTTTCAGTTTCGAAAGGCATAATAGTTACTACGGGTCCAAATATTTCTTCTTGGTTCACTCGGCATTCATTTGTTTTAATCTCAATAATGGTGGGTTCTAGATAATACCCGTTTTCGTAATTTTTTACGATAACTTTATTGCCGCCGCAGAGTATTTTCCCGCCTTCATTTTTACCAATATCAATGTAATTTAAAACCTTTTCTAAATGCGATTTTGAAACTAATGCGCCAATATTGGTTGTGTCTTTTGATGGATGACCGACTTTTAACTGTTTTACTTTTTCAACAAAATCTTCTTTAAACTTTTCATAAATAGAAGCTTCTACTAAAATTCTGCTTCCGCATAAGCAAATTTGACCTTGATTAGCAAATGATGAAAGTACCGTGGTTTTCAACATGTCATCATAATCGCAATCTGCAAAAATGATATTTGGGTTTTTACCTCCAAGTTCTAATGATAATTTTTTAAACATGGGAGCAGCAACTTTGGCTATATGTGCGCCAGTAGCTGTGCCTCCTGTAAAACTAATAGCTTTAATACCTGGATGTTGTATGATGGATTGTCCAGTTGTTGTCCCTAAGCCATGAACTATGTTTAAAACACCTTCAGGTAAACCAGCCTCGTTACAAATTTCTCCTAATAAGTAAGCAGTCATAGGTGTAACTTCGCTAGGTTTGGCAACAACACAATTTCCTGCTGCAATGGCTGGAGCAATTTTCCAAGTGAATAAATATAACGGGAGATTCCAAGGTGAAATACACCCAACAACACCAATAGGTTGCCGTAAGGTATAATTTATGGCATTTTTACCAACACTTTCATGGCTTTCGCTAGCAAATTGTGTAATGGCATTTCCGAAGAATCTAAAATTACTTGCTGCTCTTGGAATATCTATAGCTTTTGCTAAACTAATGGGCTTACCGTTATCTTTACTTTCGGCTTCCGCAAATCGGTCTAAATTAGCTTCAAGTAGTTCAGAAATTTTAATTAAGATTTTGCTACGCTCCTCTAACGTGGTTAGCGACCATTGCTTGAAAGCAGCTTTGGCGCTTTGATATGCTTTTTCTACATCTTTTTTAGAAGAGTTAGGTGTTTGTCCATAAACGTCTCCGTTTGCAGGATTGTAATTATCAATCCATTCTTTTGAGATTGGGTTTTCAAATTGACCGTTTATGTAGTTTTGGATGTTCAATTTAATTCTTTGAATTTATTATGTTATCTATAATAGTCAGGGCTTGTATATTATCATCTAAGTAACCTTCACTTACTTGTAACACAATTTTATTTATATTCATATAAGAATTAAGATAATATAAAAAGTCATTGGTTTCGATTATTTTTGAATAATCAATAACTTCAGCAGTTCCATCTCCATACCTTTTGTTGGTCACACTAATAGCATTCCATTTGTTAAAATACTTGAAGGCTTGTCTAATACGAAAATTTTCGGCTTGATTAATTGCTGTTTCTTCCATTTGAGTTAGCCAGTTGAGGTTGCCTTCATATATTCTAAAAACTAAATCTCTTAACTCTAAGTTAGTAATTAAATCGAGACCTTTAGATTCGATAGTTTTATATGCGCCTGCATTTACAATAAACTTTGTCCAAATACCTGTATTTGCAAAGTGTATTCTCAGTGAGTCGTTGTATGGTAATTTGTTATCTAAATGATTTATTAATAAATGACATGAATTAATGGTTTTGTTTTGCAAACTAATATTGAATTTTAAATCATTTGCATTACTTTTTAAATCGGTTTTTAGTTGTTTTAGAAGTTGGATTTCATATTCTTGGTGTTTACGAGATTCATTCCAATTGTTTATTTGTAGAGCAATCAAGATTCCAATAACCACAAGAATTATTTCGCCAATAGCATATTTAAAGTACTTGGAAGTTTTATTTTCCATGATTAGAGATTTACGTATGTGACGAAAAAATTTAATCATACTTTATTGCGGTTTATAAGCCATAACCTTAATTTCAATAACCAAATCTGGATGTGGTAATTGGTGTACTGCTACAGTTGTTCGAGCTGGTCCTGTTTCTTTGTCAAAAAATTCGGCGTAAGTTTTGTTATATCCTGCAAAATCATTCATGTTTACTAAAAAAGAAGTGACATCTACTACATCTTTTAAGGTGGCACCCTCTTTGGCTAGGTTCTTTTCTATATTTTTTAAAACTTCACGGGTTTGAACTTCAATATTTAGATGTTTTGTTCCCATTTCGTCAATTATATCGACTCCTGCTATAGTATTGTTTGGGCGACGGGAGCTGGTTCCAGAAACGAAGATAAAATTGCCTACTCGTTTGGTGTGGGGGTAGGCTCCTCTTGGTGTTACGCCTGTTCCTGCGGAGGCAGGAGTCTCATCATTTTTTTTACTCATAGTTTACTACTTTATCATCCTGAACTTGTTTCAAGATCTCATTTATTTTGTTTCTTGTTCATTTTGTCTTGATACAAAACGAACCAAAAAATCATATTGAAATGAGGAAATTCCTGTGGAACATTCTCTTTCGGAATTTCGTGCTTAAAGCTTTGCTTTGCATCTCCATTCCTTCGATCATTATTTCTACATTTCAATGGTCAATTCCTTGAATTGATTTGGGACTTGACTTATCCGTTTATACTTTTTCTAACTTCTAACTTCTAACTTCTAACTTTGGTGTAGCCCAGCAATTCTATCATCTTCTAGAATAGCCTCAGTTTCTTTTTGCACTTTATTTAGTACAAGTTTTAAATCATCATTTAGGCTTATTTTTCCATCTGATAGTAAATTTAAAATAGCCTTGTCCTGTGCTCTGCCTATTAGCATTGCTTTTCTGTAACTTATGTGTTCGTTAAAAGTTACCAAGGAGTATTTTGACGAATACTCCTTAGGATATGTTTTTTCCAAAGCCATTTCCAATTTACGCTTTTCTTGGAAAATAGGGTTTGCTACATGGTCTTTCATTTCATGAAAATTATCTATAGCTAAATCTGCAATGGCATCAGTATCTTTTTTACGATTAAATTCGTAGGTTTTGAAAACTGCTTCCCAGTTTTTTAGGTTTTTATCTAAGGCCTTGTCAAACTCAATCACATCTTCAAATGAGGCATTCATACCTTGACCGTAAAATGGAACAATGGCATGTGCCGCATCACCCATTAGCAATGTATTTCCTTTATAATGCCATGGAGCACACTTTACTGTACCTAATGGAGCTGTTGGGTTTTCGAAAAAGTCTTCAAGAAGATTTGGCATAAGCGCAAGTGCATCTGGAAACTCTTTTTTGAAAAATTCGAGTACAGATTCTTCATTGGTTAGATTGTTGAAATTATATTTACCTTCATCAAAACTTAAAAACAATGTTACCGTGAAGCTACCATCTAAATTTGGTAAAGCGATGAGCATAAAATCACCACGAGGCCAAATATGTAAGGCATTTTTATAGGTCTTGTAATCTCCATTTTCTTTGGGGAGAATGCTTAACTCTTTATAACCGTGTGTTAAGTATTCTTGTGAAAAACTGAATAAAAACTTCTTGCCTAAATAATAGCTTTTTCGCATAGCAGATCCTGCTCCATCGGTTGCAATTATGGCATCGGCATCCTCAATAAATTCTGTTTTTGTATCGTAATCTTTAAATAGCGCTGTTGTTTGTTCGAAGTTTACCGATTTACATTTTTTATTAAAATGAATGGTTACGTTTTTATGTTTTTCGGCTTCATTTAGTAATAAAGCGTTCAGCTCACCACGTGAAACAGAGTTTATGTATTCGTGATCGCGACCACTATAATTTGATAAATGTGTGTTACCTTTTTTGTCGTGTATCATGCGACCATTCATAGGAATGCAAAGTTCTTTTACAATATTTTCGAGTCCAACTAGTTTCATTGCTTTATTGCCTCGATCTGAAAATGCTAAATTTATAGACCGACCAGCACTTATGTCTACTTTGCGTAAATCTGGACGCATTTCGTAAACGACAACATTATAACCTCTTTGCCCTAGGCGTAAAGCCAAAAGAGAACCACAGAGACCAGCACCTATGATTAATATGTTTTGTTGTTTATTCATTCAAAATAAGTTTTAGTTTTTCAACCATTAAATACACATCTTCAAACGAATTATACAAAGGCACAGGAGCACAACGAATGACGTCTGGTTCTCTCCAATCGCTAATAACTCCAGCTTCTGTTAGTTTGTTATGTAATGTTTTATCCGCATTTAAAACTTGTATAGATAGTTGGCATCCACGTTCTTCAGGATTTGAAGGTGTTATTATTTTAATTGCATTTTCTCCAAGTTGCTTTAGTAGAAATTCAAAATAACCCGTTAGTTTTTTTGACTTTTTCACTAATTTTTCAATGCCAACTTCATTAAATATATCTAATGATGCTTTAATGGCCGCCATAGATAGAATAGGAGGGTTGCTTAACTGCCAGCCTTCTGCTCCAGGTAATTGATCAAACTCATCGCGCATATTAAAACGTGTTGTTTTGTTATGACTCCACCATCCAGTAAAACGATTAAGCGCTTTGTTATGAGCATGTCTTTCATTTATAAAGCAACCAGCTAAACTACCTGGGCCAGAGTTTAAATATTTGTAAGTGCACCAAACAGCAAAATCTGCACCAGAATCATGCAGGTTAAGTTTAACATTTCCAGCTCCATGAGCGCAGTCGAAACCTACCATACAATCATGTTGATGCCCTAATTTTGTGATGCGTTTTAAATCAAAATACTGCCCCGTATAATAATTCACGCCACCAATCATTATTAATGCAATCTCGTCGCCTTGTTCTTTAAGAATTGTTTCTAAGTCTTCATATCTTAAGAGTTCTTCGTTTTCTCTGGGTTTCCATAGAATAAGGCCTTCTTTGTCGTCAAATCCATGATGCCTTAATTGCGATTCTACGGCATATTTATCAGAAGGAAAAGCATCACTCTCAATAAGTATTTTAAAGCGTGTTTTTGTAGGCTGATAAAAAGAGACCATCATTAGGTGTAAGTTGGTTGTAAGTGTATTCATTACAACTACTTCTATGGGTTTTGCGCCAACCACTTTAGCAGTACTTTTAGTTAAAAATTCATGATATGGAAGCCATGGGTTTTTAGCTTCAGTATGACCTTCTACTCCTAAATTAGCCCAGTCTTCCAGTTCTTGATTTATATAAGATTTTGTGGATTTTGGTTGCAATCCCAATGAATTACCAGTCATATAAATCAAGTCATTTCCTTGTTTGTTTTTAGGAATATGAAATTGGTTTCGGTAAGTAGATAATTCGTCGTTTTGGTCTTGTTTCTTAGCGTAGTTAAGACCTAGTTTAAAGTAGGACAAAGTGTTTATTTTTCTGTTTCTAACAAAAATAAGCATTATAAAGTTAGAAATGAATAACAAAAAAAGGGATATTTTCTGAATCTATTTTTTTGTATATTTAGTAAAAAACATTTTGATATGGGAAAAACTAAAAAGTATTCGAACGAAGACGTAACTATTGTTTGGGAAGCAGAGAAGTGTATCCATTCGGCTATATGTGTTAAAGGGCTTCCAAAGGTTTTTAAGCCTAAAGATAAACCATGGATAAATATTGAAGCTGCTACAACAGATGAATTGGTTAAACAGGTTAAACAATGTCCTTCTGGTGCACTAAGCTATTTTATGAATTCTGATGAAGATAACACTTCGGAAGTTTTAGAGACCAAAGTTGAGGTTTTAGAGAATGGTCCATTACTTGTTTATGGAACGCTACATGTAACTCATAAGGATGGTTCGTCTGAAACTAAAAATAAAACCACTGCTTTTTGTAGATGCGGAGCGTCAAATAATAAACCATTCTGCGATGGGGCTCATGTAAAAACAGAGTTTAAAGGATAAATAACAATTTTAATTAAGCATTTCTGGAGTCGCAACTGTTCTAAAACCTAAATGCTCTTGCGCAGAATCGATATCGCTAGCCATTCTTGATGATACTCTATAGCTTGCACAATAAGAATCGCTACAAAGGAAGGAACCGCCTTTTATTACTTTTTCTTTTATATATGAATTGTTTGGGTTGTATGCCGTTGTTGCTCCAGTAGGATTGTTAATAGTCGTGTTTTGTAATTTAAGTTCATTGTAATAATTGGTGTTGTACCAATCGTTAGTCCATTCCCAAACGTTGCCAGCAATATCGTAAAGTCCAAAGCTGTTTGCTGGGTAAGATTTAACAGGAGCTAGTCTTTCAAAACCATCTTCTAAAGTATTGCTTACTGGAAATTCACCTTCCCAACTATTCACCATTTTTGAAAGTTTCGATTTGTCATCTCCCCAAAAATAAATAGTATTGTTTTTTCCTGCCCTTGCAGCATATTCCCACTCAGCTTCTGTAGGTAATCGTCTTCCAGCCCATTCGCAGTATGCCAAAGCATCTTTGTATGAGATATGAACTACTGGGTAGTTGTCTTTACCATCAATATTGCTGTCTTTTCCATTAGGATGTCTCCAATTAGCACCAATTACCCAATCCCACCATTGTGAAAAGTCGTATAAGTTTGGGACAGAGGCTTTAGTTTTTTTAAATAGTAATGACCCTGGTTTAAGAATGGTATCATGAGGTTTAGGTGTTCCAGGAGGTAACTGCCTTTTTATTTCTTCCCAATTAATCTCTCTTTCTGCTATGGTTATATACCCCGTTTCTTCTACAAATTTTGAGAATTGCGCATTAGTAACTTCGGTTATGTCCATAAAAAAACCATCAACCGAAACAGGATGCTGAGGTTTTTCGTGCAACATAGCCATTTTATCTTGAGGAACAGCCCCTTGATTAAAAACGCCTCCAGGAATCCAGACCATGCCCTCTGGGATATTATCAGGTATCTTGTTCGATTTTTGGGTTACTTCTTCTTTAGAGTTAGTAGTTGATTTGTTCTTGCAGCTAAAGATTGAAATTGTAAAAATTAATGCAAATAGATATGGGGTTTTTATAGACATTAATTAAAGATATGTATTGGTAAAGGTTTTTATTTTACTCCAAGTGTCTAATAATAATGGAACTTCATCTATACTTGTACCCCAACCATGGCCAGCTTCAGCGTAAAGCGTGAATTCATTTGTCACACCAAGGGTGTTTAGCTTATCTCTTAGTCCTGTTCCTTGTGTTGTAGGTATTAAAGGGTCTTGTCCTCCATAAAAAAGAATAGTAGGAGGTGAAGAAGCTGTGGCTTGGTGTAATGGGCTAACCTCTTCGAGAAACTCTATTGTTGGGTCAACACCAAAGCTATCTAATAATAGTTGTAATCCTGGATTCGTATTATCTAAGTATGCTTGATCTGTGAAGTTGGTTGGCCCAACAATACTACAAACCATATTTGCATTATTACCAGTATCGAATGCATAGCTCCAAAGTAAAGAGAGGTGGCCGCCAGCACTTGCGCCTAAAAAGCCATATTCTTCAGAAATAACATATTCTTCTTTTTTGGATTTTAACTGATTTATAATTGTGGTAATATCATCAATTTGCATTGGATAGGGTGGATTATTTTCATCTGATAAACGATAATTGATATTTACCAAAGCTATATTTGGGAAGTCATTTAGATATAAATCGACTAAATAATTCATGCTACTTTTATCTCCTGAACTCCAACCACCACCATGTACTAATATCATGACTTTGGTGGTCGTGGTTCTGTTTTCTGGCAAGTAAATGTCATAGGTTTGGTTACTATCTGCTCCATAAGAAACATTGGTTATTTTTTGAAACTCTAAGCTTTCTTGAGGAGTATTATTGTTGTCGTTTGAACAACTTATGAGATGGCATACGAAACCAAAAAGTAAGATTGATTTTGCTAAATATTTCATGTTAATTTTTCTTTTTAAACAGCAATTTGAATGTTATATTGTTGAAGGTCTAAGTATTTCAACTATAATACTTATAGTATTTAAAGATATTTAATTTTTTTTATTTATAAATAAAATAATTTCGTATAAAGAAAAGCCCTATAATTTTATAAGGCTTTTCAAATATTGTACTAATTTATTTTACCAGAATAAGGCGTATAGAACGGTTAGAATTATCATTACAGCAAAAGATCCTATGTTAAATAAAGGTGAGGTTTTAAAAAGCTGTTTAGTAATTGGAATCCCTTTTTCATCATCTGCTCCTTTGTGTTGTAAATAACTAAGTATGCCTATAACCAACATAGTTAAAAGTAAAGTGTATCCCATTTGATCCATAAACGGTACATCTACAAAGAAAGAAGATGTAGACCATCCTTTAGGTGCTACTTTAAAATACATTGCTATAGGGATAGAGACTAATGCTCCAATAATAGCTGCTTTATTTGTGGTTTTCTTCCAGAATAATCCTAATAAAAATACTGCTAATATACCTGGGCTAACTACGCCTGTATACTCTTGAATAAACTGGAATGCTTGATCTAGATTTCCTAAAAGCGGAGCTATCATACAAGCAATTAATAATGCAACAAAGGCAGATATTCTTCCTGTACTAACAGTAGCTTTATCACTAGCTGTTTTATTAATATATTGTTTGTAAATATCCATAGTAAATATGGTAGATGTAGAATTTAACATAGATGCTAAAGATGATACAATAGCTGCTGCTAATGCTGCAAAAGCTAAACCTTTAAGTCCCGTTGGTAAAAACTGTAATAACCAAGGGTAAGCTTTATCTGCTTGCTCTAAAGATGGCATATTTTCTTGAGCCATTGCTCCTAATCTTGCCATTATCTCAGGATCATTAATTATAACGTAAGCCGCAATTCCAGGAATAACAACAATCAAAGGAATTATTAATTTTAAGAAAGCTGCAAATAAAATACCTTTTTGGGCTTCTTTTAATGATTTAGCGGCTAAAGTTCTTTGAATAATGTATTGATTGAAACCCCAGTAATAAAGGTTTGCAACCCACATACCTCCTACTAAAACAGCAAGTCCAGGTAAGTTGCTATATTCTGGGTTTGATTTATCTAATATCATTTCAAAGCGTTCAGGAACAGCATCATAAACTTTGCCTAATCCTGCTATAAATCCTTCTCCATTTGAAACCGTATTTAAAGCTAAATATGTAGTAACTAATCCGCCTAAAACTAAAAATATAACTTGTATAACATCTGTCCAAGCTACAGCAGATAAGCCGCCGTATAGGGAATACGCAGCTGCAAATAATGCTAGACCAATTACTCCGTTAATTAATGGTATTCCAATAATTGTTTCTAAAGCTAAAGAGCCTAAATATAGTACTGTAGTAAGATTTACAAAAACATATAAAGCAATCCAAAATACTGCTAAAATTGTTTTTAGGTTAGTAGAAAATCGTTTTTCAACAAACTCAGGAATAGTATAAAGACCTTTTTCTATAAAAATGGGTAAGAAATATTTACCAACTATAATTAAAGTAATAGCTGCCATCCATTCATAAGAAGCTATAGCTAATCCAGAAGCAAACCCAGAACCAGACATACCTATAAATTGTTCTGCCGAAATATTTGCTGCTATTAAAGAAGCTCCTACAGCCCACCATGGTAATGATTTGCTAGCCAAGAAATAATCTTCGGCATTTTTTTGATGTCCTTCCTTATCTCGTGAAACCCATAATCCTACACCTAAAATTAAAATAGCATAAGCAATAAAGACTATATAGTCCCAAATTTCAAATCCTGCTGTCATAATAAAATATTTAGTTTGGTTAGTGTTAAGAAGTCAAATATAGAAATTAAAATTCAAAAAATTGTGTTTTTAAAACAAAAAAACAAACTAGTAGGGTCTAGTTGGTTTGTTGAAAAATTATTTATAGATTTGTTCTATATTTATGATTACAATAAAAAATAAAATAAGCGTACCTAAGTATAAGCAAATAGTTAATTCTATTGAAACGGCTATAACATCTGGTATTCTTAAAAAGGGAGATCAATTACCATCGATAAATGATGTAAAGAATAAGCACTCGCTTTCTCGAGATACTGTTTTAACTGCTTTTAATGAGTTAAAAAACAGAGGTATTATTCAATCTGTAGTTGGTAAAGGTTATTATGTTTCTAGTGAAGACATTAAAGTTGACCAAAAAATTTTTTTACTTTTTGATGAACTAAATTCATTTAAAGAAGATTTGTATAATTCGTTTTTGGAAGGCTTAGGCGAAAATGTGCAAGTTGATATTTTCTTTCATCATTTTAACAGAAAAATTTTTGACAAGCTAATTTTTGACAATATTGGAGCTTATAATTTTTATGTTATCATGCCTGCCAATTTAAAGGAAACTAATACCATGATTCAAAATTTACCAAATGATAAAGTATATATTTTAGATCAGATTCATGAAGATTTAATGCATTATCCTTCTGTTTATCAAAACTTTGAAGAAGATATTTTTGAAAATCTCACTAAAGCAGACATTGTTATTAAGAAATATGAAAAATTAGTTTTAGTGTTTTCAGAAGAAAGGCAACCAAGAGGTATGCTGGATGGTTTCGTTAAATATTGTAGGCAACAAAATTTTAATTTTAAAGTAATTAATTCATTAAAAAATAGAGATGTTACCTCTGGCGAGCTTTATATAATACCAGAAGATAAAAACCTGTTAAGAATTATAAAATTGATAAAGAATAAGAGTTTGAAACTCTCTAAGGATATTGGAGTTATATCTTATAACGACACTTTGTTAAAAGAAATAGTTGAAGGAGGTATTACAACCATCTCAACAGATTTTAATGCTATGGGAAAAAGTTTAGCAGAAATGATACTTAATAAAGAGCAAAAAAAGATTGCCAATCCTAATAATTTAATTATCAGAAATTCAATATAAATTATTTAAAAATAATAGAAGTGTACCAAACTAAACTAAACCAAAAGTCTAACATTTTAGAAATATCGAATTTAAATAAATCTTTAAATGCTAAAATTCACCTTAACCAAGGAGCAAGTTTACAAGAACTAACACTAGATGGAAAAGTTGTAATCGGGGTTTTAAACCCTCTTGTATATGCAGACACTTATGCATCTGCAATCTTATTTCCTTTTGCTAATCGTATTAAAGATGGAGCTTATGCTTTTAATGGAGAGAAATTTCAGTTAGATACTAATCAGAAAAAAGAACAAAATGCCCTTCATGGTTTGGTTTATAACAAAACTTTTAAGGTTATAAGCGAAAATATTAATGAAGACAAGGTTTCGGTTGAACTTAGCTATACTGAAACTTATCCTATTAAAGGCTTTCCGTACACTTATCGGGTAAATTTAGTTTATACATTTACAAAAAAATCACTAAATTTAAATGTTTCTATTACAAATACAGATTCTAAGTCATTTCCTTTTACACTTGGTTGGCATCCTTACTTCTTAAGTGAGAATCTATATAGCAGTAGCTTGAATTTTTCAAGTAATAAAAAAATAGTTTTAGGTGAAAGGAATATAACAACTAGTATAGAAAAAATAGAAGACAAAGGAACTCTAGACATAAAAGATAAACAGTTAGACGATTGCTGGGTTTTAAATTCAAATAAGGTGCAATTCAATACCCCTGATTATAAATTTGTACTGGATTCTAGTGAAAAAGATAATTTTTTACAAGTATATACACCACCAAAGAAAAATGTTATAGCTATAGAACCAACAACTGGTGTTTCAGATAGTTTTAATAATAAAATAGGCTTGAAAATTTTAAAACCAAACGCGATCTACAATATTATTTGGAACTTAAATATTATATAACTAATTAACTAAACTAAGATGAGCGCAACACTAATTAAGGATGTAAAAAAAACATTTATCAAAGAGTTTAAAACAGAACCCTTGCTTGTTTTTTCTCCTGGAAGAATAAATATTATCGGAGAACATACCGATTACAATGATGGTTTTGTCTTTCCTGCAGCGGTTGATAAAGGAATAGCAGCAGCAATTCAAAAAAGTGATTCTGGAAATTGTACGGCTATCGCTTTAGATTTGGATAGTACCGTAGAGTTTGAGCTAAATAAATTAAAACCATCAGCTGAAGGAAGTTGGGAAAACTATGTATTTGGTGTTGTTGCCGAAATTCAAAACCGAAATAAAGTTGTAGGCGACTTTAATATCATTTTCAAAGGGGATATACCTGGTGGCGCAGGTATGTCGTCATCGGCAGCATTAGAAAACAGTGTTGTATTTGGACTAAATGAATTATTTGGCCTTGGGCTTTCTAAGCACGAAATGATATTAATCTCTCAAAAGGCTGAACATAATTATGTAGGGGTAAATTGTGGTATTATGGATCAATACGCTAGTATGTTTGGTATTAAAAACCATGCCTTGCATTTAGATTGTAGAAGTGTGGAGTCTAAACCCTATAAGATAGAGTTTCAAGATCATCAGTTGATGCTTATTAATACAAATGTTAAACATAGCTTGTCTGATAGTGCCTATAACGATAGACGTTCTGCTTGCGAAAGAGTGTCAGAATTACTAGGGGTAAAAGCACTTAGAGATGCAACGGAAACAGATTTAGAAACCATAATAGATAAAGTTACTCCAGCTAATTACCAGAAAGCCTTATACGTAATTCAAGAAAATGCTAGAACTATTAAAGCTGCAAAAGCTTTAGAAAATGGAGATTTAAAAAAACTAGGATCATTAATATATCAATCGCATGAAGGTTTATCAAATCAATACAAAGTTAGTTGCGAAGAATTAGATTTTCTCGTTGATCAGGCTAAGAAAAACAAACATGTTTTAGGAGCTAGAATGATGGGTGGCGGTTTTGGCGGCTGCACTATTAACCTAATAGCAAAGAGCGAAGCAAAATCATTTTCCGAAATGACTTCTAAAGCTTACAAAAAGAAATTTGATAAAGATTGTTCAGTATATTTTATCGAATTATCCCAAGGAACACACCTCGTAAAATAACCAAGCACAACTAACAATGAAAAATACAGACTTACAAGATTATTCGCATAAGCGTTTTAATATACTTACAGGTGAATGGATTTTAGTTTCACCACATAGAGCAAAAAGACCATGGCAGGGACAAAATGAAGCAGTTTCGAATGAAGTTAGACCAACTTATGACGAAACATGTTATCTATGTGCAGGTAACACAAGAATTAATGGCGAAGAGAACCCTAAATATGAAGATGTTTTTGTTTTTACCAACGATTTTGCTGCGCTACAAAATGATTCACCAGTATTCTCCGTTAATGATGGCTTATTACACGCTCAAAGCGAAACAGGTATATGTAAGGTAATTTGCTTTAGTCCAGACCATTCTAAAAGTTTGGCAGATATGACACCAAGTGAAATTCAAAAGGTGGTTTTTGCATGGCAAAAGCAGTACAAGGAATTAGGAAACCATGACAACATAAATTATGTTCAAATATTTGAGAATAAAGGTGCAGTAATGGGTTGTAGTAATCCACATCCACATGGTCAAATTTGGAGTCAGTCCACCCTTCCTAATGAAGTAGATAAAAAGAATACCCAACAATTAGCTTATTATAAAAAGAACAAGAGAAGTTTACTTGGAGATTATTTGGATCAAGAATTAGAACAGCAAGAACGAATTATTTTTGAGAATGATGGATTTGTAGTGCTTATACCATTTTGGGCAATTTGGCCATTTGAGGCAATGATTGTGCCTAAAATGCATCAATCGAATATTTTAGATATGTCCAATAACGAGGCTTTTCAATATGCTGAAGCCATAGCAGTTATCACAAAAGCGTATGATAAGTTATTCAACACATCTTTTCCATATTCTAGTGGTATTCATCAAGCACCAACCAATGGCGAAGCTAATTCACATTGGCATTGGCATATGAGTTTTTATCCACCATTATTACGAAGTGCAACTGTTAAAAAGTTTATGGTAGGCTATGAAATGTTTGGGTCGCCACAACGTGATATAACGGCAGAAACAGCAGCGCAAAGACTTCGAGATTTAATATGATTTTGAATAATAGAGCTAAAGTCCCATGGTTATATGTTTAATAAAGGAACTTTTTTTAAATAAGTTGTTTCTACTTAATTTTTAGAAATTAGAGAAAATAAAAACCCTGTAAATCATAAATTTACAGGGTTTTTGAAGAGTTTTGATACTCTAAAAGTGGAGTCGGAGAGAATCGAACTCTCGTCCAAACAAGTAACCAAAGAGCTTTCTACACGTTTATTCTTTTCTTAGTTTTTCAATTAAAAGCTGGTTAAAGACAACCTACTTATAACTTAGCTTCTTTAGTTTCAAAAGGGCATCAAAGCGCTACCCAATCTATATTGACATTTACGATGCCTCAAAATAGAACGCCGTCAATCAAGGCTTTCCAGAGACATAAAGCTTGTACACCTTGTGTACCTAGGCCAATCCTACTATAATTCAGATTATGCAGCTAAAGCGTAGTTATTCTCGCCGTTTAAAATTTGGTCTAGCCTTTAACGTGTTTCAATGCCATTACACGACGTGCTTACCGTTCAATTAATCTCGCTGTCAAAACCAGTCGACCCCGTTTTTTAATGAAATAGTAATAATAATTAGGGCGTTACCCAAGGGTCGGGCTCTCGGCAGTCGCTTTTTTGTGTTGCATAGGTGCAACAACACAAAAAGAGCTTCAACAATGCCTCCATCCCTAACGCGGGCAGCAAAGGTATCAAAAAACTTTGTTTACCACTTCAAATCTATTACATTTAGTCAAAATTTATACCAAATTATATTCGTGTCAGTAAAAAATAACCTTATGAAGTTTGCCATAATAAAAGAGCGTAAAAATCCACCAGACCGTCGTGTGGTATTCTCACCGTCAAAGTTGGCAGAAGCTAAAAAACAATTCCCAGAAGCCGTTTTTACGGTAGAATCATCAAATATTAGAGTATTCCCAGACCAAGAATACAAAAATGCTGGATTTGAAGTTTCAAATAATGTTTCAGATTGCGATGTCATGATAGGTGTAAAAGAAGTACCTATTGAAGCACTAATACCAAACAAAAAATACTTCTTCTTTTCTCATACCATTAAAAAACAACCTTATAATCGCAAATTGCTTCAGGCCATATTGGATAAAAATATTGAGCTTTACGACCATGAAACTATAGTGAACCAAAAAGGATTCCGATTAATAGGTTTTGGGCGTTACGCAGGCATCGTAGGCGCATACAACGGATTTAGAGCCTGGGGGCTAAAATTCAATACTTGGGAGTTACCAAAAGCAGGCCCATTACCAAACCAAGCCGCTTTAATTCAAGAATTAAATAGTTTAAACATACCAAACATAAAAATACTATTAACGGGAAGCGGAAAAGTAGCAAATGGCGCCCAAGAAATGCTAGATGCTATGGGTATTACCCCCGTTTCAGTTAATGACTATTTAAATAAAACATTCAATGAACCCGTATATTGTAAAATAGATGTTCTAGATTATAATAAACGTAAAGACAGTAAAGTCATTGATAATTTTGATTTTTTCGATAATCCACAAGATTATGAGTCTAATTTTATGCGATTTGCCAAAGTAACCGATTATTACATAGCAGGTCATTTTTATGGCGATGGCGCCCCATATTTATATACCAGAGAAGATGTAAAATCAAAAGATTTCAACATTAAAGTTGTGGCAGATATAAGTTGCGATGTCGATGGTCCAGTAGCTACAACATTAAGAGCTTCAACCATAGCAGACCCCATTTATGGTTACGACCCAGAGTCAGAAAAAGAAATAGACTTTAAAAATGAAAAAGCCATAACCGTTATGGCAGTCGATAATTTACCTTGTGAACTCCCTCAAGACGCAAGCGAAGGTTTTGGCGAGATGTTTTTACAACATGTTATTCCAGCTTTTTTTAATAATGATAGCGATGGTATTCTCAATCGTGCAAAAATTACTGAGAATGGAAAATTGACAGAACATTTTTCTTATTTACAAGATTATGTTGATGGAAAGGGGTAAAGCAAATGGGTACATATTTAAAAGTTAAATAAATATACTATCTTTCATCAATTAACTACAAAACCACTAATATTATGAAAATTATGTATTCTATTCTTTGCTTAGCTTTATTAATTGTTGGCTGCAAGGAAGTACCTAAAGAAGATAATTCGGCTAACGATTTATTCAAGAAAAACTCCGAAACTGTTTTAAAATCTATTTCCGATTGGGAAAATGAGACACTAGACTATTCCATTTTTGCCGAAAATGCTGTTGGGCTAAACACCTTTTTTGGTGCAGAAGTAGACTCAATAATGATTCAGAGTGACGAAGCTAAGGCTATGGATAAGCAGTTTTTAGCTAGATATGATTTTAAATTTTTATCAACTCCAGTGCAACTTTTACCTGGGGTTAATCCAGATACCAAAAAACCTGACGGATCTGTGCGTTATTATGGGGCATGGGAAGTGACATTGCCTGCAACAGATTCTACTGAGGCAAAATCTGGAGTTATTAAAGTATATAATTCTTTAGATTTTGATGAAAATGGAAAAATAATTTATAGTCAAGGATATGGTGATTATTCAGGTCTGATGAATTATTTAAACGAATAATTACCCGCATAAATTTAAATTATTAAGCCTCCTTATTTTTTATAAGGGGGTTTTTTATTTTTTGATTAGTAGGTATACTATAAATCTGTTTGAACATCCAGTTGCCAATACTTAAAAAGACTCCAAATAAAATAGTGAATAACCAAGCTTCTGTATATAGGTTTGGAAAAATGACAATATGTATTATGTCATTAAACAAGCTAAGTGGTTTATTAATAATTTCCCAAGAGTTATAGCGCAGAAATCTTCCTAAATAAACCCCAAATCCACATAGAAAAATTATTATCCCTAGTAAATGTTTAATTAGATGTCTTTTTATAAATTTCTGGAGTATTCCTTCCATATCAATTAGCGATAAAAAGAAAAGCAACAAACCGTTAATTGAAAATGAACTTACTACTAACCTGAGTTCGACGTAAGAAAGTCAAATTTTCAGCATAGAAAAGCAGAATATTTAGTATATTAAAGTGTTGAAAT
>NZ_CANKXK010000014.1 GCF_947487605.1 uncultured Algibacter sp.
AGTAGAAAGCACACAGCACAACGAAGCAGGGACGAGGATTTGGAACCCTTCGACTACGCTCAGGATAAACTCAAGCACAAACCAACCTTAGAAAGGGAAGACCATAATTAAAATTATACTGATATATATATTGTGTGGGTTTGTTTATACTATTATCTTTGCTCCCTGATTTTAATTTATATTAATGATACATATAACGTTACCCGATGGCAGTGTTAAAACGTTTGAAGAAAACGTTACACCAATGGATGTTGCGAAAAGCATAAGTGAAGGATTTGCAAGAAACGTAATTTCTGCAAGTTTTAATGGTACAACTGTTGAAACTGTGACACCTTTAACTACGGATGGCTCATTGGTTTTATATACTTGGAGGGATGATGAAGGTAAAATGGCTTTCTGGCATAGTTCGGCACATGTTTTAGCCCAAGCTATTGAGGAATTATATTCTGGTGCTAAATTAACTATTGGTCCTGCCATTGAAAATGGCTTCTATTATGATGTAGATTTTGGTGAGCATGTAGTTTCGGAAAAGGATTTCAAGGTTATTGAGAATAAGATGTTGGAAATTGCTCGCGGAAAGCATGACTTTAATTTGAGAGCCGTTTCTAAAGCTGATGCATTGTCCTTATATAAGGATAATGATTTTAAAACTGAATTAATTGAGAATCTAGAAGATGGGACTATTACATTTTGTGATCATTCAACATTTACAGATTTATGCCGTGGAGGACACATTCCTAATACTGGTATAATAAAAGCTGTGAAAATATTAAGTGTCGCTGGCGCTTATTGGAGAGGTGATGAAACTAAGCCACAATTAACTCGTGTATATGGTATTTCGTTCCCAAAACAAAAAGAGCTTACTGAATATTTAGAAATGCTTGAAGAAGCAAAAAAACGAGATCACAGAAAATTAGGCAAAGAACTGGAATTATTTACCTTTTCACAAAAAGTTGGCCAAGGTTTACCCCTTTGGCTACCTAAAGGGGCTGCTTTACGCGAACGTTTAGAAAATTTTTTAAAAGCAGCGCAAAAGAAAGCTGGCTACGAAATGGTTATAACGCCACATATTGGGCATAAAGATTTATATGTTACCTCGGGACATTACGCAAAATATGGCGAAGATAGTTTTCAACCAATTACTACGCCAAAGGAAGATGAGGAATTTTTATTAAAGCCTATGAATTGCCCACATCATTGTGAAATTTACAAATCATCGCAATGGAGCTATAAAGATTTACCTAAACGTTTTGCGGAATTTGGTACGGTTTATAGGTATGAGCAAAGTGGCGAATTACACGGTTTAACTCGCGTTAGAGGTTTTACACAGGATGATGCGCATTTGTTTTGTACACCAGACCAATTAGACAAAGAGTTTAAAGATGTTATAGATCTGGTACTTTATGTTTTTGGTTCTTTAGGATTTGAAAACTTTACAGCACAAGTTTCTTTAAGAGACCCTGAAAATCCAGACAAATATATAGGTGATCCTGAAAACTGGAAAAAAGCAGAACAAGCAATAATTAATGCTGCCAACGATAAAGGGTTGGATTATGTTATTGAAACTGGCGAAGCTGCTTTTTACGGTCCAAAATTAGATTTCATGGTAAAAGACGCCTTAGGAAGACGATGGCAACTTGGTACTATTCAAGTAGATTATACCTTACCCGAACGTTTTGATTTAACATATAAAGGCAGTGATAATGAGCTTCATAGACCTATTATGATTCACCGTGCACCTTTTGGAAGCATGGAACGTTTTGTAGCATTATTACTAGAACATACAGGTGGTAATTTTCCGCTTTGGCTGATGCCAACTCAAGCCATTATATTATCAATTAGTGAGAAATATGAAAAATACTCTGAAAAAGTTTTAAATTTGCTAGAAAATGACGAAATTCGCGCCCTTGTAGACCATAGAAATGAGACTATAGGGAAGAAAATAAGGGAAGCCGAAATGCAGAAACACCCTTATATGATCATTATTGGAGAGCAAGAGGAGAAAGAAGATAAAATTACTGTGCGTCAACATGGTGGAGCAGATTTAGGCACGATTTCTGTAGAAGCTTTTTCTGAAATAATAAAAGAAGATATTAAGAAAACGTTGAAATCGTTTTAAGAAAATAAGTATAATTTAAAAAGAAGAAACCATAGCAATTCGTAGAAGACAACAACCGAGAAGGGTTAAACAAGAGGATAAACATAAAATTAACTCTAAGATTACAGCGCCAAATGTCCGCTTAGTTGGGGACAATGTAGAAATGGGTGTATATTCTACAAGAGATGCCATTAAAATGGCAGATGACCAAGGACTAGATCTCGTTGAGATTTCGCCTAATGCAGCGCCTCCTGTATGTAAAATCATGGATTATAAAAAGTTTCTTTACGAGCAGAAGAAACGAGACAAGGCTTTAAAATCGAAAGCTACTAAGGTGGTTGTTAAAGAAATTCGTTTTGGCCCTAATACAGATGACCATGATTACGAATTTAAAAAGAAACATGCTGAGAAGTTCTTAAAAGAAGGAGCAAAACTTAAAGCTTTTGTTTTTTTTAAAGGACGTTCTATTATATTTAAAGAGCAAGGACATATATTATTATTACGTTTAGCTCAAGATTTAGAAGAGTTTGGTAAAGTTGAACAGATGCCAAGACTTGAAGGAAAAAGAATGACAATGTTTATTGCTCCTAAGAAGTAATAACAAAACAATAAATCTTATTTTATAAAAATAAGATGCTGAATAATCCCGATAGTTGTCGGAACAGCAAACAGTAATTAAGCGAAGTAATTAAAACTAGGAGAAGAAAATGCCTAAAATGAAAACAAAATCTAGTGCCAAAAAGCGTTTTAAGCTTACAGGTACTGGTAAAATTAAAAGAAAGCACGCTTTTAAGAGTCACATCTTAACAAAGAAGTCTAAAAAGCGTAAGCTTAAGTTAACTCATGATGGTTTAGTACATAAATCAGATGAGAACAATATTAAAACCATGTTACGTTTAAAGTAATATTCGTTTTAATCGGTTAAAACAATTTATAAACCCTGGAGTTAGGCCTCATTGATTTATGATTAACGATTGTTAATTTTAGATTTCTGAACCAAAGTGTCGCTAAATAAAAAAAAAGACCGCCTACTACAAAAAAACAATTAAAATTATGCCAAGATCAGTAAATTCTGTAGCAAAAAGAGCTAGAAGAAAAAAGGTTCTAAAACAAGCAAAAGGTTACTTTGGAAGACGTAAAAACGTTTGGACAGTAGCAAAAAATGCGGTTGACAAAGCGATGCAATATTCGTATAGAGACCGTAGAAACAAAAAGAGAACATTCCGTGCTTTATGGATTACGCGTATTAACGCAGGAGCCAGAGAACATGGTTTATCTTACTCTCAATTTATGGGAAAATTAAAAGCTAATGATATTGAATTAAACCGTAAGGTTTTAGCAGATTTAGCCATGAATAACCCAGATGCTTTTAAAGCAGTTGTAGATAAAGTAAAATAAGGCGCTTAGCCTATTGTAAAACATATTATTCGCTTAATAAAAATCCGATTCGAAAGAGTCGGATTTTTTTATGCCTCAAAAACTTAACATTTTATTTTTAAAAATACATTATCTTTCTACTTCATTATAAATCAACCTAGCATGTTACGCTATCTTTCAATTACACTAATTACCCTCTGTTCTATTTTCAATATACAAGCTCAAGACAAAAAGAAAGACACGTGGGATGTTTCTAATCCAGAAGGTGAATGGAACTTTAAAAACTTAAAGCTCTCTACAGATGAAGGAACTTGGATGAATTTAGATGTCAGTCCCGATGGCACTCAAATTGCGTTCGATTTATTAGGCGATATCTATATCATACCTGTTGAAGGAGGCAAAGCTAAAATATTAAGAGAAGGATTACCCTTTGAATTGCAACCTCGTTTTAGCCCTGATGGGTCAAAAATTTCATTTACAAGTGATGCTGGTGGTGGCGATAATATTTGGACCATGAATATTGATGGAACAGATGCAAAACAAATAACCAAAGAAACTTTCAGATTACTTAATAATGCTATTTGGACTCCAGATGGTAATTATTTAATTGTACGTAAACATTTTACTTCCGAACGTTCTTTAGGTGCTGGAGAGCTATGGATGTATCATATTACTGGTGGTATTGGGTTACAAATTACTAAGCGCAAAAATGATCAACAGGATGTTAATGAGCCCTCTTTATCGCCAGATGGAAAGTATTTGTATTATAGCGAAGATGTTTACCCAGGAGGTTTATTTCAATATAACAAAGATCCCAATAATCAAATTTATGTCATTAATCGCTATGAGTTTAAAACAGGTAAAACTGAAAGAGTTATTGGTGGTGCTGGAGGCGCTGCTAGACCACAAGTATCAAGAGATGGTAAAAAAATTGCTTTCGTTAAACGTGTTCGAACTAAAACGGTTCTCTATATCCATGATTTAGAAACTGGTGAAGAATGGCCTATATATGATGCATTAGATAAAGATCAACAAGAAGCCTGGGCTATTTTTGGAGTTTATGCAAATTATAGTTGGATGCCTAATAATGAAGAACTTGTTTTTTGGTCGGGAGGAAAAATTAATAAAATTAATATCAACTCATTAAAGGTAACCAATATTCCATTTCAGGTTGATACAACTATTAAAATTGCTCAAGCTTTGGAGTTTGAAACACCAGTTGCACCTAATAATTTTACTGCAAAAATGATTCGAAATACAGTTACATCGCCTGATGGTAAAACAATTGTATTTAGTGCTCTGGGACATCTTTGGTCAAAAAAATTACCCAACGGAACACCAAAAAGGTTAACCGATTCTTCAGATTTTGAATTTGAGCCTGCATTTTCTCCTAATGGAAAAAACATAGTGTACGTGAGCTGGAATGATGAAAACTTAGGCAACATTTTCAAAATTGATGTTAATGGAGGCCCACCAACAAAGCTTAATTCATCTAAAGGTATATTTAGAACGCCCACCTACTCTAACGATGGTAGTAAAATAACCTATCAAAAAGAATCTGGAAATAGTGATCAAGGTTATTCGCACTCCAAACGGACTGGTATTTATATAATGGATTCTAATGGAAGCAACAACAAGTTTATAACTAAAGAAGGGGCATATCCTGTTTTTAATACCGAAGGAAATAGAATTTTATATCAAACTGGAGGTGTGTTCTTTGGAAATTTAACCAAAACGCTAAAGAGTGTTGATCTTAATGGTAAAGATGAAAAAACCATAGTCTCTTTAAAGTATGCCAATCGCTTAGTTCTTAGTCCTGATAATAAATGGATCGCATTTTCAAACTTACACAAAGCTTATGTTGCTCCCTTACCAAAATCTGGCAAAACAGTGACTTTCGACTTAAAAAAAGGTGCTAAAGAATTTGTTCCTATTTCTCAAGTATCAAAAGATGCAGGTATAAGTATTCATTGGTCTAAAAACAGTGATAAAATTCATTGGACTATAGGTGATGAATATTTCACAAACAATATATCTGAGCGATTTACATTCTTAGAAGGCTCACCAGATAGCATCCCTCCTATTACTGAAAAGGGAACTAAAATCAATTTAATAGCACAAACTGATAAACCTAAAGGCATCACTGCTTTTACTGGTGCTACTATTATAACAATGGCTGGAGATAAAGTTATTGAAAACGGCACTATAATTATTTCTAATAATAAAATTCAAGATATTGGAACTTCAGAAATTAACATTCCTAAAAGTGCAAAAATCTATGATATAACTGGTAAAACTATTATGCCTGGTATTATAGATGTTCATGCACATGTTGGTGGTTTTAGATCTGGTATTACAACTCAAAAACATTGGCAACTTTACGCCAACTTAGCTTTTGGTGTAACTACTTCACACGACCCATCTGCAAATACGGAATCTATATTTACTCTATCAGAACTAATAAAAAGTGGTAACATGGTAGGTCCTCGACTTTATTCAACAGGTGCTATTTTATATGGTGCAGATGGTGATTTTAAGGCGGTTATTAATAATTTAGATGATGCAAGGTCTTCAATTAGACGCACTAAAGCATTTGGAGCTTTATCGGTTAAGAGTTATAATCAACCAAGACGAGAACAACGTCAACAAGTTATTCAGGCGGCAAGAGAAGAAGGTGTTTTTGTAGTCCCAGAAGGTGGTTCTCATTTTTACCATAACATGACAATGATTATGGATGGTCATACAGGTATTGAACATAACATACCTGTGACTAAAGTGTACAAAGATGTCTTAAAATTATGGGGAACTAGCGAAACAGGCTATACTCCTACCTTAATAGTTAATTATGGAGGTGTTAATGGTGAATTTTATTTTTATGAAAATGACAATGTTTGGGAAAATGAAAAGTTACTAAAATATACACCACGCAGCATTATCGATTCCCGTTCTAGATACCGCATGAAGATACCTCAAGAAGAATATGACAATGGCCATATTTTAGTTTCAAAAACGTGTAAAGCATTAACAAACGCAGGCGTAAAAGTTAATTTAGGCGCCCATGGCCAATTACAAGGTTTAGGTGCGCATTGGGAATTATGGATGCTATCGCAAGGTGGTATGACAAATATGGAAGCTTTAAAAGCAGCCACAATAAACGGAGCTGATTATATTGGAGCGAGTAAAGATATTGGCTCTTTAGAAGTAGGTAAACTGGCAGATTTAATTGTATTGGATAAAAATCCTTTAGAAAATATTAGAAATACTTAAAGTGTGATTTACACTATGGTTAATGGAAGGTTATATGATACTGAAACTATGAATGAGATTGGAAACGAAACTAAAACCCGAACGAAATTCTATTGGGAAAACAACAGGTACAATACTTCTTTTCCGTGGCACGAGAATACATTAAATTATGGACATTGTAGTTGTGGCGCTCACTAGCTAGATGGTTTGTTATTCTCCAAACGCAGTAATAACAATTTTTCTTGATCCACCATTATCACGATGTTCACATAGATAAATACCTTGCCATATCCCTAAATTTAGTTTACCGTTAGTAATCGGTATTTGAACTGATGCACCTAGTAATGATGCTTTAATATGTGCTGGCATATCATCAGACCCCTCATAAATATGTTCATAATATGGTGCGTTCTCTGGAACCATTTTATTGAAATGGCTTTCAAAATCGGTTCTCACCGTATAATCTGCATTTTCATTAATAGTTAAACTAGCCGATGTGTGTTTTATAAATACTTGTAGTTGTCCAATATTTATTTGTTCAATTTCTGGTATTGTACTTAAAACTTGATTAGTAATTAAATGGAAGCCTCTGTCATAAGGTTTCAATTTTATTTCCTTCTGATAGAATTTCATATTGGTTATATAATTAATATAATTCAAAAATAGTATAAACTATCAAGACTTTAATTTCAAGTATATTCATATAAATTAGATTAAGTTTTTTGAAAATATGATAAATTCAATAAAAATGAGACCTGTCAGGTTTTTAAAACCTGACAGGTCTAAAAACATCAACCGTTAAAACTCTTGATAATTAGTAACTTACTAATAATATTTTCAATTTTTGTCATGTATTAAAAAAATAGACGCAACCAATTTATAAATTCTTCATCTTACAGTAAAGAACCTCGGAGCAAGTTCGTGAGGCGTTTAACGGAAAATGTTTTTTATTTCGAAACAAGCTTCGAATTATTAGACCTGAAATCCCGCTATAAAAAGGAATTAGTTCAACCAACTATTTTAAACTCGTTGCTTTGCAACTTTTTAAAACAGAGTTTCACTAATAAATACAAAGTTGAAAATGAAACATAAATTTATTCTAGCGATATCATTATTATTTATACTAAATAGCTGTTCTATAAACAATGACACATCTTCAACTCCAGAACAAACCTTTAGAAGTTTTTGGCATTTAGTTAGTGTTGAAGGTGGAATTGCTGGTATTGATGATCAATTTGAATTAAATACTGTTATCTGGTCGTTTGATGAGGATAATGACGATATAACTGTTGAGAACAATAATACAGACGATACCAAACAAGATGGTTTGGATTCTGGTGTATATCCATTTGAGATTGTTCCTGTAGATTCAAAACAAATTCTTGTTATTGATGGGCTAGATTTTGGTGAGATTTATTTTACTACACAAAATACATTAATAATAGATGAAAATGAAACAACAACTGGCCCTGGTGCAGATGGTTTTTTATATACTTTCCAACGTGTAGTTGTAGCTCAATAATAACATATTATGTTTTTTGCTTCTTTTTTCTAGCAGCAGGAAAAAGTACATTATTTAAAATTAAGCGATACCCTGGAGATGTTGGATGCAAATCAAGTTCGGTTTTTGAATCCCCTACTCTATGTTGATAGTCCTCTGGATCATGACCTCCATAAAAAGTAAAAAACCCTTTACCTTTTATACCATGAATATATTTTGCTTCGCCATTGGCTTTGTTCTCTCCCATAACCAATACATTCGATTTAATTTCGTTTCTTGTAAATGCCGTTGTTTGTCCCATAAACCCTTTTACTAGTGCTGTATGGTTTTGACATAGCATAGTTGGAATTGGATCCCATTTTGCTGAAAATTCCATGAGCGAAAAGTAATCGGTTGTTTTTGGTATCCTACGTTTTCTTGTCATATCTATTGAAGAAAACTCATATATTAGGGGACTTCTTTCTAAAATAAAATCTTTGAAAGCAAAAGTTTTACCGTAATTAATTTTATTCTGATAACCTGGGTCACTGCCATCGCCATCGAACATAGGTTCACAAATATCGATGCCTTCTGCCGAAAGCGCAATATCGAAACTATCGGTTGCACTGCACATAGCAAACATAAAACCTCCTCCTACAACATAATCTCTTATTTTTAAAGCAACATCTAATTTTTCATTTGACACTTTTGAATATCCCAATTTAGTAGCTAAAGCTTCTGCATCCTTTTTCTCTTGCATATACCATGACGTTGCTCTATATGCCCCATAAAACTTACCATATTGTCCCGTAAAATCTTCATGGTGTAAATGCAGCCAATCGTAAAGCAATAATCCGTCGTTAATTACTTCTTCATCATAAACTGTCTCATAAGGAATTTCGGCATACTGCAACACCATTGTTACAGCATCATCCCAAGGTAAATTACCTTTTGGTGTATAAACAGCAATCTTTGGTGCTTTCTCTAAAACTACCGCTTCCATATTTTGGCTTGGACTACTAATTTCTTCTAATATGCTTTCTGCTTCATTGTTTGATATTAGTTCGAATGACACACCACGTATTTGGCATTCTCGTTGAATATCTTCGGTATCTGGTAACAAAAAGGAACCTCCCCGATAATTAAGTAACCACTTAACTTTTAATTGTTTATCTAGTGTCCAGTAAGTAATACCATAAGCTTTCAAATGATTTTTTTGACTCTCAACATCCATAGGTATTAGGATGTAAGATGCGAACGCATGAGCAGTAAATAAAAATATGAATATAACAGAAACTATCTTTTTCAATATGAGATAAATATTATGAGGTTTCTCTGTGTTTCTTCTTCGAAATTACCAAAAAAACCGTTTAATTATGTTGAAAGATACTTAAAATTTATTTCTATATAAATAGTTTAACCTTTTGTTATGTATAGTAGAAAATGTACTAACTTAAAGGACTTAATAATGAAGGATTTCTGCCTATGCTAGAATGAAAAAGATATTATTAAAAAGGAACATCACTTTCATCATCATTAAAGGCGCTACCAAAAGCTTCATCTGGACTAGCTTTAAAATTATCTGCTTTAAATGTATCGTCATTAGCGGCAGCATTCATTTTAGAATGAAATTCAAAAGGTGAATCGAAATCATCAAGATTATCGAACTTACCTAAATGACCAATAAACTTTAACCTAATGTTCTCTAAGCCTCCGTTTCTATGCTTAGCTACTATAAACTCAGCTTGCCCTTCAGTTGGAGAACGCTCGTCATCATCCCACTCGTCAATTTTATAGTATTCTGGTCTGTAAATAAAGCTTACAATATCGGCATCTTGTTCGATAGCACCAGATTCACGTAAGTCTGATAGCAAAGGTCGCTTACTACCTCCACGTGTTTCAACAGCACGCGATAACTGGGATAACGCAATTACTGGAACATTTAATTCTTTAGCTAAAGCCTTCAAATTTCGAGAAATCATTGAAATTTCTTGTTCTCTATTTCCACCATGGCTACTCCCTCCCGTCATTAATTGCAAGTAGTCAATCATTATAAGTTTTATACCATGTTGTGATGATAAACGACGTGCTTTTGCACGTAAATCGAAAATAGATAATGATGGTGTATCGTCAATAAAAAGGGGTGCTTTTTCTAAGCCTTTTACTTTTACATTGAGTTGTTCCCACTCGTGCTTTTCTAGTTTTCCAGTTCTTAATTTTTCAGAAGACAAGCCTGTTTCACTAGAAATTAACCTTGTAATTAACTGAACTGATGCCATTTCTAAAGAGAAAAAAGCAACAGGTATGTTTTGGTCTACAGCAATATTTCGAGCCATAGATAGCGTTAATGCCGTTTTACCCATACCAGGTCGAGCGGCAACAATAATTAAATCGGATGGTTGCCAACCAGAAGTCAATTTATCTAGTTTATTAAATCCTGTGGGTATACCACTTAGTCCTTCTTTATTAGAAATCTCTTCAATTTTCTTTTTTGCTTGAATAACTAAATCTTGAGCCGTTTCACTAGACTTTTTAATATTTCCTTGAGTAACTTCGTATAATTTAGCTTCAGCTTTATCTAATAAATCGAAAACATCTTTAGTTTCATCATAAGAATCCTCAATAATCTCACTTGAAATTTTAATAAGACTTCGTTGAATAAATTTCTGTAAAATAATACGTGCATGAAACTCGATATGAGCAGAAGAAGATACTTTTTGAGTGAGAGAAATTAGATAAAAATCGCCTCCAGCTAATTCTAACTTCGCATCCTTCTTTAATTGACTAGAAACCGTTAATAAGTCTACTGGTTCACTATTTTCAAACAAATGAAAAATAGCTTCAAATATATGTTGATGTGCTTCTTTATAAAACGCTTCGGGACTTAAAATATCAATTACTTCATCGACACCTTTTTTATCAATCATCATCGCCCCTAACACAACCTCTTCTAAATCAATTGCTTGTGGTGGTATTTTACCTTTTTCTAGATTAATTATGGTGCTTTTATCGACTTTATAGCCTTGTATTTGATTAGGTTGTTTCATAACTACGAAAGTAATTAAAAAGAAGGGTTATATTTTGTTGAACCCGATTTCTATTGTCAACCAATGGTTAACATTTTAACTGTTAATAACTTAATAATATTGTCAATAACCATAAAAAAATCTGAAGTGATTAGCTTCAGATTTTACTATGATATGATTTTAAATGGTTTACCCCTTGAAGACACCCATTTGTGCATATTTATCCATGCGCTGAGTTACTAAATCTTCTGGTGATAAGTTTTTAAACTCTTCAAAAGATTTTACTATTGCATTACTTACTAATTTAAAAGTTTTTTCACGATCTCTATGTGCTCCTCCTGATGGTTCTTTAATAATTTCATCAACAAGCTTTAGTTTTTTCATATCTGAAGCTGTTAGCTTTAAAGCTTCGGCTGCTTGCTCTTTAAACTCCCAGCTTCTCCATAATATTGAAGAACACGACTCTGGCGATATTACTGAATACCAAGTATTTTCTAACATCATTACCTTATCACCAACACCAATGCCTAATGCTCCCCCAGAAGCACCTTCACCAATTACAACTGTAATGATAGGTACTTTTAAGCGAGTCATCTCTAAAATATTTCTAGCGATAGCTTCACCTTGTCCTCTTTCTTCAGCTTCCAATCCTGGGTATGCTCCTGGAGTATCTAGTATTGTTACTACAGGTATGCCAAATTTTTCGGCAGATTTCATCAATCTTAAGGCTTTACGATAACCCTCTGGGTTTGCCATACCAAAATTTCGGTATTGCCTTGTTTTTGTATTGAACCCTTTTTGCTGACCAATAAACATAAAACTCTGGTCGCCAATTTTACCTAAACCACCAATCATTGCTTTATCGTCTTTAAAACTTCTATCTCCATGAAGTTCTAGAAAGGAATCACCACATATGGCTCTAATATAATCTAATGTATATGGTCTATCTGGATGCCGAGATAGTTGCACACGTTGCCATGGCGTCAATTTTTTATAAATGTCTTTTTTGGCAGCTAAGAGCTTCTTTTCTATTTGTGTACAAGTTTCACTTACATCTACATCGCTCTCTTCTCCTATTATTTTACATTTTTGAAGTTGGTCTTCTAGTTCTTTTATTGGAAGTTCAAATTCTAAATATTCCATAAGAATTTATAATTTTAGTTAGCATACAAATATAAAAACTTTAATTAGGTTTAGCCCTTATGAGTGTTTTCTTTTTAGCACACTTGTGTTTTTTATAACGCCGTTAAATAAGACTGTTGAAATTATAATTATAGCACCTAAATAAAAAGAATTACTCATTTTTTCTTTCTCTGGAAACAAAATTACTGCCATAACTATACCATAAACAGGCTCTAAATTATATGTCAAAACTACTGTATACGGGCTAATAAGTTTCATTACATAAACCGCTGCAATAAAAGCATAAGCCGTACATATAGATGCCAAAATAAAGAGATAACCATAGTCTGAAACACTTAATTTAAAAAAGTCTGCCGAGAAACCTTCTCCAAAAAAGCCTATAAATATGGAAATGAATATGACACCGCTTATAAATTCATAAAATGATATAACAGTAGCGGTATGTTGTTTTAAAAATTTACCGTTTAAAACGGCGAATAATGAGGACAAAAATGCAGAACTAATACCTAAAATAATTCCTGACAGGTATTTTATTTCACTTTGGGTAATAATAAAGACCCCAATAATAACAAATAGTCCAAAAAGAATTTCATACCAGATTATTCTTCTTCTATAAATTATGGGTTCTATGAATGAGGCAAAAAAAGCTCCAGTTGAAAACATAGCAAGCGCAATAGAAATATTAGCCTCATCTATGGCTGCAAAAAAGGTTATCCAATGCAATGCAATAATAATTCCTGCTAGTGAAAATCTAAGAATGGCTTTTGGTGATGCTTTCAATCTCACTTTGGCAATCTTTATATATAAGAACATTAAAATTGATGCCATTACCATTCGAAACCAAACCAATGGTATTGCTTTTATAGTAATAAGCTCTCCCAAAATAGCGGTAAATCCAGCTATAAAAACTAAAAAATGTAAGTGTAGATAATTTCTAATCTTAGCGTTTGGCATTATACAATAGGTATATTGCTAAAATACCAAAAATGATATTAGGAAACCAGACTGCTATGATTGGAGGGAAATCGGATTGCTCAGCCATAACGCCAAATACTTTATCGAAAAATACAAAGACCATAGCTATACATATTCCAACAGCTAAATTAACACCCATCCCACCACGTCTTTTTATTGAAGAAACGGCCACAGCAATTATTGTTAAGATAAAGATAGAAACAGGTAAACTCCACTTTCGATATTTTACTAATTTATACCGTCCTATATTTGAAGACCCTCGTAATTCTTCCTTCTCTATAAATTCGCTTAACTCACTATAACCTAATGTTTCTGCTATATAAATTACAGGGGTTAAATCATCAACATCGAATGTAAAAAGTGTGTCTTTTCGTCTTTGAGTTTCTATTATATCATTTACTTCACCAACAATACGCTTTGAATAATTTGTTAATCGATACATTGTATCTTTTTCAATATATCTAATACTAGAGGCGTTAATTTTATATATAAGTTTATTATTCTCTATATGCTCTAATGTGAAGTTACTACCTTGATTGTTCTTGACATCGAAACTACTAACATAAATAAAATCGTTATCGTTAATTTGTCTATATACATTTTTATTTTCAACGGCACTTCTACCCTTTTTTAAATATTTATAACTAAAATCATTAAATCCTTGACTTGCCTTAGGCGCTAAGTACAAACCTAGTATAATTGCCAAAATAGAAACAAAAAATGCGCCTATCATATAAGGTCTTAAGAATCGTGAAAAAGAAACTCCAGAACTTAAAAAAGCTATAACTTCTGTGTTATTTGCTAGTTTAGAGGTAAACCAAATAACTGATAAAAACAGAAATAAGGGAAAAAGTAAATGTGCGAAATAAATAGTAAAGTCTAAAAAATATAGCATGACTTCAACAAAAGGAACTTCGTTTTCAAGGATTTTTCCAATTTTTTCTGCTAAATGCACTGTAATCCCTATAGGAATAAACAGTAAAAGCATCATAAAAAATGTAAATAAATAACGCTTAAGTATGTACCAATCTAATATTTTCATCCTCTACCAACCTCTCCATAGGAAAGGGGTTTTTGTAAATTATATTATTCTTAAAAAACTAAATAACGTTTCTTTTTTAAAGACGTTTATCCATTTGTTTTACCATCTTATCTTTCCATGTTCTAAAATCTCCAGCTAATATATGTTTTCTAGCCTCTCTTACCAACCACAAGTAAAATCCTAAATTATGAATGGTTGCTATTTGAGCTCCTAACCTTTCATTTACAGTAAATAAATGTCGCAAATAGGCTTTGCTATAGTCTGTATCTACAAACGTAATACCCATCTCATCTACAGGAGAAAAATCATCTGCCCACTTCAAGTTTTTAATATTTATTGTACCGTGTGCTGTAAACAACATACCATTTCTTGCGTTTCTTGTTGGCATTACACAATCAAACATATCAATACCTAACGCAATATTTTCTAAAATATTGATTGGAGTTCCAACACCCATTAGGTAGCGAGGTTTGTCTTCTGGTAAAATGTTACAAACAACATCGGTCATGGCATACATTTCTTCTGCTGGTTCTCCTACAGATAATCCTCCAATCGCATTTCCTAAAGCACCTGCATTAGCAATATATTCTGCAGATTGTTTACGTAAATCTTTATAGGTACTACCTTGAACAATAGGAAAAAATGTTTGGTTATAATCATACTTTAAAGGTGTTTTCTCTAAATGATTAATACATCTATCTAACCAACGATGCGTCATGTGCATAGACCTTTTTGCATAATTGTAATCACATGGATATGGAGTACATTCATCAAAAGCCATAATAATATCGGCTCCAATGGTTCTTTGAATTTCCATCACATTTTCTGGTGTAAACACATGGTAACTTCCATCTATGTGAGATTTAAACTTCACACCTTCTTCCTTAATCTTTCTATTGGCAGATAGCGAATAAACTTGATAACCTCCAGAATCGGTTAAAATATTTCTATCCCAATTCATGAACTTGTGTAGCCCCCCAGCTTTTTCTAAAATTATGGTCTGTGGTTTTAAATATAAATGATATGTATTTCCAAGAATAATATCTGGATTAATATCATTCTTAAGTTCTCGTTGATGAACACCTTTTACAGATGCTACCGTGCCAACGGGCATAAAAATTGGTGTCTCAATTACACCATGATCTGTAGTAATGCTTCCTGCTCTTGCCTTACTTTTAGGATCTGTTCCTTTTAATTCAAATTTCATATACTAAAATCATCGGTGGGCAAATATAAATAACAATATGCGATGTGCTTCTTAATAAAATCAAAATTGTTAGCAAAACATTATAAATCGTTAATAAATGGGTTAAAACTCTTTCTTTAAGTCTATTTAAAACTTTACTTTTGTGGCTGAAATTTTAAGAAATACAACATGCTAAACACAAAACATTTAGAAGATTTAACCACCCAAGTTCGCAGAGACATTCTACGCATGGTACATAAAGTAAATTCGGGGCACCCAGGCGGCTCTTTAGGTTGTGCAGAATTTTTTGTTTCTCTATACAGCGAAATCATGGATAGGAAAAAAGACTTTAATATGGATGGTATTGAAGAAGACCTTTTCTTTTTATCTAACGGTCATATTTCGCCAGTATTTTATAGTGTTTTAGCAAGATCAGGATATTTTCCTGTAGATGAATTAAATACATTCCGATTAATAGATTCCCGTTTACAAGGACACCCTACTACCCACGAAGGTTTGCCAGGAGTTAGGATTGCCTCTGGTTCTTTAGGACAAGGTATGTCGGTTGCAATTGGAGCAGCACAAGCTAAAAAGTTGAATGGTGATAAGCACTTAGTTTACTCTTTACATGGAGATGGTGAGCTGCAAGAAGGTCAAAATTGGGAAGCCATTATGTATGCTTCTGCAAAAAAAGTTGACAACCTTATTTCCACTATCGACTTAAACGGTCAACAAATTGATGGTTCTACAGATGATGTTTTACCTATGGGAAGTATTAAAGGCAAATTTGAAGCATTTGGTTGGACTGTTTTAGAGATTGAAGAAGGCAATAATATAAACGCTATTTTAAAAGGAATGGCAGAAGCAAAATCGAAAACAGGACAAGGTAAGCCTATATGTGTTTTATTAAAAACAGTCATGGGTAATGGTGTTGATTTTATGATGCACACACACGCTTGGCATGGCAAAGCTCCAAACGATGAGCAACTAGCCATAGGACTTGAACAAAACGCAGAAACTTTAGGAGACTACTAACCAAATTCAGATTGACTAATTACGATTTTAGATTTATGAAAACATATACATACACAGAAAAGAAAGATACAAGAAGTGGATTTGGAGCTGGTTTAACAGAACTTGGTAGAACAAACCCTAATGTAGTTGCACTTTGTGCCGACTTAATTGGGTCTTTAAAAATGAATCAATTCATTGACGAAAATCCCGAGCGCTTCTTTCAAGTTGGAATTGCAGAAGCTAATATGATGGGAATCGCTGCTGGATTAACTATTGGAGGCAAAATACCTTTTACAGGAACCTTTGCAAACTTCTCTACAGGACGTGTTTACGATCAAATTCGCCAATCTATAGCCTATTCTGGAAAGAACGTAAAAATATGTGCATCGCATGCTGGTTTAACCTTAGGTGAGGATGGTGCAACACATCAAATTCTTGAAGATATCGGGTTAATGAAAATGTTGCCAGGTATGGTGGTTATTAATCCATGTGATTATAACCAAACTAAAGCAGCAACTATTGCAATTGCAGATTATGATGGTCCTGTTTACCTACGTTTTGGGCGTCCTTCTGTACCAATATTTACGCCTGCAGATCAAAAATTTGAAATAGGTAAAGCCATTCAATTAACTGAAGGAACAGATGTTACAATTGTAGCAACAGGACATTTAGTTTGGGAAGCTCTAGAAGCTTCAAAGACATTAAACGAAAAAGGAATTTCTGCTGAAGTAATAAATATTCATACTATAAAACCATTAGATGAACAAGCTATTTTAGATTCTGTATCTAAAACTGGTTGTATTGTAACAGCCGAAGAACATAACGTCCTTGGTGGCTTAGGCGAAAGTGTTGCTAGAACACTCGCTCTTAATAATCCAACTCCGCAAGAGTTTGTAGCCACTAACGATACATTTGGTGAATCTGGGACGCCAGCTCAGTTAATGGATAAATATGGTTTAAACGCTGCAACCATAGTTTTAAAAGCCGAAGCTGTTATAAAAAGAAAATAGAACTATTTTTAACTTATATTAAAGAGCTCTTTTAAAATAAAAGAGCTCTTTTGTTTTTTAATTATCTGTCAAGAAAAGAATATTTTCCATTTGGCAACGTTTTTGATATTAAATATCAAATCTTAAAACGAATATTATGAACATTATGAAAAAACTTCACAACTACCAACCAAGTACGCGTGTAAGTAGCAAGTCTTATTTTTTAGTTCCAATATTTGCTTTACTTATGGCTACCAGTATAAATGCGCAAACAGCAACTGGTTTTGGCTTTAAAGGAGGTTTAAACTACAACGCTAACGGCAAGTATTTTGAATCTATAAGCAACAATGCGCAAAACCCAGATAGAAATATAGGATATCATGTCGGTATTTTTGGGAAAATAGGTAATCAAGTATATTTTAAACCCGAATTGGTTTTTACAAGTACTAAAAGCGATTATGCTTCTAATACATTTAAAATGGAAAAGCTTGATTTACCACTTTTAGTTGGGGTTAAAGTTTTAGGTCCCATTAGTGTGTTTGGAGGGCCTGCATTTCAATATATTTTAGATTCTGAATATGAAGGTATTTCAATAAATAATATAGAAAACGATTTTACCTTTGGTCTTAATTTTGGAATTGGTCTTAATATAAATAGAGTTGGAATTGATTTACGATACGAACGTGGGTTTAATAACAACGAGGCTACTTTTATAGAAAATCAAGGTATCATACCAAGTAGATTAGACACACGACCAGATCAACTTATTTTAAGTTTGTCTTTTATACTCTAAGTATAAAGAGCAAAATAATTTAGATAATTAAATGAAAAATCATTTTTACGTAAAATGATTTTTCATTTTTAATTTGAAAGTATATATTAGCTCATATTTATATTCTTACATGTTAAAGCCTCTTTATTACTTCATTTTTATTAGTTTATTTAGTATTAATAGTTTTTCTCAAAAAAAAGTAGAACCGACTGAAGACGATAAAAAACTAGCAAAATCTCTAAAAGATATATACACAGACGATACGGTAGTATTAGAAAATAGTGAAGACATTATAACTTTTGGCTTAAATATAAAAGAACAAAAAGTAACAGTAAACCAAATTATGACTGAATCTATGATAAATATAGATTCAAGATCCGATATTCAAAAATATTGTTTTTACGACGGACAGACAAGTATAGAAGAGTTCAAAATTAATTATAGAAATAATAAGAAAGCATACTTTTTTTTAAAGGATGAAGCATATACCAGTAACGATTTATTTCACAATGATGTTCGTGTAAAATATGCTAATATAGATTTTCCTCTACTGGGTTATAGATATAACACTCATATCAAAAAAACATATGATGATATAAAATATTTTACCCAATTACAATTTTTCAATGAATATCCAATAGTAAAGAAAACCTTAAAAATTGAAATTCCAAATTGGTTAAATCTTGAATTAAAAGAAATAAATTTTGAAGGGTATGATATAAAGAAAGAAGTTTCAGAAGATTCTAAACGAAAACTAAAAACATATATATACACTTTAGAAAATATCCCATCGGCATTTAAAGAAGAAAATGCCCCTGGACCTTCATATATATATCCTCATATTCTAATTTTAGCAAAATCTTATACACTAAAGGATAAAAAGGAAAATATTTTCAATACTACCCAAGATTTATACAACTGGTATAGTTCCTTAGTAAATAGCTTAGAAAATGACAATACAGAAATAAAAGACCTCGTTAAGTCTTTAACAGCTAAAGCTAATAGCGAGGAAGAAAAAATAAAAAACATCTATTATTGGGTTCAAGATAATATTAGATATATCGCTTTTGAAGATGGTATAGCAGGCTTCAAACCAGATGAAGCAGTTAATGTATTTAAAAAAAAATATGGCGACTGTAAAGGAATGGCTAATTTAACTAAGCAAATGCTTTTAGAAGCAGGTTTTGATGCTAGACTAACATGGATAGGTACAAAAAGAATAGCTTACGACTATTCCACACCCAATTTATCTATAGACAACCACATGATTTGTTCAATCATGAAAGATGAAAAACCTATTTTTTTAGATGGTACTGAAAAATTTAACGCTTACGGTGAGTATGCAAACCGCATTCAAGGAAAACAAACACTTATTGAAAACGGCAGCGATTTTATACTAGAAACCGTACCAGAAACTTCTCCAAGTTTCAACAAAGAAACATACAATTATGAACTCACACTAAATGATGATTTAATTGAAGGAACTGCTAATAAAAACTTTAATGGAGAAAGTAGAACGAGTTTGCTTTACAACTTCGATACCTTAAAAAATGATAAAAAAGATGCGTTTCTAGAATACTATCTTAATAATAGTAACACCAATATTAAAGTTTCAAACATTGAAACATCCGACTTATCAAACAGAGAATTAAGTTTAAACATAAATTATAATATAAGTATAAAAAACGCTGTTTCTAAATTCGATAATGATATTTACATAACTGTTGATTTTGATAAGGAATTAGAAAATTTTTTACTTAAAAAAAGAAAAACAGATTTTATCTTCAGTTTTAAACGCTTTTTAGAAACCTCTACAAAAATTAATATTCCATCTGAATATAAAATTTCTTATATACCAGAAGACATTAATATTTCAAGCAAAAATTACGATTTAAGTGTACGTTTTATAAAAGATTCTAATAACATTATCTATAAAAAGTCTTTTAAAATAAAGAATGCAAAAATAGAAACTTCAGATTTTGAAGAGTGGAATAATTTTATCCATAAGCTTAATAATATTTACAACGAGCAAATTGTGCTAACCAAATAATAATTTTATGAAAATTAAATTTCTAATTATAACATTACTTTCATTTTCAATAACTGGTGTTAGCCAAACAAAGGAAGAAATTGAAGCCAAAGACTTTTTTTGGGGATCTAATGATGCTTACAAAAATGCAATCAATATTTCAGATGCTTATAAAAACGAATCTGCTGTTATATTATATAAAAATGAAAATTATGACTTTCACAAGTTTGGAAAAAATGTAACCTATAAAACCTCTATAAGAAAACGTATAAAGCTATTAGACAAAGCTGCTTTAGATGAGTTTTCTGAGTTTTCATTCAAAAAACGTTTTAGGTCAGATAAAGGACAATATTCATGGAGAAAAAAAGGCAATAATATTGTTGGTATAAAGATCATTAAAAAAGATGGAAACGAAATCGAAATTGATGTCAATGCTGAAGCTATAGAAGTAGATGGTGAGTATAAACTTGCTATATCTAATCTAGAAGTTGGGGATATTATAGATTATTATTTTCAAAAAACCGAACCCTTTAAATCTACCTATGCTTTTGGTTTTGACCCTATAGAAACAACTTTAGGAGAAGAATATCCTGTAATGGATTTCAAATTGTATTTTGAAACTGAAAACGATTTTTTCATCAACTTTAATTCATATAATGGCGCTCCAGAATTAAAAGAAATACCAACAGATAAGAAAAATTTTAGACGATATACTTTAGAAGCAGTTAACATTAAAAAAAATAAATTTCCTAGATGGTTTTTTCCTTTAATAGAAATCCCTTCGTACAAATTTCAAGTATATTTTGCACGATCAGGTAAATTTGAAGACAGAGCTCTAGCGTTTTTACCTGAAAAAGAAAACATCATAAAAAAAACAGTTCTTAAAGAGGAAGTTTTAGAATTATACGACAACAGGTTTAAACCAGATGGTTATATTGGAGATGTTAAAGACTTTTTTAAAGGAAAAGATTTTAAAAATGATGAAGAAAAAGTAATTGCAGCTTACTATTACATGAGGCACTTTTACTTAACAAGATACATAGAAGCCATATTTATAGACGAGGCTAAAATTAGCTACAACCCATATTCGTATTATGGAACAAGCCCTGTGTTTATTCAAGACCAAAAACAATTCATAAAGCATTTTACCGAATTTTTAAAGAGACATAAAATTGATTACGAAATAGTTGTGGCTAAAAAACGTTTTGATGGCACAATAGATGACTTATTAATAGAAAAGAACGTAAATGTACTTTTGAAAATAAAAACTAAAAACCCCATTTACGTCGAACATTTTGGACCACACACATGTGTAAATCAATATTCTCCATTATTAGAAGGCACAGATGTTTATTTGCTATCTGCATCAAAAAACAGAATAGATGCCATTAATAAAGGCAAACTACCCATTAGTAGCGCTTCGCAAAATGAAAACAAAAAGGAAGTAACATTCTCTTTAAATGATGATTTTAACGGTTTTGAAATTACTACAATTGATAGTTATAAAGGACATCTAAAAGAAGACCAACAATATGAAAGATTATACCTTTCAGATTATGTATACGAAGATTATAGCAAATATGAAACCAAATCATTTGTTGATCTTGTGAAAAGAAAAAAAGACAAAATTAAATTTGAAAAAGAATTAGATGCTTTAATCTCTAAATTAAATGATAAGCAAAAGGAAAAGTTTAAAAAAATTGCTGAATCTGAATATGAATTAACAGATATTGAAGATTACTCATTTAAGATTAATAGTACTGGGCGCTATGGATTAGATTCTTATTTTACTTATACAGAATCCTTTAAAGGAAAAAATGCCTTTATAAAAAAAGCAGGGCCTAATTATATTATCGAGATAGGTAAATTAATAACTGGCCAGATAGATCTTAATGAAGAGCAAAGAAATCGCAAAGAAAACATCCATATGTATTACCCTAGATCTTATAACAATGAAATTGTATTTAATATTCCTGATGGTTATACTATTTCTGGTATAGATAAATTAAGTAAAAATGTATCTAATAAAACAGGAGCATTTATAAGTAAAGCAAAAATTGAAAATAATAAGCTTATAATAAATACCTCGAAATATTACGAAAATAATTACGAACCAAATGCAAATTGGAACTTAATGGTTAATTTTCTAGATGCAGCCAATCAATTTACAAATGAAAAGATACTCTTAAAGAAAAAATAAAGTATTTGGTTATTCAGTACTTATTAATGAGTAGCTGCTCCCTCTCCACTTGGTATTCTTATATTTTCAACAATTTCTTGAACATCTTCTGGAGGAGCTGGTGTAAACTTCATTATAACAACAGAAACAATAAAATTTAGACACATAGCTATACTACCAAATCCTTCAGGTGAAATACCAAACCACCATTCACCTTTATCTGGAAGTACCTCATCGAACCAACCTAGCTTAAATTTAATCATATATAACAACATTGCTGTTATGCCAACTACCATTCCTGCTATGGCGCCTTCTTTATTCATGCGTTTATAAAATATTCCTAATATAATTGCAGGAAAAAAAGATGCAGCTGCTAAACCAAACGCTAAAGCTACTACCGCAGCTACAAACCCAGGTGGATTAATACCAAAATATCCAGCAACACAAACAGCACCAACTGCAGACAATCGTGCTGCAACCAATTCGCCCTTTTCAGAAATTTTGGGGTTAATTATCTTTTTTATCAAATCATGCGACACCGAAGCAGAAATAACCAATAATAGACCCGCCGCAGTTGATAATGCCGCTGCAAGTCCACCAGCAGCAACCAAAGCAATAACCCAATTAGGTAATTTGGCTATCTCTGGATTTGCTAATACCATAATATCCCTATCTATTACTAATTCATTTATATTTTTATCGGCAACATACTGAATAAGCCCATCGTTGTTTTTATCTGTGAAAGTTATCAAACCTGTTGTTTCCCATTTTTTAAACCATTCAGGAACATTAGCATAACGCTGATTAGAAACTGTTTCAATCATATTTGTTCTTGCAAAAACAGCTACTGCAGGCGCAGTTGAATACAATAAAACAATTAACAGCAATGCTATTCCTGCTGATTTTCTCGCGTCCTTAACGCGCTTCACAGTAAAAAATCTCACAATTACATGAGGCAATCCAGCTGTACCAACCATTAATGCTAAAGTAATGGCAAAAACATCTATTAAAGATTTTGATCCTTCAGTATATTCAGCAAAACCTAACTCGGTACTTAAACCATCCAGTTTATCTAATAAGTATATACCTGAGCCATCAGTTAATTCACCTCCAAATCCTAATTGAGGAATTGGATTCCCTGTCATTTGAATAGATATGAAAATAGCTGGTACCATAAACGCAAAAATGAGTACACAATATTGAGCCACTTGTGTATATGTAATCCCCTTCATACCACCTAAAACAGCATAAAATAATACAATAAGCATACCTATTACAACTCCCGTATTTATATCTACTTCTAGAAAACGCGAAAACACAATCCCAACGCCTCGCATTTGTCCTGCCACATATGTAAAAGACACTAACAAGGCACAAAATACAGCGACAATACGAGCTGTTTTAGAATAGTAACGGTCTCCAATAAAATCGGGTACTGTAAACTTTCCAAATTTTCGCAAATAAGGAGCAAGTAATAAGGCTAGTAACACATAACCACCTGTCCATCCCATTAAGTAAACAGCTCCATCATAACCAGCAAAAGAGATAATTCCAGCCATTGATATAAATGACGCCGCACTCATCCAATCTGCTGCAGTAGCCATACCATTTGCTAAAGGTGATACCCCGCCTCCTGCAACATAAAATTCTTTTGTAGAACTCGCTCTGGACCATATAGCAATGCCTATATATAATGCAAATGTTAATCCAACGAGAATGTAAGTCCAATTTTGAACACCAATACCTTCTACTAATAAACTATGCATCATAACCATACTTTTTATCAAGCTTATTCATCAATCTAACATAAACAAAAATGAGAATTACAAACACATACATAGAACCTTGCTGTGCGAACCAAAAACCTAATTTAAAACCTGCTATTTTAAAATTATTAAGTGCGTCTTTAAACAAGATACCAGCACCATATGAAACAGCAAACCATATAAGCAACAGTATAAGTACATATCTAATGTTTTCTTTCCAATACGCTTTAGCACTCTCTTTTTTAATCATTAGTCTTCAGTTTTTAATCGTTTAAAATAGGCTTTAATTTCTTTGGTAACTCTGGGAGCCATTATAATGGTAGCTAGCATAGTAGGAATAGCCATTAAAGCAAATGCGCCATCTATTAAATTTAGCATCATGCTAAAAGGTGTCATTACTGCCAATACAATACTTATGATATAAATATAATTATAATAATGTTTTTTATCGGCTCCAATTAAAAACGACATACATTTGGTACCATAATATGAATATGAAAATAATGATGATACACTAAAAATAAGGACACACAGCATTAATAAATAGCGTCCGTAAAAAGGCATTGCGTTATTAAATGCCGAAGCTGTTAAACTCACTCCATTATCTGAAGTTGTTTCCCAAACACCTGTTACTAATATGGCTAACGCAGTTAATGTACACACAATCAATGTATCGATAGCAGGCCCCAACATTGCTACTAAGCCTTCGCGTACAGGCTCATCGGTTTTTGCTGCACCATGAGCCATGGGTGCTGTACCAATACCAGCTTCGTTTGAAAAAGCACCGCGGCGAATACCTAATAAAATTAACGCACCTAAAACACCGCCCATGAATGCATCACCTTCATAATAATCAGCTGAAAACGCATCTGTAAAAATCATCATGAAATATTTTGGCACTAATTCATAATTAGAAATCAAAATAACTAATACTAAAACAAAATATAAAAGCACCATCGATGGTACCATCTTAGATGCAGCATTACTAATGCGTTTTAAACCACCAAGAATGATTACTGATGTTAAAGCCACTAATATAGCTGCTAAAATAATGTTTGATTTCAACCCAACTTCAACGCCATTGGGAATTAAAACAATATCATTTATTGCCTGTGTTAACTGATTTACATTAACTACAGGTAATGCTCCAACCATTCCAAAAAGACTAAACATTACTGCGAGCGGTTTCCAAGATTTCCCCAAACCTTGCATTATAAAATACATAGGTCCTCCTTGCAACTCACCAACACTATCTTTACCACGATACATAATAGCTAGAGTTGATGTATAGAATTTAGTAGACATACCAACAATGGCGCTTACCCACATCCAAAACATAGCACCTGGTCCTCCAACCGATATCGCTACTGCAACACCAGCAATATTACCCATACCTATGGTAGATGATAAAGCTGTTGCTAACGCTTTAAAATGTGAAATTTCTCCAGGGTCGTTTGGGTCGTCGTACTTACCTCGCAACACTTGAATGGCATGACCCAAATAACGAAATGGTAAAAATCGAGATAGAATTAACAGGTAAAGCCCTCCACCTATTAGCAAAATTACTAATGGTAAACCCCATGCATAATCTGAAAATGCTTTTACTAATTCTTCCATTAATGCGTTATGAATTTATAAATATATTACTTTACAAACATTCTGATTCAATTAAATAAAAGTATATTTATATTTACTAAAGTAACCTATGCCAAAATCTAATCGCTTATATTTTATTGATGCTGTTAGAGCATTTGCCATCTTAATGATGCTGCAAGGTCATTTCATTGATACGTTATTAACCCCTATTTATAGAAATGAAACAAACGTAATTTATAACATTTGGTTATATTTTAGAGGTATTACAGCACCTATTTTTTTTACAATTTCTGGATTGATTTTTGCTTATTTATTATTGCGTGCATATGCTAAAGGTGACGACAAACCAAGAATTAAAAAAGGACTATTTAGAGGCTTCCTTTTAATTGTAATTGGTTATAGTTTACGCATAAATGTTTTTAGCTGGATATCGGGTTATTTTAGCATGTATTTTTTTGTAATTGACGTATTGCAATGCATAGGCCTTTCTTTAATATTCTTAGTCGGCTTGCATACTCTGTTTAAAAAACACAGCTATATTTTTTCTATCGTTCTTTTTATTATTGGTTGTTTATGTTTTGTTAGTGAACCGCTTTATAGAAACTTAACTTTAGAAACAATATCTCCAATTATAGGAAATTATATGAGTAAATCCAATGGTTCAGTATTTACTATTTTACCTTGGTTTGGTTATTCTGCGTTTGGTGCTTTTTTATCTACTGTTTTCTTTAGGCATGCGCATCGAAAACGTTTTAAAATAGTAACTATTAGTACTTTTTTTGTTGTTGGATACTTATTTATGTTTCATTCATCTTGGTTACTAATAAAGCTATCTAGTTATACAGGTATAGATTTATTACAAAGAAGTGCAGACTATAATTATCTGTTTTCTAGATTTGGCAATGTCCTTATTTTATTTGGTGCTTTTTATTCCTTTGAACGTTATTTGAAACACTCAATTATTACACGCATTGGAGAAAAAACATTATCGATTTATGTTATTCATTTTATTTTGCTCTATGGAAGTTATACAGGTTATGGCATAAAACGTTTTTTAAGCAAATCTCTAGATCCATTTGAAGCAATACTTGGTGCCATTTTGTTTATAATTATTGTTTGTTTAATTTCCTTCCACTATGCAAAAACCAATACTTTTGTTTATAACCTGATACGTAAAACAATAGATAAATTCAAAAATTATAATCATGGCTTACGATGAATATTTAGCCGATAGAATACGGCAACAACTTAAAGATAAAAATGTAAGTTTTACAGAATTAAAAATGATGGGAGGTCTCTGTTTTAAAGTTGACAATAAAATGCTATGTGGAATTCATATCGATAAAAAATATGGCGATAGCTTACTTATGGCTCGTATTGGTGAATCTGTTTATTTAAATGAACTCAAAAAACCAGTATGCCTTCCAATGAACTTTACTGGACGCCCAATGCGCGGTTATATTTTTGTAACTCCAGATGGTTTCGACATGGATAAAGACCTCTCCTACTGGATAGATTTGTGTTTAGTATTTAATCCTTTGGCTAAGGCGAGTAAGACTAAAAAGAAAAATTGAAAACACCTCATTCGATTTTAAAGGAAACCGATGGACAATATGCCTATAAATAAATATAAAAACGAGCAGCCTTTAAATAATAGAATTGTTTATTATAATTACTAGGCTTTATTTAAAAGTTATTAATTTTACCAACCATTGAAAAAACTATGAATCCGTCAGCATCAGGTTGGGTAAAAAAATTACTTCGCGAAGTTTCTAAAGATAAAGAGCTTTTAAACTTGAAGGAAGAAGCGCTTTATAATAAATTGCGTTTATGTGGGTTCATATATGGTAGTAATGTCAAAATTTTATCTAAGTCTATTAACAGTAAAGACTTTACCGAGGAAGAACGCTCGAAAACAAACTTATGCCTAGGTTTACTTTATGTGCATGCTAGTTCAAATTCTAAAACACCTTTTTCAGATAGTGTTATAGATTTTTACAAGGCTATTAATGAACTTAAAACATCCTTTTTTCAGGATATACTTGGTTCTAAAAAAACAAGTGAGCAATTAGAGAAAATAATCCATAAACGTATACAAATTGATGACAATGTTTTAACCAAGAACTTTAACTACTTTATTATTAATGCACTGTTGTTTGTGGACATACTGGCATTTAAAAAATTCTTAGAAAATAATACTATTTCAATTGACTATATAAAAAATATAGAAAGAGCCATTGAATCTATTACCTTAGATGTTCTTAACTCTAAAGTAACAAAAAACACATATGATGAAAGTTTAATAAAATTATTCGAATCGTCTTTGCGTTTCCAAAACAACCAACATCTCGATTATAAATCTGCCATAGAATTTATTAGTACCGATTTAGAAAAATTTTACTTATTAGACTTGGCTTGTATGGCAACTTGGGGTGACCGTATTATTGATGCCGACGAACAACAGTTTATAGAAAAGCTTGGTATCGATTTAAATTTAGATAGTGAGAAAACAAATGCATCTATTGCTGCAGTAAATAATTTTTACTCCATTAATAAAGATAATATTGCTCTACTAAGTTCTAAAAATATCGTGCAGAGTTTTTATAAAAACTCAAGTAAAATGGTTAGTAAGCTTATTACTAGAAATAGTAAGCGACTGTATCAAGAATTAAAAGACAGCAAGGAACTACTGGTTTTACTATCGCAATCTACGCGTCGTGATTTAAAACCAGAAGAACAAAAAAAAGTACAAGAACAGCTACTAGATATTTTTAAATCTATACCAAGTCTTGCTATTTTTATTTTACCTGGAGGTGCTTTATTACTGCCTTTAGTGGTAAAGTTTATACCAAAATTATTGCCTTCAGCTTTTGATGAAAATCGAGTTGAAGAATAAAATTAAGAATTGACTTTGAGAAAAATTTCTGCTACCTAAGTTTAATAGTAGATATTAATGATTAAAACGATTTCATATCGAGTAGTTAAACGAGCCTAAAAAATTACTCCAGCCACACTTTAAAATCCTTAACACGTTCGCGAGCAACTATAACATTTTGCTCGTTGTAAGAACCCAGTTTTATTTGTAATCGAGAATTGGTATAACTAACCATATCTTTTATAGCATTAATATTTACAAAAAATTTACGATTTATACGAAAAAACGTTTGCGGTTCTAATTCGTTTTCAAGATGCTCTAAAGTGGTATCTAAAAGATAGTTTCGCCCTTGGGTAGTATGTAAATAAGTCCCTTTGTTTTCGCTATAAAAACATTCAATATCATCTATATTAATTAATTTTAAATGTTGCCCAACCTTTACAGAAAAGCGCTTTTTATATTCTCTATCTATTGGGTTTACTAGTAGTTTTTTTATATCGTTAAAATCTAAAGTTACTGCTTGTTTTTGTGGTACACGGTCTTGATATTTTTTTACGGCAATTTCCAATTCGTTTTCATCAATTGGTTTTAATAAATAGTCTATACTGTTAAGTTTAAAAGCTTGTAAGGCATACTCATCATAGGCCGTGGTAAAAATAACGGCACTCCTTATGTCAATAGTATCAAAAATCTCGAACGATAGACCATCACTTAATTGGATATCGAGAAATATTAAATCTGGATGTTCGTTATTTTGAAACCATTCTATTGATTCTTCAACCGAATGTAACATAACTTGTGTTTGCATGTTAAAACTTTCTAGCATTCGTTTTAAACGTCTTGCCGATGGTTTTTCGTCTTCTATTATTATAACTTTCATTTCTTTTGCTTTTTTTCTCTGGCTATAAATTCCTGCATTTTTCTTTCTTCCCAACTTTTCTTTAATTTTCTTTTAAGATTTCCATTATTATTCAAATCTATGTTTATCTTTTATTTCTTCCTCTTTCCTCATAAACTCTTTCATCTTTCTTTCTTCCCATGATTTACTAAAAAATAGATTCTTACCAAATACACTTAAGCCATGAAAGCCTAAACCTATGCCCCAAAAAACGGGTGTAGAAAATGTACCAAAGTGAAAAATATTACCATCTGATTTTATTAGTATCATTATAAAAATGAAAATATTTACAACCGCATACCAGAAGGCATGCCAATAAAAACCTTTAACTTCCTTAAGGCGCTTTTGGGCTCTTATATAAGCTTTCTCTTTAAGATAGTGGCTTGATTTACTATTATAATCTAATTTTTCCATGGCTTATTTAATTTAACTCCAACGTTCTTTTTCTTCTTGTTCCATAAACTCTTGCAGTTTACGTTCTTCCCACTGGCGTCCTAAAAAACCATTATTAATAAATACATGATAGGCATGAAGACATAAACCTAGACCCCAGCCTCCCAACGGAAACCAAAACCATTGAAATTCCCATGAGGTTTTATAATTTATAAATATTAAAAATGGAATTACTAAACAATATGTAATTAGGTTATAGTAAAAACCTTTTATGTCTTCTACTCTTTTTAGAGCTCTTTCGTATTTTTTGTTTATTTCTGAATTTGATAATTTTTCCATGATTTCTAACTATTTAATTCCAACGTTTATCTTCTTCTTCCTTCATAAACTGTTCAATTTTACGTTGTTCCCAGTTTCTACCAAAGGCACCATCATTTATAAATACTCTAAAAGCTTGAATGGTTAATCCAAGTCCCCAACCAAAAACTGGAAACCAAAACCATTGAAATCCCCATGAGGTTTTATAATTTATAAATATTAAAAATGGAATTACTAAGAAATAAGATATAAGGCTATAATAAAAGCCTTTAAGTTCGTCTACATGGTTACGTGCTCGCACATAACTATCGTCTATTATTGATTGTGATTGTGTTCTCATAATTGATATTTGTTTTGTGAGTATTGGTATGGCAACAGCAAATTTGTTTGATGTCTTACTAATGTCTATTCTTCTATCTGTTAACAGGTTATAACGTTGCATAATATTACTTAAACCTACACCACTACCCTTTTTTACCATCTGTTTTGGTTGTAAATTATTTTCGACTACCAAGTAATCTGTATCCTCATAAATTTTAATATGTAGTGGTTTACCTGAGGTTACCATATTATGCTTCACAGCATTCTCTAAAAGTAATTGAAGCGATAAGGGAACAACTTTACTTTCTGGATTTAATGCTTTCTCTGGCATGGCAAAGACTATACTATCTTCAAAGCGCATTTTTAGTAAGGACATATAGGTTTTAGCAAACTGAAGTTCCTCGTCAACAGTTACTAACTCTTTATTCTTTTGTTCTAAAACATAACGATATACTTTTGATAATGACGTGGTAAATCGTTGTGCATTATCTGGGTTTTCTTCTATTAAACTGGTTAAAACATTTAAACTGTTAAAAAGAAAATGTGGGTCTAATTGGTTTTTTAAAGCATCAAACTTAGCACTCGCCGTTCCAGCAATTACTTTTTGTTCTTTTATTTTGTTTTGTTGATACTTGTTATAAAAATAAATAACATGAAAAACAGCTACAATTGAAAGTGTAATCCACAATCCGAATTGATAATATTGCCACTTTTCTTTAGTTAAGAAAACATCAAAAGTATTACCATAATACAAAACGGATATTGAAACTCTTAACAAAAACAAACCTAGCAAAGTAATAATAGTAGAACCCAATATTCCTATTACAATGCGTTTTAATGTATCGTTTTGTTTCCATTGGCGCTTTTCCATATAATCGAAAAAGTACATATTGGAATAGCCTAAAACAAATGAATATAATTGGTAGAAAGCTAACTCAATTAAAAGATCATTAACACTATTGAAATCAAATCCATCAGAGAATAAATTGCCTATAACAAAGACAACTAGTCCTATGGCAATAGTTAAAATGATATTTTTAATTGATTTTTTCATAATATAATTTTAAACAATTATTTTCCGCAAGATTCAGAAATTTGGGTTGCACGCTCTTTACCCCATTTTGGATGAAAAGGTGTTTCTGGTTTAAAGTTAGTAAAAAGTTCTACTGCACGTTCTAAATCTTTACAATATGGCGTAATATCTTGCCCAAAATAACGCGCACTTCCCATATTCCACTCGGCTTTACAATAAACTACTCTTGGGTTTTCTGGCGCCAACATTTCCGCTTTTGCATATATTTCCACTACTTTCGGGGAAAGTGTCATACCATAATTGGCTCCATCAAATGCCACCCAAGCTGTATATAATAAAGCTTGAAGTACCATTATTTCTGGATTCTCTTTTGATATTGAAGTAGCATCATTAATTAAATCTTGCGCTTTTTTTAATTGTGCACTTAACTTTTCTTCATCTTTTTCTCCAAAGCTACTTATTATATTAATTTGTGCTGCGTAATAAGCGGGCAACCAATTATCTGTTTCTGCACTTGCTATGCGTTCAAATAAATTAGCTGCTTCAATTGAATTATTGCTCCCCCAAAGTTCAAAGGCTTTTTGCATTCCTTTTTCGTAATTAGTTTGAGCATTAATGAATCCTGTGAATAATAGTGTCGTAATAATAATTAGATGTTTCATTTGTATTTTGTTTTTTTATTATGGTACAAATATGCGATCTAAAGTAGTTTTTTTTAAAAGCTAATTACTGAATTGTCATTTTTTAGAGATGAATTGTTAAATATAAAAAAGTCAAGAAATCTAAGATTTCTTGACTTTTAATTATGTTGTTTTCAGTCCTTTTCTATCCTTCCTGAAACTTAAAGATTATAGGTACAGCATAAGTCACTTTTACAGGCTTACCGCGTTGCAACCCTGGTTTCATTTCGGGCAATAAACCTATAATGCGCTCTGCTTCTTTTTCTAAAATTCTATCTGGACCTCTAGATCTTATATTTGTTGTATAACCTTTAGCGTCAATAACAAATATTACTGAGACTCTACCTTGTAACTGTAAGTCTAAAGCTGGTTGAGGATATCTAAAATGTTTGCGTACATGCTGTTGCATTTTTTCTTGAAAACATGCTTTAGAAGCTTCTTTTGATTTTCCTTCGCATCCAGGAAAAATTGGTACCTGTTCTATAACGGCAAAAGCAACCTCGGCTTCTTCTTCTACTTCTTCAACTTCTACTTCACTTACCGCAACCACTTCTTCAATTGCATCATCTTGTCCAGTTTCGGTACTTTCAATAACCGTTTCTTCAATCTCTTCAACATCTTCGACAATTTGAATTGATTCTTGAACAGCCACAGGAGGTGGTGGTGGCGGTGGGGTATTAACATTAATTATGGGTATCTCCTCATCGATCTCCTCTGTAACTTCTAAAATATCCATAGCAATGTCGCTTTTTTCATAGGTTTTATACTCTAAGGCTTGCCAAGAAAGAAATAACATAACGTTTAATCCTATAGCAAAATAGAGGCTACTGTTTCTACCTATTTCAATTTCTGGATTCTTTTTTGGTATCATGACTCTAATATTTTATACATTAAAATTATTAGAAATCGTGAAGAATAACTATGACAATTGTCATGCCTTCAATAAACCAAAAACTTGCCTTTCATCAACTTTACTTTAAATCTATTTTAATGAAGAGTTCTTTATAAATTGTCTAATTGGTTGCTTTTTTTGTCCTCGCTAATCGTCCAAAAGAAACCTACAAAAAAGAATTGATCTGCTGCTGGTTTTAAGGCACGTCTATTAAAATTTCCATTAATATCTGGTGAGTTTGCATATTGATAACCATTTATATTTCTAAAACCCAAAACATTGTTTACTGAAGCATAAAGTATTTTTTGAGGACTTATTAAGTATGCCCAATTTATACTTAAACTATTATGGCTTTTAGTTTTATAATTTAAAAAGCCAGCTTCATTTGGATTAGTATATGTTCTCCCCGAAGCAAAAGCATAACTAAAGCCAACTTGACTTCGCCAATCATTAATCCAATATTTACCAACAACAGATAAGTTATGTGGATTTGCAAAATTAGGGCGTGCTTTTTCAGGGTAATTTCTATAATCTCGCTCTGTATCTAAAAAAGAATAGCTAATCCAATAATCTAAATTCTTAATGCTTTTACTATCTCTCCAAAAGAAATCTATTCCAGTGGCATAGCCCGAACCATCATTATTAAAAGCGCTATTAAAATCGGGAAATTCGTCACTATACTTTACTAAATCGCTATATTTTTTATAATAAGCTTCAGCTCTAAATAATTTTCTATCAGCATTATATTGGTAATTAAAAATATAATGAGACGTACTTTGAGCATTTAAATCTTGACTAAATTTTAAAACATTACTAGATGGATTTTGGTAAAAATTACCATACGCCAATGAAACTTGACTTTTTTCAGAAGTTTTATAAGCTAAAGAAACTCTTGGTGCTAAAGTGAATTGTTTTAGTAACGCACTATACTCTCCCCTTACACCTGTTTTGAAAGCTAGGTTCTTGGATATGAAAATATCTGCTTCTGCAAAAACTGCTAATAGGTTATTATTGTAACCGTAGGTCTCATTAACTATAGTTAAGTCGTTAAAATTCTCTTTAAAATCTGTTGCAAAATATTCAGTCCCAAGGTATAATTTAAACCGATTATTAATACGATTTTTAAATTTCAGCTTTGTGTGAATAGAATTCTCTGTGTCCCCAATAACTATATCCCCAACATTAAATTTGTTTTTGGCATGGGTATAACTAAATCCTCCCTGAATAGACCAATTATCATTTAAAACACCTTGATAAGAACCGTTAAAATAAAGATTCTTATTCTTGAGTTTAAAATAAAGTCCATCCATATTATTAATATCTTCTTGCATTATTTCAAAATTAGTAGAATCAAAAGCACCATAGAGTTTAACCAAGCCCAAATTTGTTTTCTTTCTAAAAACTGATTCTCCAGAGACCGTTTCAAAAGGTTTTATCCAATCATTTCTATTAGGAAAAACAGCATTATAAGGTGCTAGATTAATATAGGAAGTATTCACGCTCAATGAACTATTTTTCCATTTTTGAGTATTCCCAAGAGTTGCTCCAACACTCATAATACCAATATCTGTCTTTTCTTGATCGGGTTCATCAATAGTATTAAGTAGCAATACGCTTGACAAAGCTTGCCCAAATTCAGCAGAATACCCTCCAGTAGAAAAAGTAATCCCATCAAACAAAAACGGTGAGTAACGTCCTCTTGTTGGTGTATTATTTGTGGTGGGATAATAAGGTGTAAACACACGAATACCATCAATAAAAATTTGGGTTTCATTAGCATCACCACCCCGAACAAATAATCGACCATCTTCTGCAACTGTTGTTGTTCCAGGCAAGGTTTGCAAGGCACCTACAAAATCGCCTAAAGCACTTGCGGTTGTTACCACATCCAATGGTTTTAATACATTAACTTTACTATTATCTCCTGCTTGAAAAGTTCCTGCAGAAAGCACCACAGCATCCAAAGTATTCACATCTTCCCGTAGCTTAATCTTTAAATCTTTCATATAAGACACATCACCAAGCATTGTAAAAGTTTCATAAGATAGGTAAGAAACAACCAAGGTTTGAGTATTCGTTTCATTTGTATTAAATGAAAATGCCCCGTATTCATTAGTCGTACTTCCATCGTAAGTTCCTTCCAAATAAACATTAGCTCCTACCACAGGTTCTTTTTTAGAATTAAAAACTACTCCAGAAATAGTAGTTTGAGCATAAATCCAACTTGAAATTAATATTGCAATTACAGTTATTAGATATTTCATATATAAACTTTGTCAATTTGTTTTTTGATGACACAAATTTGCAACAGAAGTTTTTGTACAAAAATTTCTCTTTACCGAACTGTAAAATATTAAAGATGAATTGCATTTTATTTTATTATTATCCCATTATTTAAATGACCTTACTAATTGGTGATTTATTTGATACTTTTGATATTTCATTAATAATAATAAAAATACTATGCATGCATAGTATTTTTTTATATATTTGAACTCACCAACCCTAACCAGATGAAAGATAAAACAATAGAGTACGTATTAAGAACAACATGGCTTGCTGTACAAAAAATGTATAACGAAGAAGCTGCCAAATTTGAAAGTACCATGGCGACTGGATTTACACTACTTAGTATTGATCCAGAAAAAGGAACACCATCAACAGCTTTGGGACCTAAAATGGGAATGGAAGCAACTAGTCTTTCTAGAATATTAAAAACAATGGAAAAACGTGGTGTTATTGAAAGAAAACCAAACCCTTCAGATGGTCGAGGGGTTCTTATTCATTTAACTGAATTCGGACGTGAAAAACGTGCACTCTCAAGAGATAAAGTACTAAGTTTTAATGAAGCAATACGTAATAATATTTCAGAAGAAAAAATAAACAACTTTTATGAAGTTGCAGAGTTAATCAATGATATGATTGCAAACAAAAAAATATACAACCAAAAGAAATAAAAGCTTAAAAATGAGTAAGCGAAGAATAAAAAAAATAGCCATTATTGGCTCTGGAATAATGGGGAGTGGCATTGCATGTCATTTTGCTAATATTGGTGTAGATGTACTTTTGTTAGACATTGTTCCTAGAGCACTTAATGCTAAAGAAAAAGCTAAAGGATTAACTTTAGAAGATAAAGTGGTTAGAAATCGATTAGTAAATGATGCACTAGCTGCATCTTTAAAATCAAAACCATCCCCTATTTATCATCAAAAATTTGCTAATAGGATAACCACTGGAAACCTTGAAGATGATATTTCAAAAGTTGCTGATGTTGATTGGATTATGGAAGTGGTTGTTGAAAGACTTGATATTAAGCAACAGGTTTTTGAAAAATTAGAAAAACACAGAACACCAGGAACGCTAATTACAAGTAACACCTCTGGTATTCCTATAAAGTTTATGAGCGAAGGCAGAAGTGAAGATTTTCAAAAGCATTTCTGCGGGACTCACTTTTTTAATCCAGCACGTTACTTAAAACTCTTCGAAATTATTCCAGGTCCAAAAACAGACGATTCGGTCTTAGAGTTTTTAAATGGTTATGGGGAACAATTCCTTGGAAAAACATCTGTTGTTGCTAAAGACACACCTGCATTTATTGGAAACCGAATTGGTATTTTTAGTATTCAAAGTTTATTTCATACAGTTAAGGCATTAGATTTAACAATTGAAGAAGTTGATAAATTATCGGGGCCCGTTATTGGTCGTCCAAAATCAGCAACTTTCAGAACGGTTGATGTTGTAGGCTTAGACACCCTTGTACATGTTGCAAATGGTATTAGAGAAAATTGTCCGAATGATGAACGTTTAGAGCTTTTTGAGTTGCCCGATTTCATCAATACCATGATGGAAAATAAATGGCTAGGAAGTAAATCAGGACAAGGGTTTTATAAAAAACAAGTTTCAGCTGATGGAAAAAAAGAGATTCTATCTCTAGATTTAAACACTTTAGAATACCGTTCTGCTAAACGCGCTAAATTCGCCACTTTAGAATTAACAAAATCTATTGATAAGGTTGCAGACCGTTTTAAAGTTTTAGTAAAAGGAAAAGATAAAGCAGGTGAATTCTACCGCAAAAGTTTTGCTGCTTTATTTGCTTATGTTTCAAACAGAATTCCAGAAATCACAGATGATTTATATAAAATTGATGACGCTATGAAAGCTGGTTTTGGATGGGAACATGGTCCTTTCCAAATATGGGATGCTATTGGCGTTGAAGCAGGAATAGAAATTATGAAAGCTGAAGGCTTAGAACCTAACGCATGGGTAACCGATATGTTAGCTTCAGGAAATTCTTCTTTCTATACCATAAAAGATGGCGCATCATACGCCTATGAGATTCCAAAGAAAACTCAAGAAAAAATTCCAGGACAAGATAGTTTCATCATTTTAAATAACATTCGAAAATCTAATGAAGTATTTAAAAACCCTGGAGTAGTCATAGAAGATTTAGGAGACGGTATCTTAAATTGTGAATTCCAATCTAAAATGAACACCATTGGTGGCGATGTACTAGCAGGACTTAACAAAGCTATTGATTTAGCTGAAAAAGATTTTGAGGGATTAATTATTGGAAACCAAGGCGCCAATTTCTCAGTTGGCGCCAATATTGGAATGATTTTTATGATGGCAGTAGAGCAAGAGTATGAAGAACTAAATGCTGCGATAAAATATTTTCAAGACACGATGATGCGCATGCGCTATTCATCTATACCTACAATATCTGCGCCTCATGGTATGTCTTTGGGTGGGGCTTGTGAATTATCTATGCATGCAGATAAAGTGGTTGCTGCTGCTGAAACTTATATGGGGCTTGTAGAATTTGGCGTTGGGGTTATTCCTGGTGGTGCGGGCTCAAAAGAAATGGCATTACGAGCATCGGACACGTTTAAAAAAGGTGATGTGCAATTAAACACTTTACAAGAATACTTCCTAACTATAGGTATGGCTAAAGTATCAACATCTGCTTATGAAGCCTTTGATTTAGGTGTGCTTCAAAAAGGGAAAGATATTGTAGTTGTTAATAAAGACCGCCAAATTGCAGTTGCTAAGCAACATGCTAAACTTATGGCAGATATGGGCTACACACAACCAGTACGAAGAACTGATGTAAAAGTTCTTGGAAAACAGGCTTTAGGAATGTTTTTAGTAGGAACTGACGCTATGGAAAACAGCAACTACATAAGTGAACATGATAAAAAAATAGCCAACAAACTGGCTTATGTAATGGCTGGCGGAGATTTATCTGAACCAACATTGGTTAGCGAACAATACTTATTGGATTTAGAGCGTGAAGCTTTCCTTTCGTTATGTACTGAACGTAAAACTTTAGAAAGAATTCAGCATATGTTAACCAAAGGTAAACCGTTAAGAAACTAAAACAATGAAACAAGCATATATAGTAAAAGCATACAGGACAGCTGTTGGTAAAGCACCAAAAGGCGTATTCCGTTTCAAAAGAGCAGACGAATTAGGCGCTGAAACTATTCAGCACATGATGAAAGCATTACCAAACCTTGATGTTTCAAGAATTGATGATGTTATTGTTGGTAATGCTATGCCAGAAGGTTCACAAGGTCTTAATATGGCTAGGTTTATTTCTTTAATTGGACTTAATAGCGTTGATGTTCCTGGTGTAACAGTAAATCGATTTTGCTCTTCAGGAATAGAAACCATCGGGATTGCTACGGCTAAAATCCAAGCAGGAATGGCAGATTGCATTATTGCTGGAGGCTCAGAAAGTATGAGTTCTGTACCTATGACAGGCTTTAAACCTGAATTAAACTACGATACGGTGAGTGCTGGTCATGAAGATTATTATTGGGGTATGGGAAATACTGCTGAAGCGGTTGCAAAACAGTTTAAAGTCTCTCGAGAAGATCAAGATGAATTTGCCTATAATTCTCACATGAAAGCTTTGAAAGCGCAAGCTGAAAATCGTTTTCAAGACCAAATTGTGCCTATTGATGTGGAGCAAACTTATATTGATGCTAACGGAAAAAAAGCAACAAAAAAATATACAGTTACTAAAGATGAAGGCCCTCGTGCAGGGACTAGTCTTGAAGCTTTAGCTAAACTAAGAGCAGTATTTGCAGCTGGCGGAAGTGTTACCGCTGGAAATTCATCGCAAATGAGCGATGGTGCAGCATTCGTTATGGTTATGAGTGAGGATATGGTTAAAGAGTTAAATCTAGAACCTATTGCACGATTAGTCAATTATGCAGCTGCTGGTGTAGAGCCAAGAATTATGGGAATTGGTCCGGTTAAAGCTATTCCAAAAGCATTAAAACAAGCAGGTTTAAAGCAAGAAGATTTATCACTTATTGAATTGAATGAAGCTTTTGCTTCTCAATCTTTAGCTGTAATTCGCGAGTTAAACTTAAATCCAGATATAGTAAACGTTAATGGAGGCGCTATTGCACTTGGCCACCCTCTTGGATGTACAGGAGCTAAATTATCAGTACAATTATTTGATGAAATGCGTAAACGCAATATGCAAGGAAAATATGGTGCTGTAACCATGTGTGTAGGTACAGGTCAAGGTGCATGTGGCATTTTCGAATTTTTAAATTAATACCAACCCAAATTAAACTATAAAACAAATGGAAGCAACAGAAAAAGACATATTAAGAGGTGGGCAATTTCTTGTAAAAGAAAGTAAATGTGAAGACATATTCACTCCTGAAGACTTCAATGAAGATCAGCTAATGATGAAAGAAGCTGTAACCGAATTTGTGGATAGAGAAATTTGGTCAAAAAAAGCACAATTTGAAAAGAAAGATTATGCTTTAACAGAATCTTGTATGCGTCAAGCTGGAGAACTTGGTTTTTTAAGCGTTTCTGTTCCTGAAGAATATGGCGGTATGGGTATGGGTTTTGTAGATACAGCATTAGTCTGCGATTATATTTCTGGAGCAACAGGTTCTTTCAGTACGGCTTTTGGTGCACATACTGGTATTGGAACCATGCCAATTACATTGTATGGAAATGAAGAACAAAAACAAAAATACGTTCCTAAATTAGCATCTGGAGAATGGTTTGGCTCATATTGTTTAACAGAACCAAGTGCTGGTAGTGATGCAAACTCTGGAAAAACAAAAGCAGTTTTATCTGCCGATGGAAAAACATATAGTATTACGGGGCAAAAAATGTGGATTTCAAATGCGGGTTTCTGTAGCGTAATGATTGTTTTTGCACGTATTGAAGATGATAAAAACATTACTGGATTTATTGTTGAATACGATCCTGAAAACCCCAACGGAATAACCATGGGAGAAGAAGAGCATAAACTAGGTATTCGTGCATCTTCAACCAGACAAGTATTTTTTAACGAAACTGTAGTTCCTGTTGAAAATATGTTATCCACGAGAGGTAATGGATTTAAAATAGCTATGAATGCACTTAACGTAGGTAGAATAAAATTAGCTGCTGCTTGTTTGGATGCACAACGTCGCGTTATTTCAGAGTCTGTTAAATATGCCAATGAGCGTATTCAATTTAAAACGCCTATTTCTAGCTTTGGAGCTATTCGTCAAAAAATAGCAGAAATGGCTACTAACTGTTGGGTTGGAGAAGCCGCAACATACCGAGCAGCAAAAAATATTGAAGACCGAATTACTATTCGTCAAAATAATGGAAAAGACACCCATCAAGAAGCAGAATTAAAAGGAGTTGAAGAATATGCTATTGAATGTTCTATCCTTAAGGTAGCCGTTTCAGAATTTATTCAAAAATGTTCTGATGAAGGCATTCAGATTTATGGAGGCATGGGCTTCTCTGAAGAAACACCAATAGAATCTGCTTGGAGAGATGCTAGAATTGCTAGAATTTATGAAGGTACTAATGAAATTAACAGAATGCTCTCCATTGGCATGTTAATTAAAAAAGCTATGAAAGGTCATGTAGATTTATTAGGACCTGCTCAAGCGGTAGCTAAAGAGCTTACAGGAATTCCTTCTTTTGATGTTCCAGATTTCTCTGAGTTATTTTCAGAAGAAAAAAGTATTATTAAAAATCTTAAAAAACTATTTTTAATGGTTGCGGGTGCAGCTTTACAGAAATATGGTGAGAAAATTGAAGAGCAACAACAACTTATGTTAGCCGCTTCAGATATTCTAATCCAAATTTATTTGGCTGAATCTGCAATTCTTCGAGCCGAAAAAATGGCTAATAAACAAGGTGAGGATAATGTAAAAGAACAAATAGCTATGGCAAAATTAAACTTATTCCATGCTATTGATGTTATTGAAACCGCTGGAAAACATTCTATTATATCGTTTTCAACAGGAGACGAACAACGTATGATGCTCATGGGATTAAAACGCTACATCAAATATGTTAATATGCCAAACATTATAGAATTAAGACATATTATCGCTGAAAAAGTAATCAAAGAAAATAAATATTGTTTTTGAGTAAAGCTCAAAATTTATTGCGACTAATTCAAATGAAAAATGCTCTGAAATATCAGAGCATTTTTATTTATAAATACTAAAATAACTTTAATCACTTACAGCATTATATGCATTTACTCTGCCTGAACCATAAAAATCATCCTTTCCAGGTTTGCCTAAGTCATCTGAAGAAGCTTTAAGTGCCGCTTCAACTTGTGCGGGTTTCATATCACCTCCATTTTTACCAATAATTATAGCTGCAACGCCTGCTGCGTGGGGTGAAGCCATACTTGTCCCAACAGACCAATACCAATTACCATTACTACCAGTACTAAAAACATAGTCAAATATAAAACAAACGTTTTCTAAAGGTCCAACAGTGCATACATCAAAACCACCTGGCTCAAAAGCATATAAAAAGTCTCCTCCAGGCGCTGCAAAATCAATTACAGATTGTCCATAATTTGAATAAGATGCCAGTTCATCAAGGTTATTAGAAGGATTAGCTCCCCATCCTCTAGGTGCGGTAGCAGATATTGAAAGTGCGTGACGTGCACCAGATGGCATATGTATTAAATCTGCACTATGGTCATAATCTGTTGCTGCATTACCCGCAGAAGTTATAACTGTTGTACCATTTTGATAGGCAAAGGTTATAGCGCGGTTGTAAACGTTAATATACTCCGCAATATCCTCGGCAGTTGCATAACCAAGTAAGTTACCTTCAGAGTCATAAACCCCACCTCTTCTCGAAAGCGTAGTACCAATACTCATATTTATCACATCTACATCATTCATGGCCGCATGATAAATTCCACCCAGTATAGCACCCAAAGAACCAGACCCAGCATCACTTAATACTTTAACTAAAACCAATTCCGCTTCTGGTGCAACACCAATGGTTCCATAGGCATTATCAGCTGCACCTATAGTCCCTGCCGTATGCGTACCGTGACTAAACGAATCATCTATTAAATATTGTAAGCCTTCTCCAGTAAAATCTTTACTTAATTCAAAATTAATATTAGGCTCTAAATCTGGATGGGTAAGATCAAAGCCTGAATCGAGAACTGCCACTCTTACACCAGCACCTCTATATCCAGCTTCCCAGGCTTCTGGTGCATCGACAGCATCATGCCCCCATTGCAAATCAAAAAAGAAATCGTCGTCGCCACTAGCTGGTGGGTTTCCAAAATTAGCATCAATAGCTTCTTTTCTCTCATTTGGATCCAACCAATTGATTGTTAAATTCGGGACAACAGATTGTACCCCTTTAATTTTAGAGGACTTGGCAATAAAATCAGCATCGCTAGATTTTACAACTGCAATACCAATTTCAGATAAGCTACTAGTTATTTTACCATTTGCCGCGGCTAAATCGGTTTTTAAATTTTTAGGCAATTTGTTTGTTTGTGAAATTACAAGAAAAGAACCATTAGAATTTCCTTTGGGTTTACTACTTTTTCCTAGAATGTCGGAATTCGAATTTATTGATGAATCATCAATTTCTAAAACTTCATTTTCACAAGAAAAACACAACAATACTAATAAGGCAAGCGCAATACTTTTTAAAAATTTCATAAATTAAATTTTTTGAGTTAGTCAATAATTAAATAACACAATAAATTAGGTTAAATGATAAACTTTGGGGAAAATGCACAGTAATTTAACAATAAAGAATGCAATCAATGTTATGCAATTAATTAAATATTCAACAATTAGACCATGTGTAATAAATAATAGATTAATAGTAAAAAATTAGCCAAGAAATCATATAATAAAACTCTTAATTTTGCACAAAGATTAACATACCTTTAAGAAGCTTTTATTTATTTTTGAAAAAAAGCAATAAACTATGTCAAAACGTTTTTTAATATTTCTGTTTTTTTTGATTGCTCTTTGTTTTTCAATTCAGGGACAAAGTCTGCTTTCTAAAAAAACATCTTTTAACAAGCAAGATACCCTAAGAGGCAGTATAACTCCCGAACGTGCATGGTGGGATTTAAGCTATTATCATTTAGATATAAAGGTAGATCCTGATAATAAGTTTATTTCAGGTAAAAATACAGTTCAATACAAAGTTTTAAAACATGATTCAATCATGCAAATTGATTTACAACCGCCTATGAAACTACTAAAAGTGGTTCAAAATGGTGAGGAATTAAAAATTAAACATGATGGAAACGCACATTTTATATCCTTAACAGCCCCTCAACAAATTAATGACATAAAAAACTTAACCGTTTACTATGAAGGTTATCCTAAAGAAGCTGTAAGAGCACCTTGGGATGGTGGGATTTCTTGGGAAAAAGACAAAAATGGAAATCATTTTATAGCATCATCATGTCAAGGATTGGGTGCTAGTGTCTGGTGGCCCTGTAAAGACCATATGTATGACGAAGTAGATAGCATGCAAATAAGTGTAAATGTACCTTCTAAACTAACTAATGTTTCGAATGGGCGGTTACGACTTGTAGAACGTATTGGCGACACAAAAACCTATCATTGGGTAGTGAAGAACCCTATTAACAACTACGGTGTAAATATCAATATAGGAGATTACGTTAATTTTTCTGAAGTGTATGATGGTGTAGCAGGAAACCTTGATATGGAGTATTATGTACTTAGAGATAACCTTGATAAAGCTAAAGAACAATTTAAGCAAGCTCCTATGATGATGGAAGCTTTTGAACATTGGTTTGGTCAATATCCATTTTATGCTGATAGTTTTAAATTAGTTGAAGTCCCCTATTTAGGTATGGAACATCAAAGCTCTGTTACCTACGGAAATGGGTATCAAAATGGGTATTTAGGAAATGATTTATCGGGAACTGGTTGGGGTTTAAAATTCGATTTTATTCTTATTCACGAATCTGGTCATGAATGGTTTGCTAACAATATTACTAATAAAGATGTTGCAGATATGTGGGTTCATGAAAGTTTCACTGCGTATTCTGAAAGTCTGTACTTAGATTATCATTTTGGGAAAGAAGCTTCTGCTGAATATGTTATTGGTACTCGAAAACGTATTCAAAACGATAGACCTTTAATTGGACATTATAATGTTAATGAAGCAGGCTCTGGCGATATGTATTATAAAGGAGCCAACATGCTTCATACCCTAAGACAACTTATTGAAGATGATGAAAAATGGCGCAAAATATTGCGTAAGATGAATGTTGAATTTTATCATCAAACAGTAACTACACAACAAATAGAACACTTTTTAAGTAGAGAAACTGGTTATGATTTAACCGAGTTTTTTAATCAGTACTTGAGAACCATTAAAATACCAACACTAGAATTTTCTATAGAAAAAAAACAACTAAAGTATCGTTGGACTAACATTGTAGAAAAATTTGATATGCCAATTCAGGTTTCAATAAATAGCAAACAACAATGGCTATTCCCGAAAGCAGAATGGAAAACATTAAACATTGAGTCAAAAATTAATTCTTTTGAAATTGAACGAGATTTCTATGTGAATTCAAAAAAATTATGAGTTTAAATCAATTACCAGAATTATATTTTGAGCGTGATACCGATTGGTATGATTGGTTATTAAATAATCATAATACAACCAAAGGTGTTTACCTTATTTTTTATAAGCTAGAAATGAATATCCCTACCATGCGCTGGGAAGAAGCTGTAAAAGTTGCTATATGTTTTGGTTGGATCGATTCAACAGTAAAGAGCTTAGGAAATGGTAAAAGAAAGCAATACTTCTGCCCTAGAAATCCAAAAAGTACTTGGAGCGCTTTAAATAAAAAATACGTTGAAGAACTCACCCCTAAAGGATTAATTCATATATCTGGTTTTAATATAATTAATATTGCTAAAAAAACTGGTACATGGATTGCGATGGATGATATTGAGAATGGTGTTATCCCAAATGATTTACAGAAAGCTTTTGATAAAAATCAAAGTGCTTTTAAAAACTACCAAAATTTTTCTAAAGGCTATAGAAAAGGGTATTTATCTTGGCTACATAGTGCAAAAAGAGAAGAAACAAGAAATAAAAGAATTTCTGAAATAATTAAACTCTGCAAAGCTAATATTAAATCGAGAGATAGTTGGTAAATCAATATACTCCAAATAAGACGCTAATAAGTATTCTTTAAATTAATCTAATAGACAATTTATGCTTCATAAATTGCCTAAATTATACTACCACCTGCAACATTAATGTTAACAATACTCTATTAAGTTTTCATTATATTTAAGGCAATCATTAGTTTAATTAAAATCAATCAAAAAAATGAAAAAAATCTTTTTACTTGCTATCATTATTTTATTTGCCTCTTGCAAAAAAGATAAAGAACCAGAAAAAACTTCTTTGAACTTAAAACAGTATACCATTGAACAATTTATGGACAATGAAGCTATTGGGGGTGGTAGTTTTTCGCCTGATAAATCTAAATTGCTAATATCAAGCAACAAATCCGGCATTTATAATATGTATACCGTGCCTACTTCTGGAGGTGACTTTACTCCTATTACTGCATCAGATTCTTCATCTATTTTTGCCGTTTCCTATTTCCCTAATGACGAGCGCATGCTTTATCGTGCAGATGGTAATGGCAACGAAATTTTTCATTTATATCTACGCGATTTAGATGGTACTATTAAAGATTTAACACCAGATGAAGGTGCAAGGGCTACTTTTTATGGATGGTCTCATGATGGAAAAAGTTTTGGCTATGGCTCCAATAAAAGAGATAAACGTTATATGGATATCTATGAAATGACTATAGACAATATGTCCTCTGAATTAATTTATCAAAATGATGAAGGATATAATCTTAATGCAATCTCAAACGATAAAAGCTTACTCGCATTAAGTAAAATCATTACACGTACCGAAGTAGATTTATACATTTATAACAGAACTGATAAATCATATACTAAAATAAATGAATCTTTAAGCAGTAATTCTGCCCAAGACTTTTCACTTGATGGTAAAACATTGTATTATACTACAGATGAAGGTTCTGAGTTTTCACATTTAATGAAATATGATATTTCAACTGGTTTAAAAGAAAAAGTGCTAGAAAAAAACTGGGATGTTATGGGAAGTTATTTAACCCATAATAGTAAATATATGGTTACATATATAAACGAAGATGCTAAAAATGTTATTGAAGTAAAAGACACAGAATCAGGAGAAAATTTGGATTTACCAGATTTTAACAATGGAGATATTACCAACGTTGGATTTTCAAGAGATGAAACAATGATGCGTATGTATGTTGGTAGCTCTAAAACACCATCTAACCTGTATACTTACAATCTTCAAACAAAAGAACATAAAAAATTAAGTAATGTCCTTAATAAAGAGATTACTCCAGATCATTTAGTTGAAGCAGAAGTTATTAGATATAAATCTTTTGACGATGTTGAGATTCCTTCTATTTATTATTTACCGCATCAAGCTTCAAAAGACAATAAAGTTCCAGCAATTGTTATGGTTCATGGAGGTCCAGGAGGGCAAAGTCGTCAAAGTTTTAGATCACTAACTCAATATTTAGTTAATCATGGTTATGCTGTACTAGCTGTAAATAATAGAGGAAGTAGTGGTTACGGAAAAACATTTTTTCAAATGGATGATCAAAACCACGGTGAAAAAGACTTACAAGATTGTGTTGAAGGAAAAAATTGGCTAGCAGCACAACCAGAAATCGACGGGAGTAAAATTGGCATTATGGGAGGCTCGTATGGTGGCTACATGACTATGGCCGCTCTTACCTATACTCCTGAAGAATTTGCCGTTGGTGTAAACCTTTTTGGTGTTACAAACTGGATGCGTACATTAAAGAGTATTCCACCATGGTGGGAATCATTTAGACTAGCACTTTACAAAGAAATGGGAAATCCACACACGGCAGATTCCATACGATTACACAGAATATCTCCTTTATTTCATACAGATAAAGTAACCAAACCTCTAATTGTTTTACAAGGCGCTAAAGACCCACGAGTACTTCAGGTAGAGTCTGATGAAATTGTTGCAGGAGTTAAGAAAAATGGTGTCCCAGTAGAATACGTTCTTTTTGAAGATGAAGGACATGGTTTTGTTAAAAAAGAAAATCAAATTGAAGCCAATAGTAGAATTCTTAAATTCTTAGACACCTATCTTAAAAACCTGAGTTCGACGTAAGAAAGTCAAATTTTCAGCATAGAAAAAGCAGAATATTTAGTATATTAAAGTGTTGAAAT
>NZ_CANKXK010000015.1 GCF_947487605.1 uncultured Algibacter sp.
CATACCATATCACCAGCACAAGGGATATCACTAGGAGTGGTTACCAGTGTAGGAGTGATAGGGTTACCACAAGCATCGTCCACGGCAGGAGGCGTTGGTTGCACCTGTGCATTGACAAGGCAATCAACCGTACTCGCTCCATCGGAAGGCAAGGTGAAGTCTGATTGATTGATTATAAAAGTGTGGGTAAAATCTAAGCTTTCATTAAGACATTCATCAGATACAGTATAAGTTCTAACAATAGTAATTGGACAAGACCCAGAAGCTGCATCACTACTTGAAACAGTAAGGTTTGCATCTAAACTTACATTGTCTGTAATAGATAAATTACCAGCTAGACCTTCCAATCCAGAAACAGTTGTTTCTGCGGAAGGTGCATCAGAAGCAGAACAGCCTTCAAGAATTGTATTATCTATGGTGCCTGTAACCGTAGGAGCTGTAGTATCCCCCGCAGTTAGCGTAACGCTATTTTGAGCAGTACAACCATTAGCATCTTCAAAAGTAACCGTAATAGTACCTTCGGAAGCCCCATTAAAAGTCAAAATTGGAGTAGTCCAGTTAGGAATTCCGCCAGTATCATTTCCATCAATAATATATGAGTAAGGAGGAGTACCACCACTTGCTGTAAAAGTTACGTTTACATCATCAGCAGAACAAGCTAAGGTTGGTGCGCTTGGTGTATTCACCAATAAAGAAGGCTCAGAGATAATAACTTCTAAATTTTCTGAATGCCCATCACTGTCCGATACTAAATAATTATAAGTACCAGCGCCAACAGTAAAAGTTCCAGTTCCAGTATATGGCTCAACACCACCACTAGCACTAATAGTTACTTCGGTAGTATCGCCATTACATAAAATAGGATCGTATTCAGCAAAAGCTTTAAAAGGACCAACTGCGATTATGTTTGGAATGTTTCCATTACATGCAGAATAATTTGGCACCAAACAAGTTGGTTCACTATCATTTGTGTTGTCCCAAGATACTATTATGTTTTCTAAGCCATATACCGTGTTTACCTCTCCATTTGTAATGTAATCAGTAATAGGAACATCAACTCTATAATCGGCAGTAACAACGCTCCCAGGAGCAAAAGCTTGAACAAAGATATTCATACCTCCGTCTGACAGGTCAATTAAATTAAACTCGACGTATAAGTCGAATTTATTACCTGTTCTTTGTACCTCAACAAATACATAAGCGACTGTGTTGTCTGGTAAGCTACCAACGTTATCATCGGTTATTGGTGTTCCATCGGCTAAACCAATATAAGCTCCATTAATTTTAGTGGAACTCGCTGTACAATTAGCTGAAGGGTCTATACAAGGACCACCAGGGTAAGGTGACAAAATGTTCTGAGAATAACCAAGAGTTACGCTCAAAAAGAAGAGCATAACAAAAAGTGATTTTAAATTACTCTTATAAGTATTAGTTTTCATAAGCTTGTAGATTTGTATTGACTTTAGCAACTTTTAAATATATAAATCATGGTCTAGCTTCATTGCTAACCATGCATGTTTCGTTATTATTAAAAAGTAATGAGGGAAAGACGCCTATTAAGGTCGTCAAGAACTTTGTATGTGAAATTAGATTTGGGGTCATCTTTCAGTCAGTTAATAGCTAGAACAAAACAACGTATATGTTATTATTAATTCAAAAAAATATGTTAAATCACTCAAAAAGTCGACAAGAGGTGTTTCTGTCTCGTTTAATCGGGTTATTTTTATGATTTAACGACTACATATTATTAAATCTATAGTCTTTAAAGTGTTTTCAATCCATAATTCTTTTTAATTTAGTACTTAAAGTTGATACTTTTATCATTATAATAAGCAAATAAAATCCTTTTAAACGAGAAAAACAACATTTTATCGATAAAAATTAACTCTTTACCGACTTTTTATGAAAACCTTAATTTTAATAAGACATGCAAAATCATCATGGAAGCATGATGTAATTGATCATGAAAGACCACTAAATAATCGCGGTGTTTCCGATTCTAAAATGGTATCAAATTACTTCATAAACAAAGGGTTAAATCCTAATAAAGTTATGATTAGTGATGCTAATCGAACCAAATTAACAGCGGCTCAATTTATAAAAACTCTAAAAATAGACAGTAAAATTATTGAATACAGCCATGAATTATATGATTTTTCTGGTTATAATTTAATAAACACAATTAAAAACTGTAATTCTAAAGTAGATAGACTTATGGTTTTCGGGCATAATCATGCTATAACAGCCTTTGTAAACTCATATGGCGATAAATATATAGAGAACGTACCCACTTGTGGTGTAGTAATAATTGAGTTTGAAATAGAAAACTGGAAAGATTTAAAACCTGGTAAAACAATTGATGCATTATTTCCTAGGGATTTAAAGTGAATTGTAAAATTAAAATAATTCCACTATATATATTACGACTATTATTCACGAAATTTAATTTCAATAATCAAATATATTTAGACTAAATTTATTCTCAAATACAATATATTTGTGAATAATTAGAATAGATAAGCATGACTCCAAGCCCCGATGTGGACAATACATACATAAATAGAGAGATAAGTTGGTTACAATTTAACGAAAGAGTACTTCAAGAAGCTTCAGATTTAAATGTTCCTTTGATAGAAAGATTACGCTTTTTAGGTATTTTTTCTAATAATTTAGATGAATTTTTTAAAGTAAGATACGCTACAGTTAAACGTATTGTTGAAGCAGGTAAAGGTGGTAAAAGTGAGCTTGGTGGTATTAAAGCAAAGGAGTTATTAGAAATAATTACTCAAATTGTTATTAAACAGCAAAGTAAAAGCTTGAAAGCTTTAAATAATATTAAATCTTGTCTTGAAAAAGAGGATATATATATTATTGACGAAAACCAAATTGATGCGAATCAGCACGATTTTATTAAACGATATTTTATTCAAAAGGTAAGTCCTGCATTGGTTACCATAATATTAAATGATGATGTAAGACTTCCAAACTTAAAAGATAGTGGTGCGTATTTAGCAGTTAAAATGTTTATGGCAGATGATACTAAACAATTCGCGCTTATAGAGATACCAAAGAATATAAATAGATTTGTCGAGCTACCAAAACAAGGAGATAAGAGCTATATAATAATGATAGACGATCTTCTTAGGCATTGTTTGGCTGATATTTTTAACATCTTCGATTATAAAAGTGTTTCTGCTCACATGATTAAAATAACACGTGATGCAGAACTTGATTTTGAAAGCGATTTAAGTAAAAGTTTTATTGATAAAATCTCAGATAGTGTAAAACATAGGGAGATTGGAGAGCCTGTAAGATTTGTTTATGACAAAACAATAGATAAAGAAACACTACAGTATTTAATGTCGAAAATGGGTATTGAAGATACTGATAGCATTATTCCTGGTGGACGTTATCATAATAGGCGAGATTATATGAGTTTTCCAAGCTTAGGAAGAACCGATTTGCTTTACGATAAAATAGAACCGCTTCCAATAAAAGGATTAAGTTTTGAAGCGAGTATTTTTGAAGCAATTGCCGAAAAAGATTATTTGCTTTATGCGCCCTATCAAACTTTTTCTTACGTAGTTAAGTTTTTACGTGAAGCAGCATTAGATCCGAAAGTAAAAACTATAAAAATTACTATTTACCGCTTAGCCCAAATATCTCATATAGCTAGTTCATTAATTAATGCTGCCATAAATGGTAAAACCGTAACTGTTTCTATCGAGTTACGAGCGCGATTTGATGAGCAAGCCAATATTGACTACGCACAACAAATGGAAGATGAAGGCGTGAACTTGATTTTTGGTGTTGCTGGATTAAAAGTACATAGTAAAATGTGTGTAGTAGAAAGAGAAGAAGGTAAAAAGCTAAAACGTTATGGTTTCATTAGTACTGGTAACTTCAACGAATCTACCGCGAAAATATATACCGATCACACTTTATTTACTTCAGATCAAAGTATTTTGAAGGATGTCAATAAAATTTTTAACTTCTTTGAAACTAACTATAAAATTTATAGATATAAACACCTTATTACCTCGCCACACTATACGGAAAGCTCGATTCATAAATTGATTGATAAAGAAATTGAAAATGCCAAACTTTATAACAATGGTATTATTAGGCTTAAAATGAATAGCATTTCCAGCTATAAAATGATTGATAAATTATATGAAGCGAGTAGAGCGGGTGTTAAAATTCAAATGATAGTTAGGGGTATTTGTTGTTTAATCCCTGGCGTTGAAGGCATGAGTGAAAATATTGAAGTTATTAGTGTTGTAGATAAATTTTTAGAACATTCAAGATTGTATATTTTTGGCAATAATGGAGAAAACAAAGTTTACATTTCATCTGCAGATTGGATGACAAGAAATATATATAATCGAGTAGAGGTTAGTTGCCCTATATACGATGAAGACATTAAGCAACAAATTATTGATCATTTCAATATTTCTTGGAGCGATAATGTAAAAGCACGTATTTTAAGTGCTTCACAAGATAATGCTTATAAAGTTGATGATAATGAGAAAGTTAGATCTCAGTTTGCTTTATATGATTATTATCAAAAAAAATTACAAAGCTAGTATGTTATCAATAAAAAAATATGCAGCAATCGATATTGGATCAAATGCAGTTCGTTTGCTTATTTCAAATATCATAGAACAAAAAGGAAAGCCTGTTCAATTCAAAAAGAATTCTCTGGTTCGAGTACCTATTCGATTGGGCGCAGATGTTTTTATAAAGAATAAAATTTCAAAAGAAAACACGCAGCGAATTCTTGATACCATGCTAGCTTTTAAATTATTAATGAAATCGCATAAAGTAGTTAAATATAAGGCTTGTGCTACATCTGCTATGAGAGAATCACTTAACGGCAAAGACGTTGTCGATTTGGTATTAGAGCAGACTGGTTTAAGCATTGATGTTATAGGTGGAGAGGTAGAAGCAGCTATTATTGCTGCTACAGATTTGAACAAATATATTGACCCTAACAAAACCTATTTATATGTTGATGTTGGTGGTGGAAGTACCGAGTTTACAGTTATTCATAGAGGAAATCAAGTAGCGTCTAGGTCGTTTAAAATAGGAACTGTAAGACTGCTTAACGATATGGTGAAAAAAGAAGATTGGCAGGATTTACAAGCTTGGATTGGTTTTAATGCCAAAGCATACCATAAAATTGATGTTATTGGTTCTGGAGGAAACATTAATAAAATTTTCAAGATTTCAGGAAAATCCATGGGAAAACCATTATCATATTTCTACATGACTTCCTACTATAACACGCTTCAAACCTACTCGTATGAAGAACGCATCACCGAGTTAGCACTTAATCAAGATAGGGCAGATGTTATTATTCCTGCTATGCGAATTTACCTTTCTGCAATGAAATGGAGTGGTGCAAAAAACATTTACGTTCCCAAAATTGGATTGGCAGATGGTATTATAAAAAGTATATACTACGATACAGTTTCAAGCAATACACAGTAAAATTCTGCAATTCACCTTTAAAATATTTTACTTTTAGCAAAAAAAATTATATTCGCTGCATAATTGTTTGCTATTAAACATTAACCCAAACCTATTAATTATGAAAAAAACATTAATCTTAGCTGTACTTGTTGGTTTTTCAACCATTTATGGATTTTCCCAAGACACTAAATACGGAGTACGTGCAGGTCTAAATATATCTAATATGGATTTTGACCCAGACGCAACATTTGTAAATAAACATAGAAACGGATTTATGATTGGATTCTTTGGAGAATTTGGTTTATCAAAATCTGTTTTATTCTCACCAGAGCTTCAGTTTTCTTCTGAAGGAGGAAAGGATGAAGCCATTAGATTAGATTATTTACAAGTTCCTTTATATTTAAAATTTAGACTAAGCGAAAAATTCCATTTAGGAGTTGGTCCTCAAGTAGGAGTAAAAATACATGAATATGAAGATGGTATAAGAAATTTTGCTTACTCTGGCGTTGGCGGTTTAGAATTTAAAATATCTCATCAATTATTTGTTGATGCTAGATATACTGTAGGACTATCTAATGTTCTAGATGATGACCAAGTTATTGAGGCTAAGAATTCGAATATTCAATTCGGATTTGGTTTTAAGTTTTAACCATGAATTGCTTCGGTTTTACCGAGGTTTGATATAATTTTAGATTCATATTCAAGAAGTTGTTGCCATTTGGTGTCAACTTCTTTTTTATTACCGTACTTTCTAGCAAATCCTAAAAACATAGTATAATGATTTGCTTCGCTAACCATTAATTTTCTATAAAATTCGGCGAGTTCTTTTTCTTCTAATTCTTCTGAAAGTAATCTAAAACGTTCGCAACTCCTTGCTTCTATTAAAGCAGCATACAACAAACGATGCACCAATTGTGTTGTTCTACTACCGCCTTTAGGAAAAAATTTCACTAATTGAATTACATAATCATCACGTCTATCTCGCCCTAAAGTCCACCCGCGCTCAATAATTTTGTCGTGTACCATTTTAAAATGGCTAATTTCTTCTTTTACCAAGGCTACCATTTCTTGTACAAGCTCAGTATACTCAGGAAAACTAACTATTAATGAAATAGCCGTACTTGTTGCCTTTTGTTCGCAAAATGCATGGTCTGTTAATATTTCTTCAATATTTTTTTCAACGATGTTAACCCATCTTGGGTCTGTTGGTAATTTAAGTCCAAGCATTTTAAATTAAATTTTTGAATGTGTGTAACTTATTTAGTTGATGAATTCCTTTAGAATCTATTATTATGTTGAAGAAGGTGTGTTTATAGTATTTAGCCTTTTCAGAGGATACATTAACTATTTCGGCAGTTAAAAACAGATTATCTTGCATTGAAAGCTCTTGATTAACCTCTATGTTATTAACTATGGTTTTTGATAGATTCAGTTTTTCTATTTTTCCGTGACTGCTAAAGAAATTGGTGTTAATTAATTTATTGAAAATAAGTACACCTTCTCTTTCAACATTTATTTCATATAACCTTTTTCTAAAAACATCTTTTATAGTTGTTTTACTGTCAATTTGATACTCATTACTAACCGCATCCTTCATACTAACATATGCTTTTATGTGAACCGCATACCCGTTACTTAGAATAGTATCTGTCTGAGTTTCCTCATATTCTTTTGGAAAATACTTTACAATCTCTATGGGTTCTATAGAATCCTTGAATTTGATTATAGACTCTTTTAATAAATCGTTTTTAGATTTTCTTCCATCACAACTACAAAGCACAATGCCAAATAGAACAAATATTAGTGGTAATTTATGTAATAAAGCTTTAAACATCTAAGTTAAATGTTTTCTTTAGTAATTCAATATTAGGGTTTTTCTCTTTTAATTTATGGTACTTATCTTCGGCAGTGTAAGCATATTTCTTTTCTAAAACTTCATTAACACTAATAGATAAATTGATATCAAAATTATTTAATGATTTTCTAACAAAAGATAGTAGATTGTATTGTTGGCGCTCTAGTTCTACTTTATTAGTTTCATTTGGGAATTCTAAATATATTGTGGTTTCTTTCACTTTTGGCTTATCAATAGATAAGATAGAAGCCAAATTGTGTTTTCCGCTATCTTTTAATTCATCGGTATATTTATTCCAAACTTCTATAAGTTCATTTTCTGTAAATGGATCTGATGGCAAATTTTCTTCATCAATAACAACTTCCATTTGTTTTATTTGATGTTCTTTCTTTGCTCTTATACTACTAAGCGATAAGGCTGATGGAGATTTTTTTTCTCGATTTAAAATTATCTTTGGGGGTTCCAGTACTGTAACAGGCTCGCTAATAGGCAAGTTTTCTTCTATTTCCTTTACTTCTGGAGCAGAAGTAGGCTTCTCACTTTTTTGTACTTGAATTTCTGGTTTTACAACTGGAATTGGTGTAATACCTTTGTTTATAAAATATGAAGGTGGAATTATATAGTTTTTGCTATTTTTTTTTTCTCCATCAAAAGTGATAGAGGCAAGCTGCATGATACATAACTCAACTAGTAAGCGTTGGTTTTTGCTTGTTTTATATTTGAGATCACAGTCATTAGCTAAATTAATGCCTTTAAGAAGAAACTCTTGTGATGTTTTTTGCGACTGTTCTAAATATTTTTGCTTGGTTTGATCACCTACTTCTAACAATTCGATAGTCTGAGGTGTTTTACAAACCAATAAATCTCTAAAGTGAGAAGCTAAACCAGCAATATAATGATGCCCATCAAAGCCATTAGACAATGTATTATTAAACTGAAGTAAAAGCTCTGGTATTTTATTTTCTAATATAAGATCTGTACTCTTAAAATAAGTTTCGTAGTCTAAGACGTTTAAATTTTCGGTAACGGCCTTTCTAGTTAGGTTTTTACCAGAAAAACTAACAACACGATCAAAAATTGATAAGGCATCTCGCATCGCACCGTCTGCTTTTTGAGCTATTATATGAAGTGCATCATCCTCAGCAGAAACTTGTTGTTGTTCGGCTATATATTTTAAATATCCTTTTGCGTCCTTAACTGTAATGCGCTTAAAATCGAATATTTGACAACGCGATAAAATAGTAGGTATAATTTTATGCTTTTCTGTAGTTGCTAAAATGAAAATACAATGCTTTGGTGGTTCTTCTAAGGTTTTTAGAAAAGCATTAAAAGCAGCTTGCGAAAGCATATGCACCTCATCAATAATATAAACTTTGTATTTTCCAACTTGTGGCGGAATACGAACCTGATCTGTTAGACTTCTTATATCATCTACAGAATTATTAGATGCGGCATCTAATTCGAAAATATTAAACGCAAAATCTTCATTTCCAGTTTCATTCCCATCGTTGTTAATCATTTTAGCTAAAATACGGGCGCAAGTTGTTTTACCAACACCACGAGGGCCTGTAAATAATAATGCTTGTGCTAAATGATTATTTTCAATAGCATTCAATAAAGTATTTGTAATGGCCTGCTGACCCACAACATCTTTAAATGTTTGTGGTCTATATTTTCTAGCCGATACTACAAAGTGTTCCATTGATATTTACGTCTGTTTCAGTGATTTTCGATAGAAAATTGTATCGAAAATAAGTAAACTTTATTTAAAAATGTTTCTCGATATATTTCAATTAAATCTCGAAATGACATTAGTAAATAACAAAGTTAAAAATTCAATTTAGAAATTAGAATTAGCAACGTAGAATTTAGTATGAGTTATTAACAATTTATGTACTTTTACCCGAAGTAAATCGCCTTATCGCTGTTTCGATTTATCGAGATGGAGGAAAGTCCGAACACCATAGTGCAACATAGTGGTTAGCAGCCACCAGCCGAGAGGTTAGGAAAAGTGCAACAGAAAGTATGTACAGGTAATGCTGTAGTGAAACCAGGTAAACTCTATGTGGTGCAATGTCATGTAAACTAACACTTGAGGGCTGCACGCTCGATGTTAGAGGGTAGACAGCTAAAGTGTATTGGTAACAATGCATTCAGATAAATGATAAGGGCTCCTTGGAGTACAAAATTCGGCTTATAGATTTACTTAGAAATAATAAACCCTTCTTAAAATTTAAGAAGGGTTTTAGTTAAAAATAAAGCTTAAATTTTATTATTCTTTTTTAGCTGAATAGGAAAGATCTCTTCTAATTAATCCTGTAACTTCTTCCATTTTAGTTGCATTTGCTAAAACTTTTTGGAATACTTCATAACGTTCTGGACCTAATAGTTCTTCGTTTGCCTTTTCTTTTTCTGCCGCATGTATTTTATTTTCACTAGAAATAGCTACCATATAGAAGTTGTCCATAGAACCAAAACCTGTTCTGTAAACTCTATAATAACTTTTAGAACCTTTCTCAGCAAACATATCTTTAACGGCTTTCATTGCTTCCCAAAGATTTTTTCCATTTTTAGGAGCATAATGTATATAATAGAAATTTCTATTGTCTTGTCCTTCTTGAGCTTGCGAAATACCATCTGGCATATAGCTAAGCTTCTCGTCTAATGTAATTATATAATTCCCATGCGAGTCGTAGCATTTATCGAACTCTTCAAACATTTTACCAAAGTCGTCACCCATAGCTTTTGCCATTTCTGCCATTGGGCGTTTATCTAAATCTGCAAAATTTTCAATTGGTGTTACATACATATAAGTAAAATCATCAGTAGAAACTGCTAACCAACTTGTATCTGGATTATGCTTTTCACATGCATCATGGAACTTTTTTGCAATCTTTTCATATTCCATCATCATGGAAGGTTTAACATTGTCTTGATGCACATTATACATTTTTTGTGCATAATTATTATTGAATGCAAAACATAATGTAACTAGTAGTAAAATTGTGTTCTTAATTGTTTTCATAATTATTATTTTGGGTTAGTTAGTAAATTATTCTTCGGCTGATTCTTCGGCAGCAGCAGCTTCAGCTTGAGCCAAAGCAGCAAATTCTGCATTCATAGTTGTGCCATCAAAGTAAACATGTTCTTCAACTATTTTACCTTCAACAAATTGAACGGCTAAATGAACTGGTATTATTAATTCCTTACCGTTTGCTGCAATTGTAGCTTTATGAGCTGCCCAATAATAAACCCAAGTTTCATCTTCTTTGTCTAGCACCATTTCAATAAATTCTTTGTCATGGTTAAATCCATAAGAAGACATGGCACTAGCCATTTCTTGTAATCCATTTGCTCTTTCTTCTATACTTATAGGTTTAATAGAATTAACAAATACTTTTGCTGTATCAGCAAAATGGCTTTTCCAAGTATTCCAATCACCAGCTTCATAAGCTTTTATACCAGATTTCAAGGTTTCTATTTCTGCTGAATCTGCAAAATAGCGTTGTGGCTTTTGTTCTTGACAAGCCATAAATAAGACTAAAGTAAGTCCTAGTAAAAAAAGTTTTTTCATTTTTAAAATTATTTTTAGTTAGTCAATAAATTATTCTTCTTTCTCTTCTTCTTCTACTGCAGCGGCTGCCTCTTTTGCTGCTTCTATTTCGGCTAATGCAGTTGTTAAAGGTGCCGAATCCCAGTAATTATAAAAATCTACTACTTTACCATCAATATATCTGCAGGTAATATGTACAGGTATATTAATTTTTTTATCATTGGCTTTAAGTGTCCCTTGCCATGTGGCCCAATAGTTTACCCAAGTTTCATCATCTTTATCGATAACCATTTCTGCAAAAGACCCTTTTTCTAAAAAGCCATAACTGGAAAAATTTGAGGTTATACCGTGTTGCCCATTTTTAAATTCTTCTAATGAGATACCCTTATTAGAATTCACATGAAATTTTGTAGTGTCTGCAAAGTGGGCACTCCAAGTGTCCCACTCACCATTTTTATATTGTTCTAAGCTTGTTTTAAAGGATGCTATTTCTGCAGATTCAGAAAAATAGCGCTGCGGTTGATTTTGGCAAGCAATAAATAGAATTATTGCCAAACCTAGTAATAAAAGTTTTTTCATTGGTTAATATGGTTTTGGTTAATAAATAGCTTCCAATAGATAAGAGGGATTTGCACAAAACTAATGCAAACATTGATTATAGGTATGATAGATTTTGGATGCTATCTTTTAAGGAGACTTCTAAAGTACTGAAAAAAAAGGAAATATAAAATAAATTTGTATTAAGAAGACTATTCGAAAAAGCTAAAAACATTACCGCCATAGCTTTTTGAGTATTTGAAATGTTCTAAATTAGATAAGTCTGTTTGCTTTGAATGTTCTACTATTAAAATACCTTCATCCAATAGCAATTCATTCTTAAAAACTAATTCTGGAATTTTATAAAATTGCTCATCTAATAAATTATAAGGTGGGTCGGCGAAAATAACATCACTTTTTATAGTGGCTTTTTCTAAATATTTAAACACATCGCTTTTAATGGTTTTTATCGGCATCTTAAAAGTTTCAGCAGTTTGGTTGATGAATTTAATGCATCCAAAATCTTGATCTACACATAATATATCTTTAGTCCCGCGTGAAGCAAACTCGTAACTTATATTACCCGTTCCTGCAAAAAGGTCTAAAACAGTAATATCATCAAAATAATAATGATTATTTAAAATATTAAACAAGGATTCCTTTGCCATATCGGTTGTAGGGCGAACGGGTAAATTTTTAGGAGCAGTTATTTTTCTGCTTTTATATAATCCAGAAATGATACGCATTAAAAGCTATTTAGTAAGATATAATCTGATTTATTAGAAGTAAAACTACCTTCTAGTGTAATATTGTCTGGTCTATCACTAATAGTAACATGCCTAACGTATTTATAAGCGATGTTATAGAACTCATCATCTTTTGTAATATTACCTAGAAGAATAAGATCTATAGTTTCTGGATTTAATTGTAATTGTTCACAAGTAAAGAGAATGTAATAAATAAAATCTTCTTTAGTACTATATTCAAACGTATTGTATAAGGTAAGTTTTCCTTTATTTAAAACTAATATTTCAAAATGCCCTTTGTCTACATGAACATATATTTTAAGTGTTTCCGCTTTTTTTTCAGCTAATAAAATGTTGTCTATTAAAATAGTTGAAAAGTGCTTATAAATAAATGCGCCGAATTTTTCGTAGATATAGTTATTTATATTTACATAAGGGACATAGATATTAACAGAATCATTTATTTTAATATCGTCGAATGAAATAAAATCTGATTTTAAAATTTTAGAATTAAACTTCAAATAATCTGCTAAACAATCTTCTTTAAATAGAGGTTTCGGAACTAGTGTGGAAATCTCATTTGTATGAATAACGTTTACCGCGGAAAACTCTTGTTGAAGTTCTTCCTCGGAATCAAAACAATTTTTAAGATTGTCTAAAACTTCAAAAGGGTTTAATTTTTTATCAAAATCAACATGTTTTAGGAAAGAAACCTTATTTTCTTTTTTCTGTAGAATACAAAAAGAAAGTCCACTCAAACTAATTTGAATGGACAGTTCTAGATTGATTATTTTTTTTACTGTATTAGTCGTTTGTGCCATATACTTTTGGCCAGTTTCCATTAGTATTTACTTCATCCATTGAACCTACTTTAAGGGCATCACCATTTACACCTTCAACAGATACTACTTGATTTTCAGCATTAATTAGATCTTTATCTTGATCAAACAAAATAACTGCTTTCTTTACTGAAGCTTCAAATACAGGTATTTTTATATCATTTTGCTCTAAGAAACCTGCTTTAAGATCAAATTTAGCGCCTTCTTCACCAACTGGAACATTCATCATTGTCTTATACCTTGGATCTGCACCAAATAACGAATCTTTTATCGATACAAAATCTAATGTATCAATAACCACAATTTCTTTAGTCATAGAATTTAACCCAAATCTTCTATTCGCTTCTTCATCTATAACCGTCGAATCACGACGCTGTGTAATAGTAAATTTTGCTGTATCAATAAACTTTACAAGGCCATCAAAATTTCCAGCAAACTTACCTGTTACTTGTCTATGCGCTAATTGTGCATCTCTTATGTCTTCTAAACTTTCAATTACCTTAGCATAACGTTTATTCTTTTCGGTATTAAATTGAATAGGCATATATACAGACATAAAAGTATTATAGGCTAAAAACCCAATAATAACCCATAGTACAACCATTACAATTGGTCTAAACTTAGAAGGTATAAATTTATCAACTAACCAAACTAAGCCAATGGTTACTGCGATTGCAAGGATAACGTAAAAAATCATATTTGATGTTTTAAAATTAAATTAACGGTTTTAGCAAATCTACAATTTTTTTTTAATCGTAAAAGCATTGCAGGTAAAAATCATTTCTATCTTTGAATTATTTCTAATTTGTTTCAAATTGTAAATGACATCATCCGAATTTTATTCCATTATAAAACAGCAGTTCCCTTTTGAACCTACACTAAAGCAAGATATTGTATTACAGCAGCTTGCGGTATTTATTTTTAGCAAAGAACCCAACAATCTATATGTACTTAAAGGCTATGCAGGAACTGGAAAAACAACAATAGTTGGTTCTATTGTTACAAACTTATGGAAAGCGAAAAAGAGCGCTGTTTTAATGGCTCCAACAGGAAGAGCCGCAAAAGTGATATCTAATTATTCAGGAAAGGAGGCCTTTACCATTCATAAAAAAATATATTTTCCAAAAAAAGAAAAGGGTGGAGGTGTCAAATTTATTTTACAACCAAACAAGCATAAAAACACCCTTTTTATTGTAGACGAAGCTTCCATGGTGCCTGATACTCCAGGAGAATCTAAGTTATTTGAAAACGGATCGTTATTAGACGATTTGATGCAGTACGTGTATTCTGGTCACCAATGTAAACTTCTATTAATAGGAGATACAGCACAACTACCACCTGTAAAATTAGATTTAAGCCCTGCTTTAGATGAAAATTTGCTGGCATTAAATTACAATAAAGAAGTTACCAAAATGGAGCTTGATGAAGTTGTAAGACAAGAACAAAATTCAGGCATTCTGGAAAATGCGACATTATTGCGCGAGGCAATAGCACATGCATTTTATGAGACTTTTAAATTTAATTTGAATGGATATAAAGATATTATTAGACTTATTGATGGCTACGAAATTATGGATGCTATTAACGATGCTTATAGTAATTTAGGTAACGAAGAAACAGCCATAATTGTTAGAAGCAATAAGCGAGCTAACATGTATAACCAGCAAATACGAAGTCGTATTTTATTTAATGAAAACGAATTAACCACCGGAGATTACTTAATGGTTGTTAAAAACAATTATTTCTGGATTAAGCCAACAACTGAGGCTGGTTTTATAGCTAATGGAGATATAATCGAGGTTCTCGAAATTTTTAAAATAGAAGAACTTTATGGTTTTCGCTTCGCGGAAGTAAAAGTACGCATGGTAGATTACCCAAGAATGCGCCCATTTGAAACGGTATTGTTGTTAGATACTATTGATGCTGAAACACCATCTTTACCCTATGAAGAGTCTAATAGACTATATCAAGAAGTTATGAAAGATTTTGAAAATGAAACAAGCAACTATAAAAAATTTTTAAAAGTTAAAGCAAGCAAACACTTTAATGCATTACAAGTAAAATTTTCTTATGCCATAACATGCCATAAATCGCAAGGTGGCCAATGGAATACGGTTTTTGTAGAGCAGCCCTATTTACCAAATGGTATAGATAAAGATTATTTAAGATGGTTGTATACCGCAGTTACAAGAGCAAAGGAAAAGTTATATCTTATAGGCTTTAAAGACATTTTTTTTGAGGAATAGTTTTTGATAATTATTAAACATGACAGTAGAAACCATAATTAGTATTTGCCTTGGTGTTGGCTTAGCAGCATCGGTTGGCTTTCGAGTATTTTTACCTTTATTTGTGTTAAGTTTAGCATCGTATTTTGATGTTTGGCAACTTAACGAATCTTGGCAATGGGTTGGTAGCACAACCGCGTTGGTAACATTAGGTGTAGCAACGTTGGTAGAGATAGGCGCCTATTTTATTCCATATATAGATAATTTATTAGATAGTATTGCGGTTCCTCTGGCAGCATTGGCAGGAACAGCCGTAATGCTTTCAACAGTAGCCGATTTAAGCCCAGTTATTACTTGGTCTTTAGCCATTATTGCAGGTGGAGGTACAGCGGCTGCAATTGCTGGTTCTTCAAGTACTACGCGCTTAGCATCAACAGTAACAACAGGAGGTTTAGCTAATCCTGTAGTTTCTACAATCGAAACTGGTACAGCTGCTATCATGTCTATTATGTCAATATTTTTACCAGTTTTAGCCCTTATTTTTGTAATCATTATTTTATTTATAATTTTTAAAATCTTCAAAAAGTTTAAATCCCCTAAAGAACAAAAGCAATAATAATTATACTATTTTTGAAATTAAATAATTATCCTTTATTATATAGTTTTCAAAAACAATTTAAACCAATACATGAAAATAATATCTATGATTCCAGCACGTTATGGTGCATCTCGTTTCCCAGGAAAACTTATGCAAGACCTTGGAGGCAAAACAGTTATTATGCAAACTTACGAGGCAACTGTTGCTACCAAATTGTTTGATGATGTTTTTGTGGTTACAGATAGTAAAATTATTTTTGATGAAGTTGTTAATAATGGTGGAAAAGCCATAATGAGTATCAAAGAACATAAATGCGGAAGTGATAGAATAGCAGAAGCAGTAGAAAACATGGATATTGATGTTATTATTAATGTACAAGGAGATGAACCTTTTACAGATAAAAATTCATTAAGTATGCTAATAGATGCTTTTAAAAATGACACAAATAAGCAGATAGACTTAGCATCTCTAATGGTACATATTACTAATGAAGAAGAAATTAAAAACCCAAATACGGTTAAAGTTATTGTAGATAAATTAAATTTCGCATTATATTTTTCTAGAAGCCCAATACCCTATGCAAGAGATAAAAGTGTTCCAGTAAAATACTATAAACATAAAGGAGTTTATGCCTTTAGAAAACAAGCCATTCTAGATTTTTACAATTTACCAATGTTAACCTTAGAAGCCTCAGAAAAGCTTGAGCAGTTACGCTATTTAGAATATGGCAAACGTATTAAAATGGTTGAAACAGATGTTGAAGGTGTAGAAATTGATACGCCAGCAGATTTGGATCGTGCAAGAAAGTTATGGAAGTAAATTATAAAAACATAAAGGTTATAGGCTTTGATGCCGATGACACCCTTTGGGTTAACGAAACATATTTTCGCGAAGCCGAAAAGGAATTTGCCAAATTATTATCGAAGTACGAAACACCAAATAAAATAGACCAAGAGTTATTTAAAAAAGAAATTGACAACCTTCCATTATATGGATATGGTGTTAAAGCGTTTGTTCTGTCTATGGTTGAGAGTGCCCTAGAATTGTCTAATAATAATATATCATCGCAAACTATCAATGCCATTTTAAATATTGGTAAAGAGATGTTAAACAAACCTGTAGAACTATTAGATGGTGTTGAAAATGTACTTAAAACATTATCAAAAAAATACAGGCTTATATTAGCCACTAAAGGAGACTTGTTAGATCAAGAACGCAAACTAGAAAAATCTGGTTTAACCGATTATTTCCATCATATTGAGGTTTTAAGCGATAAGCAAGAAACGAATTATTCTAAATTACTAAATCATTTAGATATAAAATCCGATGAATTTTTAATGATAGGTAATTCATTAAAATCGGATGTTTTACCATTAGTAAATATTGGTGCTAATGCTATTCATGTTCCATTTCATACAACATGGGCACATGAAGAAGTAAGCGAGAAAGATACAAATGGAAAAGCTTATAAAACCATTAATTCTTTAAATGAAATTTTAAATCTTTTGAGTTAATTTGACAGAGATAGATATAAATACATGGAATAGAAAGAAACATTATGAGCATTTCATGTCGTTAACAGACCCGTATTTTGCGGTTGTTATTCCGTTCGATGTGACTAAAGCTTATAAATACTCGAAACAAAATAATGTAAGTTTCTTTATTAAATACTTACACGATTGTATGAAAGCAATAAATGCGGTTGAAAATTTTAAATATAGAATTGCAGAAGGAAAAGTTATAGTGCCTAAAATTATTCATGCATCGCCAACTATTATGAGAAGCGATAATACTTTTGGATTTTCATTTATTGAATACCATGAAAAATTGAATATATTTACTAATAATTTTGAGAAAGAAAAACTTAGAATTCAAAATTCTAATGATCTTTATCCACCCAAGAATGGTTTAGATTGTATACACTGTTCTGCTATGCCATGGCTTAATTTTACAGGACATAAAGAACCTGTTTCAAATTCCTTAGATTCTGTGCCAAAATTAGCTTTTGGCAAAGCTTCATATGTTAAAGATAAATTAATAATGAACGTTTCTGTAAGTGTAAATCATGCTTTAGTAGATGGATATCATGTAGGAATATTTTCAGAAAAATTTCAAGAATATTTAAACCAGTAGAAATTAAATAATGCTATTTTTACATTTTGCAAAAGAAAATTAATAAATGAGTTATAAAAACTTTCCAATGGTGTCAAATGTAATATTTGGCAGAGGTAGTTTCAATCAATTAAGCGAGGTTATAGCTCCAAAGCGATTAAGCATGAAGGCCCCGTTTATTTACATTGTAGACGATGTCTTTAAAAGCAATTCATGGATAACCTCAAGAATTCCTTTATCTTATGATGATAGGATTATTTATGAATCTTCAAAAGAAGAACCAAAAACATCGCAGGTAGATAAACTTGTTGAAGATATTATTTTAAATTGTAAAGAACGCCCATCTGGAATTATAGGAATAGGAGGCGGGAGCATGCTAGATTTAGCAAAAGCTGTTGCTATTATGCTAACAAATAAAGGAGAAACAAAAGATTATCAAGGTTGGGATTTAGTAAAAAATCCAGGGTTATATCATGTTGGCATTCCAACCATATCTGGGACTGGAGCAGAAGTTTCTAGAACTACCGTACTTACTGGTCCAACAAAGAAACTAGGTATTAATTCAGATTTCACACCATTCGACCAAGTTATTTTAGATCCAGAATTGACTAAAGATGTGCCTAAAGACCAATGGTTCTATACAGGTATGGATTGCTTTATTCATTGTGTAGAATCGTTAAATGGAACATACTTAAACGCTTTTAGCAAGAGTTATGGAGATATGGCTTATACGCAATGTAAAGAGATATTTCTAGAAGATAGTTTATCTTTAGAAGCAGCTCAAGATCAACTTATGATGGCTTCATGGCATGGTGGTATGAGTATTGTTTATTCGCAAGTTGGTGTAGCTCACGCCATGAGTTATGGTTTATCTTTTGTTTTAGGAACAAAACATGGTATTGGTAATTGCATTGTTTTTAATCATTTAGAGGAGTTTTATCCAGAAGATGTAAAACTTTTTAAGGCAATGAAACTAAAGCACAATATTAAATTACCTACTGGTATTTGTGCCAATTTAAGTGATAAAGATATAGATACCATGATAAAAATATCTTTAAGCTTAGAACCGCTTTGGGAAAATGCACTTGGTAAAAATTGGAAAAAAACAATCACGCCTAAAAAATTAAGACAACTTTATTTAAAAATGTAATATGCAATGGCTAGCCAAACTTATATATTTTAAAATTTTAGGTTGGCAGGTTGAAGGCAATATCAATTTTTCTAAAGATTCCGTAAAAAAAGCCATTATAATTGCAGCACCTCATACTAGCTGGCACGATTTCTATATTGGTGTATTACTTCGATCTGTATTAGGGATTAAAACTAATTTTATTGGAAAAAAAGAATTATTTGTTTTTCCTATAGGTTCACTATTTAGAGTGCTTGGAGGAACTCCTATCGATAGGCATAAAAAGGAAAATAAAGTAAAAGCAATTGCCGAATTATTTAAAAATAAAGACGAATTCAGAATGACATTATCGCCAGAAGGAACTAGAAAAAAAGTAAGTAAATGGCGAACAGGTTTTTACTACATTGCTAAAGAAGCTAATGTACCAATTATCATGTTTACTATGGATTTTGAAAATAAACAAAATAAAATATCACAGCCTTTTTATCCAACAAGCAATATAGAAGCCGATTTTAAATACATGAGAAGCTTCTTTAAGGATGTAAAAGGCAAAGTGCCTTATTAAACATAATATTATTTCATAATGATTCTGGCATAGAAATTGTATAATTTAATGTATAACGAATGAAACATAAAGTAAACAATTATTTGTTCCTAAAAAGAAACATTCGCCTATCTATAAAAATGTAAGAGGTTGTCTAAAAAGTAAGTTCGATGTCATATTGAGCTTGTCGAAATATTTTTAACTTACTGATAATCAATATCGGTTTCGACAGGCTCAATCTGGCAAATCAAATTATAAAGACTTTTTAGACAGCCTCTTTATTTTAAGCTTGTGCTTAATCTTATTTTATTTCTTTTAAAGCATTATCTATAAGTGTTCTTAAGTGTTGTTTGTGAGCTCTAGATAATAAATCTCCCGATGGTGCAGCCATATTTCTAATAATCTTCAAATTATATAAAGCCATCGATTTAGAATTGTAAGTAAACTTACTGTTTTGTTTACCTGTTAACATGCTAATTAGCATGTTGGTATATTCTAATTGTAAGTTCTGCCTAAAGGTGTTTACATTACCATAAATATCCGCTTTAAAAATAGCGTTATTTAAATCAGTCATAAAAGATGATAAACTATATTCGTTGCCATATAATTTTGTATCTGTAATACGCTGTAGCGTATTAGGGTGTAGAATATGATTTAATACATTCTTTTGGTAGGTCAATATTTGATTATGAATTTTTGGATCTTCTGGGCCTCTAAAAAAATCAAATCCACGTCGTTGCATAGCTAAATAATTATACAAATCGTTAGGTGCTTTAAAGGCATCTGGAGCAAAAACATACTTTTTTAAGGCATTCATAGCTCTTTTTTGATCTTCTAAACTAACAGGTGTATAAGGTTGTGTTTCGCCTTTTTGTCCAGCCATGGCACGATCTAAATAAACACCCCCTATGTATCTAGAAATAATATTCGCTGCTCCAGCAGCTTGCCCACTTAAAACATAATATACACGCCTCAATTCTTGATAGGACTTTCCTTCTTTTATAAACTTAGCCTTTGCAGTTTTTAACATGTCGCTCGCTAACATAATGCGATCTATCGAATATGCAATCGCATCATTTGACTGGTCATTCGTCATAACTCTTGGGTCAATAGCTTTTCCAGGAGAACGCATATCATCTGCATCGTTACCAAAAATAAGTTCTGGTTTAGTAGATTGGCTTAATAAATATTCTTTTTCTTTTAAAGATTTAAAAGGGGTATAACCAAACTGAATAGCCCAATCATCATAAGGCCCAACTGTTACATCATCATATTGTCCTTGTTTACTTCTATCTCTTGTAATGTTTAAAGTGGCATAATCCATAACCGAAGCTGTTAAACACTTTCCTTCTATAAAGTCGGCATCTTGCAATTGCTCAGGAGAAAATAACTGACTTGCTTTCATATTATGATTCAAACCTAAAGTATGTCCTACTTCATGCATAATTAAAGCTAGCATAGACTCTTTTTTAATACGTTCCATTTCTAAGTCTGACGCGCCAGTTGTAGAGGCTACAGTGTTTGCAAACAGAATATCTTGCTGCATATAGTTTCCGAAAGAGCAGGTGTTATAAAAATCTTCATCAATAGCTAGCTCATTAAAAGGTGTATCAATAGCTGCCAATTCAAAAAGTTTATCATAAAAAACTCTGTTAGTAAAATGCACAAATTCTAACATAATATCTGCCCCTAATATCTGTCCCGTTCTTGGATTAACAAAACTAGGGCCATAACCTCCAAAAGGAGGTTGTGGTGATGAAGTCCATCGCAATACATTATACCTAATATCTCCTGCATCCCATTTGGCATCATCTGGTTGTTGCTTAACAACTAAAACATTCTTAAATCCAGCTTTTTCAAAAGCCTTATTCCATTCTAAAACGCCCTGTTTTATTGTTTCTCGCCATTCTATTGGAGTTGAATTTTCCATCCACCAAACAATTGGTTCAACAGGTTCTGAAATTAGTGCATCTGGGTCTTTCTTTTTTAAATTCCAACGATGAATTAAATCTCTATAGGGTGTTGAATTTGTAGCTGTTTGATCGTTTACTTTGGTAGCAAAAAAACCAACACGAGGATCTTCAAAACGAGGTGTATAATCGTTCTCAGGCATCATAATTAAACTATGATAAACTTTTATACTCACATTTCTTCCATCTGAGACTGCCTGAGATCCTCCATTTAAAACAGAAGGACTTGAGTATACATATTCTACTAAAACATCTGTGTTATTTGGATAGTTTTTTATAGTATTAATTTTGGTTTTATTCTTATCAAGGTTCCCTAATTTAAATGCCATAGGCGATGTACTTGGTCGGGTAGGGGGCTTTAATTGACCGAAGGTTTCTTTTAAAAATAAGTCGTCGGCTTTAATCAAATACAAACCTTTTTCTTTATTATGTGCTTCTATTTTTAAACTAGCCATATTGCCTTCACTAATATTAGCATTTTTAGATTTAGAAATAGCATTATTTGGGTCGAAATAAAATGACGTATTTTGAGTAACAAATTCAATTTTATTAAAATGTTTTTTTACTTTAAATACTTTTGAACGGCCATAAGCACCACGATTAACTCTTCCTGCATCCAAAACACCATCTGCTATTTGTCCAAAGTGGATATACTCTTTTCCTATTTGATCTTCAGAAATAAGCATTTGTATTGAACCAGTAATAGTGTCTTGATATATTTTAAATAAGCCATTTATCTTCTTTGAAGATTTAGTTAATTCTTTAATTGTTTTTTCTTTCGATTTTTTCTCAGGTTTAATTGCAATGGTTTCAGTCGTCTCTTTGCTTTTCTTTTTTTTCTTTTTCTGGGCTTCCATTGAGGTAGGAAGAATAAAGAGTGCTAACAGAAACACTAAGGAAACTTTCCTAAAAAATTCAACTTTTATTAATCTCATAATGAACAATGCTATGCGGAATGATATATTCCAATTATTTATTAAAACAAATTAGTCAAGAGCAAATTTAAATATTAAGCAATGCTTATTATCTTATAGATATGTTAAAAGATAACGGGGCAACTTTATATTAAATCATTATATTTCAGTAACTTTCCACCTATGATAAAAGACACGAAAATAGCTGTATTAATTGACGGCGATAATATACCATCGAAGTATATTTCTGAAATGATGGAAGAAATTGCTAAGTATGGAACCCCAACAATAAAACGAATTTATGGCGATTGGACAAAGCCACATTTATCGAAATGGAAAAATGTGTTATTAGAAAATGCCATAACACCAATACAACAATATGGGTATACAACTGGTAAGAATGCAACAGATTCTGCCATGATAATTGATGCCATGGATATTTTATATTCTGAAAAAGTTAATGGTTTTTGCTTGGTATCTTCCGATAGTGATTTCACAAAACTAGCAACACGCTTGCGTGAAGCAGCTATGGTTGTTTATGGTATGGGCGAGAAGAAAACGCCAAATCCATTTATAGTGGCATGCGATAAATTTATTTATTTAGAAATTCTTGCCAATGATGAGGATAAAGATGAAAAGACTGGTAAAAAGAAAAAAGAAAATTTATACAATATAACACCCAAAGTTATTAAGCTTCTTAAAAACTCTGTGGCTGACGCTGCTGATGATGATGGGTGGGCTTTTTTAGGAGATGTAGGGTCTTTAATACTTAAAAAACAACCAAATTTCGATTCTAGAAACTTTGGGTTTGCAAAATTAACACCGCTGTTTAAATCTTTAGATCATTTTGAATTAGAACAAAGAGATCAAACCAATGGAAGATTTAAATTAATTTATGTTAGAAATAAATAGGTGTTAAAAAAAGAGGATTCAAGTCCTCTTTTTTATATATTGACAAAATGCTGCTTATGCAGTTGTTTCTTCCATAGTGTGATAAACGTTTTGCACATCATCATCTTCTTCAAGTTTTTCTAAGAGCTTTTCAACATCTTCAGCTTGTTCTGGAGATAGCGATTTTGTGACTTGGGGAATACGCTCAAATCCAGAGGATAAAATTTCTATTTCTCTACGTTCTAATTCTGCTTGAATGGCTCCAAAACTTTCAAAAGGGGCATATATTAATATACCATCTTCATCTGCAAACACTTCCTCTGCACCAAAATCAATAAATTCTAGCTCTATTTCTTCTGGGTCTAAGCCTTCCGCATTGATTCTGAAATTGCATGTATGATCAAACATAAAAACGACTGAACCTGATGTGCCTAAACTACCATCACATTTATTAAAATAGCTTCGTACATTGGCAACTGTTCTGGTATTGTTATCTGTTGCAGTTTCTACTAAAATAGCAATACCATGAGGTGCGTAGCCCTCAAACACCACTTCTTTATAATCGCCTTGGCTTTTATCAGATGCTCTTTTTATAGCACGCTCTACATTGTCTTTTGGCATGTTTACAGATTTTGCATTCTGTATAACAGCTCTTAAACGCGAGTTACTATCTGGATCTGGACCACCTTCTTTTACAGCCATTACAATATCTTTACCAATACGTGTAAAGGCTTTACTCATGGCAGACCAACGTTTCATTTTTCTTGCTTTTCTAAATTCGAAAGCTCTTCCCATAATCAAATTATTATTTTGTCATTCCCCCGAAGGAGGGAATCTTTTAGATATATTAATTTTTTAACTCTAGCAAATTTAAAAATCTAGCCATCAAAAACAAACTATTCTTCAGGCTCAACAATATTTTCTATGGCTTCGGCCAATTTAAAATCTTTGTTTGTTACGCCACCTGCATCATGTGTTGATAATGAAATTGTTAGCACATTGTAAATATTACTCCAATCTGGGTGATGATTTAAAGCTTCACACTCAAAAGCTATCCTACTCATGGCACTAAAACAGTCTTTAAAGTTTTCAAACTCAAATTCTGCATGAATAGCATTATCATAAAATTCCCAGTCTGGAAATCTGAGTAATTTTTTCTCTATGTCTTCTTCTGAAAGTTTGCTCATGGTTATTGAAATATTTATCTGATAACAATTTAATCAATTATATTTTTAAATCGGCTAAAATATCTTCGCTATTAATTTGAAGATGCTTTGGTAGTTTATTAAACTTAGGCAATACCGCTAAATATCTATCATCATTTGTAGTATAAACGCGCTTATAAATAGGTGTGTTTTTAGATTCCAAAGTGGCTATTACTTCTTTTACAAAATCTTCATGGTGGACTAAATCATTACTTCCTAAATGGAAGATACCATGTTTATTTCTATTGATGATATAATGAATTTGCTGAGTTACTTTAGAGTCTGTTGTAACATTAATAATCAAATTAGGAAATACTTCAATAGGCTCTTTCGCTTTGATAAATTGAATGATTTCTTGTAATCGAGGAGATTGTGTTCCAAAAACCATAGGTAATCTTAAAATAGCCACTTGTTTTTTAGGTAAACGCAATAGCATATTTTCTATTTTTATTTTGAAATGCCCATAAATACTATTACTGTATGTTTTATCTTGCTCATAACTTGGATATTTTATATAAGCATCAAAAACATTAGCAGAAGACAGAAAAATAATCTTTATTTTATGACTGAATACATATTCAGTTAAATGTTGATGCAGTAATACTTGTTTTGAAAAATCGCCACGTAAGGTAGAAATTATAATGGTTGGCTTAACAATATCTAAAATCTCATAAACATCATCTTCTTCAATATTATATTGAAAAAAGTGATTGTTTTTTTCTAAAACTTTATTTGAAATATTATAAGTTCCGTAGGTTTTAAAATAAGCGCAGAGTTCTTTATAGATTGCTCCTCCTAAAAAACCACTTGCACCAATAATTAAGATTCTATGTTTGCTTGTTATCTTCTCCGTCTCTTTCATCTTCAATATAAAAACAAGCTATTTTAGCTTTTATAAAAAGGTAATTTAATCACAGTTGCAGGAATAGCTTTTTTACGTATTTGTATATTTATTTTACTATTTACATCTGCAAAAATAGTTGGCACATAGCCCAAACCAATACCCTTGCTTAATGATGGAGACATCGTTCCAGAAGTTACTATTCCAATTTTATTACCATTACCATCAACAATATCATAACCATGGCGCGGGATTCCACGTTCATCCAACTCAAAAGCAATAAGTTTACGTTCTGCTCCACGTTCTTTTTCAGCTTTTAAGGCTTCAGAATTTGTAAAATCTTTTGTGAATTTTGTGATCCATCCTAAACCAGCTTCAATAGGTGAGGTGGTGTCATCAATATCATTTCCGTAAAGACAATACCCCATTTCTAAACGTAAGGTGTCACGAGCAGCAAGACCAATGGGTTTAATACCAAAATCTGCTCCAGCTTCTATAACTTTATCCCATATTTGTTTTACCTCAGCGTTTTTGCAATAAATTTCAAAGCCGCCACTTCCAGTATAACCTGTAGCCGAAATTATCACATGCTCAATACCTGCAAAATCGCCAACCACAAAATTGTAAAACTTTATAGCTGATAAATCATGACTGGTAATACTTTGCATGGCTTCAATAGCTTTTGGACCTTGAATAGCAAGTAGCGAATAATCTTCACTTAAGTTACGTATGCTGGCTCCAACATCATTTTTTGATTGAATCCAGTTCCAATCTTTTTCAATATTACTCGCATTAACTACTAACAAATAAGTGGCTTCTTTTATTTTATAAATGATTAAATCGTCAACAATACCGCCATCATCATTTGGTAAACAACTGTATTGCGCTTTACCAATAGTTAATTTTGAAGCATCGTTACTTGATACTTTTTGTATTAAATCAAGCGCATGTTCGCCTTCAATTAAAAACTCGCCCATGTGCGACACATCAAACACGCCAACTGCGTTTCTAACCGTTTCGTGTTCTATGTTTACGCCCTCATATTGTACAGGCATGTTGTATCCAGCAAAAGGCACCATTTTGGCTCCAAGCGTTTCGTGAGTTTCAGTTAAGGCTGTATTTTTCATTGAAATAATTTTTCACCATTCCCTCGAAGGAGGAAACCTCATTATTTTTAACGAAAACAAATGTATAGAAAATTTATATTAACGCTTTCGCGGAAGCAGTAAAAGGTTTGTTAAAATTGAGTTGTTATTATTTCTTTAAATTGGATTCTACATCAAGTGCGAAATAAGAAACTTAACACCTGAGTTCGATTATTAAAATACTGATAATATGAATATTATAGTTTTCCGAAAGATTTTGAACACCTTGTAGGTATTTCTAATTGATGTGATCATACCTACAAGGTTTAAAAAAAGACCTTGCAGGATATCAGAGTTGGATTTTATTTCTTAAAATCAATTCATTATATGAAATATTATTAATCGAACTCAGGTTTAACGCAACAAAAATCCTTTTAAATCCTCATAAGTAGAAATAACAACAGATTCTTTTTCTTTTCCCATAACCGACTGAATTTGCTTTGGTAGAGTTTGCTCTTCTTTAATAACCTCTTCAACAACATCTAAAAACTTAGTTGGATGTGCGGTTTCTAAAAACACACAATGTGCGTTTGGATTTTCTTTTAAATGTGATTTACAACCTAAATACCCAACAGCACCATGTGGGTCTGCAACATAATTATAGTTATTATAAATTTCTAGCATAGCTTCACGAGTTTCATTATCAGTAAAACTATAAGACGATAGATTTTCTTTTAAAGTATCAAATTTGTTTTTGTAGATTTCTTGAATACGAATAAAGTTACTTGGTGCACCAACATCCATAGCATTTGATATGGTTTGAACCGATAGTTTTGGCTCGTATAACTGCGAAATTAAATAACGCGTTACTACATTATTGGCATTATTTGAAGCTACAAAATGTTTGATTGGTAAACCTAATTGTTGCGCCATCATGCCTGCACAAATATTCCCGAAGTTTCCACTAGGTACTGAAAACACTATGTCTTTATACTGTTTATGTAATTGTTTATATGCAAACATAAAGTAGAACAATTGTGGTAACCATCGTGCTACATTAATAGAGTTTGCAGATGTGAGTTGCATTTGACTTGTTAAACTTTCATCCAAAAAAGCTGTTTTAACCATAGCTTGACAATCATCAAATGTGCCATTAACTTCCAAGGCTTTAATGTTTTGTCCTAAGGTTGTTAATTGCTTTTCTTGAATGTCGCTCACTTTTCCGCTAGGGTAGAGTATAACTACATTTACACCTTTAACACCTAAAAACCCGTTAGCCACTGCACCACCAGTATCTCCAGAGGTAGCCACCAAAACAGTAACTTCATTAGTATTATCCTTATTGAAATAGCCTAAACAACGTGCCATAAAACGAGCACCAACATCTTTAAACGCCATGGTTGGGCCATGAAATAATTCTAAAGTAGAAATGTTGTTGTTTAGCTTCACCACAGGGAAATCAAAAGACAGCGTTTCTTCAACAATTGTTTTTAAAATAGCATCTGGAATTTCAGGAGATACAAATTGTTTGATGGCCTCAAAAGCTATTTCAGAATACGATAAATTATCAAAATTATCCCAAAAGGATTGTGGAAAAGGACTAATGCTTTCTGGAAAGTATAAACCTTTATCTGGGGCTAATCCTTTTATAACAGCATCTTTGAATGATGTGTTTGGGGCTTGTTTATTTAATGAGTAGTAGTTCATTTTTCTTAATATTGACCGAAGACCATTGACGGAAGACGGATGTTTGTTTTCGTTTTTCAATTAAAAAACGCGAGTTTTATTTAATATTTTTTCTAAAGGCGCTCATCATATTCATGAGATGATAAGCTTCATCGTATAGTTTTGTGAATTCGTTTTCTGAAATATAATTTCTTCTTTTAGCTTTGAATAAACAGGTGACAACTTCAGCTAAAGAACGTATTGAATATCCAATAAATTTTTTTTGTTCTGGGTTAGATTGTCCAATTGAACCCTCAGAAATGTTTAAGGCAATTGAATCTGATGCTCGACATATTTGAGAGGATAAGTTAAACTTTTCTTTGGCAGGAAAGTTTATTGTTAGCTTATCAATAATTTCACCAAAATCCATAGCTTTTTGCCAAATAATAAGTTTCTCAAATTTAAATCTTTGTAACTGGGTAAATCTTCCGTCTTCAGTCATCGGTCTTCCGAATTAAATTATCTTAACACCATCAATATTAATTTTTGACACATGTATATCAAACTCAATTACTGTTTTTAAATACACACTTTGCATAGCGTCTTTTACTTTTTTTGCTGTTTCCAGTCCTTTGCTTAATGAAAATATTGAAGGCCCAGAACCCGAAATTCCAGCACCTAATGCACCAGCTTCTATAACAGCTTTTTTAACCTCATTAAATTGTGGAATTAATTGGCTTCGATGTGGCTCTACAATAACATCTTTTAGCGAATTACTGATTAAGTTGTAATCACTCGTATGCAGCGCATGCACTAAACTTCCCAAATTTGCCCATTGCTCTATAGCATCACTTAATGCAACTTCTTTTGGAAGCACTGCTCTAGATTCTGAAGTTTTAATTTCAATCTGCGGATGAATAATAGTTGCATATAAATCATCCGGAGATGGAATTTCTAAAATCTGTAAAGGCGACACACTCTTCACTAGGGTGAATCCTCCAAAAAGCGCAGGAGCGAGGTTATCGGCATGCTCACATTTGCTTGCCAAAGCTTCACCTTTTATTGCAAATTCTGTGAGTTGGGTTTTATTAAAAGGTTTACCTAATAATTCATTCATTCCATACACACTGCCAACAGCACTGGCAGCACTACTTCCAATGCCACTACCAGGTTTAATGTTTTTGTAGATTTCAATTTCAAAACCAAAATCAACATCAAGCGTTTTATACATAGCTAATGCAGAAACACCAGCAACGTTTAATTCTGTTTCATAAGGCAAATTAAAACCTTCAATTTTGGTAATATGAATGCCTTTTTTGTTGGTTTTTCTAACAACCATTTCATCGCCAACACTATCTAAGCAAAAACCTAGTACATCAAAACCGCATGCTACATTGGCTACAGTTGCTGGAGAAAATATTTTTATTTCGTTCATCTCTAATTATCTCTTTGTTTTTCCCGCTAAGGCGGAAATCTCATCATAAAAAATTAAATTATGTGATTTCTAACTTGCGTTCAAATGACTATTAAAACACACTTTTCCTAATCATTTGCAAGTCTAATAATATCAGCAAATAGTCCTGATGCTGTAACATCTGCACCAGCTCCAGCGCCTTTAATAATCATGGGTTGTTTTGGGTAACGTTCTGTATAAAACATTACAATATTATCGCTACCTTCTAAATTATAAAACGGATGCCCTTCTGGGATTTCTTGCAATCCAACACTAGCTTTCCCATTATCAAATTTTGCTACATATTTTAACTGACAATTGTTGGCTTTCGCGGAAGCATATAAACTTTGATAATGTGCTTCATCTTCAATTAATGTTTGATAAAAATCATCTACACTATCACTTTTTAATCCTGAATCTGACAAGAAAGATGCATTTTCAATATCTTCTAAATTCATTTCAACACCACTTTCTCTGGCTAGAATTAATATTTTCCGAGCCACATCAACACCACTTAAATCAATTCTTGGGTCAGGTTCAGTATAACCTTCTGCACCAGCTTGTTTTACAACATCATAAAACTTAGTTTTATCAGTAAAATTATTAAACACAAAGTTTAAACTTCCAGATAAAACAGCTTGAATTGAGTTGATTTTATCGCCAGAAGCAATTAGGTTGCTTAAAGTATCAATTACAGGTAAACCAGCGCCAACATTAGTTTCAAACAAGTAGGGTGCGTTGTATTTTAGGGAGAGTTCTTTTAATTCTTTATATTTATTATAATCACTAGAACAAGCAATTTTATTGCAAGCTACAATGGCTATACTTTCTCTTAAATACTGCGGGTATAAGTTAGCTACATTGGCATTGGCAGTAACATCTACAAAAATGCTATTGCGTAGGTTTAAAGTTTTTGCACTTTCAAAGAATCCCTCTAATGATGCTTTTTCTCCATTGTCTAGTTGGGTTTTCCAGTTATTTAAATTTAAACCAGATTCATCAAAAATCATTTTTCTAGAGTTTGAAAGACCAATAACTCTAAGATTGATTTTTAAATTTTCTTTTAAATATTTTTTTTGCTGATTTATTTGTTCAACTAAACGTTCTCCCACATTACCAACCCCAGTAATAAACACATTAAGTTGTTTTGTTTTTGCTTCAAAAAACTGTTCATGCAAGGTGTTAAGCGCTTTTTTTACATCTTTTTCGTCTATAACAGCAGTTATGTTTTTCTCTGAAGCACCTTGAGCAATGGCTCTGATATTGATGTTGTTTCTGCCTAAAGTGCTAAACATTTTACCACTTATACCTTGATGATTTTTCATGTTATCTCCAACAAGTGCAATAATTGATAAGCCTTTTTCTATAGCAATAGGTTCAATTTTACCTAGCGTAATTTCATTTTCAAATGCAGCATCAATAGCATGTTTTGCAATTTCAGATTCTTTGTATTCAATCCCCAAACAAATAGAATGCTCTGATGATGCTTGAGTAATCATTATCACATTTATTTTCTCTTGTGATAAGGTTTCGAATAACCGCTTAGAAAACCCTGGAATACCTACCATTCCGCTACCTTCAAGAGTCAATAAAGCAATATTGTTTATATTACTAATACCCTTTACAGGACTTGAAGATTTTATGACTTCATTAGAAATTACTGTTCCAATAGATTCAGGTTCTAAAGTATTTTTAATATGAATAGGAATACCTAAGTTGAGAACAGGTTGTACAGTAGGAGGGTATAATACTTTTGCTCCAAAATGCGATAATTCCATAGCTTCTTGATATGAAATTTTATTGATAGGATATGCCTGTTTTACCAATTTAGGATTGGTAGTAAACATGCCGCTTACATCTGTCCAGATTTCAAGCTGATCTACATTTAAGGCCGCTGCAATAATAGCAGCTGTAAAGTCAGAGCCACCACGCCCAAGCGTTGTTTGTTCGCCAAGAGCCGATTTAGAAATAAACCCTGGTAGTATGGTTATACTTTGCGAAGCAGATTTAAAATAATCTTTTATGTTTTTATTTGTAATACTGTAATCAACTTCAGCCTTTGTAAAGTTTGAATTGGTTATTATTAGCTCTTGCGAGTTTTTCCTTTCTGCAGATAAGCTTCTATTCTTCATAGTTTCAGCTATGATAAAAGATGAAAGCGTTTCTCCAAATGTCACTAACTTATCTGATGTTTTGGGAGATAATTCATTTATCAAATAAATACCTTCCAACAAGCTTTTAAGTGCATTTAACTTTTCATCTAGATAACCTAAAATAGTTTGATTATTATCTGGATTCAATTCCTTGATAATATCGAAATGAATATTCTCTATTAAACTAAATGTTTCTTTAAAAGAATCATCTTTAGTTTGAGCCTGCTTCCCAGCGAGTAATAATTTGTCTGTAATACCACCAACAGCAGAAACTACGCATACAATCGTATCTTTTTTAGAATAATTTTCTAAAATATTGATAACATTGTTTATGTTTTTTGAAGAACCTACAGAAGTTCCTCCGAATTTTAAAACCTTCATTTTTTAATGAATTGTTTGTTAAAAAAAATATTTAAGAATTCGTGATGAAAAAAATCACAAAAATAGCCTGAAGAATATGTAATTAGCAACCCCAAAGGGTTGTAGTATTTGTAGTAAATCTAAAAATAGATGTATTAGCCTTAAAATTTAAAGCTAAAATTGTAATATTATTTGAAATTCTTAGACTCATTGTATTTACATATACACTTCAAAAGTATTACATTTAACCAAATAAAAAAACTAATAAGAACTTTTTACAATATTCTTATGCTGAATGCATTTTCGTTTAATAATACTAACGAATATATTTCATAATTGAAAAATCCATAATATTAAAATGAAAACATTCATGACTAAAATTTCGATACACAGTAAATGATTATATGAATGTTACCAAATGATTGTTAAAAAACAATATTTATAAGCAAATGAAAATATTTTCCAAAGAACAGATTTATGAAGGTGATAAAATAACCACTGAACGTCAAAACATTTCGTCTACCGATTTAATGGAACGCGCAGGAACTCAAATTTTTAATTGGATGCATATGCGTATGCAAGGTGTTCAAGTACCTATTCATGTTTTTTGTGGCATTGGCAACAATGGAGGAGACGGCTTGGTTATAGCCAGACACTTAATTACACATGGTTACAATGTAAAAACCTATATTGTTAATTGCAGCGATAAACGGTCAAAAGACTTTTTAATTAACTACGACCGTATAAAAAATGTTACAAAGAAATGGCCAGAATTGTTAAGCTGTTCTGAAGATTTCCCTGAAATGCATAGAGACGATATTATTGTAGATGCCATTTTTGGCATTGGACTTAATAGAGCAGTACAACCTTGGATTAAAGAGTTATTTATTCATTTTAAAAAAACTGAAGCATTTACACTATCTGTAGATATACCATCTGGACTTTACACAGATAAAGCAGTTGAAGATGAAGATGCTGTTGTTTATGCTGGTTTTACTCTAAGTTTTGCTTCTCCCAAGTTGGTTTTCTTTTTACCTGAAACGGCTAAATACACTATTCAATGGGAGGTTTTAGACATTGGCTTAGATCCAGAGTTTTTGCAAACTACTCAGGCCGAGGTTGAATTAATTGGCAAGTATGAAGTTTTACCAAATTATATTTCCAGAGATAAGTTTTCTCATAAGGGTAATTTTGGCCATTCATTAATTATTGGTGGTAGTTATGGAAAGATTGGAGCAGTAAGTTTAACCAGTAGAGCAGCTTTGTTTGTAGGTTCTGGTTTGGTTACATCTTATGTACCAAAATGTGGCTATAATCCCTTACAAACATCTTTACCAGAGGTTATGGTACTAACAGATAACAATGAAGAGCGAATTACATCTATAAGCTTTGAGATTGAACCAACTGTTGTCGCTTTTGGTATTGGAGCTGGAACACATGAAAATACTGTTTCTGCGTTTGAAGCATTTTTAAAGAATAACAAAACGCCATTGGTTATTGATGCAGATGGTTTAAATATACTTTCTAAAAAGAAATCGTTAATAAAATGGTTGCCTGAGCAATCTATTTTAACCCCGCATCCAAAAGAATTAGAAAGACTTATAGGTACGTGGACAGATGATTTTGATAAATTGAAAAAAGCCAAAGCCTTTTCAAAGAAACATAAGGTAATCCTTGTACTTAAAGGCGCAAATACCATCACCATTTTTGATGAGAAGTTATATGTTAATACAACTGGAAATCCAGGAATGGCGACTGCGGGATCTGGTGATGTGCTAACGGGAATTATAACGGGTTTAATAGCTCAGGGTTATCATCCCTCTGTTGCAGCTATTTTTGGAGTTTATCTACATGGTAAATCGGCAGATATTGCTGTGGAAGATTTTGGGTATCAAAGTTTAATTGCTAGTCATGTAATTGATTACTTAGGAGAAGCCTTTATTGATTTATTTAAAGAACCCGAAAATTTGCAAAAAACTGAAGACGCTGATGCTAATAGTGAAAAATAAAGAGACTGTCTAAAAAAATCGTAGTTTCTGTAAAAGTGAAGTAATCTTTAATATTTAAGTTGTTGATTATAATGTTGAATGTCAATAAAAATTTCTTGTAATGTCGTATAATATTATGTCTTTAGACAGCCCATAAACTGCATTTTTTTGGATTAAATATTTAATCCCGTAATACGCCATTAATTTTGGATTGAATGCTCTTGGTGTATTCGTAATTTACTATATTTCTTTTACCAACAGGTTTATTTTTAATGATTCCAATAATAATAGCATAATCTATTTCTAGATTACTTTTTGTTTTTGTAAATAACTTAAAAAAAACAGATCATCGAATAAAAATGTAGGTTTGTCTAAAAATTATTCAATAAAAAACAAATAGATGTAGATGGTCTAAACTTTTAAACGGATAATCTAAAAGTTAAATTTATTGGTTGTGTTAAGCGTTTTTATTTTCTACATTTGGTATACCCTCGTTTCTACAATTTTACTTTATCATACTTATTTTATTTTTAAGAGCATACTTGATTAATAGCAAATTAAAGATGCCCTCGTCTTACCTTTTTCTTAGCAATATTTGTTGATTTTACTATGTAAAAATAGCGTTTGTTGTTTTATCTTATTTATGTTAACATCATTTATTAATTAATCCAAAAATGTTATGTTAATGTACAATTTTACCCAAAAATCAAAGAGCACAACCTCTTTAAATTTAATGGCGTGTTGTCTTAGTTTACTAAGAAAGTCGTTTAAAAGTATAACCAGTTTAGCTGTTGTTATGCTTTTTTTGTTTGGAAACCTTGGGTTTTCGAATACAGCACCTTACCGAATTGATAATTCAGAAACAGTTAAAACTAGTTACTTTGATGTAACTGGATTTTCTAAGTATTTAAACAATACTTCTGAAAGTTTCAACGTGTTTACAGCGTCCGAATCATTTGCATTCGATCAATTAAACTGTACCCACAATTCTGAAACTTTAACAATAGGTGATGCGTCTTGTAAAAATGATGAGGATATATATAATGACGCCATACAAGTCGTTAAGTTTGACAGAAGTTTTAGTGGCAATGGAGACAATGCAGAAATTATTTATTTAAAAACAAATAATTATGCATGCTGCGGTACTGCGCTTGTAAATCCTAAAAGTGGAACAGCATGTTACGATCTTAGAATTGCCGGACCAAAAGGACCTAATGTTTCTATTACTGAAATAGGAAATATTAATGATTCTAATTGTGATTTGGGTGAATTAAATACAGACTGTGCCGAAGGTCCAATGATGGCTACTGTTAATTGTCCGCACAATGGACAACACGAACCAGTAAGTCACAAAATTACCTTTTTAGGAAGTACTAGTCCTGATAATGATGGAAATGTTTATTGGTACTATAAAATAGAAAATAAAATAAATGCATGTCAGGCTGTTAAGGGTATTAGTCACTTAACATTTGCAATATTAGATGATGATGTTTGTTGTGTGCCTGAGGCTACTTGTGATTTAGAAGATTTAAATTATGATTGTATTTCTGTAGATCAAGTAGAAGCCCCTACAAATGTTATTGCAGATGTGTTTAATGTTACCAATACGTGTGGTGGTCAACAGTCCATGATGTCTAGCGATAGTACTCCAAATGTAGATAACAGTAATCCTCTACAAACAGTAATTACATTTACTAGAACGTATACGCTTTATGAGAATGGAGAATTGGTTCAAACTTGTGACCAATTAATTACTATTACAAATTTAGCTCCTGTATTAATTGATGGGAATGATTTACAGCCAGGAGATACAGACATCGATTTAGATGGATGTGTGCCACCAAGTGATTTAGCCATAACATTAGGAAATAACCTTTTCGAAGATTGTTTAGGTAACCCTATTAGCAATGAAAATATATTAATTGAAATTGTTGAAATAGATGCCGTAAGTGATTGTGATTGGACAATAACTATAAAAGTTTTTGTTACTACACCAGGTATTCCAACACCACAACTTATAAAAGAAGAAACTTTTATGGGAGGTGATAAGGAAAAGCCTGTTATAACTCAAGCTACTGGACAGCCAGATGGTTATGATTTTGGTTGTAATCCACCAGTACCCCCGACATTTACTGCGACTGATAACTGTGCAGATAATTTAGTAGTTGTAGTTACAGGGGACCCAACTGGTGATGCTTGTAATAGAACTCAAACTTGGACTGCTAATGTAAGTGATGGATGTAACGATGCTGACCCAATAACTGTTACTTATACTTGGATTGAAGCCCCAGCACTTGTTATTAACGAAGTTGGTGACGATACAGATAATAGTTCTTGTGATTATGCAGACCAAGTCGCTT
>NZ_CANKXK010000016.1 GCF_947487605.1 uncultured Algibacter sp.
ATTTCAACACTTTAATATACTAAATATTCTGCTTTTCTATGCTGAAAATTTGACTTTCTTACGTCGAACTCAGGTTACAACTTAATTTAATCTCCATTACTCTCCATAAACTTACGTTCCAATTCGGCTTGAAATTCTTCCATAACTGGACGTACGGTGCTTTCTGGTAAGTCGGCAATTTTGATATACATCAACCCGTCGACCGAATTGTTAAAAAGCGGGTCAACGTTAAAAGCTACTAGACGCGCATTTTGTTTAATATACTTTTTAAGTAGTACTGGTAAGCGTAAAGCGCCTGGTTCTATTTCATCAATAAATTTATCGAACTTGTTTAAATCGGCTTCTGCTTCATCAAATACAAAATCTTTATCGGCGTCTTTTAATTTTACTTTAAACTCTTTTTTAGGGTGTACGTATTGTGCAAGATAGGGGTCGTAGTAATGCGATTTCATAAACTCGACCATTAACGATTTTGAGAAGTTTGAAAACTGATTACTTATACTTACACCACCAATTAAATATTTGTGTTCTGGATAACGCAAAGTTATGTGTACAATACCTTTCCAAAGCAAAAATAAAGGCATTGGTTTTTGCTGATATTCTTTAATAATGAATGCACGTCCCATTTCAATAGACTGACTCATCATTTTGTATAACTCTGGCTCAAATCGAAATAAATCTTGCAGATAGAATCCATCGATACCATAGCGTTCAAATATTTGAGAACCTAACCCCATTCTATAGGCACCAACAATAACTTTTCTATCACTATCCCAAAGAAACATGTGGTGGTAGTAAGCATCAAAAGCATCTAAATCAATAGCTTCATTAGTGCCTTCACCTACTTCTCTAAAGGTTATTTCGCGTAACCTACCTATTTCACGTAAGATATTTGGAATTTTATCTTCTTGAGCTAAAAACACTTCATAATTTTTACTTGCCAAGAGCCTCAAATTTTGGCTTCTAAGTTTATCAACTTCATTAACCATTAACTCCGAATCTACTGGAGTAACAATACGCTTAGGTGTTTTTACGGTTTTTAATGAGGATGATAAGTTATCTAATATTTTAGGCTTATCTTCAAACGCATTAGATAGCATATATGTTTTTCGCCTTAAGAAATCAGAAAATTCATCAAGCGAAGTGTGTTCTTTTTGGTCGTTTACAGAAATAGGTCTGCCAATTCTAACTCTAATAACACGTCGTTTTTGTGTTAATAATTCCGAAGGTAACTTTGCAGTTCTAAACGTATCACTAATTTTTGAAAGCTTATAAAATAATTTGCTGTTTTTGGCATGAAAATATATTGGCACAACAGGGACTTCTGCTTTTTGAATAAGCTTCATTGCTGCTTCTTCCCAAGGCTTATCTACTACTAGTTTGCCATCTCGATATGTTGAAACTTCACCAGCTGGAAAAATACCTAGTGGGTGACCGTCTCGTAAATGAAGAATAGAATTTTTAAAACCTGCAATACTAGATTTTACATCTTTTCTGTCCTCAAATGGATTTACAGGCATAATGTAAGGCTTTAAAGGCTCAATGCGATGTAATAAAAAATTAGCAATTATTTTAAAATCTTTGCGCTGTTCTAACATCAATTTTAAAAGTAGAATACCATCTATACCTCCTAGTGGATGATTCGATACGGTTATATAAGCACCATCTTTAGGTAAACGCTTTAAATCTTCTTCAGGGATTTCGAATTTAATTTGAAAATCGTCCAAAATCCCATTTAAAAATGATAATTCTTCTAAATGTTTGTTTCGATTGTAAACTTTGTTTAGTGTAGAAATTTTCAAGACCTTCATTAAAATCCAACCAAGAAAAGTACCTATAAAGCCATACTTGTCCAATTGGATAGCCTTTGCTACTTCTTTTGCAGTTACTAAGCCAGAGTTTTGTTGTTTGGTCATGGGTGTAAATGTACTAAATAAACTATTTAGTTACTACTTGAACGGTTTTGGGTGTTAATTGTTTTAGTAACACCGTTTTGCCTGCTTCTATTTGTGTAATTGCTTTTTCGTTATAATGACGAATTGTATAAAGTGAGACGTTTTCGTAGCAAGTAACTTTGAATTTAGCTTTTAAGTGATGTAGTAATTTTTCAAGATTATTATAAATATTATCGATACATACCGAAAAACTAATTGCCGAATTTTGAATAACATCAACCTTCATTTTATAAAGGTGCAATAAATTGAAAATTTCACTTATATTTTCTTCAACTATATATGAAAAGTCTAATGAAGACAACCGAATAAGCACTTGGTTTTTCTTAACTATAAAACATGGAATCATGGGCTCTAAGACAACTTCTTTGCCAATTCGAGTTCCAGAATCTTCGGGATTTAAAAAAGATTTCACAAATAAAGGAATCTCCTTTCTTTGTAAGGGTTGTAAGGTTTTAGGGTGAATTACCGAAGCACCGTAAAATGCTAATTCTATGGCTTCTCTATAAGAGATTTTATTTAAAAGTCTTGCGTTTTCAAAATAACGTGGATCTGCATTTAAAACTCCTGGAACATCTTTCCAAATGGTAACACTATTGGCGTTTAAACAATAGGCAAAAATCGCAGCTGTATAATCGCTACCCTCTCTTCCTAGGGTAGTAGTAAAGTTATTTGCATCGCTACTTAAAAACCCTTGGGTAATATTTAAAATAGATTTTTTATAGTTAGTAGTTATTTGGTTTTGGGTCTTTTCCCAGTTTACGTTAGCACTTCTATAATAACTGTCTGTTTTAATATAATCTCTTACATCAATCCAATTGTTTTTTAATCCAATGGTGTTTAGATATTCACTAATAATTGTAGTTGATATCAATTCTCCAAAACCAATTACTTGATCGTAAACAAAATTATAATCTGGAGATTTATTGGTTCTCAAAAACCAGTTTAATTCATTAAAAAATTCAGAAATTTTTTGAAAAACCACATGATTTTCATTATCAAATAAATCGATTAAAATGGCATTATGAAATTTAATAACGTCCTGTATAGAGCTTTGTAGTTTTGTTTTGTGGTCAAAATAATTTGTTATTACAAGCTCTAAAGCATTTGTGGTTTTACCCATTGCAGAAACTACAACCAAAGTATTTGTATAGCCTAGTTTTTGTAAAACAGAGGCTAAATTTTTAACACCTTCTGCATCATTTACTGAAGCTCCACCAAACTTGAATACTTGCATTTATATTGTGTTATTAAATAATTTATTATTAGTGCATAATACTTAAATTTCCTAGTAGTATGTTAACTATTTATATTAGAAATATAATTTTTAATGCCTTCTTCACTTAATTGAACTACATCCCAATCTCGCATAACATTAGCTCCTTTTTTCTCATAAAAAGCTATGGCAGGTTCATTCCAATCTAATACTTCCCAATTAACACGTTTTACACCTAAATTGTGCGCATATTTAATTACTTCATCTAAAAGGGCAGTACCAATTCCTGTGCCTCGCATTTTTTCACTCACAATTAAATCTTCTAAATGAATGGCTTTTCCTTTCCATGTGGAGTACCGATTATAAATTAAAGCAATCCCTTCTACTTTTAAATTCACCTCAGCTACAAAGCAATGAAACCTTGGATTTTTGCCAAAACCGTCTTGTTGCAAATCTTGTACAGTCACTTCAACCGCGTGTGGCTCTTTTTCGAAAAGTGCTAGTTCCTTAATGAGCTTAAGGACTTCTAGCATATCATGTTTTTTAGCTGGTCTTATTAAGAAATTCATAGTTTATTTAAATTATTTCAAATATAGTTGAAAGTTCATTATGTTATAGTACTTATCTTTAGCGAAAACGTTGTAGTTGTGCAAAAATTACAGATATTTGCACAAAGAAAATTAATCTGTAAATATGTCTCATAAAAAACAAACTCTTGGTGAATTTATTATTGAAAATCAATCATCATTTAAATATTCATCAGGTGAATTGTCTAGTTTACTTAATTCTATTCGATTAGCAGCTAAGGTCGTAAATCATGAAGTTAATAAAGCTGGATTGGTAGACATTATTGGAGTAGCAGGAGACATAAATATTCAAGGAGAAGACCAACAAAAATTAGATGTTTATGCTAATGAAAAGTTTATTCAAACACTTACTAAAAGGAATATTGTTTGTGGTATAGCTAGTGAAGAAGAGGATGATTTTATTGCAATTAATAGTCAAGATGAAAACCATCAAAACAAGTATGTGGTTTTAATAGATCCATTGGATGGATCATCAAATATAGATGTTAACGTATCGGTTGGAACTATTTTTTCAATTCATAGACGGGTAACGCCAGTTGGAACACCAGTAACACTTGAAGATTTTTTACAACAAGGGAATAAACAGGTTGCAGCAGGTTATGTAGTATATGGAACTTCTACCATGTTGGTTTATACAACAGGAGCTGGTGTGAATGGTTTTACATTAAATCCTGCAATAGGCTCTTTTTATCTATCACATCCCGATATGCAATTTCCGGAGGATGGCACTATTTATTCTGTAAATGAAGGGAATTATATCCATTTCCCACAAGGCATAAAAAACTATATAAAGTACTGTCAAGAGGAAGAAGGAAACAGACCTTATACTTCAAGATATATTGGTTCTTTAGTTTCAGATTTTCATAGAAATATGATTAAAGGAGGTATCTATTTGTATCCGCAAAGTTCTAAGAATCCCAAAGGAAAATTAAGACTCTTGTACGAGTGTAACCCTATGGCATATTTAGCTGAACAAGCTAATGGAAAAGCAAGTGATGGGTTTACAAGAATTATGGATATCCAACCCACCGAATTACATGAACGAGTTCCTTTTGTTTGTGGTAGTAGAAATATGGTTGAAAAGGCCGAAGAGTTTATGGAAGCTTCTAAATAAAAGAAAAAAAGCATCTCAATTGAGATGCTTAAAACTTGAATTTACTTCTTCCTAGTTTCTTTAACAGTCGTCGAAGGGTGTTTTTTTGCAAACCTTTCTGTAACATAGCGACCTGTTTTAGCGCTTCTGTGACGAATACTTTTTTTTGTTTTCATAATAACAAAATTTTGGTTAAACAATAATAAACTCCAAGTTTTGCCTAATGATTTTATATATTTGAAATGTGAAAATTAACTAATATATTATTAGGTTCTGGATTGAAGTTTGATTTCCAGATTTAAAATACATTAAAAGAGCTCTAAAAAGAGCTCTTTTTTTATGCTACATTCCAAATTGACTTAACTTCTTCACATAGAACATCAATGTCGGATAATGTTTTGGGTAAATTCTTGGGCGCAGGTATTACTTTTTCACCAAAAACATCTATAGAAAGACAAAGTTCTTTTAAAACTTCTTCATCATCACTAATTACAACTTCATTTAGATATTTATAAATAAGACTGGAAATGTATCTAGATTGCCTGTTATCAAAAATATTATTTTTTGATATATGAACTTTTACTGCACCTAGATAAATCTTCCCATTTATACTGAGTTTATAAATAACATCAGGAGAAATAATAACTTCAACACCGTTAATAAAAATAGATTTTGAAGCTACCTTTTTAATTATCTCATGAGGAATTTCTTTGAGTAAATTCGGAAGTTTAATATTTACAAATCGCCTTAATGCTTCTAATGAAACCTCCCTATCCAATACTTGCCTTCGTTTATTGGGCTTTCTAAGTTTTAGTTCTTCTATCCCAGCAAGAATTGGTTCTAAGTCGCAATTATTTGATATTGCTTTTTTTATTCTGGCTTTTGGTAATTGATACCATGCCACCATAAATTTATTTGGCGTTTTTTGTTGCCTAATTATACTTCTTTTTTTTGCTTCGCTAGCCTTCGAAAAATCGGCAAGTTGATTGATGGAGATAACTACATCGTTTAATGTTCTATTATTCTTCATTTTTTAAAATTAAATTGTTAATAAAAAAATTAAAATTGCAGAACGATTTGTCTTGTCAAGAAGAATTCTATTTCATACTTTTGAAAAACAAACGGAGTTGGGTTAATCTCATTTTCTGCTATTAATTAAAAATTATTTGGCCGTCGAAATCCAAAATTTTTAAAAAATTTCTAGGATACTACTAATAATAGTATCCTTTTTTTGTTATAACCTCGCTTATTATTTATAGTTAATCAAATTTACTTTTAACTCATTATTAAAGAAAGTTTTAACGGTATACATTGTCAACAAGTTTTTAACATATACTATCGTATTTTCTTTAATTTTTATCCGCAAAAAGCACCTCTCAGAGGTGCTAGATACTTTTTTTAACACTTAATTTAAATTAAATAATCTTTTTAAGACCCGCACATTAAACAATCATCACCTTGTCCTTCTTTTGATTGCGCAATAAGCGCTTTCATTTCTTCTGCAGACATTGGTTCTACATCTACTTCTGGTGTACTTTTCTTTGCGAACTTAGCTGCATTTTGAGCTGCTAATTTCTTTTTCTTTGATTCCTCTTGCTCTACAGCCACTGTGTTAACCTCTACAACTTCTGCTATAGGATCTTCTTTTTTTGTGGTTTTTAATGTAAATTTAATAGCATCTACAGCACTTTTAGTTCGTAAATAGTACATGCCTGTTTTTAAACCGCTTTTCCAAGCATAAAAATGCATTGATGTTAATTTAGACATGGTTGCTCCTTCCATAAATAAGTTAAGCGATTGAGACTGGTCTATAAAGTAACCTCTTTGTCGAGACATGTCTATAATGTCTTTCATGCTTAATTCCCAAACGGTTTTATAAAGTTCTTTTATATCTTGAGGAATCGTGTCAATATTTTGCACAGAACCGTTAGCACGCATAATATCTTGTTTGAGACTGTCATTCCAAAGACCTAATTCTACTAAGTCTTCTAATAAATGTTTGTTTACAACAATAAATTCTCCCGATAATACGCGACGGGTATAAATGTTAGAAGTATAAGGCTCGAAACATTCATTGTTTCCAAGAATTTGAGAAGTAGATGCTGTTGGCATAGGTGCAACTAATAACGAATTACGCACACCGTTTTTAAGCACTTGTTTACGTAGTTTTGCCCAGTCCCAACGACCACTTAATTCTTCATCTTTCATTCCCCAAAGGTTATGTTGGAATTCTCCATTACTTATTGGAGAACCTTTATAGGTTTTATACGGCCCATCTATTTTAGCTTCCTCCATACTTGCAGTAACAGCAGCATAGTAAAGCGTTTCAAAAATATCTTGATTTAACTTTTTAGCTTCATCGCTTGTGAAAGGTAAACGTAATTGAATGAATGTATCTGCTAGCCCTTGAACACCTAAACCAATTGGTCTGTGTCGCATATTTGAGTTTTCTGCTTCTATTACTGGATAGTAATTCCTGTCAATTACTCTATTTAAGTTTTTAGTTACACGTTTTGTTATTTTGAACAACTCTTTATGGTCGAATTCTCCATTTTTTACAAACATTGGTAATGCAATGGATGCTAAATTACAAACCGCTACCTCGTCTGGAGATGTATACTCTAAAATCTCTGTACATAGATTTGATGAACGAATAGTACCTAAGTTCTTTTGGTTAGACTTGCGGTTTGCGGCATCTTTATAAAGCATATAAGGTGTGCCTGTTTCAATTTGAGATTCTAATATTTTCTCCCAAAGCTCACGTGCTTTTATAGTTTTACGACCCTTACCTTCGGCTTCATATTTTAAATATAATGCTTCAAACTCTTCGCTATGTGTTTCAGGTAACCCAGGACATTCGTTAGGGCACATTAAAGTCCAATCGCCATTTTCTTGAACACGTTTCATGAATAAATCTGAAATCCACATAGCATAAAATAAGTCGCGTGCGCGCATTTCTTCTTTTCCATGATTCTTTTTTAAATCTAGGAAGTCAAAAATATCTGCATGCCAAGTTTCTAAATACATTGCGAAACTCCCTTTACGTTTTCCGCCACCTTGATCTACATAACGTGCTGTATCATTAAATACTTTTAACATTGGTACGATACCGTTAGATGTCCCATTAGTACCAGCAATGTAACTGCCAGTTGCGCGAATGTTATGCATAGCTAAACCAATACCCCCAGCAGATTGTGATATTTTTGCGGTTTGTTTTAAGGTGTCGTAAATACCATCAATACTATCTTCTTTCATAGTTAATAAGAAACAAGAAGACATTTGTGGTTTAGGTGTACCAGCGTTGAATAATGTAGGTGTAGCGTGTGTAAAATATTTTTTAGACATCAACTCGTAAGTTTCAATTGCAGCATCTAAGTCATTTAGATGAATACCAACAGAAACTCTCATGAGCATATGTTGAGGTCTTTCAGCAATTTCACCATTTAGTTTTAGAAGGTACGAGCGTTCTAAAGTTTTGAAACCGAAATAATCATATCCAAAATCACGGTTATAAATAATTGTGGAGTCAAGACGGTCTTTATTCTCCATAATTACCTTATATACTTCATCAGATAGTAAAGGGGCATCTTTTCCTGTTCTAGGGTTTACATAAGTGTATAGGTCGTGCATTACCTCACTAAAGGTTTTCTTCGTGTTTTTGTGTAAGTTAGATACCGAAATTCTTGCTGCTAAACGTGCATAGTCTGGATGCGCTGTAGTCATAGTTGCTGCAATTTCTGCTGCAAGATTATCGAGTTCGCTTGTGGTTACACCATCATACAAACCTTCAATAACACGCATAGTAACCTTTAATGGGTCTACTAATTCGTTTAAGCCATAACACAGTTTTCGCACTCTAGCAGTGATTTTGTCGAACATTATTTGCTCTTTTCTTCCGTCTCTTTTTACTACATACATTGTTTACACGTTTTTTTAGTTTTCTGATACACCTTCAGAAAATGGGTTAATTAGTTAGCCTAAGTTTTTCTAATTATTAATTAGTTGAAACTTAGTTGTTTTGTTAATTCTGTAAACAGAAAACAATGCCCTCTGAAAAGTGTTCAGGTAAAGGGATTGCCTTTGTTTACGGTCAATAAAATTTGTTTAATTTTCCATTAGTATGGAAATGTCATTTTAATTGAGAAAAACAATTTGTTGGATTTTTGGATTCCTCACCTTCGAGGGAATGACAAATTCAACAGAAATCTCAAGAGAAAACCTTGAGAAGGTTCTTCTTAATTAAAAATCGGCATCAAAACTGAATTTATCTTTCTCTTCTTCTTTGTTTAGAACACCAGCTTTTTGGTACTCAGAAACACGTTTTTCAAAGAAATTGGTTTTCCCTTGTAACGAAATCATATCCATAAAATCGAATGGATTTGCTGTGTTGTATTCCTTTTCACAACCTAATTCGTATAATAATCTGTCTGTTACAAATTCTAAATATTGTGCCATTAAAACGGCATTCATACCTATTAGACTAGCTGGTAAAGATTCTGTGATAAATTCTCTTTCTATATTTAAGGCATCGATTAAAATTTCTCTAATACGTGCTTTGGGTACTTTATTAACTAAATGTTCATTGTGTAGGTGAACTGCAAAGTCTGCATGTACACCTTCATCTCTTGAGATTAACTCGTTAGAAAATGTTAATCCTGGCATTAATCCTCTTTTCTTTAACCAGAAAATCGAGCAAAATGCTCCTGAGAAGAAAATACCTTCAACTGCTGCAAAAGCTATTAAGCGTTCTGCAAAACTTGGAGATTCAATCCATTTTAATGCCCAATCTGCTTTTTTCTTAATAGCAGGAAAGTTTTCAATGGCATTAAATAATATATCTTTTTCTTTTTCGTCTTTAACGTAAGTGTCAATTAAAAGGGAGTAGGTTTCACTATGGATGTTTTCCATCATAATTTGGAAACCATAGAAGAATTTTGCTTCACTATATTGTACTTCATTTACAAAATTCTCTGCTAAATTTTCATTTACAATACCATCACTTGCTGCAAAAAATGCTAAAATGTGTTTTATGAAATAGCGTTCGTCGTCGTTTAATTTAGTCGCCCAATCTGTAAGATCTTGATGTAAATCAATTTCTTCTGCTGTCCAAAAACTTGCCTCAGATTTTTTGTACCATTCCCATAGGTCATGATGTTGAATAGGAAAAATAACAAAACGATCTTTATTTTCTTGGAGAATAGGCTCTACTGCTGTCTGCGACATTGTTTCTGAATTTTATAAAAGTTTGACGAAAATTTACTTCGATTTCGGGTTAACAAAGATTCAAAATAGAACTTAAAAAAGAAAGGCATAGTTATAAACATTGTCAACAAGTTTTTAACAAAGCTTAACATTTGTTAAATAATTCTCATTTTTTTAAATAATTGATAATCAGCATATTAAATTTAATAAAACTCGCTTAACTCCTATAAAGATTGATGTTTTGATCTTTTGGTTAATTGAAGAAAATACGGCGCTTGATAAAGAAAAGTAAAATAAATTTTTAGCGATTTGAAGCTTGAGCTATTTTTTCTAGCTCCATATACCAATCTTCTCCAAATTTTCTAATGAGTGCTTCTTTTACAAATTTATAGATAGGGATTTGAAGTTCTTTGCCTAGTGTGCAAGCATCATCACAAATTTGCCATTTATGATAATTAACTGCTGAAAATTCGCTGTAATCTTTTACGCGAACGGGATATAAATGACATGAAACGGGTTTTTTCCAAGTAACCTCACCTTGATTATAAGCTTCTTCAATACCACAGAGTGCTACTTTTTTCTCATCAAAAATCACATAAGCACAATCTGCGCCATTAATTAAAGGTGTTTCTAATTCGCCATCTTCGGTTGTAATAAAAGCTCCTTGAGATTCTATTGCTTTTATGCCTTCTGGACGTAAAAATGGCTTTACTTTTGGGTATATCTTTTCAAGAATTTTGGTTTCGTCCTTTTCTAAAGGTGCACCAGCATCACCATCTACACAACAAGCACCTTTACATGCAGAAAGGTTGCATATAAAGTCTTTTTCAATAACATCTTCTGAAACAATGGTTTTTCCTAACTGAAACATAAAATTATGACTTAAGTCGCAAAAATAGAGAAACTTTCAATTTATTATGCCTTGTTATTTAATAATTAATATAGACCTTTGCAGCGCATTAAAAACTAATAATCATGCAATTAAACTTTAAAGAAATATTTACAGCTTTTATGGTACTGTTTGCCGTAATTGATATTGTTGGTAATATTCCTATTGTAATTGATTTACGTAAAAAAGTAGGACATATTCAAAGCGAGAAAGCTTCAATTATTGCTGGAATTATTATGGCACTTTTTTTGTTTTTAGGAAAAAGTATTTTAAACCTAATTGGGATTGATGTGAATTCTTTTGCGGTTGCGGGCGCATTTATTTTGTTTTTTATTGCTTTAGAAATGATTTTAGGGATTACCTTATATAAACAGGATGACACCAACCCTATGACAGCTTCTGTTTTTCCTCTGGCCTTCCCTTTAATTGCTGGTCCAGGAAGTTTAACTACATTACTTTCTTTACGAGCAGAATTTAACATAGAGAATATTATTGTTGCTATTATACTTAATGTTATATTTATTTATATTGTTTTAAAAACGTCTTCTAGGATAGAACGATTTTTAGGAGCAAACGGAATCAATATTATTCGAAAAGTATTTGGTGTTATTTTATTGGCTATTGCCGTGAAGCTATTTGCTAACAATATAAAAGTATTATTTAATTAATTTTTACAGATGAAATATTTTGCTGTTACTATCATTATTATTGCTACAGTTTTAGGAATTTTTAATGTATCTAAAATTGACATGCAAGCCCCTTTTGAAGGAGAAAGTATTGTTGCTCTAATTACATTATTAGCATCGCTTTGTGCTATTATTTTGATGTGGATTTTATTAGTGTCTAAGCGGATAGAAGAAAAAGTAAAAAAGCAGCGTTAAGAACATGTATGATGCTTTAATAGTTGGAGGTGGTGCAGCAGGTTTATCCTGTGCATTAGTATTGGGGTCTGCAAATGAAAAATCTTTTGTAAAAGATAAAAAGATTGCTATTATTACTCACCAAAAAACATCTCATTTGCAAAATGCTTTATTTAATAATGTTCTAGGTTTAGAACCTGAAACTACGGGGGCTTCTATTTTGGAAAGTGGTAAAAAGCAGTTATTAAATTTATATCCTCATGTTGAGCAAAAAGAAAAGGAAAAGGTTTTAGCTATTAATAAGTTTGAAAACTATTTTGAAGTAAGAACTAATAAAAACAAGTATACTTCTAAAATTGTTGTGATTGCTGTAGGCTACACTAATTTAATGCGCATTAAGGGATTGGAACAATTTGTTGAACCACACCCAAGAGCAGCTATAGAAAAAGACCGCATCTGGTTAAAAAACACAGATCATTTAATTGAAAAAAATTTATACGTTGCTGGAACCTTGGCTGGTTGGCGTAGCCAGTTTGCTATGGCTTCTGGAAGTGGGGCGCATGTTGCCACAGATATTTTAACCCTTTGGAATGACGGGAAACAGACTAAGGTGCATGATAAGGTGGAGGTTTGATATTATTACTTCCCCTCGCTCAACTTAATAACTTCATCAATCATAATATCGCGTTGATTGAAAACTTCTTCGAAAGCCCCGTTGCCAAAAAGTTGATCGGCTAGAGTTGCTTTTATGTATTGTCTTACCTCGTCGTAGTAAGCAACGAAGGTTATTTTAGAGTCGGTACGCACATTTAAATAATCTTGAAAAGACATCACAAAATCGTCACTTATTTCGTAGTTATTTATAAAATGGTCTCTCGAAATCCCATCATAGAGATGTCTGTCTTTTTCTAATTCTTCAAAAACGAAATAGCCAATAAATCCGCTGCGTTGCAGGTAAGTTAATGTTTCATTGTACATGCTATTATCTATAGGTACAAATACATCAGGGATGATGCCACCGCCTCCATAGACAATTTTGCCTTTTGGGGTTTTAAATTTTAAAGAATCTGCAACTTGTATTTTTTCAGGGTCAAGTAATTCGCCACTTTCCATGCGTTCAAAATACTCATCATAATAATCTTTATTACCGTTTTTGTAAGGCCTTTGAATTGAGCGACCTGTAGGCGTATAATATCTTGAAACTGTTAAACGAACAGCACTACCATCCCCTAGATCCATTTCGCGTTGTACCAAACCTTTACCGTAAGAGCGTCTTCCAATAATAGTTCCTTTGTCGTTATCTTGAAGTGCTCCAGCAACAATTTCGCTAGCAGAAGCAGAGTTTTCATTCATAAGTACATAGACTTTGCCTTCTTCAAAATCACCTTCATTTGTAGCGAAACTTTTTTCAATATTACCTCGCTTGTTTTTGGTGAATAAAATAAGCTTATCATCTTCTAAAAACTCGTCTACCATACTTTCAGCAATATCTAAAAAACCTCCTGGGTTATCGCGCAGGTCTAATGCTATTTCTTTGGCACCTTGATCTATAAGTTTATCTAAGGCTTTTTTGAATTCTTTGTATGTAGATTCGGCAAATCGATTAACTTTAATATAGCCTAATTTTTCGGTGAGCATATAAGCAGCATCGACACTTTTTATTGGGATTCGTGCTCTTCTTACTGTAACATCTAATAATTCTGGCTCCCCTTTTCTAAATACTTTTAAATCAACTTTGGTATTAATAGGGCCTTTTAATTTTTTTATGATGTCTCCATCATTAATGCTATCACCAAAAAGAGAATCGCCATTAGCCATAATTATTCTGTCGCCTCCTTTAATGCCAGCTTTTTCACTTGGTCCATTTTCTAAGGACCTAATAACCGCAATGGTGTCTTTATACGTGTAAAAGCTTACGCCAATACCAACAAAATCACCTTTCATGTTTTCGGTGACACGTTCCATATCTTCTTTAGGGATATAAACCGAATGTGGGTCTAAGTTTTCTAGAATACCATTAACAGTAACATCTACAATACTATCTGTATTGATTTCATCTACATAATCGTAATCTATGTAATCAATGAGTCTATTGAGTTTGTCTTTTTTGCTATTTGTTGAAAATAAGCGGTCTGGTGAGTCGGTAAAATTTAGTTTACCACCAACAAAAATGCCTGCTGCTATTGCAACACCTATTAGCAATGGTAAATATTTTTTTTGGTAAGGCATTATGCTTTTAAGTCTTCAATTAATTGTAATTCTATCCCAGCTCTTTTTAAAAATTGCAATCCAGAATCATCTTTATATGCTTTATTATATACAATACGTATGATGCCAGCTTGATGTATTAATTTACTACATTCCTTACATGGTGATAAGGTAATGTATAAGGTAGCTCCTTTACAAGATTGTGTGGATGCTGCTACTTTTAAAATTGCATTAGCTTCGGCGTGTAAAACATACCATTTTGTATAGCCATCGTCGTCTTCACAAAAGTTTTCAAAACCAGAAGGTGTTCCGTTGTAGCCGTCAGAAATGATCATTCTATCTTTAACAATTATGGCACCTACTTGTTTGCGATTGCAATAAGATAATTTACCCCATTCCTTAGCAATTCTTAAGTATGCTTTATCGTATTTAAGTTTTTTCTTTTCTGGCATTTATCTTTTTTTCTGATTCTTTTTGTGCGAATCTATATAACGAATATAATGGCTTCGTATTTTAATTACAACGTATGATAGTTAAAGTTTTATGAAAGTTTAACTTAAGAAGTCACTACCCAGAAGCATAGGTATTACAAGCCCTATTACTATTGCAGATACAACCATAACCCAATCGCGTTTAGAAAACCTGAAAATGGTCTGTCCAAGATACCCTAAAAACAGCACAATAAATACAATAATAACTTGTGAAAGTTCTATACCTAGTGCAAACTCAAGAAGTAAAACTAATTTATTATCAGAATCTCCTAAAAACATACGGAACTCTCTCGCAAAGCCAAGACCATGAATGAGTCCGAAAAACAAGGTGGTAAAAAATAAAACGCCAACACGTTCTTTCTGCGCCCCTTTGCCTGCTGTAAAAACATTAAAAACTGCAACTATTAAAATGGTTATGGGTATTAAAAATTCTACTAATTGTGCATTTACACTTACAATACCATAGGCAGCTAAAACTAGTGATAGTGTATGGCCTAAAGTAAACATAGATACTAATAGCAATACGCGTTTCCAGTCTTTAAAAACATACGGAACGGTAAGGCTTATTAAAAAAAGAACATGATCGTAAGCGTTAATATCTAAAACATGGTTGATTCCGTATTCTACATTAAACCAAAAATTTTCAAGCATATTATTAATTTTTTCGAAGTGGATAAATATACAATTTCTAATGAAATTTTTAGAAGCGTGCTATTTTATTTAGGAAAACAAAAACACCCTATTTGTATTGCTTCCTTTTAATTCCAGAAATAAAGCTTTAAAAATCTGCATGGTACTCTCATCGAATATCGTATGAAAAATTATGACAAACAAACTATTCCTATATCTTTGTAATATACCAGTGAAAAAGATCTACTATGAATGCTAAGTTTTTGGGCATCCTATGCCTGTTAATTATTTGTTTTTCTTGTAAGAATATTCAAGAAGAAAATCCCGAAGATATTGTTGAGGAAAAACAAAGTGAAGCGATTACCGAAAGTGATATTTCTAAGTTAAAATTTATTGAATTTGTTCCTAGTCAAGAAACAGAAAAAATAACCGAAAATTGGTTGGAGTATATTCAGTTAAAGGAGCAAGTTTCACTCATAAAAAAAGGGGATTTTAGCTATTTTAACGATAATAAAGAAGCAATAGATGAACTTTTTAAGTCCATAACAAAAACAATACCTGAGGAATTAAATAACAGTTCTATACTTGCAAGAATTAAAACGGTTGAAACTAAACTTTACAAATTAGGAAGTTTTGCAAACCTTGAAACTACTTCGAAAAAAGAGTTATTATCAACGATTAAAGAGTTTTTGATGTCTATTACTAATCTAGACCTACAAATGAATAAAACCATTGAATTAGAAAGCCAAAACATTGAAAAGCCTTAAATGTTATTTTTAAAAGAATTTAGTTTTTCTGTTTTAGTTTTTTGGTTGTGTTGCTTGTGCTTGCAACACTTGCTTTTGTCTTAATAATTCGTTTTTAGTAATTTGAATTAAATTAAAGTTTGGCGATTCTTTATATGCCGCATCCAAAATATCAATGGCAGCATCAATATTTGCTTTGGTATCTTTATTATAAACAGTTAAAGCATTTAAATATTTAAAAGCAGATTTAAGACTTACTTGATAAGGTGTTTGAGTTTCATAAAAAGCCTTTTTTTCGTCATCCTTTGCATTAGCTAAGCCATAAGTAATGTGTTTATTAGCTTCGTCTAATTTTTGTAATTGTAAGTTTAGCTCTGCTAATTCGTAAGCAATAAGTGCATTCGGATTTCTTTTAAACATTTCCTCAAAATGTTGTACGGATAATTTTGGTTGTTTTACAGCTTTTAATGCTATGGCTTTAACTTCTACAGCAATATCAGAATCATCTAAGACTTTATCAATCCCTATGGTATTTAAGGCTTGCATGTTTTGTCCTTCACTCATATAGATATAGGCTAAAGTATCTTTTCTAGCTTGCGAAGGAGCTAAAACATTTAAATGAGTCATGGCGTTTATAATGCCCTGTATATCACCTTGTGTTTTCATTTGCTTATAATAAGCTTCATAGTGCTTTAATAATTCTGCGTTACTTTGTGCGTTTAATTGAGACCCAACTACTAATAAAATCAACACCAAAAATCGTTTCATCTTTATTATTTTAAAATTTTGCTAAAACTATAAAAAATTAATAGTTAAACTCTTAAAAGTATGCTAATATTTTATTAGTCGATTGCTATTATTTTCTTTACTATAATAGCATCGTTAAGAACAAAAGGTTTTGGAATCATATAAGATTCGCGTTCTGGAATATTAAATAAATCATTATTCAATAAATCATAAGAAGCTTCTAGTATTGTGAAACTTGTTTTTTGATTTTTTGGCACACTAAATTCCAGTTCTAAAGGTGCATCGTCTGCAACAAAATAGGTTAATAGTCTGTCTTTATTTTGTGACTTTAAGTCTTTTTTTAGTTCAACACTATTCGCTTTAAATGATGTAAAGACATTTGTAGAATCGGAAAATAGCTCAATTCTATTAACACAACGTTGAGGTATTATACTAAGTTTTATGCTTCTTACATCATTGGTTATAGTATCGTTTATTATATTGACAATGGGTTCGTCTATCTCCTTTAATGGTGCTTCTTTAGCATAAGAAAACAGTGAATTATATTTACTATCAATAATTTTATCGTTTAAAGCTGAAGCCAATTGTGGATTTTCATCAAATACATTTTTAGTCCAATTATCAAGAACTCTGTCATAAGTAAGCCAATTAGCTTTTTTGGTGTCTGTGTTTAAAATATAGAGGAGGCTATTTGGTTTAGGGTTATCTTTTGAAAAATGAGATGATGAATGAGCAGAAATCATAAAATATAAAAACATAAAAACAAATAGAAAAGACCAACGTTTTTTATGTTTAAAAAATCCAAATACCGAAATAAGTAACCCAAACATTAAAATGGCTAGAGCAGAAGAGCCTACTATAATTTTTAAGCCTAAACCTACGGGGAATAACTGTAAGAATGGTGAAAATATAGTTAAGCAAGGAACTGCGAATAACGCTAATAGAATAATATTAGGTTTTGTTTGACGTATTAAAACAAACAAGCTTAGTAATCCAAACATAAGTGGAATTACAAAAAAGCTTGCACCTTCTAATTTTACAGCTACTCCAATACACACAATTAGCCATAACCCTAAAGGAGCAATTAAAAGGTTTGCGACATTATCTGGTTTAAATGCTTTGTGATAAACGAATAAGGATACGGCGATTGCTAAACATACAAATGCTGCGATGTAGTCGTGTCCATTATAGGGGAAGCCTTGTAAAATTTCACTATAATGAGGATAGGTTAGGTTTATTCCTTTCCAAAGTAAAAATCCAATGACACTAAAAATTATTAGTGAGGTTACAAGAGCAATGAAACCCTTACTTATTTCTTTACCAACAAGTATTTTCTTTTTGAAACCATAAAATATAAGTGCTATATAAATAAGAAGAGCCAAAATAGCCATTGGGTATATCCAAGAAAACGGGTATATTATTGTTTTGAATAAGGGGATGTTAAAATACACATTGTCTTGGTCACTTTTTAAAGTGCTAAGGTTTGTTTCGCTAAAATAATTGAGTAATGACATTAAATAATTGCCTTGATGCTCTAGAGAATTTCTGTCTAAACGCTGGTAATTATCCAAAGCGGTATGATAATCGAAATGGTCATCAATAAAAGCAAAATTAAATCCGTCAATATCACCATCTTCTCTAAATACTGTCGAATCCGTATCGTTAGGAAACGTTTTGTAAATACTATAAAACAGGGAATTACCTACAGGAAACTGTGGATTAGCTTTTACATACTCTTTTATTAAATTGGCGTTTCCTTGATTAGTTTCAATAAACATAATGCCAGAGCCACCACTGCCGCGAGCTTCAAAATTAACAACCAATCCAACATTTTTTGACCAAGGATGTTTATTTACAAAAATATTGGCACCCGTAAGACCTAATTCTTCACCGTCTGAAAACAATATAATAATATCATTTTTTGGTGCTTTGTTTGTGCTTAAAAAGGCACGTAAACCTTCGAGTATTGTTACAACGCCAGAACCAGCATCACTTGCTCCAAATGATGAATGCGGATCACTATCATAATGAGTTAGTAAGAGGAGTGCTTTTCCTTGTTCTGTTCCCTTTATTCGTGCCAGTATGTTTTTTGCTTTGGCTAAGTTTCCGTTGTCATCAAATGCATAACCCTCTTGAATTTGAGATTCAAGACCAAGAGTTTTTAGTTCGGTTATAATATAATCTCGAACTTTAGTATGTGCTTCACTTCCCAAATAGTGCGCTTCCTTAGAAATTTCTTTTAAATGAATAAGTGCTCTGTGTGTAGAGAATTTATTTTCGGGAGTATCAATCGTGCTTATTTCATTTGGAATTAATGCAGAGAAACTGTAGTAAACAGCAACAAGCATTAAGAATAAAGCCATAGTTTTTTTAATCATGTTCTAAAAATGTTTCATGCTTATAAATGTACATAAATTCGAGATATTACCGCAAGTTGTATTTTCTGCTTAGGAAATCTAAAAAAAAAGAAGTATATTTAAGATTACTAAATTTTACAATTATGGGTATAAAAAGTTTTCAAGGTGCAAGAAGGCAACAATCTAATACGGCTGATGATACGCTACTAAAGGTGAGCGACTACATGACTAGAACTTTAATAACTTTTACACCAGATCAAACTATTGAAAGTGTTATGCAAAAGCTTATTAAAAACAGAATTTCTGGTGGGCCTGTTGTAAATGAAAAAAATGAATTGGTAGGTATTATTTCTGAAGGCGATTGTATAAAACAAATTAGTGAAAGCCGTTATTATAACATGCCAATGCAAGACAAAACTATAGAAAAACACATGGCTACCAATGTTGAAACCATTGATGGCAACATGAATATATTTGATGCTGCTAGTAAATTTATAGAAGCCAAACGCAGACGATTTCCAATAGTTGAAAATGGTAAGTTAGTGGGGCAAATAAGCCAAAAAGACGTGCTTAAAGCAGCAATGAAATTAAAAGGACAGACCTGGAAATAGATTTACAACTTTCTTTCAACAGGTTTTAATGCTTCTTGAGTATCTGTAATTAAAAGACGTTTTTCTGAGGTGCCATTAAGTGTTAATATTCTTGAATATGAATAGCCTTCAATGGGTTCTTTTAGTGTTTTCCATTTAGCAATTCCTTTAATGGCTATTTCTTCATTTAATTCTATTAGCCCTTCGTTACATCTAAACATTTTTTTAAAACCAAAAAGATAAGATTTACTTGACTTATTATGGCACTTTCAGAAGTAAGTTGATTTATAAAAATAGAATAAAAAAACTCAGCAAAGTTTTACAAAAACGAGCTGAGTT
>NZ_CANKXK010000017.1 GCF_947487605.1 uncultured Algibacter sp.
CAGGAAAATCAGATGTAACAAAACAGGACTAATCGCTGGATTAAGCACAGACCCAAGCATTAATTTTATACTTTGTTATGCACTGGTTTTTATTATTCATAAGTCTTTTTGAATTCATTCCATTTCTTGTAGAGATATGGCCAATCAGTTTCTAAATTTACAAATTGAGAGGATTGTTTCTCAAAATGAACAATTAGAAATTCTACTTGAGAATGGCTTTTTCCGCAGATGTTTTTTAATTGATTAAGTAAGAAATCGAGAGTATCATCAATACTTGGTCTTTGAAGAGGATTAACATTGAGCATTTTTTTTATAAAAACTAAGCTTTCTTTGTCAACAGTAATATCTTCCGATAATACAATTTCACAACCATCTTCAATCCATTTTTTCCACCCTGCGGGCCTAGTCCATTTTTTACTGTTTTCATTTTTTGGTATGGGCCAAAAGTCTCTAAGTTTTATGCCAACAGGATGATGCCCATTAGTTATTAATTCAAAAAATATAACTCCCAAAGCAAAAATATCTGTAGCTTGAGATAATTGGTTTTCATTCCATTGTTCAGGTGCCATATAAGGTCTTGAACCACCAAAGAAATTGTAATCCTTGAAAGCGTTAGCAAGTCCAAAATCAGCAATTTTTACAAAATCATATATATCTAAGTCAGGTAGACCAACAAAATCATTTTTGATATTTTGAATAAAAATATTTGCTGGCTTTAAATCTTGATGAGCAATTAGTCCTTTGTCATAACAGTGTTTTAAACCAATACAAGTATAGATAAGCAGGGATAGTTTAGTGACTTGACTTGGTTGATTTCTTTCAATGAGATTATTTAAATCATTTCCCCAATACCTAAAAGATGCGACAGGTACATTAAACACACTGTCAAAGTCAAATGCCCAATGGACATATTTATTGTAATAGAAGGATAATTGAAGTTCTAACTCTCTTATAAATCGTCTTTCTATTTCTTCTTTTGAAGTATTTCCAATCGGTTTAGGTAGCTTAATGCAAGAATATCGGGGAGTTGTATTTACACCTTGGTCGAAAACAAATATCTCGCCACACATACCACTTGTTTGAAGGATGCATTCTCCTCTGCCATAATAATCTTCAAGCACTCCTTTTTTACTTTCGGCATCTAATTCGTAGAAATTGAAATTTTCGTCCATTTAACTGTTGTGTTGTTGATTGTAATGACTGGGGTGATTTTCCACACTTGTGCATAACGTTTATGTATAAGATTAGTGCGGTTTTGTGCGCGATGATTTTCCGCAGGAAAATCAGATGTAGCAAAACAGGACTAATCGCTGGTTTAAGCACAGACCCAAGCATTAATTTTATACTTTGTTGTACAACGTTATTTAAATTCAGTTTTAGATTCCAAATCTCCGTTTAGAATTATATTTTTTATTTCAGTCCTTTCAACGTTTATTCTGTCAAAACTTTCATTGAAGTTAAATTTATAAGTCATGTCAAAAATGCAATTACAAGAACAATGAGATCCAAATGCCTGATATATAATATTCAGCGTATTATTATTCAATTCCGCTTCACATAGAAATTTGGAACAGCAATTTCCAACAACTTTAAAACTAATTATAAAAGAATCTTCCTTGATTATTATATTCTGAACCTTTTTATCCAAAGCAAAATCATCTTTTCCGTCAACTGAGTTATCACATTCTGTAACTTCAATAGATTTAAGAATGTAACCATTTCCCCAATCTAAATCATATAATTTTTCGCTGTTTTGAAAGATTTGAGTTCCTTTAGGTGCAATTACTTTAGGTTCCGATTCTTTTTGTTTTAGAGTGTCAATTGTTTCAACATCAGATTCCGCTATTGTATTATCATTTATTTCTGTTTTATTTTCTTTTTCGTTACAACTTATAAAGGTGAATATTACTAGAATTAAGAATATACTTTTAAGTTTCATATTGGGCTTCGGTAATGTTGTACAACGTGATTGTGTATGGTTTCGTTGCGTGTTTTTAGCAACTAATTTAGCAAATACAAACCAAATTAAAAATCCGCGAGAATTTTCGTAAGTAAGCCTTTACTAGCAATGAATTATACACGGTGTTGTGCCTAGTGCATTATTCTTTATATGGTCCAAGAAACTTGTCTCCATTGAAGTGAACCATATGGTCAGGATTATCAGCAATCCAAACTTCAGTTTCCCAAGCTATATCAGCCATAAATTTCCGAAACTTTGGTCTATCTAAAAAAGCAGTTACATAGACAATATCAGCTTTACAATTCTTCGTTAATTTTTCAAGTTGCAAAAGTCTTATTTCACTAATTGGTCCAGATGAATGAACTGCTTCAATTAGATAAAGCCAATTCTTTTGTTTTGAAAACGCAATGACATCAGGTAATTCTTCGTGAGATATTTCAAAGAAATTCAGTTCTTCGAGCTTTTTAGTTTCTAAATGCAAATATTTGTCTGAAGTATCTCCGACATATAAAACTTCTGCTCCAAAACCATATCTAGGTAAAAAGTCTTCAATTATTGCCTTTTGTAAATCGTTATGTTCTCCAGCAGAAAATTCAAGTTTTCCTCCAGAAGGTAAAGTCACATTAACTCGTTGTATTTCTCTTTGTCTTTTTAGTTTTTGATTTAAAGGTTCAATACCTTGAAGTTTTTTATTAACAAGTTTTTCCCAATTTTCATTACCATAATTTTTTATAAGTTCTGCGTAAAGAGGGTTAACACAATATCCACGTGTAGAATCATTTGTTGCAGAATTTGGACTTGACCTTAAAACAACCTCTGCAACAGTAAGTAGTTTTAAGTCTTTTCTCCTTATATCATCATAAGAACCTGAACTAATGTTTTCTCCAAAATTTAAATTGACGTAATTAATTACATCTCTTGTCTTTAAAGAATATCCACTATTAAAATCCTTAATAGATTTGAATTCAGCTATGTTTTTAATATCAGCAGTAGCTAAAAAAGCAATTGCCATTCTCTCTAATCTTCTTGGTGTTGTATCTATAGGAATTCCAAAACAATCTAAAATATATAACGTAGTGTTTATCAGTTCCTGAATTTGTCGGCTTTTTTGTTTAAATGTTTTTGATTTATCTGGACTGATATATTGCTTCATTCTCGAATAGTTTGAATTGTTCGTTTTCCGTTATTAAATATGTTAAATCATTTGTCAAATAGTCCTTAATACTAGAAGCTAAATGGTAAGCAAAATTTGGTGCTACTGCATTTCCAATTTGATTGTATTGATGTGTCTGTGTGCCTATAAAATTAAACCAATCAGGAAAACTTTGAAGTCTCGCAGCTTCTCTAACTGTGATTCTACGTCTTCTTCCATCTTTTAATCTAACTCTATGCATATCTCCAGTAGCTCCAGCCAAATTTCTACAGGTTAAAGTTCGAGCAGGTCTATCTAAATACAAATCTCTAGGGTTTACGCATTTTGAAGCTTTTTCATATTTGGCAACATACTCATCCATAGATTTTGTGAAAAATTTTGAATTTTCGTCAAACTGAAAAGCTAATTCTCCTAAAGCTTCGCCTGCTGTAACTTTTCGATTTATTTTTTTAGGGTATCTATTTTTCTTTTTAGAACCAATAACAATAACTCTTTCTCTATTTTGCGGGACTTCATAGTCTTTTGCATTTAATAGAGAGTAATTTACATAATACCCTAATTTCTCAAGTTCTTCAATAACTTCTTTTAAATACCATTTATTTTTGTATAGCATTCCACGAACGTTCTCGAATAGAAGGAATTCTGGATTTAATTGCTTAATTGCTGATAGGAAAATTGGAAATCCATCACGAGAATCTTTTAAACCAAGTTGTTTTCCTCCAACACTAAATGGTTGGCAAGGTGGTCCTCCAATAACAATATCGGCTTTTGGATAAATAGTTTCAGTTGTCAGTTTTTGATTGAAACATTCTCCAATTAAATTTTCGTTATATGTTTTTGCGGCATTTTCATCCATTTCATAGCCAATGGTTTTAAATCCATTAGCTTCAAATCCAAGGGAAAGTCCACCACAACCTGCAAATAAATCAACTACTGTTTTATTCAAATCAGTGTCAATCCAAGGTTTTAGTTTACTATTTATTTCTTCCCAATATTCCATTTCTCAAAGGTACAAAATTCTAATGTGACTTCTATTTTTCTAGCATTAGGAACAACGTGTTTGTGTATGATTTCGTTGCGTGTTTAAGCACTAAAGTTAGCAAATAAATCACAGATAGAAAGTCCGCGAGGACTTTCGTAAGTAGGCAATAACTAGCAATGAATTATACACGTTGTTGTAAACTGTGCTTTATTCCAATAGTTTCTCACTAACTAAATAACAGTTTCCTCTTGTCCTTGAAAGAGCAACATATAATTTATTTTTAGTTCTGTTCGCTAATTCAGCCAATTTTCCTTTCTTGTACAACCCATAAGTCGTTTTATTCATTATTATACAAGTGTCTATAAAATCATCTTCTCCTTTGCATTCTCCCCAATTTTTAGCCGTAAAATCTCTTTTGCTAGCATTAATATATACAAGTTTTATTATTGCATCGTCTTTTAGCTTTTCGGTAAGGACTTCTTTATCTTCAATTAATTCTATCAATGTTTCGTCAGTTCTATGTGAACCTATTTGAATTTTTAAGTTATCGGTTATGTAATTACAAATTGTGGGACTGCATCTCCAACTATTACTTAAAGTATCTAAGTCAATTGTAATATTATAATCTGCATACTTTTTTAAGTATTTTGTATAATCCTTGTGTAAATTTGCATTCACATTTCTATCAAAACTTGTTACATAAGTATGTTGGTAGAAATCGCCTACAAAAAGGAAATTTACTTTTGATTTTGATAATTCCATTATAAAATTGAAATCGTGACCTCCTAAGTCTTGTACTTCATCATAATAGAAGTGGTCGCAGAATTTTTCAAGTCTTAATTTAACATCTTCAATTAAATTCTCAAATTCGATTAATTTGGCTAATCTATTATGATATGCATAACCACTCTTGCTTATATATTTTTTTATATCAGAATTCTTTAAATAATTGGTGAATTCAGGCGAGTTGTCAAGATAAACTCCTTTAAGATTATACTTGTAGAATAGAAAGGGTTTAATACAGAAACTATATAAAAAATTGAAATAAGTAAATACTTGTATGTTGTTTGGTAAATAACCAAATCTTTTGATAATCCTTTTCCTAATTAAGCTGGCATTTGTAATTGTATAAGTAACCAAATAAAACCTTTCAGTTAGATTTAGTTTGTCAATTAGATTGGTTGTTTTTCCAGAACCTGCAACAGCTAAGATTAATTTTTTATCAACCATTCTATCGCTTCCTTGATATAGTTAGGAACTTTAAGTTCCGCACTTTTTTTATCTAATAGTTCAAATGCACATTCGGCTTTTTCATCGAGCATAAATTCTTGGACAGTTCTTGTTTTCCTTGCAGGTAAAAATAAGTCGTTACAAACTTGTGTATTGGTATTAAACATTGAAATCTCAAATGTTGAGAGAGCATTATCTTTCTCAGAAAATACCTGAATGTTTGGTGCAGTAAATTTGGAATATCTATCAACACAATTCTTTTGATAGTTCTTGTCATTGTCTCTAATGACTGCTGTTTTGATTTTAAGCAGTTTAGAAATTTCCAAATATCTTTTAAAACTAGTTCCGTCAACTGAAATTATATGAGAATCTAAATCATTAGGTTTTTTGCCTGTAGTTATTTCAAAAAACCTTTCTAATAGAATAAATTCCGCATCTCCTTCAACTAGTATGACTTTTTTAGATAGAATAAATTCCAAGATATTATTATCTGGTGCTTTCATAAAAAAGTTCGCAGTTGAGTCCTCTAAATTAGTGAGGTCTATTGAAATAGAACTATTACTATTTAGTAAAATGGTATTCCTTAGGTCTAACCTTGAACTGATTAGGTTACTATGAGTTGCTATAAAAATTTGTTTGTTTTTTGAATCATTTATTCGAGCAATTAGATTTTTCATATTCAAATGACTTAGATGATTCTCAGGTTCTTCCAATAAGACGAAATCTAATTCATTTTGATTTTTTTGTAATGCAAATTCTGTTTTGATAAAGCATTGACGACCTTTTCCTTTGTTTTGAATGTCAATGTTTTCTTCTGTTATTGTTAAGTCAGTAACTAGATTAGATTTCTTATCATTTTTAATTCCAAATTGATAGTCGCCAGTTTTTTTATTTACGTCAGCAAGAATTGTCTCTCTATAGTCATTTTTATATTTACGATATTCGTTTAAATGCTTGTTCTTTTCTGATAAAGTTACATTGCTGTCGTATAAGGTCTTTATGTATTGATTTGTAGCATAATCATTATTGATTAGAGTGTTGTCTAATAGTATATGCTTAAAATCTTTTTTAAAACTTAAATATGGGTCTCCAGAAAACTTGTGAAAGGCAATGGAATAGTATTCAAAGGGAAAGTTTCGTTTTCCTTGTGCTAAGATTTCTGCAATATCTTTGCTCAATTCATCTCTTGGTTCACAAATCAGAGAAAGTCCAAAATGGTCAGTTTTAAGTGTATTGTTTCTTCCATAATATTTGTCTTTATCGCCTAAGTTGTCAAAATATAATTCAACTTTGAGTTTTGGTAAAGTTTCGTAAGTATTAGTAAGAAAAAAATCTTCTATACATTTGGAATTAAATAATAAATCTAATCCTTCAGATTCAATTCGGTTTCTGCTACCTCTTAGAGCTAAGTCAATTGCTAATAAAATTGAACTTTTTCCAGATTCATTGTCTCCAATTAAAACATTTAAATTATCTCTGAAATCTATTTCTAAATATTCGAATTTTTTAAAATTGAAAAGTCTAAGTTTTATAATTTTCATATTAGTTCGAATGTTTGTTTCAGCATGTCTAGTCCTGAAATATGGCTACAGGTTAAAATTGAATTTACGCTGATAATTTATATACCATATTTGGTGTTTTA
>NZ_CANKXK010000018.1 GCF_947487605.1 uncultured Algibacter sp.
CCTGTTTTGTTACATCTGATTTTCCTGCGGAAAATCCTCGCACACAAAACCGCACTAATCTTATACATAAACGTTGTAAACAATTTGACCTACACAATGAACAAAAGATATATTTTAATCATTTTAATTCTGACTTTCTCCCAAAGTTATGGGCAGTATGATTGGACTCCTGGAAAAATAATTTTGAATTCTGGAAAAAGCCTTAAAGGTCTAGTTAAGATTCCATTAACATCTGGAAGTTTTATTGAACTAAAATCAACGAAAATACAATTTAGAAAAGATGAGAAATCTAAAAAATTCAAGTATGACAGTAAGACTGTGAATAGGATTTATTTTTCAACTTTCGATAAAGATATTGGTTTTTACGAATATGTATGGGTATCCAAAAATAAGATGGCTTTATTTAAATTAATTAGAAATGGAAAGGTAAAATTGTATACAAGAACCATAAAATTTATTGAGAATCAATTTGAAAACAAACAATTTGAACAGAATGAATTTAATAAACCATTCAGTAAAAACAAATACAAAAAAGCTAAAGAGTATTATATTATTAAATCAGGAGAAAACATTGCCATACCAATAATAAAAGAAAAAGATATTATGTTATTCAAAAAAGAGAACCTAAGGCTTTTTAAAAAAAAAGCATTGAACTATTTTGCTGATTGTAAAGAAGTAGTCTCTTATATAGAAAATGACCTATATGAGGATTTTGACATATCACAAATAGTAGAAGACTATAATCTTTTATGTGAATAAAAACTGTTTACAACATAGTATATAAAAAATTGCTATTTTGTGCTTAACCAATGTTAGTTGCTTTGTTTGCTAGCTTCTGATTTTCCTTCGGAAAATCCTCACACACAAACACGCAACTTTTCATATACGTAAACGTTGGTAACAATTTGAAATGACATTCTAACTAATCTATGAAATACTATTTATCTTCTTACAAATTTGGAGACAAAGTTGAAAAACTAAAGAAAATACTTCCTCTAGGTGCAAAAATTGGTCATATAAATAATTCTAAAGATTGGACAACTGCAAGTCCTGAAATTAGAAATAATCATTTAAAAGAAGAAATGAAATTTATGGACAGTCTAGGTTTTATTAATGAACATTTAGACTTAAAAAATTATTTTAGAAAAGAGGACGAATTAAGAAATAAAATCGCTTCACTAGATGGAATTTGGGTTTCTGGCGGAAACACTTTCGTTTTGAGGCAAGCAATGAAATTAAGTGGATTTGACAATCTATTTAAAGAATTACAGCAACGAGATGACTTTCTTTATGGAGGCTATAGCGCTGGCGTTTGTGTCCTTTCGAACTCATTAAAATATATTCAATTTGTGGATAATCCAAATGACTTTCCTTATAAAGGAATTACTGAAACAATCTGGGACGGACTAAATCTATTCAACTATGGAATATTACCTCATTATGATTCTGACCATCCTGAATCTGAGGAAATTGAAAGAGAGGTTAAAAGATGTATAGATAATAAATGGCTTTTTAAAACATTGAGAGATGGAGAAGTTATAATAATAGAATAAAAAAACTGTTACCAACAAAGTATAAAATTAATGCTCGGGTCTGTGCTTAATCCAGCGATTAGTCCTGTTTTGTTACATCTGATTTTCCTGCGGAAAATCCTCGCGCACAAAACCGCACTAATCTTATACATAAACGTTGCCAACAATATGAGAAAAGCAGTTTTCATAACAATATTTAGTCTTTTAATTATAAGTTGTTTAAACAAGGAAAAGAAACAAACTGAAAACGAAATAAAAACAGAATTGAATAAAGAAAATCAAAATTTAGAATTGAAAAAGGAGGAATTCTTAAAATCGAAAATATTCTTCGGACTTAAAAACTTGAATGACGGATTCGACTCTGAATCGATACATTACTTTTCTGAATCTGACTTTGAAATAGTTCTGAACAGAGTGGAAAAAAACGAAATTGGAATTTACGGAATTGAACCTTGGCTAAATGGAGATTTTTATAGTGTTAGAGTTCACGAACAGCTAAATGCTGAACCAAATGACCCAAAATGGTATCGAGAAGCATTTTCTGAATTTAAAAAAAGAGGGAAGAATTTACAATATTCTGCAACTTATGAAATACCGAATGAATTAATAGTTGAATAAAATAATACTGTTGGCAACACCGTGTATAATTCATTGCTAGTACTTGCCTACTTACGAAAATCCTCGCGGATTTTCTATTCGGTTTGTATTTGCTAAATTAGGTGTTTAAACACGCAACGAAATCATACACAAACACGTTAGCTTTAATGCTGGAGCAAGTTTGCGGTTTGAAAAAAAGCCTGATTTATTTTTCCGATTTTTTTTAGAATTTTAAGGTAGATAAAATAGAAAAACTATGTACGGAATTTCAAAATTTTCGGAATTATCACCCAAACGTGGAATGAAAAGCAAATTCGGAATTGCTCACTCAAACTTTGAATTGAATTACGGCTGATTTTTTAGTTTGTTTGTGTAATTAGAACTGGAAAAACAACATCGGAATTTGAGCAAGTTTGCGGAATGACAATAAACTGAAAATTTAAAAACAAAAATTAGTGACATCAGAATTAAAAGCCTTAATAATAAATACATCTAGTAATCTGAAAGGATATATTTTCATTTTTATCTTATTTGCTTATGTATTTTTTATTGGTTATTTACACAACTATAGATTTATGAAATCAAAGTTTTATTTACAAAAGATTAAACCTCGCTCATATTTTTTTGAACTAGGATTTTACCTGTTATTAACTCTTTTATTCATAATATCGCTTTTACTTTTATCATTCATTTTAATGAAGGTCATAGGAATTACAACTGACTAGAAAAGAATGAACAAAAACGAAATGAATAAATAAGCACTAAAAGCTAACAACGTGTATAATTCATTGCTAATACTCGCCTATTTACGAAAATCCTCGCGGATTTTCTATTCGGTTTGTATTTGCTAATTTAGTTGCTGAAACACGCAACGAAATCATACACAAGACCGTTGTAAAACATTTACGAAATGAAACGCATTCTTCCAATTTTCGGAATTTTAATAGCATTAATTAGTTGTAAATCGACTAATATAATTCAGGAATCGGAATTGAAAATGGCAAATGAGTCTGTAAATCTTTATGCTTTTATTGGAGAAAAAATATCTGTAATTGAATTTGACCCGAATGAAAATAATACTCGAATAGAAATTGACTCAATAACCGGAGATACAATTAGGAAAGTAAGTTATTCAATGGATTATGGATTTAAAAATAAGTTTAAAGTTTTAGGAAACGTATTTAACGAACTGAAAACTGACACAATTGAATTTATCGCTTATAACCATTATGGTAGACCAAAATTCGAAAACTATAAAAATGTGCTTTTGTATATTTCTTTGAATAAAGAAAAAGGTCATTATTATCATCAAAAATATCAATCTGACCAAGTTCAAAAGGACAAAAATGGAATATGGAAAGGAATGAATGGAGAAAGTATAAAAGAGCTTTTTATGGAAAAGAGAAATGGAGTTTTGAAAGCTCGTGGAATATTTGAATAAAAAAACCTCGAATTTGAAATTTATATTGAAAATAGTTTTAGTCGCAGTAGTTATGTTCATAGTTGGAATAACTGTTTTTATTATTGCTTTTGGAGACCATACAAATAGAACGAATTTTAAAATTTATTCTGCTAACAAAAAACAATGCGTGACTATAATTACGCTAGGAAAAATGAGATATTTTATAAATGGAGAATACAATTCAGTTCCAAAAACAGAATATGTAAAAATTGACAAAAGTGGAATTCCTCTTATTGGAGACGAAATCGGAATTTGTTGGAAAAATGAAAATTACGAATGGGAAATCGTAAACCACCAAGGAGAAATTATTGAAAACAAATTAGACACGCTGAAATATAAATTCTATACAAGTTGGGAAAAAGATAAATACGGAATTCCGAACACAAAAAAATACATTAAACCGAATTGTGGAACGATAGGACTTTTGAATATGAAAACGTATGATGAGACTATTATTTTGGAAAATTAAATAGAATAAAAAACGTTTTACAACAAAGTATAAAATTAATGCTTGGGTCTGTGCTTAAACCAGCGATTAGTCCTGTTTTGCTACATCTGATTTTCCTGCGGAAAATCCTCGCACACAAAACCGCACTAATCTTATACATAAACGTTGTGTGTAATGCGAGAAAAATCGTGCTCAAAATGAAAAAACCGACATATAAATATCCAGATTTCGTATCAAAAGTGAAATTGAAAAGCGGAAACGGAAAACGGTATTGGCTGAATTTAGAAATTGACAAAAATAAGTCGGACGGAATTACAGTAATACTTAAAAACCCAAGTCGAGCGGACAAACTGATTTCGGACAAAACTGTTTTTAATGTTTCAAATTACATTTATAGAAACCGAGAAAAATATACGGAATTGAAAAATATCGGGAACATAACAATCTTAAACCTTATGCCGAATTATTTGACTGACTCAAGTGGACTAAAGGAATTTAAAGAGACAATAATTGACCAAGAAAATATTCGGACTTTAAAAGAATTTTGCGGAAAGAATAAAAATGTAATAGTTGCGTGGGGAAATCACCCAAGTGGACTTTATCACGAATACGAGCAATTAAAAGCGGAGACGAAAAAAATATTGACTGAAAATAAAAATCAAGTCTTTTTCGTGGATAGGTTGACTAATGCTGGAAATCCAAAACACGGACAAGTTTGGGGTTACGAAAATGAATTGAAAAAACTAACTGAATAGTGAAAAAGCACTACACACAACAAAGTATAAAATTAATGCTCGGGTCTGTGCTTAATCCAGCGATTAGTCCTGTTTTGTTACATCTGATTTTCCTACGGAAAATCCTCGCACACAAAACCGCACTAATCTTATACATAAACGTTGTAGCACATTTGAGAAAATGCATAGAATAATAATCCTACTTTCGATATTTACTTTATTTCTGAATTGTAAAAGCAATTTGGATTGCGGAATTGACCCATTAATTATTAAATCGAATGATAGTATTATTTCTAAAGTGGAATCTGACTCAAGCGGACAAAAATGGTGGAATGACTATTTGGGAAAACTAGAAGAACCTATTTTAAAAAATACGGACAAAGAAGGTTATAGACTTCTGATTTACAACTCAATGAAGCAATCTTCCAAAAGTTACAGAATTTTTAAAAACTGGAATTCATATAAGTTAGTTTATAAAGAGTTTGGAAAGGAAGATTCCGATGAAATTGCAAAAGAACTCTTCGTTAATAAAGAAACGGAATTATCAAAAAAAGAATGGACTGAATTTCAATCATTATTGCAGAATACTGACTTTTGGAGTTTACCTGTGACAATTGATAGAAGTGGTCTTGACGGAACAAGTTGGGTTCTCGAAGGAATGAATCCAAATGGAAATGAATGCACGAATAGAGAATATCACGTTGTTGCAAGATGGCAACCAATTGATTCAATGAAAGTAATGCAATTGAATTACAAACTGATTGAACTGAACGAAAAATAAAAACGTGCTACAACAACGTGTATAATTAATTGCTTGGTTCACTGCCGACTTACGAACATTCCTGCGGAATATTCTATCTGTGATTTATTTGCTAAATTAGTTGCTTAACCACGCAACTAACCATACACAACAACGTTGGCAGTAATTTAGAAAAATGAGAACTCAAATTTTAACATTATTAAATATTTTAATCTATGGATTAGTCTTTTCCCAAGAAATAGAAATAAT
>NZ_CANKXK010000019.1 GCF_947487605.1 uncultured Algibacter sp.
TCCGTAGGAAAATCAGATGTAGCAAAACAGGACTAATCGCTGGATTAAGCACAGATCCAAGCATTAATTTTATACTTGGTTATGTACTGGTTTTATTTTTTCACGTACTTAAAATCAGTCTTAAATTTGATTAGTCTAATTTATAAAATTCGATTGATAAACATAAATAAATTCCGACGTTTTTTAATTCGGATATTTTATTGCGAAAGTTTAACGGTTTTCCAATTCAGCAGGAACATTTGGTTTTCTATATTTTCGTCGTTAAAACCGAAAGTTGGGAAAATCCAATTTTCATAAAGTTGAGCCGAATGTTTAGCGGTTCTGTAATTCAGCAGAGACTTTTCGGTTAGCTACATTTTCGATGTAAGAACAGGTTTTAGGCAAGGCTTAATTCAGCGAAATGTTCCGCAGTCTTATGTGTTTTTATTTTCATTTTCAGTTAGCAAAAAAAGAAATGACCTTTGAAAAAGCACGAATTTGGATGTGTGCCGAAAACTTGTACATAACGTTTATGTATAAGATTAGTGCGGTTTTGTGAGCGAGGATTTTCCGCAGGAAAATCAGATGTAACAAAACAGGACTAATCGCTGGTTTTAAGCACAGACCTAAGCATTAATTTTATACTTTGTTACCCAACGTTATTTATTCACTTAATGCATCTATTATTTTTAATTTTAGCTCTTCATTAAAGTAATCTTCAGTCAAGATAGAGCAGATAATTTCGTGTAATAATTCTTTGTCAATTTTATTATCAGCTACATAAACTGCAATATTCTCCATTTCAATAATGAATTTATCAATACAGTACTCTATTCCATTAACTTCTAATAAATATGCTCCTAAAGCAATAGATGTTCTTTTATTCCCATCACTAAATGCGTGAAATTTGTTTACCGAAAAAACAAGATGAGTTAGTTTATCCTCAAATTCGGGATAGTATAAGTCATTTTGAATATGTTCTAAAACACTTTCAACTTTTCCAATTTCTATAATTCCTGAATTTCCTCCCGAATTTTCTATGATGAAATCGTGAGTTCTTATTGCGTGTTCAATGTCAAAATAAATATATGTTTCCATTATCTATTTTTTAATCTCTTAAACACGTCTATATTATTAAGGATTCGGTCTTCTAAATCCATACTTTTTTCTCCAAGGAATTTGTCAAATTCCTCTGTAGAGAGATGCGTTATATAGTTTTTTAATTTTTCGTGTAATGCATCTCTGAAAGCCATATCTCTACTCGCCATTAATCCTCTCACTTTTTCTCTTAATGGTTCATATATTGAATTTGTAATATTCTCAAATTGGTCAAACAAGGCATTTGTTTCTGATAATCGTAGTTTTCTATTTGCTTTTTCAGAGTGTTTTTTTAGAAAGTCTGCAAATCCATTTTCGTAACTTGATATTAAATCTAATACTTCTGAATACATTGTTGACCTTACACTTTCTTTATCTTTTAATTTAAGTATTTGACGATATTCTTTAGCATCTTCTTTAAATATACTTTTATATACTTTATTGGTTAATTGTGCGTACTTGAATTTATTAGGTTCAACATAACTATCGAGTGCATTTGTAAATTCTTGTCTATAATTATGTTCTTTTAAAGCACTTGATAAGAATTCCTCCTCTCTTTGGTTTATGTATTTTGTATTTCCACCAAGTTTTTGATTAATTGCATCTATTACGATGTCTAAAATAAAAGCTCGTAGTAATTTTGCTTTTTCACTTTCGGTTAAAATCATTCCAATATTTAGGAATGCACGGAAAGTGAAAACTCCTAAAACAGATGTCTTTTTTAAGGATTCATCTATGGTGCCGACATTTGTGTCGGTACCATACGCTAACTTGAAGTCTTTCAGTTTGTTTCCAGTTAGAATTTCATATCCAGATTCTTCAAATTCTGACTTGTTACTTTCTATATACCTTTCCACAGTTCTTTCGTCAATTTCGAAGAATTCTGCTACTTGTTTTTTCGTGAATCTATATTTATTTTCAAACATTACACCTGGAAAAGAAATTTCATCATAAATGATTTCTAAGGCATAATTATTATTCAGAATATTTTTTCTATGTAAGTCAGATGTTGTTAAATCTTTATTCATCTTGTAAAGTTACGATTTTGTTTTTTTTCGTAATGTTGGGTAACGTTTATGTATAAGATTAGTGCGGTTTTGTGTGCGAGGATTTTCCGCAGGAAAATCAGATGTAACAAAACAGGACTAATCGCTGGATTAAGCACAGACCCAAGCATTAATTTTATACTTGGTTATGTACTGGTTTTATTTTTTTATGTACTTAAAATCAGTCTTAAATTTGATTAGTCTAATTTATAAAATTCGATTGATAAACATAAATAAATTCCGACGTTTTTTAATTCGGATATTTTATTGCGAAAGTTTAGCGGTTTTCCAATTCAGCAGGAACATTTGGTTTTCAATATTTTCGTCGTTAAAACCGAAAGTTGGGAAAATCCAATTTTCATAAAGTTGAGCCGAATGTTTAGCGGTTCTGTAATTCAGCAGAGACTTTTCGGTTAGCTACATTTTCGATGTAAGCACAGGTTTTAGGCAAGGCTTAATTCAGCGTAATGTTCCGCAGTCTTATGTGTTCTTATTTTCATTTTCAGTTTGCAAAAAAAGAAATGACCTTTGAAAAAGCACACACCAGCAATTTTTTATATACGGTGTTAGCAAATCGTTTTTTATTTTCATATCGTTTGAATTCCGATAAATAAAGTTCCGACAATTATTATTAAAAGTCCGAACGAAAATAGTTTATCAGAATTTTTTACTTTTGGATTTTCAGCTCCAAATCCGCTATTTATTTCGTCAGAATATCTTAAAAAGAGTATAAAATCTCTTTTATGCAGATTCTCACTTATCCGTTTAAAAAATCGGTCAAAAATCCAATAAATTATTGGAACACAAAATCCGAAATACATTATTCGGTCATTTCTAAATTCAGCATTTGAGTATAATATTCCGAACAATCCAATTGTCAAAAGTCCGACACAAATCAGCCACACTATTTTCGGTTTCATCCATTTCGTTTTTCTTGTGTAAAGAATAAAGAAACTAATTCCGAGTGCAATTCCAATTCCGATTATACTGTTATCCAATTCTATTTATTTTTCTTTCCGTTAAGTTGCTCTCAAATGTTTGCTAACGGTCTAGTGTATGATTTCGTTGCGTGTTTAAGCACTAAAGTTAGCAAATAAATCACAGATAGAAAGTCCGCGAGGACTTTCGTAAGTGGGCTTTAACTAGCAATGAATTATACACGGTGTTGTGTGTAGTTATTATTTTGGTTCAATAACTTTCGGCAGTACTCGAGTATAACATCTAACATTTACTTTCCGTTTTTGATAAGTCGATTTAGTCAGATTTAATTCCGTAACGGCTTTTTTAATATCTTTTTCAAATTCAGGTGCGCTTGGATATCCTTTCGTAGCAATATCAGTAACGTTTCCTTTCTTGTCAACCGTAAACCAAACATACATTTCTCCAGAATATTTATAATCTTTTTCAATCAGATTCAAAATTTGGTCGCGTAAACTTTTTTCCAAACATTGCGTTCTTTCTTTTTCGTCCGAAATTCCGTCGCAATCACTTTCGAATGGTGTTTTGTCAACTATTGTAAAGTGAACAGTTTTTCCGTTTTTCTTTTTTACAAGTTTCAAGTCAGATTGAGAATGGATTATCGAGATATTTAAAATTCCGATAATAAAAGTCAAATAAATTAATTTCAATTTCATTGTAGATTCAGATTTTCTTTAATTACACACAACGGTCTTGTATATGGCTCGTAGCGTGTGAATTAGCGATTATTTTCAGATAAAGCACAAGCCAGATTTTTAAATTTTACTATTTATCTTTTTTATTGGAAAGTCGTCAAATTTAAAAATTTGGCGACTTTCCAAATACGCCTTAACTTCGGTTAAGCAACTAATTAGCTATGAGCTATATACGTTGTTAGGGCACGTTATTATTTACCATTCAGCTATTATTTCTCTCACAAATTCCGAAATATATTTAGATTCGCTGTTCTCAAATGATAATATATATTTCTTTGCTTTTTCGCCTTTTATTTTTGATAATGCTCTCAAGTAAGCTTGACAATTTCCATCACTTCCTTCTCTTTCTTTTTCGCTTATCTCAATAATTCGGTCAATTGAACTTTTATCATTTAGATTTGCAAGTCCAATCGATGCATTTCTGTTCATTGAAAATCCAGAATCATCATTGTAGATAACATCTTTGAAAATTCCTTTGTCTTCATCTTTAGGGAATTTGGACAAATATTCTATAGCAGTTCTTTTCCATTCCAAACTTTCGTAAGTATTGTAAATATCTCTGTAAATGTTTTGAAGTGAATCTATCTCATTATTAATTAGAATATGTGTAATTGGTGAAACTCGTTTTCCAGGTTTTTTTAGTAACTCAATAAGTTTTTCTATTACTATTTTTGATTTAGTATTCTTTAGAGCATCCACAGTCCAATATCGAACAGAAGAATCTTCGTTATTCATATAGTTCAGAAGTATTTCTTCAGATACGGAATCTTCTCGACCTTCAAGAACCTTTATTAAGGTTTTTTGAATGGTTGTATATTTTGTCTTTTTTAAAGTTGTTTGAACATCACTCAATAATTCACCAGAAAACAAAAGTGGTTTTCTTAAAGTATTGAAATAATATTTTTCAGGGATTTCTCTGCTTGAAACAAGTTCAAGCCAATATTTGACACTTTTTGGATTTTTTGATTCTAAAAAGCCATTTAAAATGTCTTTAGAAACAACTTTTTCTGAATTAGCAATTTGCTTTAAATAATCCACATCTTCTTTAGTTGGGCTATTTGCTAGCGCTTCAATCGCAATAGGACGAGTTTTTATACTGTCCAATAAAGGAATAAAGGTCTCTTTTAGATTTCCCATTTCTAATTCTTTTACAGAAAATATTGCATAACCTTTTATGTTATATTCCCAATTCTTTACTGCATCAAGTAATAATTTTTCGGTTTTTTCATTCTTTCCCGTTTTTGAAAGTAATTGTGCAGAAAGTACTTTTGCTTTTAAGTTTGAGCTATTAATTCTGTTATAAGCAGTATTTTGAAGTGAGTCTTTATTTAGTTGAAAATACATAGGAATCATATGACTGTCTCCAAAATTCTCATTCTCGATTAGAAAGTCAAAAAGAGGTGTTGTGTGGTTTGTTTGTAAATACATTAATGCCATTCCAGACCAAATTAAGTTTCCTTTAGTCTTCTCTGTTTTTAATTTTTCTAAAAGTTCCTTTTCATAGTTTTTATCTCCAGCTCCTGCAATTACTAAATAGGAAAGCAGCCTTTGGTTTGGGTTTTCGGAATTTAGTAAAGTTTGGATATTATTTTTATAATCATCTGTTTCTTTAAATTCAGAAAGTGGATATTGAACTATTCGTTCGTTTGTCAAGCTTGCTGTCAGTTGAGTTATATCACTATGAGGCGTCAATAAATTTGAATATGTTTTGAACATTTTATTCAAATCAGATTCGTTGAATTCAATTTCGGTGGATTTTATAAAATCTTTTTTGAAATCCTCAATATTCTGTCCGAATGAAGCGATTGAAATTAAAAATGTTACTAAAATTATGATGTGTTTCTTCATTTCGTTCTAATGTGCCCTAACTTTCACGTATATAGTTTGTGTCGCCTTATTATTTTGCTTGAGCGAGGCAGAAATGCGATAGCATTTTAGCGTAA
>NZ_CANKXK010000020.1 GCF_947487605.1 uncultured Algibacter sp.
CCGAATTTTCTCTGTCAGTTTTTATTTACTATCTTTCGGCTTGCACACGCTACAAAGCATATGCAAAACCGTTGCCACCAATACGAAAAACACGATAATGAGAATAATATTTTCTATAATTTTAATACTTTTTACATCTGGAAAAACAGTTGATTTTGACCTTGGAGCACCTGAAATTCAAGCTGTGTGTAAAGTCACATTAAACGACGGAAAAATAATAGAAGGATTTATCACGTTTGGAGCTAGAGGATATGAATATAAATATCGAACTCACGGATTTTGCTTCGAACACGATAACGGAACAAAACAATTAATTCTTTATGACTTTAAATTCAACCTTTCAAATCTTGACAGTTATGCATCTCATCGAAATGGAACTTCAAAACTATGTTATGTTGAGAATATAAGCTTAAGATATCTTCAACAACCGAAAACTGAATTTGATGAAAAGGAAAACACATTGACAATTACCAAAACAGACGTTGAGAAATATAGACTTTTGGAACAAATGCCTATTTACACGAAACTTCCTTTAGACTTATTTGTTGGATATATTTCAGATGAGCAAAACGGTAAAACAAGTATTGAAGTTAATCAGATAAAGTCGATTGAATTATTAAAAAAACCAAGTAAGGCATCACTTGATATCATTGAAAACGCTCGAAAGAAACAAAGTGAAAGCGAAAAAGAAGAAGAATGGGTTGACTATCAGCCACCTGTTTGGTATCACGAAATAATTACCAATCAAGAAAGAATTGATTATTTGTCGAAATTCTTTTAAACTGAAAAAGTACTGGTGGCAACAACATATATAATTTATTGCTAGTTCTAGCCTACTTACGAAAATCCTCGCGGATTTTCTATTCAGTTTTTATTTACTAAATTCAGTGCTTAAAACACGCAACAAATCATATATAAATCCGTTGCCAGTAATTTAACAAAAATCGAACTTTAGAAAAAGAGTGGAATAAATAAATTAAGAAAATTGAATTTCGAAAACTACACAATCCGATTATTATCAATGAAAGATTTGAATAATTATTTTCATCTTATCAACGATAACCGAAAACGTCTAAAAGAAATTTTTACTGGAACTGTACTCGAAACGAAAACAATTGAATCGACCAAAGTTTTTATGAACAAAATTTTGGAACGAACAAAAAACGAAACATATTTTTCATACGTAATTGTAGACAATTCTGATAAAAAGTTCATTGGTTTTATAGATTTAAAACATATAGATAATAATTTAGGAAAAGCCGAATTAGGATTTTATATGGATGAAAAATATGCAGGAAAAGGAATTATGACCAAAGCACTTAACTGCTTCTGCGAATACTGTTTTGACGAATTTCAGTTCAGAAAACTGTATTTAAGAACACATCCCGAAAATATAGCGACAAGAAAATTGTCTGAAAAATGCGGATTTAAAATTGAGGGAATTATTAGGAATGATTATATGACGACTTCAGGCGAAATTATTGATTTAATATATTATGGGAAATTGAGAAATGAATAAAAAACTACTGGCAACAAAGTATAAAATTAATGCTTGGGTCTGTGCTTAATCCAGCGATTAGTCCTGTTTTGTTACATCTGATTTTCCTGCGGAAAATCCTCGCACCCAAAACCGCACTAATCTTATACATAAACGTTACCTGCAAGCGAATCCAACCGCATAGTCAAGCACATTTCATTTTGTTCGTGCCTCACAAAATAAAAAGAGCTTGCCTTTTCCCAACACTTAATCCGAACAAAAATCAGAATTAAATAGGAATTTAAAAAAATGTCCGTAAATTTGTCCGTGTACGTAAAAACGTCCGTGAATAATTATGGCAACAATTAATTTTTATTTAGACAAACCAGACAAAAAAGGGTTTGCACCAATTCATCTACGAATAAACTGTAACGGAAGTCAAGTTAAGGTTTCTACGGGACAGAAAATAGAACCGAAAAATTTCAACAAATCCAAACAGAAAGCTATTGGATTAAGTGTAGAATCTCACGAAATCAACCATTATTTGGATTTTCTAAGGGAACGAGCGGATGAACTTCTACACCATTCTAACAAAAAAACCTTTGTTCAGGATGAAGTCAAAAACGTATTGAACGAACACATCGAAAACTATAAAGCGAATAGCAATGTAAATATTGTAAAAGAACAGGTCGCTCTTTATGGAAAACCCTTCACTTTTGTAGACTTATTTGCTGGAGCAGGTGGTTTTAGTGAGGGTTTTTTGCAAGCTGAATACAACAACAAATTCTTTGATTTCATAGTTGCCAACGACATTAATGAAAATTGCGAATTAACTCACGTTGTTCGTTACAACCACCAATTAGGCTTAGACGCAGAATTTCTTAAACAAGATATTACAGAACCAGACTTTTTAGACAATTTGTTAGAAAAAATAGATGGTCGAAAAATAGACGTTGTTTGTGGTGGTCCACCTTGTCAAAGTTTTAGCCTTGCAGGAAAAAGAAAGAAATTCGACAAAAAAGACGACTTATTTTCTCATTATTTAGAAGTCATTAAGGTTTTACAGCCGAAATACTTCATAATGGAAAATGTAAAAGGCATTTTAACAAAAGAAAGCGGTAAGATAAAAGAACTTATAATAAAAGAGATAAACTCTATTGTTGACATCAAAGAGATTCCTTCACTTACATCATTTATAAAAAAGGTGCGAGATGAATCAAATTCTTTTCTATTTGACAGCATTATAAAGCGTGTTGAACTTGAAAAGTTACTCGAAAAAGATAAAGAAAGCGGAAAAGCTGATTTTATCAATTTTGTAGAAAATAGATTTAGAAGACTAACACCAAAAATTGCAGATTACAAAACCAGTAAAACGGACGAGAATATAAATACTATTCGTCACGGTTTTAACCTTTTAGCGCGAGCGAAAGAATGGGAAAAACTGAAACGTGATATTATAAAAGAAAAAGACTTTTGCAATATTGATAGTGATAATTTTGTAAATGCTTTTACTGATTTCCTAACAGAAATCAGTTCAGAAAATGTTATATCAAAAATTGAAAATGCTTTCAAAATTTTAAAAGTTCCAAATACTTATAAAAAAGATTGTGATGATATCATTACTGCTTTAAAAATCTATACAACTTCTTTTGATGAGTCAATAGAGATATTAAAATCGCATTGCAATAAATCACAGAAAAAGGAATTAGAAACTATTCTTGAAAGTATTAGACTTTACAAAATAGAAAAACCTTTTGTTGCTAACGCCTCAAATTATGGTGTTCCACAAAATAGAGAAAGAGTGCTTTTCATTGGTTGTCGCAAAGACCAAAAGTATATTTCTGAAATTCCTGCAACAGTTTCTGAAGAAGAAAAAGTAACCATTTTCGAAGCCTTGTATGACTTAGATTTTATAGGTAATAATCAAGAAGCTCACCGTTACGAATTGGTTGACATTCCAGCTCAATACAATGGAACTTCCAAAAAAATGGCTAAACTTTTAAAGAAGCGTAGAATTGATGGAAAGCCAATTTCAAAAGGTGGAAAATCATTTGCTGAGTGGTCAAAAAAAGGTCGATTGATTGAACGTTTCAAACCACAAACTAAGCCGTTTTATGTTAGAAATAGAGAAGCACTTGAAAATGGAGAAAAGTATTTTGACATACTAAACAATCACAAAACAAGTAACCAGAACGAAACTGTTATTGAAAGACTTGATGTCATTTTAAAAAATGGAAACTACAGAAAAGCACAACCTGAACTTGAAAAGTTAAATCTTTCTACAAATAAGAGAAATTACAATGTTTTAAAACCAGACGAACAAAGCTCTACCATAATGACTATTGCAGACGATTATATTCACTATAATTCACCAAGGTCTTTAACTGTTAGAGAAATGGCACGTTTACAATCCTTTGACGACTCTTTTGTATTCCAAGGCAAACGCTCAACAGGTGGAAATAATAGAAAGACAGAAGTGCCACAATACACTTTAGTGGGTAATGCTGTTCCACCATTATTAGCAAGAGCAGTAGCAAGTGAAATTTTAAAACATATCAAGTGAGAAAACTTACAACCGCAGAACAAGAAAAAATAAAATTACTGACCAAAAACCAAGTTTCTCTTACTTTAATTGAACCAACCGAAACAGGATTAAAAAAATCTATAATGGATGCGACTGGTTCTGTTCGTAGCTATTTAAAAAGTGAGAATATACACGACTACGAATTACAAAGTCAAGGAACGGAGAGTAAAGTAATGATTCCAGCAATTATTCATACTGGTTTTAAGACTATAGAATCGAAAGCATCTTTATATCGTCCTTCAACCAAAAAGGGCGACCCAAGGATTTGGTTTTATAGTCTGACAAAGGTTGCTGACCCAAACGATATTATTGGAATAACTTACTTTGATAGCCGATTTCAAGTTTTCAACTTAACAAAATTAGATATCAGAGAATTGATTAATTCTTCAATTCTGAATCCATTTCAAGAGTTAATTAATGCAATTAACACAACTGAGAACGAAGTCGCTTTTGAGCTTTTGGCTATGTTAAGAAAAATAGCAAATGCTGGCCCAATTCCTTCAATGGTTGACGCTGACACTTCGGTTGGAAGAACACTTGAAACAGCACTCGGAATTGACATTAATTCCTCTAAACAACCAGATTACAAAGGAATTGAGCTTAAATCATTTAGAAACAACAGAACAAATCGAAAAAATCTATTTGCACAAGTTCCAGATTGGAAATTGAGTAAATTTAAAAGTTCGGCAGAAATTCTTGATAACTTCGGCTATGAACGAGAAGAAGATTTTAAGCTGTATTGCACAGTTTCGGCAATTACAAGAAACTCGCAAGGCTTGAATTTAAGAATCGATAGTGACATTAAACAACTGATTGAAAACTCTGATAAACCAGAGGTTGGCGATTTTGTGGTTTGGACGTTAGACAAACTTCATAATCGACTAAAGTCAAAACATAAAGAAACCTTTTGGGTAGAAGCCGAAAGTACCAGAATAAATAACCGAGAGCATTTTCAATATAAGTTGGTAGAACATACTAAAAAGCCAATCACTTCTCAATTTGATTTGTTAATTGAGCAAGGAATTATAACACTTGACCATTTAATAAAGCGAAACTCAAAAGGAAAGGTTGTCGAAAAAGGTCCGTTATTTAAAATAAAACCAAAAGGAATTGAATTACTGTTCCCGCCAAGTGAAAGTTATAATTTAATGATATAGTGGAATTGCCAACGCTGAAAGCCATACACATTTCCAGTCGCGCCATCCACGCTATACCAAAACTGTAAAAGAGTATGTCTTTGCCAACGCTAGCAAGTTTGTGGAAAAACGCCAGCCAGGTAACAATGTGTATAAAACATAGCTAGTAAAGGCTTTACCAAAGGTTTTTACTTTTTATTAAGTCCGCCAAATTTTTAATTTGGTTATATTTAAAAAAAAATAAACATAAAAATTAAAAATTCGGCTCTGTGTTAATCCGAAAATTTAGTGTCTTTTTACACGCTACGTTTCATACACTAGACCGTTGGGTTTAATAATGACCCGTCCTGAATAAAGGCTACATAATTTAACACAATTATGTATAAAAATGACAAAGTAATTAGACGTTACAGCG
>NZ_CANKXK010000021.1 GCF_947487605.1 uncultured Algibacter sp.
CCGAATTTTCTCTGTCAGTTTTTATTTACTATCTTTCGGCTTGCACACGCTACAAAGCATATGCAAAACCGTTGCCAACAAGCTGACCAAAAACCTCTGACTTGAAAATTAAACAGAATTATTTAAAAGGAAAATCCGTTTTCATAGTTTCATTACTCGTAATCGGAATTACAATTCTGACTGTTTATCTGACTGGAATTAATTACAATCGAAATCTGACTTCGAACCTCTATTTGTCACTCGGAATTATTGCTACTGCCTTATTTCTTTTTATGACTTATGGACTTTACAGCGGAATTGGACTGATTGACAATTTTCCAAAATTTCGAAATTTTAAACGTGGAGATTTAATGGCAAATGCAACACCGACTTTTGACACACCAAGTATTTCAGTTGGCGATGGAATTGGAGGACTGATTTTATCAATTTTACTTTGGATTGGAATGACAATTTTGATTATCATTTTGCTAATCGTTTTGGAAGCTGTTTTTTGGTTTTCGATTTTTATAATTTTAGCAATGTTGTATTGGATTTTTTTCAGAGCATTAAAATTCGTTTTTGATAAATCAAAAGATACAAAAGGAGATATTGGAATTTCAGCAGTTTACTCGCTGACTTATACTCTACTCTATGTTGGTTGGATTTTCGGAATCGTTTATCTGACTGAAATAATAAAATAAAGCCAGTTGGCAACACAGTATAAAATTAATGGCTAGTTCTCGCCTACTTACGAAAATCCTCGCGGATTTTCTATTTGGTGTTTATTTGCTAAATTAGGTGCTTAAACACGCCACTAATCTTATACATAAACGTTGTAAAACATTTATGACAAACATTTCGAATGAAAAAGACGCTTTCAATTTTCATCTTTATTTTACCATTTCTTTTGAGTTCTCAAAATATAGAAACGATAGATTGGATAACAAATAATTCAATAGAAATTGAAGATTCTAATCCTGATTCTGAACTAAAAATTTTTAAAGAAAATACACCTACTAAATTTGTAAATGCAAAAATTTATGGATTTGGGGAAGCTTCTCATAATACAAAAGAATTTTTTGACTTAAAGGCTAAATTTTTCAAATATTTAGTAAAAACTCAAGGTGTGAGAAGTTTTATAATGGAAGAATCTTATCAAGCTGAATCTGGAATAAATGAATGGATAAGTGGAGGAAAAGGAGATATTACAACAATTGCTAAAAACTTTAATACCGGTTTTTGGTACACTAAAGAAATTGTAAATTTATTACAATGGATAAGAAACTATAATTTAAATAAAGCAAAAGAAAATCAAATTCGATTTTATGGAATGGATATTCAATTAGCTAAAAATATTAGTCAAGAAATACGTGAGTTTGTTAATATACATAAAATTAATATTGACCAAAAACTACTAATGATTGCTGATAGTTGCTCAAACAAAAAAATAGATTATAGTAAATCTGAAAGTTGGTGGCAAGTTCAGCTTCCAGAATTAAATAAACTGAAAAAACAAATACTGAATTCACAAATAAAAGATGAAGACTACAAACCTGTAATCAGAAGTTTAGATTGTTTAATAAATTACACTCAATATGCATCAAAGGTTAAAACTAAATATCCAGAAAGTACTGAATTTAGAGATTTAAAAATGTTTGAAAACGTCAAATGGATAGTAGAAAATGAATCTAAAAATGGAAAAGCTTTTATATGGGCTCATAATGACCACATAAATAAAAGAGAAATGTATTACACTGGTAGTAATATAATTAATTTAGGTCGTCATTTGAAAGATTATTATAAAGAAGATTATTACAGTGTAGGTTTCGACTTTGGAATTGGAAAAATAAATGGTTTTGTAATTGACAACAAGAAAGGAAATCATTGGAAAACTTACCATATAGAAAAACCTTTCAAAAAAACATACGCTAAGACATTAATGTTAATTAATAAAGATGTTTATTTTGTTGATTTACAGCAAGCAATTGAGAGTGATTCTTCAAACTTTTTTAGCAAAAAGAATAAACATTTATTAATTGGTGGTGGAGGTTATCAACCTAAACCACTACATAAGATTATGATAAGTAAAATTTACACTGAAACATACGATGGATTAATTTTTGTAAAAGAAATATCAATACCAGATTATAAACTGAATAAATAAAAAACGTTTTACAACAAAGTATAAAATTAATGCTTGGGTCTGTGCTTAAACCAGCGATTAGTCCTGTTTTGCTACATCTGATTTTCCTACGGAAAATCCTCGCACACAAAACCGCACTATTCTTATACAAGCACGTTCTATGCAATCTGAAGCAACCATATGAAAAACGAAATTAAGAAATGGATTTTAAGAAATTTCGGAAACATCTTTGGTGTTTTTGGAGTTGTAGCAACTTTATATTTTGGATTATTTTATATTCCAGACTATATCAAAGAATCCGGAAATGCAAAACTAAACAACGCATCGAACGAAATTATCCAATCCATTAAGGAATTGGTCTACTCTGATTCTATTGCTTCTATAACAGAAATTAAGGCATTAATCAACAGTAAAGAAGTTGGTGCAAATTTGGAATTCGAGAATTCTGACAAATGGTTTCTTTTGAAAGCAGAAGAATCTTTTATGGAAGACAAGTTTATCCCATTAACTGAACGAAGAAAATTGATTGCTGAAATTGAAACTCTGACATTGGCTTTACCTAAAACAACCGATAAAGAACCAGAAAAAATACAAGAAAGTAAATCAAAGTGGTTTTCTACAGGTTTATCAATTTTAATCACATTACTTTCAATAATTGCAGGATACTTTTCGTTTCGAGCAAATTATTTAACACGAAAGAGCAAAGACGAAGAAATAGAAAATGAATTGAAAGAAGCACGCACAGAAATTGGTGCAACTATAATGTCTATAGGTTATAAAAAAATAGAAAAAGATATATTAAACATTTTGGAAAAATCGAAATACGATATCAACCCCAATTCGTTTAATAAAACAGATAGAGAATTTGATTTTGAATTTAGAAAAGACAAAAGAAAATATTTTGTAGAAGTCAAAGTTTTAAGAGCAAGTAAAGTCGGATTAAAATCGATAGAATCATTTTTATTACAACTTCAAGGAAATAAAGGTTTTGGAATATTTATATACAATACGGAATTGACTTCATTAAGTGAAAGTAGAATTCGTGATTTTAATAAAATTAATAAACATAGTAAAGTTTATACAATTCGATTCACAAACAAATCTGAAGTTGAAGAAAAAATTAAAGAAATTGTGGAAAAGACTGCATAGAACACCGTGTATAATTAATTGCTAGTTCTAGCCTACTTACGAAAATCCTCGCGGATTTTCTATTCGGTTTTTATTTGCTAAATTACGTGCTTGACCACGCAACAAACCATATACAACAACGTTGGCAAACATATGACCAAACAATGAAATTCATCAATCTAATCATAATTCTACTTCTGACTGTTGGTTGTTCTAATAAAAAGAACATAGCGAATTTTGAAAAAATTCTGGGAAAAGAAAATAGCGAAACTCTGACTTTTCTTGTAAACGACTTTGAAACTGATTTTCTTAAAAAACAATATCCCGAATTGAGCACAGAAATGTCTTATCGAGAATTCCTAAAGGAACTTGAAAATAATTCTACTGGAAATTGGAGAAAACTTTCGGCAATAGGTAGAGAAATGTTTAATAAAAATAATCTCAAATATGAAATTTATAGAATTGCCGATTCGGTTTGGATTGAAAAAAACCCAGACACATTATATTATAAGTTTGAGAAAAATACTATTAAGACAAAATGGAAATTCCTAAATGAAAATGGGGAATTTGAATTTGGAACATCCGAATCATCAATCGCGTTAGATGAACCAAAAAATGAAGATTCATTAATAAATAGGAGAAAAAAATATACGGATATAAATTATGTTGGAAAGTATAGAAAAGCACTTTATTCAGTTGCCGATAAAAATAGATTAATAAATGAATATTTAGATTTGACTTTTAAAGCTGGGACAATTGACCCTCGATTAATAGCAAGTAAAATGTTGAACAGCAATGTTGACTTATCTGATTATTTTATAAAAAGATTAATTATAACTGAAATATTATATTAAAAATACGTTTGCCAACAAAGTATAAAATTAATGCTTGGGTCTGTGCTTAATCCAGCGATTAGTCCTGTTTTGTTACATCTGATTTTCCTACGGAAAATCCTCGCACACAAAACCGCACTAATCTTATACATAAACGTTGCCACACATTTGAAAAAACGAACATTGAGAAAAATTTACATTCTGATTTTAATTTCAATCGTCTTGCAAAACTGCAAAGAAAGAACTGAATTGAATATTGATTTAAGACCGACTTATTCCGACTTTGAAAATGACCGTGAACAAAGAAATTTATATGGAGAAGTTAAAGAGTTAGAACAATACAAAGCCATTTTTCAAAATAGTAAAGAAACGAGAGAACCATTACCAACTTTAAAAGAAAAGTTCACTGAATTTGGTTCATTGAATAAAGCGGAATACTTTGACAATTATGGACAAATAACTCAAATTGACCTATTTCGCTACGATAAAAATGATTACCTGACAAAATCAACTTCCGAGAATAAATTAGCCAATCAAAAGACGATTCAACTTATTTCTTATGATTCAATAAATAATACCACAACAAGAAACATCACATTTAATGATAGTTTAAATTATAAGTTCATTTCAAAATTTGACAGTAACGATTTAATCGTAGAACAAATCAAAATCGAGGCTAAAGACACAGTAGTTAGAAGTTACGAATACAAATTCAATGATAGTAATAATAAGATATTAGAAAAGGAGTTTGAGGAAGGCAAAGAACTTTCAGTTGGAAAATATAAATACAGCAATGAAAACCAATTGATTGAATACTCTAACAAGCACGAATGGATGGAGCTACTGACTGAAACAGTATGGAAAAATAATCGGATTGTAAAACAAACAGATTACACGATTTCAGCAGATTTAAATAAACACTTGGATAGAATAACCGAATACGATAAGCTATTCAATCCTATCAACGAAAAAATCTATGAAAATTCGGAATTAAATCGGGAATTGAAATATGATTATGAATTTGACCAATTTGGAAATTGGACAAAACGGACTGTTTCAATGAAAGAACATTTTGCGAATTCAGACAAGTTTATACCAATTTACATTGAGTCGAGAGAAATAAAATATTGGAATTAAAAAACGTGTGGCAACAACGTGTATAGCTCATTGCGGCTGAATTCCTAATCGGAATTCATTGCAATTTGCTATCTTTCGGTTACGGCGGAAAATCATAGCTGATTTTCCGCAACGAGCCATACACAAAACCGTTACAAACAATTTTGACCCGTCCTGAATAAAGGCTACATAATTTAACACAATTATGTATAAAAATGACAAAGTAATTAGACGTTAC
>NZ_CANKXK010000022.1 GCF_947487605.1 uncultured Algibacter sp.
CTAAAGTTGTTTGGACAATCACAGATTTATGTGAGACATTTGATGTAGAGGCTACATGGAAATTGAATGCACCAGCTGCATTAGAAATTATAACACCTTCTGATTATGATGGAGATGCATGTCAAACTCAAGAAGCAATTAACGATAAATTTGAAAACTGGTTAATGTCAGGAGTGGTTAACGGAGGTTGTGACTCAAAAATTGTTACAATTGACAAAACTGTTGCTGATGCACCAAGTGCATGTGGTGGTAGTGTTACCGTAACCTGGAAAGTAGTTGATTTATGTGAAACTAAATCTGCTAGCGCAACGTTTAGCGTAAAACCAGATGTAGAAGCACCAGTACTAGAATGTCCTCCATCAGATGAAGGTTCAGATTCTATATTTATTTGTAACCCAATATTAGGAGATAATGGCATTCCAGTAGATGTTGTTGATAAAGTGAAGTGGACTGACAACTGTGCAGGTGAAGGTTACACTGAAGGATATGACGACGGTAATGGCGTGACTTACGATAACTGTACTTATAGCTTAACACGTACATTTAGTCAAACAGATAACTGTAATAATACAGGTACATGTAGTGTAACATACACTTGGACTATAGACGAGTATGATAACTGTGAGACCATGTTTGCTCGCAATGGAGATGATGCATTATGCTTCTTAAAGGATAATGACGGAAATGGAAGTGGAGACTTTAACCGTTGGGGTTGGACTAACCTAATTTCACAAGGTACTAATTACACTATGGATCTTCATGCAGGCGCTGCACATTGTAATGCTACAGAAGCAAATAAAGTAGGTACTGCAACAGTTAACTATTCTGATAATGGAGAGATTACTGTACAGTATGAACTTGATCCAGGTTACGCAATGAATGAAGCACATGTGTATGTTGGTTGTAAATTATATCCTGAAAAAGGCGGTAAAAAAGGTGGTTACACAGTAGCGCCTGGTCAATATAATTATAACCCTAATAGCGGTTTAGATTATTTAGATGACTTTACAGTTGGCCCAATCTATGCACAAGGAGATGTTTATATTATTATACATGGTGTAGTTTGTGAAGAAGTTTGTAGATGTTCTGTACCAGATCCTGACACTTACGTTCCAGATGCAAGTAGTGATGATCCAGCAGGATGTGGAGAAGTTCAACCTTCGGTTCAAGTTGAAGCAGTAGATTTCACAGCATACCCAGTACCATTCGATAGCGAAGTTACCTTGAAATACTCTTTCGAATATGAAACTGATGTTAAGGTTGAAGTATTCGATATGAAAGGTACTTTAATTAGACAAGATGAAAACACAAGTTATGCCAAAGGAACTGTTGGAAAAACTAAGTTGAATTTATCTGGTACTGACGATCAATTACTATTAGTTAGAATGTCTACTAGTAAAGGTGTAGTAACCAAGAAAATTGTTTCTTCGGGATCTGCAAAATAGATAGTAAACAATAATTAATAAATTAGATTCTAAAGAGTCGCAACTTAAAGTTGCGACTCTTTTTTGTTTTTAAAAGTAGCTTCATAGTATATTGTTTTAATAAATATTTCAAAACCCAACATCTAATAAGTACTTCTCTGCGTAGATATTAAATTCGTTCTAACTTTTCAAATATCTTATTCTAAATCTGTATTTTTTATCTTACAAAAATATAGTTAATTTAAGCATTTCATCGATAAAATGACTAAAAAATCTGATGTAAAGATATTTTTATATAAGTTTAACCCGAATTTAACCTATTCAAGATTATGGCAATTTATACACTAAACAAATGTGTAACTACTTTACTATGCTTCTTATTCTGTTTTGCAATAGTAAGTGCACAAGAAACTATTTCTGAAATCCCACTTAATAAGCAAGTGGATTTATCTACTCAAATTATAGAGGGAAAAGTAATTTCTAAAGAATCGTTCTGGGACGAGACCCATAGTAACATCTACACAAAACAAACCATTCAAGTACATAAAGTTTTTAAAGGACAGGCTTTCGAGACTGTAGAAGTGATTACTAAAGGTGGCGTAGTAGATTTAGAAGCCCAAGTAGTGTCGCATAGTTTACATTTAAACAATGGCGATGTAGGGTTGTTTGTTTTAAAGCAACATTCTTCAAATATTCAAAGCAATAGAAATAATTCATTTCAAACGGTAAGTGATGCCCAAAGTTTTTATAAATATAATTTGGACAAGAATAGTGCAGTAAACGCTTTTAATAATATTCAAGACATCGATAAAAATTTATATTCGAAATTAGAACAACACACAAATCGAAAGTTTTTAGAACTTAAACCATTAAAAATATCTCAATCTAGTAAAACAGGAAGTATTTCCCTAAAATCATCATTTGCTCCTATTATAACATCTTTTTCTACTAATAATATAACAGCTGGAACAAAGAGTACCATTATTATTAATGGTAGTAATTTCGGAACTACTAAGGGAACTGTGGGTTTTAGCGATGCTAATTATGGAGGAGCCCTATTTTATAATGCACTAGAAAATCAAATAATTAGTTGGTCTAATACACAAATAGAAGTAGAAGTGCCAGATAGAGCTGGAACGGGTCCAATAGAAGTTACAACAAGCGGTTCGCAATCTATATTATCATCACAAAATTTGACTATAGATTTCGCACAAGTAAATCTGGAATATGCTAATGATGCCTATCAAACACAGCATGTTGATAATAATAGTAATGGAGGAAACACATGGACTATGAATCAAGACTTTTTTAATTCTGATGCTAAGGAAGCCTTTGAAAGAGCCATAGAAAGTTGGACTTGTAGTACAGGTATCAATTGGGAGATCGATTCCAATACTACGTCTATAAATACCAATGCTAATGATGGTATAAATATTATTACATTCGACCCAACTATGTCTGGAGGAACACTTGGGCAATGTTATTCAAGTTATTCGGGTTGTTATGAAGGAGGAGAAATAAAATGGTACGTTACCGATATGGATATTATTCTTAACGGTAATAAAAACTGGAATTTCACAACAAACCCTCCAGCTTATAACCAAGTGGATTTTGAATCTGTAATCGTTCACGAGCTAGGTCATGGGCATCAATTAGGTCATGTTATAGATACCAATGTCGTTATGCATTATTCCATATCTGCAGGAGAATCATTAAGAGTCCTGAGCACAGACGATTTAATGGGTGCAGAAGATGTCCAATCTAGAAGCACAACTACGACTGTTTGTAGTCAACTAAGTATGACCAATTACGAATGTTTAGGAGAAGGATCTGGTCTTTCTATCGCAGACAACCAGCTGGAAAGTGATATCACGTTATATCCCAATCCTGCTAAATCTAATTTATATATCAAGAACAGTGGTTACCAAAATATTGATAGAGTTAGTGTTTTCAATGTTGTAGGAAAAGAGATTTATACCACTTTTAATTCCAAAAACTCAAGAGTGTTGCAATTAGACCTTTCTCGATACGCTCGTGGCGTCTATTTGGTTAAGATTAATTCAGAAATTGGAACGGTTACAAAGAAACTCGTTGTAAACTAATTAGTTAGATATGATAATTTTCTTCAAAAGGGCATTTTGACTTAAAACATTAGGTTTGCCATTTTGTCTAAACATAGTGTAAAATTGTATTTTATCGACTATAAATCACATCTTAACTAATTTCAACCTTTTATTAACTCAATCTGTTTTTTTATTTTTATATTTGAGTAACTCATAGTATTTGTGAGTCTTTTCTCCTTATAAATAGCATTTGATTAATAGCGAAATTGAATGCCCTCAATTTATATTTTCTTAGCAATTTGTGTTATGCAAATTTTATTTTATAAATAAGATTCGTAATAACCCTCATTCTACGTCTTATCTTTTTAGTGTTATGTAAACTCATTTATTAACTTAAATTAAATGTTATGTTTATGTACAAAACTACCAAACTATGGGCTATTAAATTATTTAATACCTATTTAAAGAAATTTTTATTGTGTTGTATGGTCTTTGCATTGTTTGGACTTTCAACACAGTTTTCGTATGGGCAAGTAGATGGTTGCCAACAAATTGCTAGTATAGATTTTGCAGCAGCGCATCCTAGCCAAGTTACTCAATTAGCCTCTACAGATAATGAAGTATTTTGGGGTAATGATGGCAATACTGGGAATCCTGATAATGCTGGAGGAAAGTGGCGAATTGAGTCATTAGAACCACAAGATTATGATTGTTTTGATGAAGTACCTTTCTTTGTTGAGCTAAAAATTTCCGAAAACGCGGCTTGTAGCAATATGAGTGTTAAACTACCTATAAGTTGGTTATGTAATACTACTGGTCAAGGCGGGATTGGTGTTTCTGATATTAGGGGATGGCGATTAAATAAAAATGATCCCGCATATAGTGGAGGAGGAACAGACGAAACTTTAGATTTTGATTATGGTACAGATTGGATGACCAGTGCTACGCCCACTCAAGGCAATGGGAAGTGTGATCTAGAATCTACATTTACTATTAATGGTTTAGACCCAGGAGAAACTGTTATTTTAAGAATTGATGTTTTATTAGATTGTGACTTAAACTCTTCACCTACAGGAAATATTCAAGGATCACTTGGTGAATTTGCTAATATTGAAATTTTAAGTGGAACAGGTACAAATTGTGCTTGTGCTAACTTACAAGGTGGTGCACAAACCATTCCTTGGAAAGTAGCTTTACCAGAATGTCCAGATTCAGTATCGTTAGATTCTTCTTCTGATTGTGAAGGTGAAGATATTGTATTCACAGCAACTACAGCAGCTCCAGGAGCAAACACATTCATATTCTTTTTGGATAATAACAACAATTTCACATTTGATGCAGGAGATACTTCCTTGCAAAATGGTAATTCTAATGCATATACAGATGTTGGACAAGCAACACACTCAAATGGTGATGTTGTAACCGTAGAGGTAATTACAGAAGGAGGCGTTTGTATGTATTATGACCAGACTACTGTTTCAGTATACGATAAACCCTCAGCTAATGCAGTCCCTACAAATGTTAGTTGTCACGGAGCTAGTGATGGTTCTATAGATCTAACGGTAACAGGAGGTACAGCGCCATTTACATATGATTGGGACAATGATGGAACAGGTGATTTTAATGATCCTCAAGACTTATCAGGATTGGCACCAGGTACATATAATGTGACAGTAAAAGATTCTAATGGTTGTACGACTACATCATCAGCTACAATAAGTCAATCAGATGACATAGTATTAACCACGAGTTATACCAATGTAACGTGTCACGGAGAGGATGATGGTACTATAACAGCGTCA
>NZ_CANKXK010000023.1 GCF_947487605.1 uncultured Algibacter sp.
TTCGGGGTTTTGTTTTATCTAAAATACAACTTATTTTACTGAATATCAAGTATCTGAATCACTTCTGAAAGTGCCTTACTAATAATCAATATAGGTTTCGACAGGCTCAACCTAACAAATTAAATTATAAAGACTTTTTAGACAGCCTCTTTTTGTTTTATATAAATAATTTATTAGAATCGATACCCTAAAGTTATTCCTGCCTTTCCAACAAATTCTAAAGCTTCATCATTGTAGTCGCCAAAAAGATTTCTACCAAAGCCAAAACTTATTTCTCCAATAAATCCGCTGTTGGTAATCCACTTACCCCCTAGTCCTATTCCCAATGCGAAATCTGTAACAGATTCTTTCTCTAGAATAGGGTCAAATCCATTAGAAATGAATAAATACTCGTTTACCGAATTCAACATTCCAAATCCCTCTAAAAAGAATCCTGCAGCATATTTATTACCAAAATAAAATCTGTAATAAGGAGAAATGTAATAATTAATATCTTCACTTATATCATTATCGTACGGAAGAAATACTGAAATACCAGCACCAGATTCTTCATTTAATGTTCGTTCATAGGTGATTTCAAACGCTCCAGCTATTAAAAATAATGCATTAAGCTTTACTTCATTAAAGTTTGTTTGTAACGAACTACTATTTGTCTCTTCTTGAGAAAAAGAATTAAACGTTAATAATGTCGCACATAGGCTAACTAAAAAATACTTCTTCATTTTATAGATTTAATATTAGAATATAAATAATGGATGCAATATTACAAAAAGAGTTGCGTAAGAAAAGGCTTTATCTCTAAATCTTTATCTGTCTATCTATTTGCTGATCTAAAGAGATAAACGTTTCGGTTCTGGCTACGCCAGAAATATCTTGAAGTGTATTTAACAGCTGCATTAGATGGTCGTTATTTCGGCATAAAACCTTTAAAAAAACATTCCAATTCCCTGTTGTGTAATGACATTCTAATACCTCTGGAATCCGTTTGAGTAATTTAATAATTGTAGAAGCATCTCCTGCTTTATCAAAATAAACACCAACAAAAGCCGATGTAGAAAATCCCAAAACCTCAGGGTTTACAATAAATTTAGATCCAGAAATTAACCCCGATTTCTCAAGTTTTCGAAGCCGTTGATGTATTGCCGCTCCAGAAATACCAACATTACGAGCAATTTCTAAAATTGGGGTTCTAGCATCTTGCATTAATGTTCTTAGTATTTTTTTATCAATACCATCTATGGTTATGGTTTTATTTGTTCGCTTCATCCTTATTTCAATTTAAAACATAAAAGTAATTAATTGGTTTTAAATTGAAATAGATTTTTGGACAATTAGAGAGAATTAAATCACTAATTATTTAACGGGTTATAACCCAAGTATGGCACTTCCTTTTCGTTAAATACAACTCCAAAACTTTCGAGTTCTTTTAAAATAGGTTCATACACTTCTCTTGTAATAGGAATTTGAACCCCAGGCGTTGTTATCTTTTTATTTAAAATGGCAAGTGCTGCCGTAGCAACTGGCAAACCGACTGTTTTTGCCATAGCTGTATACGTTTGGTCTTCTCCAAGTACTACCATATTAGAATCAATTTGGTGCTTTTTCCCATTCAACTCGTACCCAAATTTATGATACATAACAATCATATCCTTATCATCTTGTGCGAGCGTCCAGCTGTCCATAAGGATTTTTTGAAGTATTTGTGCTGGAGTTGCTTTTTTGAGTTCTACATGTTTATTAGGGTTAAATATATCCAGTTCTTCCAATTTATCCCAAACTATGTCATCTTGGTCAATTTTAAGTGCGTGTCGTAACTTTAGCTCAACAGAATCGGTATGACTATAAGGTAAAAAAGCATTTACAAAATCGCGATAACTCATATTTTCACTATCATCTATTGTATAGCTATCATCTGTCATACCAAGTATGATAAAAATATTCCAAGCACGACTAAAACCAACGCGCCTCATCGTTCCACGATAAAGTGTCTTCACATCATCCAATCCATAAACACTTTGATATTTTAATGAATCTCTATTAGCATAGGCTTCAAAACGTCCAAATCCATCAATATGTAAAAATTCTGTTCGTCTAAATAATCTATGATAAGGGATGTACTTATAGGTACCTTCCTGCAAAAACTTAGCAGCACCGCCTTGTCCCGCAGTTACAACATTTCTAGGATTCCAAGTAAATTTATAATTCCACAAATTGGTGTCACTTTCTGGTGCCACTAATCCGCCTGTAAAAGATTCAAATAAAATAACATTCCCACCCTTATCTCGAATATCATCCAAAACCTGCATCGCACTCATATGATCGATTCCTGGGTCTACTCCTATTTCATTCATTAGTATCAATCCTTTTGCTTTGGCTTCTTTATCTAAAGCCTGCATTTCTGAACTAACATAAGATGCCGTGACCATATTTTTTTCATACAAAATACAATCCTTTGCCACCTCAATATGAAAACGAGCTGGAAGCATAGAAACAACAATATCTGCTTTTTTTATAGCCGTAGCTCTTGTATCGGCATCAAAAACATCAAACTCAATTGCTTCAGCATGTTTATGATTATTAATTAACTTTTTAGCGTTGTTAATACTCAAATCTCCAACAGTTATATAAAGGTTTTCTAAAGTAGACTTATCTAGGAGATATTTTATAAGGTATGATGATGATTTTCCAGAACCAATGATTAAAATTTTTCGCATTTCGGACTTTGTTGAGTAATTTTGTTTTAACTAATGAAGCTATTAAAAGCACTTTTTATTTTACGAATTTAATAAAATTAAAAGGGATTTATTACGAATAATATATATAAATATGAACAAATCAACATTAATTACCGCATCTATTCTTGGTGTTTTAGGAATCATTTTAGGAGCCTTTGGTGCCCATGGTTTAAAAGAATTAATAACACCTGAAGCACAACAAACTTTCGAAACAGGTGTACGCTACCAAATGTACCATACACTTTTTTTGTTATTTGTTGGTAGCACCAATTATATTAAGCCAAAAGGAAAAAAAATAATACTTTTTTTAACCGTGTTGGGTCTATTATTTTTCTCTGGCTCAATTTATGGTTTAGCTACTAATTCAATAACAAATTTTGACTTTAAAACGATTGGATTTATTACACCAATAGGAGGCTTACTCTTAATATTGGCTTGGGTTGTAATGTTTGTGGATTTTTTAAAGATAGCCCCTAAAAATCATTCAAAAACAATGAATGTATTCAAATAATAGTATTAATTTTGCGTGATAAATAATTTTTTTATCAAAAGTATGGAAAATTACGACCAACTTACGAAAACGATTTCGTTGGAAAAATACGGAATTAAAAATGCAACAATTAATTATCAATTACCTCCAGACGAATTACACAAAATTGCTATCGAAAAAGAACAGGGTGTTGAAGCCTCTTCGGGTGCTTTAGCTGTTAATACTGGTGAATTTACAGGGCGTTCTCCTAAAGATCGATTTATTGTAAAAGACGATATTACCAAAGATCGTATCTGGTGGGGTGATATCAACATTCCTTTTGATTCTGAAAAGTTTGATAAACTCTATGATAAGGTTGCAGATTACTTATCTAATAAGGAAGTTTTTGTAAGAGACAGTTATGCTTGTGCAGATGACAATTACAAATTAAACATTCGAGTTATAAATGAATACTCTTGGAGTAATCAATTTGCTTATAACATGTTCTTACGACCTAGCGAAAAAGAATTAGAAAGTTTTACTCCAGAATGGACGGTTGTAAATGCACCAGGGTTTATGGCTATCCCAGAGGTAGATGGTACGCGTCAACATAACTTTGCCATATTAAACTTTACAAAAAAAATAGCTTTAATTGGGGGTACTGGATATACTGGAGAAATTAAAAAAGGTATTTTTTCGGCCTTAAATTTTATTCTCCCTGTATTTAAAGAAACTTTACCCATGCACTGTAGTGCTAATGTTGGAAAAGATGGCGATACAGCCATATTTTTTGGGCTTTCGGGAACAGGAAAAACAACGCTATCTACAGACCCTTATAGAAGCTTAATTGGCGATGACGAGCATGGTTGGACAAAAGAAAACACCATTTTTAATTTTGAAGGAGGCTGCTACGCAAAAGTAATTAATCTATCTAGAGATAGCGAACCAGAAATTTTTGATGCTATTAAAAAAGGTGCTATTCTTGAAAATGTTATTTTAGACAGTGATGGTCATGTAGATTTTGAAAATACGTCTATTACTCAAAATACCAGAGTTAGCTATCCTATTGATCATATAGAGAATATCCAAATACCATCAACTGGTAAAAATCCAAAGAATATTTTCTTCTTAACAGCTGATGCTTTTGGGGTATTACCTCCAATATCTAAGCTTACTCCTAGTCAAGCAGCGTATCATTTTATTTCAGGTTATACGGCTAAAGTTGCTGGTACAGAAGCTGGAGTGAAAGAACCTGTACCTTCTTTTTCGGCATGCTTTGGCGCACCCTTTATGCCATTGCACCCATCAAAATATGCTGAAATGTTAAGTAAAAAAATGATTGATGCTGGTGTAAATGTTTGGTTAGTAAACACAGGTTGGACTGGTGGCCCTTATGGTGTTGGTACACGAATGAAATTGAAATACACGCGCGCTATGATTAATGCTGTTTTAGAAGGACATTTAGGATTATATAATTACGATGATTACCATATCCACTCGGTATTTGGTGTAGCACAACCAAGATCTTGCCCAGGTGTACCAACAAGTGTATTAAGCCCCAGAGCAACTTGGAATGACGATGAAGCTTACTATAAAATGGCTTTTAAACTAACTAATGCTTTTAGAGAAAATTTTAAAAAGTTTGAAGCCCATTGCACAGAAGAAATAAGACGTGGTGGGCCGCAGCGTTATGCGTTCTAGAGTTTAAATAAAAGTGACTAATTCAAAAATCAAAAAAAAAGCGATTTCAAAATTTTGAAATCGCTTTTTAGGCACTTTCAGAAGTGATTCAGATACTTGATATTCAGTAAAATAAGTTGTATTTTAGATAAAACAAAACCCC
>NZ_CANKXK010000024.1 GCF_947487605.1 uncultured Algibacter sp.
TAACAACGTGTATAAAAAATGCTTAAATTAGTGCCTAATTCATAGGAAAGTTCACTTTTGTTGCGTCCGATTTTCCTGCGGAAAATCCTCGCGCACAAAACCGCACTTTCCATACACAAAAACGTTGTGGTGCATTTCCTCAGACCGCTCGGAAAAAACAAAATTCCGTTTTGATTAATCCAAATATTTATCTATTTTTGTATCTAAATGGATACGTTTTAAATGATAATCACTGAAAAAACATCTGAATTTGATAAGTGGATTAGAAAGCTCAAGGACATTAGGGCAAAAGCAAAAATCCTCTTCCGAATTCAGAAACTTGAAACAGATGAACATTTCGGAGATTGCAAACCTGTTGGAGACGGAATTAGTGAAATGCGAATTAATTATGCTAAAGGCTATCGAGTTTACTTTAAGGAGAAAGACAATAAAATAGTTGTTCTTCTAATCGGTGGAGATAAATCGACCCAACAAAAGGACATTAAAAAAGCGAAAGAAATCTGGAACAGAATAAAAGAAGAATAAAATGGCAACTACGAAATTTGATATAGCAGACTATTTGGACAGCGAAGAAATGATTGCTGAATATCTAAATACAGTACTTGAAGATGGAGAAAGTTCTGATTTGATAGTAGCAATCGGACATATTGCAAAGGCAATCGGAATGACCAAAATTGCGGAAAAAACTGGAATGAGCAGACCAAGTCTTTATAAAGCATTATCTGACGGAGCTAAACCACAATTTGTAACAATAATGAAAGTACTGAAAGCTATTGGCGGACAGATTAACGTGAAACCAATGTCAGCATAAAAAAACGACACCACAACAATGGCTATAAGTAATTGCTTGTTCTCGCCTACTTTGGAAATTCCTGCGGAATTTCCAACTTGGTGTGCACTTGCAGAGTTAAGTGCTAACCCACGCAACTACTCATAGCCGAGACCGTTGGCAATAATAAAAACACAACTATGAAAAAAGAAATCAACCTTAAAATAATAATAATAATTTGCCTTATTCTTTCTTCTTGTCAGAAGAATGATGAAAATGAATTAGAAGTTTTTCCTGTAGAAAAGGTTACTTATTCAGATCCAAATTCAGTTCTCGCACCAATTCCTGTTATGAATGGAACTATATCTTTTATACCAGGAGAAAATACCCCAGAAGATGCAACTTACAGAATGTACTTCGATACATCTGAAAATCCAACTACAGTCTATAATTTAGAGACAACCGAAAAGAAGTATACTAATTTAAAAATTAATACAACTTATTATTGGAGAGTCGACACAATAAGTAATAAAGGAGAAGTGTTGGCAAGTTCTCCAATCTGGCATTTTGTTACAGGGATTACCATTACAGTAAGAACACAGAATGACTTGGAACTCTTAGGTAGTAATAAATATTCTAAAATAGAAGGGATATTAATTATTGGAGACCTCATTAATATTTCTGGAACAGCTCCTTCTTCAACTGATATTAACGATTTATCTCCTTTGAAAGATTTGACTCAAGTATTTAAACTTGTAATAAATAATAATAATTCACTTAAAAACCTTAATGGTTTGTCAAATATTAAGGTTATTAATGACGATTTATTTATTGGTCAAGGTCAAGATTTAAAGGGTGGTAATTCTTCTTTAGAAGACATTAGTGCTTTATCAAATATAGAATCTCTAACTGGAACACTAATAATCTACAACAATGATAATCTAACTAGTTTGACAGGTTTAGAATCTTTAAAATCTATAAGTCAAGATTTAGTAATTGATAATAATATAAAACTAGATAATTTTTGTGCTCTTGAATTACTTTTTAATAATTCAGGATTATCTGGAAATTATTATGTTAAAGATAATAGTTTTAATCCTACAAAAACAAATCTAATAAACGGAATTTGTAATTAATTACTATTGCCAACAAAGTATAAAATTAATGCTTAGGTCTGTGCTTAAAACCAGCGATTAGTCCTGTTTTGTTACATCTGATTTTCCTTCGGAAAATCCTCGCACACAAAACCGCACTAATCTTATACATAAACGTTGTGCGTCATTTAAGAAAAATCGTACACAATAACAAAATTAAGGACATAAAACAGAGATTTTAGAACAAATGGAAAATGCAGATTTAGAAGTTTTATGTTGCTTTTGTGGTCAAGATTCAACATTTAACAAAGCGATTGAAATCACAATAGAATGTGATAAGAAAACTAAAGAGGTTCAGGCAGTTTATGCTCATTCTAAATGTCTTGACAAAGTTTTACATAAAAGTGTTCCGAGAGCATTTGATTTATAAATTGGAATAAATATTTAATGAAAAAATGGACTTTAATAATTGTTGGTGTTGTCCTACTTGGAATAATCGGAATTGGAATTAAAATCAACTCGGATTTGAATGAACTTGTGGAAGTTTTTAACTCTGAACATTCTTTGGACGAGCCGAATTTGATAATTATTGCGGACTCAATTTCACCAAACAAAAAATATAAATATTACGAATATCAATTTGACAAAGGCGGACTGGGATATTCAAGAATTTTTTGGTCAGTAATAGAGAAAAAGGAAAATGACCTTGGAAAAGGACTAATTCTACAAGGATATAAAATAATTGATTGGAACGAAAGTAACGAACTGATTTTAAGCGAATGGAATCCTACATCGGAATTAAAAACTGTATCTGAATTAAAAAACGGAACAATAATTAACGGAACGAAAATAAACATAGTAGAATAAAAACGAACGCACAACAATGTGTATAATTCATTGCTAGTTAGAGCCTACTTACGAAAGTCCTCGCGGACTTTCTATCTGTGATTTATTTGCTAGCTTTAGTGCTGAAACACGCAACGAAATAATACACTAGACCGTTGGCAGCAAGTTGACAAAACCCGAACTTAAAAGAATGAGAGTAACAACTTTTCCAGATTGGATTTTTGATTTTGACGAAACTAGAATGGGTTGGTACAATATAAATGCTACTCGTATCACAGGAAATTTAATCGGAATTGACGGAACTGATGAATATACTGGACTTGAAAGAATTATATCTGACATTGTTGACTTTGAACTAACTCAAAACCGAACTTACTCATATTGGAATAGCGTGTTTGCGGAAATTTTTAAATCAAACGGAATAATATTTCACAATAATTTGGAATTAGTAAACCCGAATGACCATTTCAAAAGTTGGGTAATAAAATTATATGACGTTGAATTATACTTTAAAAGCTCTGAACCAGAAATCAGACTGATTCGAAATGAGAAACGTTTGTACTCAAAAAAATGGACTGAATTTAACGGAACCGAATTTTATAAACTAATAAAAGAAATAAAACCAGCTGCCAACATTGTATATAAAAAATTGCTATTTTTAGCTTAACCAATGTTAGTTGCTTTGTTTGCTTGCATCTGATTTTCCTTCGGAAAATCCTCGCACACAAAACCGCACTAATCTTATACATAAACGTTACCAAACAATTAAAGAAACCTATGAAATATTATTTTTTATTTTTTTTGCTCTTTATTTTATCTTGTGATAGCGATGATAATTCATCAACTTTCAAAAATACTTTTGTAGATAGAATAACAACTACAGACGCAAATGGCAACGTTGAAAAAGTAATTGATTACATATATGATATTAATGATTTAAAGGAAATTAGTGAAACTAATTCGAATGGAGAAACATTTATTAGTACTCTAAACTATGATAATGAAGGAGAAGTAACATCAATATCTTTTAATGATGGAACAGAAGTTTTTTACAATTACGGACTGTTTTATGGAAATTTAATTGAAAGTACGATTGAAATAAACGGCACTACGATTAAACATCGATATGATTATGACCAGCTTCAATTAATATCTGACAAAAAATACGAAAATGATGTTCTTGTTTGCGAAATAAATTATACATATGACGGTTTAACTATTAATAGTACTAATTCTTGTACTTCTGAAAGTTTAATCATAGAACGAGACCAAACAACGGTAAGCCCTTTAGTTACTGTTTATAACTACCAACTTTTAAATATAAATAATATAGGCTCAAGAAATATTACATCTATTTTGAACATTGACACAAATGAGTTTACCGAATTTATTTACAATGAATTTAATGACAGAAATCTTGTTCTAAATAAAAAAAAATATGTTAATGGTGAATTAACTAATATAATTGAATACGAATATGATTTACGCTAAAATTAAGCTGAAAAAATAAATCGTTTGGTAACACCGTGTATAGCTCATTGCTAGTCAGTTGCTTAAACAAAGTTAAGTCATATTTGGAAAGTCGCCAAATTTTTAAATTTGACGATTTCAAACTAAAAATATAAATAGTAAAATTTAAAAATTTGGCTTGTGGCTCGACCGAAAAATAATTGCTAATTTAAACGCAACGAGCCATACACAAGACCGTTACAAAACATTTTGACCCGTCCTGAATAAAGGCTACATAATTTAACACAATTATGTATAAAAATGACAAAGTAATTAGACG
>NZ_CANKXK010000025.1 GCF_947487605.1 uncultured Algibacter sp.
TTCAGTTTGCAAAAAAAGAAATGACCTTTGTAAAAGCACGGAATTTAGATGTGTGCCGAAAACTTGTACATAACGGTCTCGTGTATGAAAAGTAGCGGATTTTTAAGCACTAACTTTTCGGATTAACACAGACCTTTTTTTATATTTATTTACTTTTGTTTAAGCACTAAAACCGCTATTTTTTATATACGTTGTTGTGTTTTCGTACTTTTTTCCGTTCTGTTTGTAGCGTTGGCAAAGACATACTCTTTTGCAATTTTTGGCTTGTGTGTTGGCTGTAGCGAATTGCAAATGTGTATGGCTTTAAGCGTTGGCAAATATTCCATTCACATCATAATGAATAGTAACTTCCTTCTTTTTGTTTGTACTAATTAAGAAATCTACTTTTTCTAAATGCTGTTTTGATTTATCAATTTCTTTTTTCGATTCTGGAAGTCCGATGCCATAATAAATATCACTTATGTTATGTCCATTTAACAGCTGGTCAAGAGAGTCAGAATAATTTGATTCCATTTTTATTTCATTCAGCTTGTCAAAATCAGGTTCATAAAATCTATCCTTATTTTCAAAGAATAATGCACGATTATTTTTTACAGCAATAATATCTGGAATTATTCCGCCTTTGTTTTTCTCAGTTCGATTGTTATTATTCAAGTGAAGAAGTACTCCTGTACCACTTTGCGGAAAGTCATAACAGATTATCGTCCATCCATTTAGTTCAAGCCAATCCAATATGTTTTTTGTTACTTTTTCTTCTTTCATTATGCGTCTCTCCATAAAGAACCATCAGGAAACAAAATAGCATCTGCAAAATAAGAAAATACACGTATGTGCTTTACTTTTGAATAAGTTGAGCCGTATCTTACTTGCATATAATATCTTGGTATTTCTCTGTTAGCTATTTGATTATAATCTTTCGATAATATATTTTTGTTCTCACTTGCTTGAACGGAAGAAACAAAATCATTAATTGTACTTTTTTGACTGGTAATTATTAATGTTTGATTTGTAGTGTCAACTGTTAAATTACCCCAAACCATTATTAAATTGTAACGTCTTTCTTCAAATGATTTTCCCTCTCTACAGACTAAATAATCAATTGCTGCTAAAGCTCCAGGATATGGGTCTCCTCTAAATTTTGCATCTATTTTGTAAATTACTGTTTCCGTTCTGCTTCTTAGTAATTCTCCAATTTGATATTGAGCATTTTCAAATTGACTTAAATAATTAAGCAAATATTGAGTAGGAACTCTTTCAATCGCTGAAAGTGGGGAAGTAGTCATTGTACCTCCTTTGTTTATGAACTCTTGGCTCATAAAAGTACGTCTATCTATAATCGGTCTTCTTCCTAACAACTTATCTCTACCTTTAATAACTCCGTGTCTTTCTACAACATTTATTATTTCATCCATTGCCGAGAACATTGATGTCATTTCTGGGTCTGTTCCTAATGGACTACCAGAATAGTTCCTGTTTGGGTCGTATTTTAATCCTTTCTGGATTAAATTGGGTGAAGTTGAGCCAACAGCGTGAGTCCGATAATCTGTTGGGAAATAATAAAAGAGAGAAGGTATTTTATAAATGCTCATTACATCATCCAAAGCTTTAAAAATCAATGGGTTTATTCTATCCCAACGTGGTGCAGTATTCTGTCTGGTAATTATTACCGCTTCTGGATAAATATAAAAAGAGGGTACATTATTTTCTACTGAAGCTGCGAGTCTCGCAAATCTTTGAAATACATTATGACCAGTTCCAGCCTCAGTTGATACTTCAACTGAAAATATAGGTTCGTGGTCAATTTCAACAATCAAGTCAGGTGCATCTAAGTATAATATTTTCTTGATGTGGTCAGGCATTGTATGAAAATTACGTGCGTTATTTGCATCGCTTTCATACATTTTTTTCTTGACGAAGGTTTTGTTTCTTAACTCAGTATTTGCTATTATAAAATCGGCAAAACTTTCTGTACTGTACCAGATTCTATAATTCATTATAAATGTTTTTTGATTGCTAATGCTACAGCTTTTGCTAATAATGGTGGTACAGCATTTCCAGTCTGAACTCTTGCCTGAACAGTGCCACCTTTGACTACAAAATCATCCGGAAAACTTTGTATTCTGCATCTTTCTCTTATAGTCAAACCACGATTATCTTTAGGATGACCAAGTTGAAATTGAGGTCTTATACCTCCAGAAACTTGTGTTGGACTTAATATGTCCCAAGCTAAACGAATACGTTGTTTAAACCTATCATACATAGGTTCGCCAGGTTTTGTGTTTTTAATTTTTTCTACTGTAGCTAACGGATGATTTGGTGCTGTATGTCCAGTTACGGTTCCATTAGTATTTAATCTCATTAGTTGTTGAAAATCGCTAAAAGGTTTTTTCTGATATTTAGTTTTAGTCTCTTTGGTATTCAATGTTGGTAAGTCTCCAATTGCATCTTTAATTGTAACATACTCTCTTTTAGTTTCAGGACCGTGTGTTTTAATTATATCTTTAAAGTCAAATACTTTATCTCTAATTCCAACAAATACAAGTCTTGTTCTTTTTTGCGGAACACCATAATCAGGTGCATAAAGAAGTTTGCTTTTTACTTCCATTTTCCCAATTTCGCTTAAATGCGTTTCTATAACAGAAACAAAACTTCCAGTACTTTTCATTCCAGAAACATTTTCCAATACCACAACTTTTGGTTGTAAAACTTCCACAAAACGAGCGAATTCTTTGTACATAAAGTTCCTGTCGTCATTCTCGTGTCTCTTTCTATTATTTAGAGAAAAACCCTGACAAGGAATACCTCCAATTAGCACATCAAGTTGTCTTCCATTAAGCAACTCCTTTATAACTTCTGGATTAACTTTTTTAACGTCTCCAGTAATTGTAGAGCAATTTGGATGATTTGCTTGAAATGTTTGAATAGAAGGTGTATGAATGTCACAACCAAGAATAGTTTCAAAGCCTGCCATTTCAAAGCCTAATGAAGTTCCACCACATCCACAGAATAATTCCGCAACAATTGGCTTTTCGGTATTAATGTTATTTCCTTTTTTGAATATAGGTTCTTTGTTCCAGTAATATCCGTTTTCCTCTACTTTTATGGAAGTGTCCCAAATACTTTTTTTGATAATATCAGGCTCTTCTTCTCCGTAAATGTTAATTTGTCCATCCTCCACAATAGTAGAAGATTCATCGATTACGTTATATTCTTTAGTTTCTGGCATTTTCTGTTTTTTCGTATGATAATTGTTCCTCTGCTACTTTCAAGGCATTAAATCCTTCTTGTTCGTCTTTAACTATTTCATAGAGCTTAGTTCCAATCCATAAAGCATTTAATTCCGAAAACGGATAATTAAATATTTTGCTCACGGTTAGAAGATGCTCTCTTTTCAAAGTTTTTTGATTGCTCTCAACTTTACTTAAAAATCCATCTCCAATTTCAAGTTTTGAAGCTAATTCCCTTTGAAACATTCCAGAACTTTCACGAAGCTCTTTAATTTTTTGTCCGAGTGTCATTTTACCAATTTTAGACTTGACTTATTTAGGTCAAATCTAATGATAATTTTCAGAATATTATCAAAAGCGTTGGGAAATTTTAGCTCTTTTGGTTTTTAGAGCGTTGGAATTGTGCGTAGGCAAAAACCGAAAGTGCTAAAATATGCGGCTGGTAGTATGAAACACAACGTTTATGTATAAGATTAGTGCGGTTTTGTGTGCGAGGATTTTCCGCAGGAAAATCAGATGTAACAAAACAG
>NZ_CANKXK010000026.1 GCF_947487605.1 uncultured Algibacter sp.
ACTATAACAGCGTCAGCAACTGGAGGCGCAACCATTACGGTAGATGGTGTTGCATATGATGCAACCAAGAAATACGGTCCAGGCATGTATACAGTACGTGCTGAGGCAGCTGGAGGCAACCAAGGTGATGTATGTTTTGAAGAGAAGAAGATTACCATTACGCAGCCACCATTATTAACCTGTTCTGTAGACACCAAATCTGAAGTTAAATGTTTCGGTGAAGCGACAGGGTCAATTACCGTTACTGCAGGTGGAGGTACGCCAACTTATGAGTATAGTATAGATGGTGGTACTAGCTGGCAATCTAGTAATCAGTTTAAAAACTTAGCTGCAGGTAATTATGCGGTTACAGTAAGAGATTCTAATGGATGTCTTTCTTTATGTGCTGGTATAGTAATAGCGCAAAGACCAGAACTTAAAGCCACTGCAACACCAACAGACGTAGTATGCTTTGGTGATGCAACGGGTACAGCAGAGGCATTCCCAACTGGAGGTACAGCACCATATACTTACGAGTGGAGTACAGGTGCAACTACTAATAAGATAACAGGTTTAGTAGCTGGTACGTATTGGGTTAAAATCACAGATGCTAACTTGTGTACTGTTGAGCTGCAAGCTATTAAAGTAGAAAATCTTTATACGGCGCTAAGTTGTACAGCTACAAGTGATCTAACAACTCCACAATGCGAGGATATTGACTTTAATTTAAGTGCTACTGGTTTAGGAGGCTCGGGCGGTTATACATATAAATGGACAGGAACAGGTGCGCAATATTTAGATGATGATGAAATTGCAAACCCTGTGATGTCTGGTGCGCCAGGTAGTGAATTAGGGATAGATTATAAATTTACTGTAGAAGTAACAGATAGCAAAGGTTGTAAAAGTACATGTATGGTTACAGTAACCGTAGTACAATGTGTTGCTTATGAAACAGGCTTTGGTGTATCTGTAATGAAAAGAGGGGAAGAATCTTATGTAAATCCAGAAATTAGTCAATGTTTCCGTGAAGATGGATTTAAACGTTGGGGCTGGACTAACTTTATCAACACTACTGGAGCAACAGAGGAAACTACAGTTGAGCTAGATATAGTGCTTGGAGCAGGTAAGTGTGATCTCAATAAAGGGACTAAAGCTGGACATGTTGAAGTTACATATAGACCAACTGGAGTTAATGCTGATGAATATTATGTAAATATTTCCTACCATATGGATCCTGGTTTCCGAATGGATGAAGTACATTTATATATAGATTGTGAACAGTATCCAACTAAAAATGGAACACCGACAGTAGCTCCAGGCCAATACACTTATGTAAAAGGTGATTTGGGCAACATCTCCATGTGGAAAACTGAGGATGATGAAATAGTAGCTACAGGTAGTTTCTTTGTAATTGCTCATGCAGTAGCTGGTGCGGTAAATATTCCGGGTGATAGTTATATACCAGCCTCACCAAACGAAGGTGGTTCGTTTGACGGTACAGGTGTAATTGATCCTGAGTGTAAGGTAATTATTAACAGTACTTCTTCTAAAAGTGTAAGCTTTAAAGCTTACCCAGTACCATTTGTAGATGAAGTTAATGTCAGCTATTCTTTTGAATATGATACCAATGTAAAAATAGATGTATATGATATGAAAGGGGCTTTAGTAAGACAAGCTGTTGATGAATCCTATATTAAGGGTACTCTAGGAACTACTAAAATTGATTTATCGAGAACAGATAATCAAATGTATTTTGTTAGAGTAACTACAAAAGAAGGGACTTTAGTTAAGAGAGTTATCTCAACTAGTAACCTATCTAGAGAGTAATATTCTATAATTTTAATATAAAGAGCAGCCAGTGGCTGCTCTTTATATTTCTAGTAATTAAAAACTCATCATTGAAGCTTTATCGGACATTTAATGGTTTTATCTATTATAATTTATAAAACAAGTTTTTATTATTATATTAAATCTACATCCTTTAACTGTTCTTTTAAAATCAAAATAAAAATGATGAAACATCCATGATTAAAAGTTTTGTCACAAAGCGAAATGATTATATGGGTGTTACATGTGACCATTGAAAAACAATACATATAAACACATGAAAAAAATTACTTTTTTAATCATTTTAGTATTCTTTGTTCATTACAGTTATTCTCAAGGCTGTACGGAGACTACAAAGTTTCCCGTTGCTGATGTACAATCAATAAATGATGGGTTTGTACAACAAATAGCAACTAATAATTATGCCGGAGAATATGCTGTTATTTTTGATTTAGTCATTGGTCATAACTACCAATTTACTAGTACAAGAACAGCAACTCCTAATGATGATTATATTACTATTAGAGATGAATTTGGAACATACATTACCCATGGGCAATCTCCTGTAACTGTTAATTCTGTTGGGGTAGCTAAAGTTCAAATGCATATTTCGTTAGACTCGGGTTGTGGTGACGAAAGTGAATTTCGAGTTACTACAATTCAAGATTTAACAAATGCACCAACATGTTATAACCCAGAAATTCCAGTTGGAGGAATAAGCTATCTTTCAAACACAAGAGTAGACTTTTTTTGGAGTGCTCCGGGTACTGGTCCTGCACCTGTTGAGTATGAATGGGAAATTGTACCTCAAGGCAATACTCAAGGTGATGGTACAATTACTTCAGGAACTTCTGCTACATTAACTGCTTCTACAGGAGATGCTTTACAAGCAAGTAACGCTTATTCAATTTGGTTACGTTCTGTTTGTGGGCTTGGTGATGAAAGTATATGGGTAAATCCCTCTCAGTTGAATTTTTCGACTAACTCAGTAGCCCCACCGATAAACGATTTTTGTAGTGGAGCAATTTCAATATTACAAGAAACTGAAATTGCTAATAAAGGAGAGTCCATAAAAGTATATAGTGGAGATTTGTCTGGCGGAGCTGGTACAAATATAATTGCTGAAAGTTGTAATTCAAGTGCTGGCAATGCAAGAGATGATATATGGTACTCATTTTTAGCACAAACAAACACCGTTAATATTTCTATAGAAACTTTAAATTTTGATGCGGTTATAACATTATATACAGGTAGTTGTAATTCTTTAATATTTGAAGATTGCAGTGATACTGAAATAACATCGCCTGCTGATGAGGAAATTAATGCTACTGGATTAAATATAGGTCAAACGTATTATGTTAGAGTCTATTATTTTGGAGAAATAACACCTGCTGCTCCAACGTTTGATTTAAGACTTTGGTCTGGAGAATCCATTACTGATAATGATGAAGATGGGTATTCCGTATCAGGAGGTGATTGTGATGATACGGATGTTAATGAATATCCCGGTCAGACTTGGTATGTCGATGCTGATGGCGACAACTATGGCGGTTCTTCGGTAGCAGCTTGTGAGCGACCTACCGATGGTTTCCTTTTAGGT
>NZ_CANKXK010000027.1 GCF_947487605.1 uncultured Algibacter sp.
ACAAAGTATAAAAATAACGCTAAATTTAATGCTTAATCAAAAGATAGTGCTCTTTTGGTCACTCTGATTTTCCTACGAAAAATCCTCGGACACAAAACCGCACTATTCTTATACATAAACGTTGGGCAACATTACGAATGAAAAATATATTCATCACACTAATCACCTTATTTCTTTTCAATTGTAATAATCAATCTGAACTGAAGAACAATTTTAATTCTATAGGTCTTAAAGGAAATGTTAAATCCATTACTGAATATTCAAGTCCTAAATCACACAGAAATTGGGACCACAAAGACGTTGAATATTATTTTGATAAAAATGGATTTATTGAAAAAAAAGTTGAATACAAATTCAGCACATATCTTATTTCCAAATACGATAGTATTAACAACATAAAAGAAACAAACCGCTATGATGAAAACGATTCATTGGTTTTTAAAAGTAAGTTTAAGTATGAAAATCAGAAATTAAAGAAAATTGAAGTTTTTGAAGTACAAGGCGAAGTTATTCACACAGTTGTCTATGACTATATGAAATCTTCAGACGAAAACACTTTGATTAATGAAAAAGAATATGGTTTAAAGGGTAATTTAGTTAGTCACTCATCAATTCTTAGAAATGAAAAGAAAGAAGATTTAACATGGATTGAATACAATCTTCTTGGTGAAATAAAATCAACTAGTGATATGACATACAATGATAATGGAAAGGTTATTAAAACTATTAAAAGAGATTCTTCAAATGATATCAAATGGAAATGGTCTAAAATTTACGATTCTAAAAACCTTGAAATTGAAAGAAAATTATACAATCCATCATTAAAAAAAGAAACTATCAGAATTTCCGAATATGAATTTGACAAACAGGGTAATTGGATAACAAAACTTTTAATCCAAAATAATGACACTTTGAAAATCATAAGCAGAAAAATTGATTACAATGAATAAAACGTTGCCCAACAACGTGTATAGTTCATTGCTCGGAAATTCCTATCGGAATTTCTGTCGCTTCTGAACATGGGTTCCTCTTTATTTGCTAACTTAGTGCAGACGCAACGAAACCATACACGAACACGTTGGCAATAATTATAAGAAACGCACGTAATTTTGATCAAACTATGAAAAAGTCAATAAATCTGTTAATAATATTCTTCACGTTCGTTTTAATATCCTGTGATAAGGATAACGATGTTATAATTGAAGAGAAAGAAGTCATAAAGGTTCCTGAAATTGAAACTTATCAAGTATCTGAAATTACTGTGTTTTCAGTAAAAATGGGCGGAAAGATTCTCAATCAAGGAGATTCTGACATCCTAGAAGTTGGACTGGTTATTGGTGAATCTTCAAAACCATCTATTGAGAATAACTTCGCGAAATTTATTCTAAATGCTAATGGTTCTGATGAATTCATTACGACTGTAACTAGTCTGCCAGAAGAAATTAGCACTTTTTATGTTAAAGCTTATGCACTCAATTCCCAAGGTATTGGCTATGGAAATGAAGTTCAATTTCAAACTCTCGGAAATAAAACATATGAAGGCAGTATAAAATTATCGAATCAAGATGATGTAAATGAATTTGGTAAAAATGATTACAACACTATTAAAGGAAGTTTAACCATTGAAGGTTCTGTAGTTGATTTATCACCCTTAAAAGAGCTAATTATTATAGGTAACTATTTTAATGTTGAAAGAACATCACTTTTGAAAAACTTTAAGGGGTTAGAAAATTTAAGAAAAGTAGGACATCTTTTTGCAAATGGGTCTAGGATAGAATATAATCAATCATTAGAAAATTTTGAAGGTCTAGATAAACTTGATATTATTAATGGTAATTTTTATATCCTAAATAATGATAAATTAACCAGTTTTTATGGTTTAAAAAGTTTTGGTGGGGCAAATTGGGGTGGGGCACTGCGAATTGAAAACTGCAATAATCTTATCAATTTAGAAGGCTTAGAAAAACTGAAATTTTTAGGCGGAGAATTAGCAATAGTGAATAATCCACTTCTTGAAAGCATTTCATATTTAGAAAATTTAGAATTAGTTAATGGATATATTTATTTTGGAGAAAATCAATCTCTAAAAAATTTAGATGGCTTAGAAAAAATAAAAAATATTGATTTTTTATTTTTAAATTTTAACCCATCTCTAACTAATATAGACGCAATTAAAAATTGCGAATCTTTAAGTTCTATTAAAATAGATGGAAATAGTAGTTTAATTAATTTTCCAATTTTTACTAATGTTAAAAGTATAAGCAGTATAGAAATCAGATATGGTTCAGAAATCAAAAATTTATCTGGATTAGAAAACCTAGATAATATTGAAAGTCTCAAGTTTTTCAAGTCAAATATTGAATCTCTAGAAGGGGTTTCTGATATTAACAAAATTGGAACACTTGAATTCTATGAATGTCAGAAATTAAATAACCTAATTGGTATTGAAAATGTTCAAGAAATTGATAATCTTTCCATTCGATATTGTAATAGCTTTAATAGCCTTGAAGGCTTTAAATTAAATACTATAGGTAATTTTGCTTTAGCAGAAACAAATATTACCTCCTTGAAAGGTTTGGAATCTTTAAGATATGTAAAAGATGCATTCACTCTTCATTTTAATGAAGAATTAGAAAATACTAATGGTCTTAAAAACATAGAAGAAATTAAAGATTTATGGATAGATGGTAATTCTAAATTAAACTCAATAAATGCTTTTGAAAATTTAAAAAATCTTAATTATCTTTTCATTCTTAACAACAAGAGCCTAAGCAATCTTATTGGTTTTAACAACTTAGAATCTATAAATGAATTAGGAATTATGGATTCGTCTTTAGAAAATTTATCAGGTTTGAATAACTTAAAGCAAATAAATAATCGATTTCAAGCGACTTATAATCCAAACCTTAATGATTATTGTTCTTTATCCGAAGCATTTGAAAATTTTACTGGAAATTATGAGGTGTACTCAAATTTATACAACCCAACAAAAGAAGATTTAAAAAATGGGAATTGTAATTAAACTATTGCCAACAAAGTATAAAATTAATGCTTGGGTCTGTGCTTAAACCAGCGATTAGTCCTGTTTTGTTACATCTGATTTTCCT
>NZ_CANKXK010000028.1 GCF_947487605.1 uncultured Algibacter sp.
GAATAATTTGTTCATGGTTTTTTTTGTCATTTTAATTTGTTTTAAAGGGTTCATTTTTGTTTAATTACACACAACGTCCTCGTATAACCGTCAGTTACGGGTTAATATGCGTTTATTTTCGGTTTAGCAAAGGCTTTAGCAATTCCGAGTGGATTCGGACGTAGTCGAATCCGCCGTAATTGCGGTTATACATTGTTGTAACCAGTTTTTATTCAATTCCGATTTTTTCTCCAATATACTCCTTAAATGATTTTCCCGTTTCGTAAATCGTTCCGTCATCATGCCAAAATTCAATTACTTCATTCGGATTTTTTTCAAAGTCAAAACCTGCTAAATCTCCAGCGAAATTATCTCCAAAGAATTTAATTTCATCTTTCAATTCATAAATGTCCTCGAGTCCTAATTCGGAAAGATCAAATAAGTAGTCTTGAACCATAAATTGGCTTTCTTTAAAGCTACCTGAACCAATTTCTTTTAGATAAGTCAGATATTCTTCTGAAATTCCACTATGATTTTGTCGCAATTGATTTAAGTCAGATTCGGACAATTTTTTTCGAAAATTTGATTTGTCCGTTTTATCTTCAACCTGGTTTAAAATGCTAAATTCTAAATCATATTTCATGGGTTTCTTCAAATTGGTTACAACGTTTATGTATAAGATTAGTGCGGTTTTGTGTGCGAGGATTTTCCGCAGGAAAATCCTCGCACACAAAACAGGACTAATCGCTGGATTAAGCACAGACCCAAGCATTAATTTTATACTTGGTTGTAAAACGTACTTTTTACTACACTTCAATCGAAATATTGACTTTTCCGCCAAGTCCTTTTTCAACGATGTCAAATAAGGTTTTTAAGGTCAGATTACTACCATTGTTTTCCACACGAGAAATATAGGTTCGTTTTTTGTCAATCAATTCGCCAAGTTGCTCTTGAGTCAGATTTTTTTCCTCTCGTGCATTTCGTAAAAGCAAACCGATTTTAAACGATTCAAAATCCCTGTCGAGTTCGTCCCTGCGTTCAGTTCCTTTTTTTCCGTAAACTGTGTCTTTTATGTCTTTCCAACTTTTAGTTTCCATTTCCTTTGTTTTTTTCTTCGTAATACTCTTTCATTAATCGGACAGCTTTGTCGATTTCTTTTTTCGGTGTTTTCTGCGTCTTTTTTGTAAATCCGTTTAAGAGTATAACTAATTTACCTTTGTCGAAGAAGCAAAAAACTCGCCAAATATTCGAGCCTAATTTTATTCGGGCTTCAAATAGTCCTTTGTGAGTTTTCATTGGCGCCAAATATGTTTTCGGCACGTGCTGATAGGTTTCGATTATTTCAATGACCTTAAATATTTTGTCCTGAACCTTTTTCGGTTGAGCAAGCAAAAACTCTTCGAAATAATTTTTATATTGTATTACTTGCCTAACTTTTTCCATTCAGACAAAGGTAACTTAAAAGTTACTATTTTCAAAATTTCAGATGTTTATTTTTGAAGATCGAATGTTTATTGGGTATGTTTTACAACGGTCTCGTATAACCGTCAGTTACGGGTTTTAAGTTACTGTTTTTCGGTTAAACACTGACTCTCGCAATTCCGAGTGGATTCGGACGTAGTCGAATCCGCCGTAATTGCGGTTATACATTGTTAGCAAACGTTTTTTTATCAGTTATATATTTTTCAATGTCCGAAATCCAATTTTGTTCAATCCATAATTCTTTTCCGAATTCTTTTAATTGATAAAGTGTAAATTCAGGTTTCAGTTCTTTTAAAAATTCAGAACCCTCATTTAGTGCTATTTTTAATATGTTTTCAATATATTCATCTACCTCTTTTGGCGTTATATTTTCCAAATCAATTGGCAAATTCCCAGTTCCGATATCCTCATTTATTTTCTCGTAATCATATCGGTAATTATTTAATCCATCTTGCATTAACTTTTTTAAGTCAATTGGATTGAACACAAACGGTGAAACTTGGGGTAACATAATTTTGTCAGGATATTCTCCGTCATGGTTTTTCATAAAAGTGTGGCAGTAAACGAAAGTAAATCCGAAAAACAAAGTCCTTTTTGTGTTTTTATGGATTATAAAAAATTCGGTGTCATTTTGTTTTACGTAATGACTGTTCTGTCTCCAAAATCCGTGATTTCGTAAAACCTCGTCAGCTCGTTTAAAGTAGATTTTGTTAAATTCAGAATGTGTCATTTCAAATGTTTGCTAACGTTTATGTATAAGATTAGTGCGGTTTTGTGTGCGAGGATTTTCCGCAGGAAAATCAGATGTAACAAAACAGGACTAATCGCTGGTTTAAGCACAGACCCAAGCATTAATTTTATACTTTGTTGTGCATAGTGTTTCTTTTATTTTTAGAATATAATTGTCAAAAAAATAATAATCCCAAGAGCTAAAACAAAATTCCAAGGATTTGTAATATTATCTTTCAAGTATTTTTTATTCCATAAGTCAGTCAATTTTTTCCATTTGTTTAAAGTCAAAATTGAGATTAATGATAAAAAAATCACCTTAATAATTGTACCAATCGAATTCAAAATAAGGTAAGGAATTGCAACAAAAATTCCTTCCAGAGTTGTTGGCGTTTCCCATATAAGGTCAGCTATTGATTCCCACTTACTGCTTTTTTTAGTCAAAGATTTTTATTCAGGTCGTTTATATTTTCTTCCAGTTTCTATTCCGCATTATTGTCAGCAGAATTATTTAAATCAGAACGAAATTTATTATTCCGATTTGTCAAAAATGTTTCTTTTATTCTCAAATTTTTAATTCGGATTTCGTTTTTCCGACATTATGCACAACTTTCACGTATATAGTTTGTGTCGCCTTATTATTTTGCTTGAGCGAGGCAGAAATGCGATAGCATTTTAGCGTAA
>NZ_CANKXK010000029.1 GCF_947487605.1 uncultured Algibacter sp.
AGGAAAATCAGATGTAACAAAACAGGACTAATCGCTGGATTAAGCACAGACCCAAGCATTAATTTTATACTTTGTTGTAACCAGTTTTTATCCAACTTTTATTTTAATACTATCTCCGATTTTCAACATTTTTTCACTAGTTGATTTTTTATACTCTCCCACTTCACGTATAATAAAGTTTATCCTTATTAATTGTCCGATTGCTTTTCTAAAAGTGTAAAAATAATATTGGGTTTCAGAGTCAACCTTAAATGCTTGATAAATAAAGTCTTTTCCATTTATTCTGTCATTGATTGGTTCATAGTCTCCTTCTTTTTCAAATTTCACAAACAAGTCGTCAATTTCTGGTTTTAAGTCCGATATAGAATATTCTCCACCTTTAGATAATTCTTTTCCGTAATTAGTTGCAGAAAATTGTAGTGTATTCTTTTGGTTTTTCATTCGGAATCTATCACTTTCAAATTGATTCCAGTCTTCAGGTACGTCCAAAAGATATACTTGGTCAACCATTACAATTTTACTTTTTGAAACGTTTCTTTCAGTCGTTTTTACTTCTTTTTCTTTCTTTTTAAATCGGTCAAATATTCCCATTAATTTCTGTTTTTTCACAAATTGGTTACAACGGTCTAGTATATGAAAAGTAGCGCTCTAAATATGCGATAATTTTCGGATTAAACACAAGCCGAATTTTTAAATTTTACTATTATCTTTTTATTTGGAAATCGTCAAATTTAAAAATTTTGCGACTTTCCAAAAATATCCAAACCATTCTGTTAGCAATGACTTGCGCTATTTTTTATATACATTGTTGTAAGCTGGCTTTATCTGCTGTTTACAATGTCAAATGGTGTTCCAAAAGAACCAATTTTGATTAGTCTTTCTTTTTGTTGCTCTGTTAATTCACTCGTTTCAAATCCTACATCATCAATTTCAGTTCCATCAGTATTTTTGAGTACTAGTTCAATGTTTTTAATTTCAGGTTTGCAATTAATTCCCAACATTGTCAAATCTATAAAATTACCTTTCTCTGCTTTTCCATTTACTAAAGCTCCAATTATATAAAAACCTCTGTTATTTAATTGAAAAGCACCATTTAATTTGAAGTCAGCGACTTTAATTTCGTGCCATTTATTTCCACAATGTCTGCATTGTCTGGATTGAGGTGTCCGAGTTATTAATCCGCATTTAGAACATTCATTCAGATACAAATCAGATTTACGTTCTCTGATTATTCTTTCCGCTACGCTTTTCCTAAATTCTTCAGCTCCGTTTTTAATTAAATTTAAAGCTTCTTTATCATCTGTCAACCAACCTTTTCGTCTATAAATATTCGCCATTTTAGACGAATCGTCTGTTTTGTAATCTAACTTAAATTCAGAACGAATATGTCTCAAAGCTAAATGTTCTTTTTCAGTCATTAGATTTGGGAAATAGTCAATTATATATCGAATTTTGTCTTTATTCACAATGTTTGTTTAGCTTGCTTACAACGTTTATGTATAAGATTAGTGGCGCGTTTAAGTAACTAATTTAGTAAACAAATACTTGCCAGCGGAAAATTCCGCAGGAATTTTCCAAGTAGGCTAGAACTAGCCATTAATTTTATACTTTGTTAGCCACTGGCTTTTATATTTCATTTTCGTAATCAGAATATTCAGTTGAATCAATATTTTCATTCGCAAAATCATAAACTGATTCTTTGGTATAGTCTCCGTTTTCTAAAAAATCACTTCTCCAAAATTTAATATCTTCTCTTAAATATCTGAAGTCTATTTTTAAAAACTTTTCTAATTCATTCCGATTTACTTTAGAATGATATAATCGTTTCTTATTTTCTTTATTTGCTGGAATTCTAATAGTAAGAGTTTCCAAATCAGTGAAATCTCTAAATAGTCGAGCACTTTCCTTTATTATCTTTTTGAAAGCAAAATATTCCGTATTTGCAAAACCCTCTTTAAAAGTAACTATTCTTTTATTATAATCTGATTTTCTTAAATCGAAATAGCCTGAATTTTCTTTTGCTCTTTTGAAAAATTCATATTTTGATAATTCAAGGTTTCTTATTTTTTGGTTTACGAAATAGTCAAAAGTCAGTTTGATTTTTTCTAATTCGTCAAATTCGATAATGTCAAGTCTTAAATTCCGAACATTAGCCCTGTTCTTTGCAGATGAGCTAAATCCTTTGTTTGTAATTATTAATCCGAAATTCGCTTTAGTATCTTCTAACATTCCAAGAAAACTTTCTATGATTTTTATGTCAATGTTTTTAGAGAAATGTTTACAGTCAATTATTCCAAGGATTTTATTTCCACCAATATTTCCTCTTATTGAAATATCAATTTGCCTGTCTATTCTGCTATGTTTTCCGAAAATTCTATCGTCAAATTCAAAATCACAATCAGTAAAAACAGAAGTTAATTCTTGATGAATTTGTCTTTCATATTTTCTCCAAGTTTTATCTTCTATCGACATTTTTTTCAGCTTGTGGCTAACGTTTATGTATAAGAATAGTTGCGGTTTTGTGTGCGAGGATTTTCCGCAGGAAAATCAGACGTAACAAAACTGCAACGACCCTTGGTTAAGCACTAATCTAGCAATTATTTTTATACTGTGTTGGGTTTTAGTGCTTTTTTTATCCGCTAAATAATTCGTTCCGTTTTTTTCTTTTTCGAGATTTTCATTTCGCA
>NZ_CANKXK010000030.1 GCF_947487605.1 uncultured Algibacter sp.
ACGCTAAAATGCTATCGCATTTCTGCCTCGCTCAAGCAAAATAATAAGGCGACACAAACTATATACGTGAAAGTTGTAAACAATTATGACAAAAATTCTACTTCAAATAATATTCATTGCAATATTTTGCGTTTCAGGCTATTCACAGAAGTCTGAAATGAGTAATGCTTTCAAGAACAAGGAATTTGAAAAAGTTATTGAATTAGGAAAACAAGTAATTCAATCTGAACCAAATGATTTTGATGGACTTTTGGGAATCGGAAAAGCATATAATATCCTGAATGAATTTAATGATGCCATTCCTTATTTAGAAAAAGCCAAAAATTGTTCCGACAAAGATTGGCAATATGCTTGGGCGAATATTGAACTAATGGAATCATATTACACAATTGGAAATATTAAAAAAGCACAAGAATTTTATGAGAACTCTTTAAAGTATAAAGGAACAAAAAACTCAACAAAGAAATTAAGAGGTTTAGCGTTACTATTTGGGTTCGATAAAGCATATGAGGATTGGGAAACAAAGGAAACAAAAAATATCATTTTCCATTTTCAAAACGGAACTTTAATTTCTGACAAAGAACAATATATAACTGAAAGACAGAAAGCGTTTTCGAACATTAATACTTTCTTCAAATCAAATTTGCCAAAAAAAATTGATTTTTTCGTTTGGAAATCGAATGATGAGGCGATTAAGGTTTTAAACAAATCTTTGGGTTTTTCAAAGCCAAAATATTGTATTTCCCATAATAGGGACAATCAAACTAAAGGGCACGAAATTGCGCATAACATCTCTTTCTGGCTGGACAAAACAAATAAAAGAAATCGATTGATTAACGAGGGAATTGGAGTTTATTTTGACCAGACCAATACAAACAGATTGGAAAAGGCCAAAAATGCAATCCCAAACCAAAAGATAGACATCAAAGAATTATGGATTAACGGAAACAAATTTTCTGAACAAATTTTATATCCAATAGCAGGAGCTTTTGTTGAGTACTTAATTTCACTCGACAAAGAGAAGTTTATTGAACTATGCAAGAATCAGTCCTACGAAAATGCTGAATTGATTTACGGAACAGAATTGGAAAAAATAATATCTGAATTTAATAAAAATCTGAACAAATAACTGTTTACAACAATGTGTATAATTCATTGCTAGTTATAGCCTACTTACGAAAGTCCTCGCGGACTTTCTATCTGTGATTTATTTGCTAAATTAGTTGCTTAAACACGCAACGAAATCATACACAAACACGTTGCCAACAATTGAGGGAAATCAGAACGCTAAATGAAATTAATCTTTAAACTTCAAATATTTGTAGTCCATTTATGGTTTTTAGGTTGTACATATTTAATGCTGACTGAAAATGATAAGCCTAATTATATCGGAAAAACGGAATCTAATAAAACGGAACTTTATGAAATTTTCTTTTATGTTTCGTTACTGATTTTAGCACTTTTTTACATCTCAATTTTAGGCAAACATCTATTAAAAAAGTCAAAATGAATTCTGACTAAAATGTGGAATGAGAAACTAAACGGAATTTGAGCAAGTTTGCGGAATTATAACACATTCGGAATTTATAATATTATCAAATCTGAACTGAACGCAGGAATTCACTCTTGCGGAATTAAATCACAGAACGGAAAATATAGCGGAATTTTTCACAGGTTTGTTTACATTTTTTTGAATTTTAAGAAAGTAAAAACAAAAACAACAGTAGGCAACAACGTGTAAAAAACATTGCTTATTTTAGTTCAACCGTTTGGTCGTTGCGCTTTTGTTACATCTGATTTTCCTGCGGAAAATCCTCGCACACAAAACCGCAACGTTCCTTACACAAAAACGTTACCTTGCATTTGAACTCACTCAAAATCAGAAGAATTGAATAACCGAATTGAAATACCATTGAGCAAAAAGAAAATAGCCTTATTATTGTTAGCTTCAATTGCTTTTGTAGCTGGAGGAATTTGGATTGCATCTGACCCAGAAAGATTTATTCCTAACATTTTTGGTGTCACAAACCCAGAAATTATTAGGATTAGTGGAATAATTGGAATTCTGTTTTTCGGAGCAGCAGGAATTTATGGAATTAAAAAACTGTTTGACAAAAAAGTCGGATTGATTATTGACTCAAACGGAATAACTGACAACTCAAATGCATCTAGCATTGGGCTAATAGAATGGAATGACATTTCTGATATAAGGACAAAGCAAGTAATGTCGACAAAGTTCTTGCTCATTGACATTGTGAATCCTGAAAAATATATCGAAAAAGCTAAAAACAAATTACAAGCAAAACTTATGAAAGGGAATATGAATATGTACAAAACACCTCTTTCGATTACGTCAAATACGCTGAAATTCGATTTTGGAGAACTTGAGAAACTAATACAAACTGAATTTAAACGGAATAAAAACGCAAGGTAACAAAGTATAAAATTAATGCTTGGGTCTGTGCTTAAACCAGCGATTAGTCCTGTTTTGTTACATCTGATTTTCCTG
>NZ_CANKXK010000031.1 GCF_947487605.1 uncultured Algibacter sp.
CTACATTTTGTAACAACGTGTATAAAAAATGCTTAAATTAGTGCCTAATTCATAGGAAAGTTCACTTTTGTTGCGTCTGATTTTCCTTCGGAAAATCCTCGCGCACAAAACCGCACTTTCCATACACAAAAACGTTGCCCAACATTTGAAAATAGCTTCTTATGAAAAAAATATTCTTACTTATTTTAATAATATCAACTAATGTTTTTGGACAAAAAAAAGTTGGAAACGACATTTTTAAAATGGAGTTTTTAAGAACAATGACAAACCTTGATGGAAATTCAAATGACTATTACACTGACTTGGTTGAAAGGTCAATGTTTTCTAAAAAAGACTCACTGAAATATGGCTTCCTAAATTCAAAAGGGAAAGAAATTATTGGACCAAAATACACATATGCATCAGATTTTTACAATGGTAAATCGAATATCATAAAAGATTCAATTCCAGGAATATTACTTGAAAATGGTAAAGAAATTTTATTTCCGGAATACAATGCAACATATTGGTATAAAGGAAATTTAGGTATTGCCATTAAGGAAAAAAAGTATGGTTTTATTGATACTAATGGAAAAATAATTATTGATTTAAAATACGAAGACGCATTTCCTTTTTATCAAGGCTATGCCTCAGTAAAAGAAAATGACACATGGAATTACATTGATGAAAATGGCATAAAAGTTTTTACTGATAGTTTAACTTTTAGCTATAGACCAATAATTGACAATAAAGCAGTCTTTATGATAGATTCAATAAAGGTTGAGAAAAATAAATCAATGATAACTGAAAATGGCAGTAGAACTTTTGTTGAGTTTTTAAATAAAACTGGTCATATTCAACTCAAAGAAGGCTTAATTGACACAAATGGAAAAATCATTCTAAATCCTATTTATGATGAAATTTCAGGATATTATCAAAATGGATATATGAGAGTAAGAAATAATGGAAAAACAGGCATAATAGATGAACAAGGAAAAGTCGTAATTCCAATTGAATATGAAGATATAAGTGATTTAAAAGATGGTTTATTTTTAGCCAAAAAATCTAACAAATATGGAATGATTAATACCAAAGAGGAAATTGTTATACCATTTGAATACAGTAAAATTCGTTTTTTTAATGAAGGGCTTGCTTTAGTAATACTAAATGGAAAAGCAGGTTATATTAATAAAGAGAATGAAATGATAATTGAACCTAATTATAAATTTAATTTTATGGGAGATTTCAATAATGGTTTAGCTGCTGTAAGAAAGGGCGATAAATATGGCTACATAAACAATAAAAATGAAATAATAATTCCAATAATATATGATAGCGCACTACCTTTTAAAGAAAATAAAGCAATTGTAAAAAAAGATGGAATTTCATTTATCATAAATACTAATGGAGAAGAAATTAAAAATATTTCAGAACCTTATTTATGGCTTGATAGAGATAATTTAATAAGATTTGCGAAATAAAAAACGTTGGGCAACACCGTGTATAATTCATTGCTAGTTGGTGTCTACTTACGAAAATCCTCGTGGATTTTCTATTCGGTTTGTATTTGCTAAATTAGTTGCTTAAACACGCAACGAAATCATACACAAACACGTTGGCAACAATTAAAAAAAACGACAATCTATCGAATGAAAATTAGAATTACGAAATCTGAATTTGATTTAATCTGTGAAATAATTGATGTAAAAAATCCACTATTTGCTTCTAATCAAATTAATAAATCAGAAACTATTATTTCATTTGAGAATATTGAAAAAGCAATTGAATTTGACGAATTAATTAAAGACAAATTAATTTATCAAGGTTTTGACATAAATTATAAGCCGAATAATTTTGGTCTAATGTGTGAAAATGTAATTGACAAAATGTTCGTGATTTTAGAATGAAATATAGTATTCCAAATAAAAGAGAATTAACCAAATCCGAAATTGAATTTCTGACTTACCTCTTTGGAAAAGAAAAATCGGAATGGACTAATTTAATCAAAAACCTAAAAGTTATTGCGAGATGTGGTTGTGGAAAATGTCCGACAATAATATTTGGCAAAACATTTGACTCTGAAATTCAAAATGGAAACTTAATAATAGATTACGCTGGAAAAGGTAAAAACGGAGAATTGATTGGAATATCTGTATTCGGAACTGACCAAATGCCAACTGAATTAGAATTTTACTCGATAGATGGAGAATCTGAAATTACAGAAATACCAAAAATTAAAACATTGGAAAAATCGAAATATAATTAGAAAGAAAATAACTGTTGCCAACAAAGTATAAGAAATAATGCTTAAATTTAATCCTAAATCAAAAGGTTAGTGCGCATTTGGTCTCTCTGATTTTCCTACGGAAAATCCTCGGACACAAAATCGCACTATTCTTATACACAACCGTTGGGTTTAATAAGCCCGACTTTTGGATCTTCCCAGGTTTATTGTAACAATCGAAAATATAGGATCAATAGTAGTC
>NZ_CANKXK010000032.1 GCF_947487605.1 uncultured Algibacter sp.
GTTCACTTTTGTTGCGTCCGATTTTCCTGCGGAAAATCCTCGCGCACAAAACCGCACTTTCCATACACAAAAACGTTAGGCACAACCTTAAAACGAACTTTGTAACACCTATCCAACTCTTGTATCTAACAAGGAAAAACTCGTATGAATCAACTTGGAGATAAATATTCAGAGGAAAAAAATATAGAACTATTAAAATCCTCTTTGGATGGTAACAAAGTAGCATTGAATCAGCTAATAAAAATCCACAGACCTTATATTTTCAATGTGGCGTGGAAATTCACCTTTGACCCTCAAGACGCAGAAGACTTGACCCAAGAGGCACTTATCAAGGTAATAACCAAGCTATCACAATTTAAATTCGAAAGCCAATTTAGAACTTGGCTCTATCGCATTGTATTTAACGAATTTTTGTTATCCAAAAGACGAAAAGGAGAAAAACAATTCACGGATTTTGAAAATCAAGGAAAACGACTTGACTCTATTGAAAATGCAACCGTAGACGAAAGTGAAGAAAAGGAATACGAGGAATTGGCAAAGGAGCTAAGATATCGTTGTCTATCAGGTATGATAATGTGTCTTACTAGGGAGCAAAGACTTTTATTTATTGTAGGAGAAACGTTTGGAGTCGACCACAATTTAGGCTCTGAAATATTCGGAATGACAAAAGCCAACTATAGAGTAAAGCTTCACAGAGCAAGAAAGGAACTAATCAACTTTATGCAACAAAAATGCGGACTGATGAACTCGAAAAACCCTTGCAGATGTGGCAAAAAGGCAAAAACTATGCACAAAAATGGTTATCTCACTGAAGACCAGCAATTTTTCAATGTAGGTTATAAAACCAAAGTAGCGGACTATGCTTTTCAGAACAGTGAATTGGTTGCTGATATTGTAGACAAAAAGCATTTAGAGTTACTTCGAGATATTCCAGCGAAGGATGATTTTTCTAAGGAAACCATTGTTGAGGAAATTATTGGTAATAATGAATTACTAGATTTTTTTGAGCTAAATTAGTATTGACCAATACTTATAAAAAAGCCCGTGATTTTAACAATCACGGGCTTTTTGTTTTCTGTTTTGTAACACCAGAGAGTTTCCTGTATCAAAATGACGAATTAAAAATTTATACAAAATGGAGATAAAAAAAGAAATCATAATCAATCGTCCTATTCAAGAGATATGGGAAGTGTTGGGAAATCAATTTACAACGGCCTACAAATGGGCAAGAGGTTTAACTCATTCAGAAGGTTTTGGAAAACCAAAATTTGATGGATTAGAATGTAGCAATAGAACCTGTGAAGTGCCTGGATTCGGAACAATTCAGGAAGACGTCAAAAAATTCGACTCAAAAAATTATGTATTGACTTATGAGGTCGTCAAAGGCTTTCCCGGTTTTATCACTTCCGCTGTTAATACTTGGTCTTTGGAAAGAAAGGGAAACAATACGCTCGTAAGTATGCACCTGAAAATGGAAACCAAAGGCTTTAAAGGTGCCATTATGGGACCAATGATGAAAATGCAACTTAATAAAACGGTAGCAGGCGTTATTGAAGACCTAAAAATATACGTTGAAACTGGTAGCCCAAGCGTATACAAACAAAAAGAATTGGCAAAAAACAAAAAGAAAGTAGCCTAATTCTGTAACACATCAATTAATACTGTATCAAAAGGTAAATTATAAAAATCATTAACAATGAAAATTAAAAATCTATTATTAAGCACATTAGTTCTTCTATTAAGTGCAAATTTGGCATCTGCCCAAAGTATGGGTGAGCCTAAAGTCCAATTTAGTAAGGTAGTAAACAAGTCCGCAGATGAACTGTGGAAGACAGTTAGGAAACTAGACCAAGTACATAAATATTCCTCTACAATTGCAAAGGTTGATTGGAGTGGTAATATGGGAGTTGGTGGAGAAAGAGTTTGTCACACACCAGATGGAAAAGGGTTTTTCAAGGAAAAAATTGTTACCTATGATGAATCATCACGTAGCTTTTCATATTCCTTACTTGAGGGAGCACCTGTAAAAGGTATGACTAACTTTATGCAAGTAGTTGACCTTGGCTATGGAAAGTGCATACTTGTTTGGTGGTCGAACTATGATGAGTTTATAAAAAACCCACAAATGACTGAAGAACAATTTCAAGCCTTTATGCTAAGTTCTCTAGAAGAAATGACAGATAAAATGGCTAAAGATTCATAAAAGGCAGTGCCTAACAATGTGTATAAGCAATAGCGGTTCGAGTGCATACTTGAGCCGTTTTTGCATTTTTATAAGTATCTTGCTATCCGACAGCTTAGTGGTGTGAAATCCGCTACTACTCATACACGAGACCGTTGTAAACAATGCTGACCCGTCCTGAATAAAGGCTACATAATTTAACACAATTATGTATAAAAATGACAAAGTAATTAGACGTTACAGCG
>NZ_CANKXK010000033.1 GCF_947487605.1 uncultured Algibacter sp.
TTCAGTTTGCAAAAAAAGAAATGACCTTTGTAAAAGCACGGAATTTAGATGTGTGCCGAAAACTTGTACATAACGGTTTTGTGTATGATTAGTGGCGTGTTCCACGCACCTAATTTAGCAAATAAAAACCGAATAGAAAATCCGCGAGGATTTTCGTAAGTAGGCGAGAACTAGCCATTAATTATACACGTTGTTGCCCACAGTTATTTATTCAAATGTTATGTCTTTATTTATTCTGTTATCAGCGTGTTTCTCTTTAATTGCCCCAATAACCCTGTCTTTTGCTTCTTGGTCTAAAGGATTATCTGGTGGTGTTTCAGTTCCATAAATCCCAATTTTTAATTGAAATTGTTTTTGTTCATATTCCCTTACTATTTCTCCAACTTTCTCCTCTAAAATAGTATAATCATAAACTATTTTCATTACATCTTTAGTTAGTAAATCTGTAATTATGTATCGATGAATCACTTTATTTCTTTGATTATATAATTCAGAAAGTCTATCGTGTAAATTTTGAGTTAGTAATCCTTCGTCAAGAGCCATTTTGTAAACCTTTTTTTCCATTATAGGTCTATCAGTTTCTTTTTGAAAAATTAGAGTTGTATCAATTTCATCTGTTGAATTATCAATTTGCTTTTTTAGGATTAAAGCCAACCTTAAAAGAGCATCGATTTGATTTGCAAGAAGTACAACTAATTCAATTGACGAACCATTTTTATAAGCTCTGTTTTTCAAGTCGATAGATGCTCCTAATGAATTCATAAATTTGGTAAATCTTTCAGAAGCGAGGATGTTTTCTTTGTGTTCTTCTGCAATGACCATAATTGTTTTTAAACAACCTTTTGCTTTTTCGATTTCTTTTTTGACTTTTTTGTTCTCTTTTTTGTCGGAATCATAGATGTATTTACACATTATGAATTTGTCATTTACAACAGCCATCCATAAGTACATATCAAATTTGTCAGTAGAAACATATTTTTCTATAAATTCAAGCTTAATTTTTCCAATTTCTTGAGACTTGAGTTTATGGTTCTCAATTAATTTTGGAATTTCTCCTTTGGTTATTGGATTACAACTAATTTGAAAACATCCAACGGAATTTTCGTATAATTCAAATGAATTTGGGTCAGTTTCTTTTGCGTCATACATTCCATTTCTGTAACCCCATTCAGTTGGGATAAAAAATATGTAATCTCCTTTTGGGTCTATGAATTTTTTCGTCATCTTAATTGTGGGCAACGTTTACGTATATGAAATGTTGCGTGTTTGTGTGCGAGGATTTTCCGAAGGAAAATCAGAAGCTAGCAAACAAAGCAACTGACATTGGTTAGGCACAAAATAGCAATTTTTTATATACTTTGTTACACAACGTTTTTTTATAATTTCAAATTAATTGTTCCGTTAGTGTAAGTCACACGATTTCCAAAAGGTGCATTTTCATTTCCGCTATTACAACTCACGTCAAAATTATTTTCAAACGAAAAAGTTGCTTTAAACTCTTGTTCGTTATTTACAGAAACATTTATTTGCGGATAAGGAATATCTACTCCGAAATAAGCACAATCATAATTTCCACTTTCTATAAAGTTAGTATATAGATTAAATTCATCTACAATTTCTCCGTTTTCCCAATCTCCGGTGTATCCAAGTTCAACACCAAAATCAAAAACTAAATCAGACTCATTGTCTATTCTTGCGGTTACATAATAATAACTGTCATTTGGGTCTTCGAAATGTTTTTCAAATGTGAATGTGTTAAATGTATATTCTGTTCCGTTAATGGTTACATCAATTCTGCTTTCATTGGAATTATTTTCATTATTGTCCTCACTTGAACAAGAAATAATTATTAGCCCTAAAAGTAAAATCAGTAGTCCTTTTGTTTTTTTCATAAAGTTGCTCTCAAATGTTGTGTAACTTTCACGTATATAGTTTGTGTCGCCTTATTATTTTGCTTGAGCGAGGCAGAAATGCGATAGCATTTTAGCGTA
>NZ_CANKXK010000034.1 GCF_947487605.1 uncultured Algibacter sp.
TTATTTTCATTTTTGTTAATGTTAAGTTGCTGTTAATGGCTCACAACGTTTATGTATAAGATTAGTGCGGTTTTGTGCGCGAGGATTTTCCGCAGGAAAATCAGATGCAACAAAACAGGACTAATCGCTGGATTAAGCACAGACCCAAGCATTAATTTTATACTTTGTTATGTGCTGTATTTATTTTTCTAATAGTTTATTCTTTACTATTTTTTGAAAATCATTAATAGAAGAGGAAACAGAAATAATATTTCCTTTACTGTCAATTGCAATATAATTCGGTAAAGCTTTTATGTCAAAACTTATTGCAAATTGACTTTCAAATTCTTTAGAGCCAGCATAAAGCTTTAAACCTTTTAAATTGAATTTTTCTAATGAATTAATCCATTTGCTCTTTTCTTTATCCATTGTTGTGCTTAGTTTTTTTTGATTCCGAGTAGCCTTCTTTCCAATCTTATGATTTTATATTTTCTAATCGAATTCATTTCTAAATCAAATATTTCCAACTCGTTAGTTGAAGCATCCAATGTCCATTTTCCGGGTTTCATTGTATTTATGTCAGTCGCTCCGATTTTCAGATAACTGCATTTTCCATTAGCGCTGAAATTCATTTTAAATCTACCTCTAATAACTCTTTTTGAAGGAAAAGATTCATAATCACAAGGTCTGTAAACAGTCATATCAGGGTAAAACTTACTTTCTTCAGGAAAATATTTCCAACATCCAATTAAATCAGACTGTTTTATTGAATTATTTTGTCCGATTGCAGTAAAGCAAAGTGCAAAAAGAAATAAAAATGAAATTGTTTTTGTCATTCTATTATTCTAACAAACATTGCGCCAAATTAAGCACAACGGTCTCGGCTATAATTTCGTTGCGGAAAAATCGGCAGGATTCTTTCCGCCGTAGCCGAAAGATAGCAAATAAGCGTTGAATTCCGATTAGGAATTCAACCGCAATGAATTATAGCCATTGTTAGCAGCTGTTTATTTTTCCGTTGCCAATGAATCTTGTTTTTCCGATAGCTCTTTAATCAATGCCATTAACCCTCCTTCAAATCCAGAAACTTGTTTTATAAAAGGTAAATGCGCCCCAATTGACCTGCCTTTATATATTTTATTATCCTTAACCCAAAAGATAAACGTTTCGTTAAAATCAGTTTTATTAGCCTTGGTAGTTGAACTAGCCATTTTTGGTAAATCAGATTCCATTCCAATCAAGAAAATAACTTTTTCTTTATCAGCTAATGCCTCTACAATTTCAAGTTTTAAATTTGGTAAAAGAGATTCAATTCTATTAACGGCAGATTTTAATTCGTCCCGACTATTAAATTTTCTTCCTTCCGTTGATGTATGTTCATAATTTTCAACAAACAACTCATCAATTAAGTCAATATTATTTTGATTGTATACTTCATTGAAATAACGAGAAGTTAATTCAAGGTTTGATTTTCTTATTTTTTCATCGGATAATTCTTGTTGGCAAGAAGTCAAAAATATTAGTAAGAGTATTAGAATTGTTCTCATTATTGTATGATTGGTTTTAATGTCTAGTCCTGAAATATGGCTACAGGTTAAAATTGAATTTACGCTGATAATTTATATACCATATTTGGTGTTTTA
>NZ_CANKXK010000035.1 GCF_947487605.1 uncultured Algibacter sp.
GTCCTGTTTTGCTACATCTGATTTTCCTGCAGAAAATCCTCACGCACAAAACCGCACTAATCTTATACATAAACGTTACAAACAATTTAAACCCAAAATTACGAATGAAAAAACTGAACTTATTCTTTACACTTTTAATCGGATTAACAATTTTATCTTGCTCATCGGACGACGACAACGGAAATCAAACAGATGTTTCTGGAGAACTAATTGTTAACGGACAATCTTTTGAATTGACAAAAGGGTATATTATTCCTAACACACCTCAATCTGACCCAAGAAGATTTTACTTCTCACTAACAAACGGAGATATGACATATGAAAATAATGAATTTACTTTTTCTGATAATATAACTCAATTAATTGATTTCAATATGTATAGTTCTGTAGAAGGTGATGGAGATATAGAAAATACAACTTATCCAATTTATGATTTTTCCGACCCAAATTTCGACTCTGACAATGCTTGGATAGACCATTCAGGAGTTAATACTAATGTTGTTATTGAAAACGGAAACTATGTTTCAACAAACTCTTTAAGTTCTGATGATATGGATGGTCAAGCAACCATTATAATAAATAATAACGACACTTATACAATTACATTTTCTTATACTAATAATCAAAATATAGTTTCTGGAACTTTTACTGGACCATTAATAAATTTACTGGAATAAAAACTGTTTGTAACAAAGTATAAAATTAATGCTCGGGTCTGTGCTTAATCCAGCGATTAGTCCTGTTTTGTTACATCTGATTTTCCTGCGGAAAATCCTCGCACACAAAACCGCACTAATCTTATACATAAACGTTGTGGTTAATTTGAGAAAATGAGTTATCGAAAACCAAATTTATACGAAATATTGGAGCATCTTGAAAAGAGGAAAGCAATGTATTTGGGCAATGAATACACTTTCCATTCTTTAGATGCATTTATAACAGGTTTTGGGATAGGTTGCGACAGAGAACAACTCGAAACCGAACAGTTCAATAATTTTTCTGACTTCAATATCTGGATTCTTGGACATTTACCAGAACATTTTGGACAAAGTGGTGGATGGCATTGGCAAATATCAAACAGAAACCCAAATAATGACGAAAATGCTTTTAAAGAGTTCTTTGAATTTTTAGAAATATTTAAAACTGCAAAAAAAGAGAAAGAAAAAATTGAAGTTGAAAAGTTTGAATTTGAAAAATCGGAATTCAATACTAAAACAAAAATTCAAGTAAATAAAAGAGAAATAGTCGATTCCATTTATAAAGTAACTATGGAACACTCAAAGACTATTTGGATTGAAGGATACAACCAAAAAAGACTGACTTATGACCGTTGGTTTTTATCGGAGAATGAATACAAAAATGCCATAACGGAATTGAGTAAAATAAAACTAATCGACTTAAAAAACTAACCACAACACCGTGTATAATTCATTGCTAGTACTCGCCTACTTACGAAAATCCTCGCGAATTTTCTATTCGGTTTGTATTTGCAAATTTTGTTGCTGAAACACGCAACGAAATCATACACAAACACGTTACAAAAAATAGCTCCGAAAAACTTCGCGCTGATTTTAAGCTGAATAAATTGAATTTGAAATTATTCGGATTT
>NZ_CANKXK010000036.1 GCF_947487605.1 uncultured Algibacter sp.
AATATTGAATTTCAACACTTTAATATACTAAATATTCTGCTTTTCTATGCTGAAAATTTGACTTTCTTACGTCGAACGTTTATGTATTAAGATTAGTGCGGTTTTGTGTGCGAGGATTTTTCGCAGGAAAATCAGATGTAACAAAACTGGACTAATCGCTGGATTAAGCACAGACCCAAGCATTAATTTTATACTTTGTTGCCCATAGTAGTTCTTTTTATTTTTTCGTAATTAATTCATTTGGAATCATATATGTTGCAGAATATTGTAATTCTTTACTCTGTTCTTTATAAATTTCAAATGCTTTTTTATACCAAGTTTTGTCATTTGGTTCAGTTTCGTATTGTTCACAAGTTAAAACACCATAAAACTCTCCATTTAAAAAAGGTTCTATTCCATAAATTCCAATGTTATAATCTTCAATTCGATCTAAAATAATTTCAAATTCTTTTTCCGAAAAGTAATATTCAGTTTCAACGTCAAATCCGTCATTCAAGTTTTTTAAACCATAGAATATTTTAATCTTTAAAAAGTCTAATTCTTTGAGGTAATCCTTTCTTGTGAAATTATTTTCAGTCATACTTATTAATTCAGATTTTGGCTTAATTTTTTCAACATTCAATTCTGCTTTTTATTCAGGTTATTTTATAATCTGAAAATTTCCATTTTTTTCTAAAATTCAGGTTTTTTAAATTACTAATTTATTCAATTTGAGTTCGTTAGTTCTATTATGGGCAACGTTTATGTATAAGAATAGTGCGGTTTTAAGCACAGACCCAAGCATTAATTTTATACTTTGTTACAAAACGTTTTTTTAATATTTGGGACTCTCTTTTTTCATAGTCAGAATAGCATATTTTGCAGTATTAGGATTATCAATAAAAATATTCATTCCATTTGTTACCATAAATCCAGAGTTAAACCCAGTAGTGTTATTTGAAATGGACCCAGAACTAAAAGTTGATTGACTACTCCAACCGGTATTTGTTCTCCAAGGTTCCCATTGTTCAAAACTTGCTTTAAATGAACCTCTAATAAAATAAGTCTCTCCTGTTGATGGTTTAATGGTGATAATATTCTTCTTGTCATTGTTCCAATTATATGTGTGGACTTCTCCTGCTTTTACCTTATGTAAATAATAACTATAAGTTTTTATATTAACAAAACTTTCTCCATTATACTCAACTTTGCAGGCTAAAGCCGAACCAGTATAAACATAAGGTCTGTAAAGATAAATATGAGCATAACCTTCCTCTGGTTTTACAATTTTTAAGTTCAAAGGATTATTTATAACTGACAGGTTTGAAATACTTAGGTCAGAAAAATTAAAGATATTTTTCTTTCTACTCTTTCCTTCACCTCTTTTAATAAACTCTATCCTTTTCCCTTTCAAACCAACTACTTTACAGAATATCGTATCATCTTCTTTAGTAACTAAAAAATCTGATTTGGAACTTTGTGAATACGAATTTATATGAATCAATATTAGTAAAAGAAGAGTTAGTTTTATGTTCATGTTGTTCATTTTAAATGTCTAGTCCTGAAATATGGCTACAGGTTAAAATTGAATTTACGCTGATAATTTATATACCATATTTGGTGTTTT
>NZ_CANKXK010000037.1 GCF_947487605.1 uncultured Algibacter sp.
TTCCGATTTTAATAAACTTAAATTTCAGCCGAAACTTTAGATTTGGAACGGACTTTTCAGCATTAAACCCAACGTTTATGTATAAGATTAGTGCGGTTTTGTGTGCGAGGATTTTCCGAAGGAAAATCAGATGTAACAAAACAGGACTAATCGCTGGTTTTAAGCACAGACCTAAGCATTAATTTTATACTTTGTTGTAAGTAGTGCTTTTTTGTTCATTTATCTATTTTTTCCAATAATTCCTTTGCGTCAATCATTCCGTACTTTGAAGCTTCGGTCAGAAATTTTCTCGCATTCAGAGTGTCATTCAGTTCGTAATATGCTTCTCCAATCCAACTCAACGCATCTGGCAATTCGTAATTGTACTTGATGGCTTGTTCTAAATCTTTTATTCCATTTGCGTATTCTTTCAAGTACACATATGAAATTCCACGTTCAAACTCAATTTCGTGTTTGCGAACATAATAATCCGATTCCTTGTCCCAATCGTTTGGGAAATTAATCTCGAGATAGATGCTGTCAGATTTAATAGCTCCCTTTGAGTTTAAAGCCTCTGTATAAAATCCGACAGATTTTTTATAATCCTTTAATCTCTTATAATTATTACCGATGTTCATTAGCGCAAGAGTGTTTTCAGAATCATATTTTAGGATTAATTCATAATCTTTAATCGCTCCCTGATAATCATTTAATGCAGATTTGTCGGCACCTCGATTCAATAATGCTGGTTTCAGGTCAGGTTTTTTCTCAATTGCTTTATCCAAAAAAACAATGGCTTCTTTGTATTTTCCTTGTTTTTCAAGTTCGTAAGCCAAATCATAATAATCTCCTGCTGTTTTAAAGTCACAAGAACTCAGTAGAAGTGAAATCGATAATATGTAGATTAAGTTTTTCGGCATTACTTACAACGGTTTTGTGTATGATTTCGATGCGTGTTTCAGCAACTAATTTAGCAAATACAAACCGAATAGAAAATCCGCGAGGATTTTCGTAAGTAGGCGAGTACTAGCAATGAATTATACACGTTGTTGCCACACGTTTTTATCCTATCCAAGTTACTGCTGTTATAAATCCAATTATTAATAATACAATCAATAAAATTCCGATTGCAATACAGCCAATTTTAAACGCTTTGTCTTTCCACGTTTCTTTGTATTCCGAATAGGGTTTTATGTCATTTCGTTTTTCTTTTTTCAGTTCTACGTAACTAAATCCGAACTCGCTATCATCGTCTAGTAAATCCTGGTCAAGTCCGTATGTTTTTTCTTTTCCAGATTCAAATTCCGTTTCGGTTTCGAGAGCAGCAGCTAATAATTCAGCAGCGTGTAATTCAAGTCCTTGTCTGTTTGCTTTTATAAAACTTTCATCAGGTCCTCCACCATATTGGAAAAATCCGATATACGCTTCATCATAGTTTTTCTTACTGCGTAATTCATTAATTAATTCTCCAATTTCTTTGTCGGTCATCGTTTTTCTCAAATGTGTGGCAACGTTTTTGTGTATGGAAAGTGCGGTTTTGTGCGCGAGGATTTTCCGCAGGAAAATCGGACGCAACAAAAGTGAA
>NZ_CANKXK010000039.1 GCF_947487605.1 uncultured Algibacter sp.
CAATCTATTTGTATTGGAAATTCTTTTGATCTTGCTTCTATTGCTACTGGTAGTGGAACACTAACATATCATACATCACAAGCAGATGCCGATAATGATACTGGAGCTATTTCATCAACCGTAAGTCCTGCTGCAACGGCTACTTACTATGTAAGAAGTGAAAATGGATCTGGTTGTTATACCACAGATTCCGTAACTATTACCGCAAACCCCAATTTAACACCTTCGGTAACAATCACCTCCAGCGATCCAGACAATGCTATTTGTTCAGGTGATTCCGTAATGTTTACAGCAACACCAACTAATGGAGGGTCAACACCTTCCTATCAATGGCAAGTAAATGGGGGAAATGTTGGAATAGATAGTCCAACTTACACCACCGCTGTATTAGCCGATAATGATATCGTAACAGTTATACTCACAACAAGCGAAACATGCTATACATCCTTGACAGCACCTAGTAATGCTATTCAAACAAATATATATACTGTATTGAGCACACCAACTAATGGTGCATCTTTAGGAAATAATCAAATAAACGGAAATACTTCCATCTGTCCTGTACAAAATGGGCTAATTTATTCTGTAAACGACGATAGCAATGCTACTGGTTACACATGGACATTCCCTTCTGGTTTTACAATAGTATCTGGAGCCAATAGCCATTCCATTACTGTAAATGCTACAGCTAGTGCAGCAGTGGGTACAATTACGGTTACCGCAAATAACCCTTGTGGGTCAAGCAGCACAGTCTCAATTTCGGTTACTGTTAATACTTATGCTGAAGTAATTGCAGGTCCAGACCAAACAGTTTGTGCAGGAACAAATTCAATAACCCTTGCAGGTGGTGTTGGAGGTTCTATTAATCCTCAACATCAAAACTGGGATTGGTCTGATGGTTCAGGAAATACAAATAATTTTGCAAATGACAAAAAACTAGATAGTAGATATGACATTCCTAACCCTATCAGAACTAATGGAGGAACTATAACTATAACCATAACTTCGACAAATAACGTTGCTGGATGTAATGTCGCTACCGATTCTATGATTTTAACTGTTATTGCTGATGCAACTATTAGTTCTCCTTCTAATAATAATCAAACTCACTGTATTAATACAGCAATTACACCAATTAGTTTTACAATTGGCGGAGGTGCTACTGGAGCAACTGTATCTGGATTACCAGCTGGTGTTACAGGAAATTATAGCGGTGGTATTTTTACTATAAGTGGTACACCTTCTGTTGCTGGTACATTTGGCTATACGGTAACTACCACAGGTACTTGTACCCAGACTTCTGGAAGCGGAACAATTACAGTAAACCCACTCCCTACTCTAAGTACTGTTGATGGTTCAGTCTGTGCCACTAGTCAAACCAGTATTGATTTAAATACTTTAGTAACAACTAATGGGACTACCGTTACATTCCATGCATCTCAAGC
>NZ_CANKXK010000041.1 GCF_947487605.1 uncultured Algibacter sp.
CACCAAATATGGTATATAAATTATCAGCGTAAATTCAATTTTAACCTGTAGCCATATTTCAGGACTAGACATTTAAACCAAACACTTCCAAATGAAAAAACTGACTATAATTTATGCTCTTTTAATAGGAATAGGAATTTCATCTTGCTCATCTGATAACAATAATTGCTTAAAAAGTAAAACTATAGACGTCGGAGTTATTGAAGAACTTAAAATAGTTAGTCATAAAGAAATCTACGCTGACTCCAATTATGAAATTTGGATTTCTACATTTTCATCACCAAATGGAGATGGAATAAGAGATACATTCACGATAATTATAATAGACATAAATAACGGTGGAGAATTTGATAGTTCTACTAGTACAAATGCCGTAGAATTTCTAAAAAGCGCAGAATTAAAAATCTCTAATGAATGCGAAGAGATTTTCTCAACTAATAATATAAATAATTTGACTTGGTATCCAGGATATCAACCGCCTCAACCCGAAGGAATATATAATGTGAATTTAAAACTGACTTTGGCAAACGACACCAATATTGATATAACAGACTCATTTGAAGTGATTCTGACGAGTGATTTGCCTTGATGAATTAATAAAAACTGTTTGTAACATTGTATAAAAATAATGCTTAAGTTTAATCCTAAATCTAAAAGTTAGTGCGTATTTGGTCACTCTGATTTTCCTACGGAAAATCCTCGGACACAAAACCGCACTATTCTTATACGTAACCGTTGTATGCCATTTGACCAAAAAACAAAAATTGGAAGAAAAAATTAAAATAAGACCTCTCAAACTATCAGATAGAGCTGAATTAGCGAAACTTGCGAATAATAAAAAGATTTGGGATAATTTAAGAGACTACATTCCATTTCCATATAAGGAAAGTGATGCTGAATTTTTCATAGACCTAACGAAAAAAGAAGACCCGAAACAAACTTTTGGAATAGAATACAAAGGCAAACTTTCTGGCGTAATTGGATTAGTAATGCAAAAGGACGTGTATCAAAAATCTGCCGAAATCGGATATTGGATTGGTGAACCATTTTGGGGAAATGGAATCGCAACAAAAGCAGTCGAATTGATTACCGAATACGGATTTAATCAACTTGATTTAAATCGAATTTATTCTGGAGTATTTGAATACAATATCGCTTCTATGAAAGTACTTGAGAAAAATGGCTATAAAAAAGAAGGAATCTTCAAAAATGCGATTTTAAAAAATGAAAAAATCTGTGACGAACATAGATTTTATAAACTGAATGAAAAATAAAAACGGCATACAACTTTCACGTATATAGTTTGTGTCGCCTTATTATTTTGCTTGAGCGAGGCAGAAATGCGATAGCATTTTAGCG
>NZ_CANKXK010000042.1 GCF_947487605.1 uncultured Algibacter sp.
TTGCGGACTTTCTATCTGTGATTTATTTGCTAATTTTAGTGCTTAAACCACGCAACTAATCTTATACAAACACGTTAGCATCCATTAAAATCTTAATAAATATTTGGTTTTCAGCAATTTAATCTCTATTTTTATTTCAACAAAATTCCAACACTCTACTTTTTTGTTCTAATAAACTTCCTACTCTAGAGTCCTTCTAGAAACTATTTTAACTGCGTTGAAGCGGCGAATAAGAATTAATAATAGCAAAATCAATTTTTATTAACTTAAACCAATTAATTATGAAAAATCGAATTTTAATTCTGATGCTGTCAGTCGCTACTTTGTATGCCTGTAGTAGTGATTCACTAATCACAGATGAAGCTGATTTAACCGAACAAACGTTAGAGTTACAGAGAAGTTCTATAGAAAAGGCTGTCACTCGTCCCTTTAAAATTAACGCAGAAGGTGATTTTAATTTATTTCCAGGTGATGGTGTAACTTGCCCAGCTGTAGTTCTAAATGCTCTTGGCGAAGGAACAGCAACACATCTAGGACTCAGTACGATGTTAGAGGAATGGTGTTTTAATGGAGAAGGAAATGACTTAGGAACAAGAACACTCACACTTACAGCCGCGAATGGTGATGTATTGCATGGCACTCACAGTTATATTCTGTGGACTTCTCCAACCTCATTTGAAGAGGTATTGGTCTTCGATGGCGGAACTGGACGGTTTGAAAACGCCACTGGAGAATTTAATGAATCCGTAGTGGTTATATTTGACACCGAGTTTGGCGGAACATTTACTTTGAGTGGTAAAGGAACATTAACATATTAAATAATACTTATACATTTAAAAATCATTCTAAGCACTAGTTGCTTGGAATGATTTTTTTTGAATTTCAATGCCTCCTTTACTTATAAAGTTTGGAATCGATTGAATAATACATTTTTAATAGAAGTAAAAGAATGCATAAAATTTTAATTTTTTTACTTGTTACCATAATTTGTTACAAAACCTTTTGGTAAAATGTGCTCAGATTAAATTAACACTCCAAAAAATAAATTGAACAACAGAAATTAGGTGAAGCAATTAAATATAACGTATGCTAACACCGTGTATAATTAATTGCTTTGGCAAGTGCTCATCTGGAAAATTCCTTCGGAATTTTCTCGCGTTCGTTTTTGTTTACTAAATTAGTTGCTCAAACACGCAACTAACCATACACAAAACCGTTAGGCATAATTATGACCCGTCCTGAATAAAGGCTACATAATTTAACACAATTATGTATAAAAATGACAAAGTAATTAGACGTTACAGC
>NZ_CANKXK010000043.1 GCF_947487605.1 uncultured Algibacter sp.
CACAAAACCGCACTAATCTTATACATAAACGTTGTGAGCCATTAACAGCAACTTAACATTAACAAAAATGAAAATAATATTTAATTCAATTCTAACAGTCTGCATTGTACTTTTCATAACTTCTTGTAGTGAAAAAGAAAAGAAAGAGGAAAAATTTACAATTACAGGAGAAGTTACTGGGTTTCCTGATGGAACAAAATTCTATTTGCGAAACTTGGCTACTGATGCTGTTTTCGACAGCACGACAGTAGAAAATAACAACTTTAAATTTGAAGGGCATTTATATAGCCCACCAGAACAAATTTGGTTAAATGCTAGTGTTGACAAAAAATTCATCTATACTAATCTTCTTATTGGAAATGATAATATTACTGTTAAAGGAGATATATCAGACTTTCCTTGGAACGTAATTATTAAAGGTTCAAAAACTCAAGAAGATTTTAACTTTTCACAAAGCCTTACAAAAGAAAATAATATCAAAAGAGATTCTTTAGTACAAGCCTTTATGAAACTCTCCCAAGAAAAACGACAAGAAATAGGATCAGAAATCTGGAAGGACATTAGAAAACTTGATAGTATTACACAGAGTTCTCGAATTAACTATATAAAATCACACCCTAACACCTACACAAGTGTGATAGAACTTGGCTATTTGAAAAATCAATTACCAAAAGACACAATACAGAAAATATATGAAAATTATACACCTGAAATAAAAGAAAGCAAATATGCCAAAGTTGTTGAAATATATCTAAGAGAGAATATCACTAAAATTGGAGATAAATTTCACGATTTTGAAGGAATGAACCAAAAGGGAGAAAAGGTTAAATTTTCAAAAGTTAGAGGAGAATATACCCTTCTTGACTTTACCGCTGCTTATTGTGGTCCTTGTATTCAAGCCGCAGATGAACTAGTAGAAATAAACAAAGAGTATTCCGATTCTCTAAAAATAGTCAGTTTCACCCAAGACCCTAAAAAAGATGTTTGGCTGAAATCATTAGAAAGAGACAAAGTGACTTGGAATAGTATTTGGGACGGAAAAGGTAGATATAGCGAAACATCTATTAAATATGGCATACAAGGCATTCCGACTTTTATATTAATCAATCCTGAAGGAATAATAATTGACAAGTGGTCTGGATACGGAAAAGGTAGTATCCTTAGGCATTTGAAAAAAAAATTATCACAAAAATAACGGCTCACAACAAAGTATAAAAATAACGCTAAATTTAATGCTTAATCAAAAGATAGTGCTCTTTTGGTCACTCTGATTTTCCTACG
>NZ_CANKXK010000044.1 GCF_947487605.1 uncultured Algibacter sp.
TTTTTTTGTGATATTCATTTAGGAGCTCATCGTTTGACCAATTATAAAATAGTGAGCCAAATACGCTGTGAACTGTCTACTATTTTAAATATAGAGCAGGTTGAAAAAACATTATTTAGTCATTGGTTTACCTACATAAAAGATCAGGCATGTATTTTTACTGATGCTACCTGCTACGAGAGCGAGGTTCGTTTTCCAACAAATCAAAAGTTACTTTGGGAGTCGGTTCATTGGAGTTATCATCAAATGAAAATAATTTGTAAAACATTAAAGTTAAAATTACCACGCACAAAATATTTAAAATGGAAAAGGCGCTATGCCAGTTATAGTAAAGTGCGAAGAAAGACCAATAAAAGGCGTAGACCACTGACCAGAGCATTATTACACTTACTCAAAAAACTAAACAAGTCCTTAGACCATTTAGAAAAGCAAAATAGTTTTGAGATGCCTTCTGGTTATTATAAAAGAAGAGCAACGATTAAAAAAATAAGCAAACAGCAAGAACGTCTATTTACCAAACAAGAAAAGCCAAAGAACAGAATCGTAAGTATCGACAAGAATTATCTTCGCCCTATAGTAAGAGGAAAAGAAATTAAAGCGGTAGAATTTGGTGCAAAAGTGAATAAACTCCAAATAGACGGAATCAATTTTATTCAGCGTATCAGTTTTGATAATTTTAATGAGGGCACTCAATTTAAAAACACGATTTATAAAGCACAAGGACTTACAAAAATGAAAGTAAAAATGGTAGGAGCAGATGCCATTTATGCCACTAATAAGAATAGAGTCTTTGTTACTTCTAATAAAATACAAACCGACTTTAAGCCTAAAGGGAAACCATCAAAACACAGAAAACAACAACTACAATTAGCCAAAATGATTACCAAAGAAAGGGCTACCCGATTAGAAGGAAGCTTTGGCAAAGAAAAAGAACATTATCATTTAAAGAAGATCAAAGCCAAAACTAAGAAAACTGAAATACTTTGGATTTTCTTTGGCATCCATACAGCCAATGCTCTGGAGGTTGGTAGGCGAATGCAAAAGCAAACTACAGAAAAAGCAGCCTAAAAATTTAACTAAAAACAAATCTAATGGATATCTACGTCTTGTTTGTAAATAGCCATTGAAATCAAAACAAAAAACGACCAAAAATCAAAAAACTCAGCTCGTTTTTGTAAAACTTTGCTGAGTTTTTTTA
>NZ_CANKXK010000045.1 GCF_947487605.1 uncultured Algibacter sp.
TAACAACGTGTATAAAAAATGCTTAAATTAGTGCCTAATTCATAGGAAAGTTCACTTTTGTTGCGTCCGATTTTCCTTCGGAAAATCCTCGCACACAAAACCGCACTTTCCATACACAAAAACGTTGTGGTTAATGCGAAAAACCAATGAAATTGAATGAACAAAACGATATTTGAAATTACCAAAATGGATTGCCCTTCCGAGGAAAATCTAATCCGAATGAAATTGGACGGTATTTCAAGTATTGCGAATTTGGACTTTGACATTCCGAACCGAAAACTGACCGTTTTTCACAGCGGAGAAATTGACCAAATCGAAAAGTCCGTTCTCGAACTGAATTTAGGCGGAAAGAAAATCTCGACTGAACAAACCGACCAAACGGAATTTAATGAAAACTCAAACCAGAAAAAACTACTCTGGACAGTACTCGGAATAAATTTCGCGTTTTTCATAATCGAAATGACTACTGGAATAATCTCAGAATCAATGGGATTAGTTGCTGACAGTTTGGATATGCTTGCCGACAGTTTCGTTTACGGGATTAGTTTGTTTGCAGTTGGTGGAACTTTAACGAGGAAAAAGCGGATTGCTAAACTTGCTGGATATTTTCAAATAATACTTGCGATTATTGGGTTTGTGGAAGTTTTAAGAAGATTTTTCGGAGACGAGAAACTTCCCGATTTTTCGACAATGATTATTGTTTCGATTTTTGCTCTTATTGCAAACGGAATTTGTCTTTACATTTTACAAAAGTCAAAAAGTAAGGAAGAGGCTCATATGAAAGCAAGTATGATTTTCACTTCAAATGATGTGATTATCAATTTAGGAGTAATTACAGCTGGACTTTTGGTAAACTGGTTGAGTTCAAGCAAACCTGATTTGATTATCGGAACAATCGTTTTTGCTTTTGTAATTCAAGGAGCATTTAGAATTTTAAAGTTGAGTAAATAAATAAAAAAACACTAACCACAACAATGGCTATAAGTAATTGCTCGTTCTCGCCTACTTCTGAGAATCCTCGCGGATTTTCAGTTTGGTGTGTACTTGCAAAGTTAAGTGCTAAACCACGCAACTTTCCATATACGTAACCGTTGGGTTTAATAAGCCCGACTTTTGGATCTTCCCAGGTTTATTGTAACAAT
>NZ_CANKXK010000046.1 GCF_947487605.1 uncultured Algibacter sp.
AAACGTTGCCAACAATACAACTGAACTCTTACTCATTAAACTGACTACTGAAATCTCTTTATTTTTTTCCCTTCTTTTTTAGCTTGCTTGCGGTTATCAATACTTGATAAATTTTAGTTTTTTTGTAACTTAATGACACATTAACCGACTAATTTAAACATACTAGAAAGACCTAATCATAAATATTATCTATTATTTTTGTTATTTTGATAACGTCTAAATTAGTTGATAACTTGTTAATAATTCTAAAATTAACACTTACTTATGTACAGAATAATGTACATTTGGCATATACTTTGTAGTATAACTATAAAAACAGCGACAATGAAAACAATAACATCCACCTCTTTAAGAGGTAGACTAAAATACTATCTTGACCTTGTTTCTGAATCATACGTAACAATCATGATTCCAAGAACCAAAGACGAGGAAGCCATCGTTATGATGCCTTTAAGTGAATATAATTCATTAACAGAAACAGATTATTTATTAAGAACTGACGCAAATAAAAACACTCTTTTAGAATCTATTGAACAAGCTGAAAAAGGTGAAGTTACAGTAGTTGATATTTAATGATAGTTGCATTTACTTCAATTGCATTAGAGCAATACCAGTATTGGGGAGAGAACGATAAGAAAATCTTCAAAAAAATTAACACATTAATAACTAACACTAAAAGAACTCATTTTGTTGGATTAGGTAATCCCGAACCATTGAAAGGAATTCTAAAAGGTTATTGGTCAAGACGGATTACTCAAGAACATAGGTTAGTTTATAAAATTTCAGGAACCGACAAAGAACAGGTATTAACAATTGTCCAATGTAGATACCATTATTAATTTCTTTTTGCTTCCGACTGTCAGCAATCTGCCTTCCCTCGGAAAAAAATAAAGTATTCAGTATGTCAATGAACGTCTGAACTGATTTAAAAGTACAGTTGGCAACAACGCATATATTTTATAGCTAGTTCAGTCCTTACTTCCGAAAATTCTTCCGAATTTTCTCTGTCAGTTTTTATTTACTATCTTTCGGCTTGCACACGCTACAAAGCATATGCAAAACCGTTGCCA
>NZ_CANKXK010000047.1 GCF_947487605.1 uncultured Algibacter sp.
TTTCGTGTCGAATTTCTTTTTGGTTTATTAATTCAGATATTTTATCAATATACGGTTTCATCTAATGTTGCCTAACGGTTACGTATAAGAATAGTGCGGTTTTGTGTGCGAGGATTTTCCGAAGGAAAATCAGAAGCTAACAAAAGAGTACTAACTCTTGAGTTAAGCACTAATTTAAGCATTATTTTTATACAATGTTGTGCGTTCGTTTTTTTAAGTTAATAATTGCTCATAGAATCCTCCGATTTTATTTTCTCTATCTACAAAATGCATTTCTAATATCCAATTTCGTTTTTGTCCATTGATGTCTAAGTCAAACATATCATTATGATTGTCTGGATGTACATACAATTGATAGTTTCCAGGCTCTAATCTTTCGTGTGGAAATTCTCCGATTAAGTGTCCAGCTATTTCTCCACCAAATTCCCATCCATATTCTTTCGCTTTGTTCACAGCAAACTCAAATAATTTTGAAGCTTTAAGTTCTGTCTGTTTGTCAAACCAATTTTTTGTTTCCTGCCACGCTATTTCTATATCGTTTTTTAATTTCAGTTTTACAGGGTCTTTACCGATTACGTATGTCCGTCCTAAATCTGCTTCCCAGTTTTCGATGATTGGTCCAAAATCAAAAAATAATATATCATCTTTTTGAATTGTCTTATTTGGTGGATTTTCTTTATACGGGTGTAATGTGTTTTCTCCACATCTAACAATTCTTTTGTGCCAATGTTTTTCAATATTGAATAATTCTTTTGCTAAATCAAAGACTTCTCTATTCAATGTTTCTTCGTCTTTACCATCAATTATTAGATTTCTAGTTTCGACTTCATTAAACAATTCAATAGCGATTTTTTCCGCTTTGACTAAGTTCGATTTAACTAAATTCATATTTCAGGTTTTGAGTGATTTTAATGACGCACAACGTTTTTGTGTATGGAAAGTGCGGTTTTGTGCGCGAGGATTTTCCGCAGGAAAATCGGACGCAACAAAAGTG
>NZ_CANKXK010000048.1 GCF_947487605.1 uncultured Algibacter sp.
AAAAGCAGAATATTTAGTATATTAAAGTGTTGAAATTCAATATTTTAAAAAACATTCTGCTTATGATTTCTAAAGATAAAATTACACAAATATTTTGTTCCATCGATGATTTTTGCCTTGTTTTTGAACCAGCTTTAGTAAAGCGACAACTTTCTACAGGAAAAAAGATTAGAAAACGTAAGTTTAAAATGTCTACTAGTGAGATAGTAACCATTACTGTTTTATTCCATTTAAGCGGTATAAGAACCTTTAAACACTTTTATATTAACTATGTTCAAAAACAACTCCAAGACGAGTTTCCAAACACGGTTTCCTACAATCGTTTTGTTGAATTAATGCAGTCTAATTTACTGCCATTAACGCTCTATATGAAGACTTGTTGTTTGGGGAAATGCACAGGTATTTCTTTTATCGATTCTACACCCATACGAGCGTGCAATAAAAAACGAATAACGCAAAATAAAGTATTTAAAGATATTGCTACTATGGGTAAATCTACTATGGGTTGGTTTTATGGATTTAAGCTTCATATTATCATAAACGACAAAGGAGAACTACTTGATTTTATTATCACTCAGGCAAATGTAGATGACAGAACACCTTTAAAGCAAGACAACTTTTTGAAGAAAATATTCGGTAGTTTATATGCTGATAAAGGCTACATATCTAAACAATTATCAGCCCTGTTATTCGATCAAGGATTGCATCTAGTGACTGGTATTAGAAATAATATGAAAAACGTGATGATGACTATGAGAGATAAAATATTACTTAGAAAGCGTTCAGTTATAGAAACTATAAATGACCAACTGAAAAATATAGCTCAGGCTGAACATTCTAGACATAGAAGTTTTGGTAATTTCATTACAAATTTAGTTGCTAGCCTTATCGCTTATTCGTTTCAAGAAAAGAAACCAAGTATTAAATTTGAAACAGAAAATACAAATCAATTAGCTCTGTTTTTCTAAATCCTTACGTCGAACTCAGGT
>NZ_CANKXK010000049.1 GCF_947487605.1 uncultured Algibacter sp.
TAATTTCAAATTCAATTTATTCAGCTTAAAATCAGCGCGAAGTTTTTCGGAGCTATTTTTTGTAACGTGTTTGTGTAAGCGTCAGTAACGGGAAAGTGCGCGAGTACTTTCCGCTGACGCCACCAAGTTAATAAAAAGGCGAGAATTTTCGGTAGAAAATTCCGCCGTTATTGCGTTTACACGGTGTTGGCAAACGTATTTTTTTTAATATACTATTTCTGTTATTATTAATCTTTTTATAAAGTAGTCGTTTAAATCGACTTTTGATTCTAACATTCGTTTAGCAATAAATTTTGGGTCAATCGTTCCTGCTGCTTCTCGTATGTCAAGATAGTCAATCAGGAAATCCGATTTGTTTGATATTGAATTTAATGCTCTCGAATAACTACCAACATAATTTATATCAATCCAATTTTTTCGAGATTCTATAATTGAATCTTCATCGATAGGTTCTTTGTACCGAAAAGATGATTCTGATGTACTGTATCCAAATGTTCCGTCTGGCATTAAATATTTCCGATTGATTTTTAACATCGGAATATTGTTATTGCTCAAAGTCAGTTTTTCAGGGTCACGTTCAATCCAAATTGAATCTGGAACGCTGTAAATTTCTAATCTCAAATTACTTTTCTCAAGATATTCTCGACTACTTTCCGATATTTTTTTCCAGTATTCGGTTTGTCCTTTTGATAATTCGGTCAGGAATTGTTTGTAGGCTTTTTTAGTATCTAAATTCGGATATTGTCTTTTGAGGAAGTCAGACTCAAAGTCGTTTACAAGATAAGTCAGAGTTTCACTGTTTTCTTTCCCCAAAACCTTTTCAAATTCCGCTATTTCTTTTTCGTTTGAACAACTAAAAGTCAGAAGTGAAATTATGATTAGATTGATGAATTTCATTGTTCAGTTATATGTTTGCCAACGTTTATGTATAAGATTAGTGCGGTTTTGTGTGCGAGGATTTTCCGCAGGAAAATCAGATGTAACAAAAC
>NZ_CANKXK010000050.1 GCF_947487605.1 uncultured Algibacter sp.
CAAATCCGAATAATTTCAAATTCAATTTATTCAGCTTAAAATCAGCGCGAAGTTTTTCGGAGCTATTTTTTGTAACGGTTTTGTGTAAGCGTCAGTAACGGAAAAGTGCGCGAGTACTTTCCGCTGACGCAACTAATTTAGCAAAACGAGTTGAATTTCCGAGTAGGAAATTCAGCCGTTATTGCGCTTACACGTTGTTGGGTACAGTTATTTCTATTGTTTTTATATTTTCAAAAGGTTCCTTGTCAGCTTTAAATTCCAATCTGTCAAAAGCGATGGCTGATTTACCTTTCTCAATTTCAGAATTCACTAAACTTTCCAAAAATCCGATTCCGATTGCGTCAACACCATAATAATCTAAAATTATACTATCATTCTGTTGAAATAGTGCTTTTATTATCAACGCTTTCTTATTTGTGAAATTCAAATGTTCAAACTTGTCAGTCAGTTTTATTCCGATTTCTTTCGCAATTCGTTTTGCGTTTTGTTTGTCAATTCGCATTTTGGTCATCAAATACTTTTCGGCAGTTAGAGGATTTAATAATTCCGCTATGGTATTTTGTCGGTAGTTTTTCGCCCAATGAAAATCCGATTTTTTATTTTGAAAATGCTTTATTAATTCAATCGTCAAGTCAAAACCTAAAGGTTGATGTTCAGAGTCAAAATTTGGAATGTAAATTCTAATTAGATTTCCGCTTTTTAATTCAAATTCAGGTACAGAAATTCCGTTAATTTCAAATTCTTTGCTATGGAAAATGCAGTTTGTCATAATTGTACCCAACGTTTATGTATAAGAATAGTGCGGTTTTGTGTCCGAGGATTTTCCGTAGGAAAATCAGAGTGACCAAAAGAGCACTATCTTTTGATTAAGCATTAAATTTAGCGTTATTTTTATACTTTGT
>NZ_CANKXK010000051.1 GCF_947487605.1 uncultured Algibacter sp.
AGCTAAAGAAAACTCTAAGGGATTTGCTTCTTTACAGACTATAACTCATTGTTTTGGGCTTAAACGTGATGCGTATTATAAATACAAATCTAGAGCTGATAAGCGTTTAATACTAGAGCAACAGATTATAAATATTGTTAAGAAAAGACGCAAATCCTTACCTAGAGAAGGCGTGCGTAAACTTGAAAAATCTTTAGACGATGAGTTTGCTAAAGCCAATCTTAAAGTTGGTAGAGATACGCTATTTAATGTCCTTAGAAAACATAATATGCTAACACTTAGAAAGAAAACTAGTGCCAGAACAACAAACTCCTACCATCGTTTTTATAAGTATAAAAACATTATAAAAGATATGGAAGTTAAAAAATCAAACCAAGTTTGGGTCTCTGATATAACATACATCAGAACCGTAAAAGGCTTTTGCTACTTGGCTTTAATAACGGATATGCATTCTAGGAAAATTGTTGGCTATGACCTTAGTGATAGCCTAGAACTCGACGGATGCGTGAGGGCTCTTAAAAAGGCCATTTATCAAGCAAAAAATATTAAAGGACTCATACACCACTCTGATAGAGGAATACAATATTGTAGCAATGTATACACACAAATTCTTAAAAGAAATAAGATAAACATTAGTATGACAGAAGAAAATCACTGCTATGAAAACGCCATGGCTGAACGCGTAAACGGCATCTTAAAAGATGAATTTTATCTCGACCAAACCTTTGATAGCGTAAGTCACGCAAAGAGAGCTGCAAAAAATGCAATTAATTTATACAACCAAATAAGATTACATTTATCTTTAGACTATAAAACACCAAATATGGTATATAAATTATCAGCGTAAATTCAATTTTAACCTGTAGCCATATTTCAGGACTAGACAT
>NZ_CANKXK010000052.1 GCF_947487605.1 uncultured Algibacter sp.
CGTTGGCAACAAGCTGAAAAGAAAAAATTTATTACCGTTTTGGTAACTTTTTTATTATATTTGCGACAAACAAGTATAATGTGAGAGTAATAGCAAAAAGAACTTTACGAGATTTTTGGGAAAAACACGCAGACTGTGAAGAACAATTGAAATCTTGGTATAGGGAAACCGAAAAATCCGAATGGACAAACATTAATGAATTAAAAAATGATTATCCAAGTGCAAGTATTTTAAAAGACAACAGAATAGTTTACAACATTAAAGGAAATAATTACCGACTAATTGTAAAATTCAACTTTGAATACCAAATATGCTGGATAAGGTTCATAGGAACTCACGCAGAATATGATAAAATAGACGCAAATAACATCTGATTATGAAAATAGCACCCATTAGAAATGAAAAAGATTATCAAAAAGCTCTCGACAGACTTGAGAATATTTTTGATGCAAAAAAAGGAACGGACGAGGGAGACGAATTAGAAATCCTTTCAATCTTAATTGACAGATATGAAAATGAAAAATTCCCAATAGGAATGCCAGACCCAATTGAGGCAATCAAATTCCGAATGGAACAAATGGGAATGAAACAAAAGGACTTAGCAGAAGTTGTTGGATTTAAAAGTAGGGTAAGTGAAATTTTAAGCAAGAAACGTAAACTGACTTTAGGAATGATAAGAAAACTGAACTCAACACTTCATATTCCGACTGAAGTTTTAGTTCAAGATTATTAATAAAAAAAGCCAGTTGCCAACAAAGTATAAAATTAATGCTTGGGTCTGTGCTTAAAACCAGCGATTAGTCCTGTTTTGCTACATCTGATTTTCCTGCAGAAAATCCTCACGCACAAAACCGCACTAATCTTATACATAAACGTT
>NZ_CANKXK010000053.1 GCF_947487605.1 uncultured Algibacter sp.
ACTATTGATCCTATATTTTCGATTGTTACAATAAACCTGGGAAGATCCAAAAGTCGGGCTTATTAAACCCAACGTTTTTGTGTATGGAAAGTTGCGGTTTTGTGTGCGAGGATTTTCCGAAGGAAAATCAGACGTAACAAAATTGCAACTGCCTTTGATTAAGCACTAATTTAGCAATTTTTTATACACGTTGTTACCCAACGTTTTTATTTCGTAATTTTTGTCTTTGGTCATATTTAAATTTCCAAATTTTGAATCGTATTATTCCTAAAAACTTATTCCATTCGTATCGAATTCCACCTAACTCCCAATTCACGTCAAATTTTCTTTCTTTCTCTACTGAATTTGGTGGTTTTGCAATATATGGTGGTTGAACAATTTTACAATGAAGCATTGGCTCATTGTTTTTTACAGTTTCATAAAAGTCAGATTCCAGTGATGATTTCGGATAGTACTGAATTTCAATTATTGTGCTTTCCTTTTCGCTTTTATATACGTACAAGTTTATATCGTACAGATTTACATAAATGTCTTTTAATTCGGCCGTTATTTGTTCAAGCGATTTGGTTTTTTTCTTATCGTTTACTTTTTTGCGTTCAATTCGTTTGTCAAAAAAATTCCGCTCGTCATTTATTATTTCCGAAATTATGTAGCTTGTATTGTCAGAAATTTTATTCCAACAGGAATTTTTAGCCATTTCTAATAGAGTAGAAGTGGCTTCTTTTAAATTCAGTTCGAGGTTATTTTTCGTGACGGTTTTCAAATGTTGGGTAACTTTCACGTATATAGTTTGTGTCGCCTTATTATTTTGCTTGAGCGAGGCAGAAATGCGATAGCATTTTAGCGT
>NZ_CANKXK010000054.1 GCF_947487605.1 uncultured Algibacter sp.
AAAATGAGAACTCAAATTTTAACATTATTAAATATTTTAATCTATGGATTAGTCTTTTCCCAAGAAATAGAAATAATTGAAAAGGCTGATAGTATTCCAAACATCAAAGAAAAAGGATTAGCATTTATAAGTGATAAAACGGATTTAAAAGACTATTACTTTATTGCCAAAATTAAAGTTAAGGCAAACGATTTTAATCAAATATTAAGTGGTCTACAAAGAAAAGCGATTGATTTTAATGCAAATGCGTTTAAATATATTGGGAAAGTAATAACAAATAAAGAAACGTCTGTCTCTTTTGATTTGTATTCTGCTTTACCTGAATTAATAGAAAAAAGCAGAGATAATCTAGAAAAAAATATTATCTACTTCTTTGGGAATGACAAGAAAACTCAAAAATTTAAAATTGACAAACAAAAAATAGAACTGAAACCCAATGACATATATAGATATGAAATACCCAAAAAAAAGGAAGTAAAAATAAATAAAGGAGGTTTTACAGGAATGACTGTTTTTCATTATTGGAAAGAAAACCAACCCGTGACTTTTTATGCTTTTGGCTCTGGAAATATTACTGGATATGGGGATGGTTGGTCTTCAATCGGATTGAGTATTAATACTGGGAACATAATTGAATTGAGAAATGATTTTGCTTATCTATTGATGGAATTAAAAAAATAAAAAACTACTGCCAACAATGTATAACCGCAATTACGGCGGATTCGACTACGTCCGAATCCACTCTGTAATTGCTAACGTCTGTGCTTAACTGAAAATTAACGCATATTAACCCGTAACTGACGGTTATACGAGACCGTTGGCA
>NZ_CANKXK010000055.1 GCF_947487605.1 uncultured Algibacter sp.
ATATAATCGGCATTAAGAGCAGGATCATCACCTGTACACTCAGCAGCTCCATCAGCACCACCAGCTAAAGCAGGAGGCGTTGTATCAGCAATTGTAAATAAGGCTTGAGTAGAGCTAGTATTACCACAACCATCGGTTGCTGTAAATGTAACTAGCATACTACCTGTTAAGGCGCAACCATCAGTAAATTGCAAATCTGCTGAGTCATTAGACCAAACAATACTTGAACAATTGTCAGTAGCAGTTCCAGTATTCCCAATGTTATCTAACCAAGCATTAAATTGATCAATATTACCAGCGCCATCACATTGCACAGTTTGATCGGAAGCATTATTAGTAATTATTGGATCCTCCGTATCTTTTATTAAATAAGTAGCAGTTGTTTCACTAAAGTTTCCACAGGCATCTGTAGCTCTAAAAGTTACTGGAATACCATTGTCTCCACAAATTACATCGGTGTTTTGACCGTAATCATTAGACCAAGTAATGTTGCCACTACAGTTATCTGAAGCTGTTGCTCCAGCATTAGAATCTAACCAAGCATCAAGAGCTGCCTGAGTATCACCAATACCACATTCTATTTCAATATTATCTTTGTTCGTATTGTCAATTATAGGATCAACATCGTCATTAAGAGTATATGTATATACCCAATCATGAGAGTTACCTTCACAATCAGTATAAGTCCAAGTATATGTTTTTACTCCTTGGCACACTGGGTCAGCACTTACTACAGGCCCAGACGGAGTGATAGGGTTACCACAAGCATCATTTTGAGCAGGAGGTGTAGGTTGTACTTGAGCATCAGCAAGACAGTCTAC
>NZ_CANKXK010000056.1 GCF_947487605.1 uncultured Algibacter sp.
TCCTGTTTTGTTACATCTGATTTTCCTGCGGAAAATCCTCGCACACAAAACCGCACTAATCTTATACATAAACGTTGCCATTCATTGGCAGAATGAACTCAAACTGAAATAAAAATGAACGAAAAATGAAATCAATACTTTTAAAATCACCAGAATACTACTTTATAATTTTAGCGATTTTGGCTGGATACTCACCGCCATTTTATATTAATCCAATTTTTATTGGAATTGTGGGAATCTTAGTTCTTCAAATATTTTTTAAAAATAGAATTTCAGGACTGACTTTCGGGATTATTTTCTTTCTAATCAATCTTTATTTTCTCGGAGCAGTAATCTCTGAATTTAGTGAATTCAACGAATTTAATTCTAAAGCGAAGCAGTTGATTTTTGTCGGTTCGGGTATTTGGACTCTGAATTTATTTTTTGTGTTAATTATGATTTATAAATATTTAAATGGCTCTTCGAAAAGAAACTTGGAATTAAAAACAGAATAGCCATTGCAAAACGGAATTAAATGACAGAAAATATAAAAGAATTACTCACTCTAACTCTGAAAAATTAAAGACGAAACCGAATCAAATAATGTGAACTCTGGAAAAACAACGAAATGGCAACATTGTATATAAAAAATTGCTATTTTGTGCTTAACCAATGTGAGTTGCTTTGTTTGCTTGCTTCTGATTTTCCTTTGGAAAATCCTCGCACACAAACACGCAACTTTCCATATACGTAACCGTTGGGTTTAATAAGCCCGACTTTTGGATCTTCCCAGGTTTATTGTAACAATCGAAAATATAGGATCAATAGT
>NZ_CANKXK010000057.1 GCF_947487605.1 uncultured Algibacter sp.
GCAGTTATTTGATGAAAACTCTGAAATACATATTAATAATAGGGTTTTTGATTTACAGTTGTGAATCAAAAAATGCTGAATATGAAATTTTGAATAGAACGAAAATAATTAAAAAAGATAATTGCGAAATTCCAATCTCGTATCCAGAAATCAAAGGTCTTTTAGATAAAGTAAAAATGGCTAAACTGAATGAAATATTAGAAGATTATGCCGAACACGAATATTACGCACATAATTGCGAGAAAGTAGATACTAAAAAAAGTCAGGTAACTGGAAATTACAAGATTTTATTAAAAACTGACTCAATATTGAGTGTTGAATTTCAGACTTTAATAAGTCGTGGAGGAATAAAGAAAGATACAGTTTATCATTCGATTGTTGTAAATCCGAAACAAAAAGACACTTTGAAAGTTGGACTTTTAGGAATTGAACCAAATCAAATAATTCCGAATTTTAAACGTGGAATGATTTATCCTTATGTTAAAAAATATAGTGCTGAAAATAATAATTATGTGAATTTACTCGCTTACGAAACTGGAAGTAATTATGTAATAACTTGGGCTATATCTGAAAAGAATTTTATCGTTTATGTTGGCGGAGAAGGAGAATGGTTTGGAAACAACAAAATAGAAATTCCATTAAACGAATTGAAAGAAAAAACAACTGCTAACAAAGTATAAAATTAATGCTTGGGTCTTTGCCTAAACCAGTGATTAGTCCTGTTTTGTTACATCTGATTTTCCTGCGGAAAATCCTCGCACACAAAACCGCACTAATCTTATACATAA
>NZ_CANKXK010000058.1 GCF_947487605.1 uncultured Algibacter sp.
ATACTTGTTTGTCGCAAATATAATAAAAAAGTTACCAAAACGGTAATAAATTTTTTCTTTTCAGCTTGTTGCCAACGGTTGGGCTATGGTTTCGTTGCGGAATCGTCCGCGAGGACTATTCCGAGAAAACCTAAGCCATCATTGCAAGATAAGAATTTCCGATTAGGAAATTCAGCAGCAATGAACTATAGGCATTGTTGTGTATAGTGCTTAATTTGATTTAATTTATTCGAGTATATACAAATCGATAAACAACGACATTTCCATTCCCATCTGTATCAGAATCTTCGAAAGTCACGGTGTTTTTATCATTCTCAAAAGTCACTACGTCAGAGAAAGTAAATCCGTTTTGTGTAAATTCATAAGTTCCATCACTTAATTTTTCCCAAGTCATATTTACCGTGTCTACTACAACGCAATTTCCTGAATTGTCTGTTCCGTAATATAAGTCAGTTCTATTCCCAGCTTGAGTAAACTCAATTGTAGATGGGCTACAATCATTTACTGTGATTTGTGTGTCATTTTCAAATTGAGTAGAGTATTCCCAAGTTCCGATTAGAGGGTCAGTTTGATTTTCAGTATTTCCACTATCATCGCTACTACAAGATGTTAAAATAATTAATGACAGAATTAAGGTTAAGTTCGTAAGTAAGTTTTTCATTATTAAATTTTGATTTTCAATTAGTTCTGGTTTTATCGCATTATACACAACGTTTATGTATAAGATTAGTGCGGTTTTGTGTGCGAGGATTTTCCGCAGGAAAATCAGATGTAACAAAACA
>NZ_CANKXK010000059.1 GCF_947487605.1 uncultured Algibacter sp.
TACTATTGATCCTATATTTTCGATTGTTACAATAAACCTGGGAAGATCCAAAAGTCGGGCTTATTAAACCCAACGGTCTCGTATAACCGTCAGTTACGGGTTAATATGCGTTATTTTTCGGTTTGGCACAGCCTTTAGCAATTCCGAGTGGATTCGGACGTAGTCGAATCCGCCGTAATTGCGGTTATACATTGTTGGCACCAGTTATTTATTCCAATTAGCATTTAAAATCGGATTCATTTCTTTTAATCTGTTTACCAAATCATTTGCGTTTTCAATTTCCGTTTTCCAATTCTCATTCAGTTTACTTTTCGGATATCCTTTTCCAGATTTCAGGTCATAAACTGCATATATTTCACTTTCTTTTCCCCAAGTCAGATACACAATACTGTCATAAGATTTAGCTTTAAAATTTTCCAAGTCAGTAATATGGTCGTTAGTTCCAATTAAATGATGCTTTTCCAAAATCAGATTTTCATCAGAGTCCAATATTTCATAATACAATGGTGTCACAAAGTCAAATTCGTCTTTTTGGTAGATATTTACAAAAGTATTTTCTATTCCGCTCACTTTCAGTTGTCCGATTTTCCGTTCTTGAAAACAGGACGTAAATAAAATTAAAGTCAGAAGTAAAAACAATTTCGATTTCATTTTTCTAATTGGTGCCAACGGTCTCGTATAACCGTCAGTTACGGGTTAATATGCGTTAATTTTCAGTTAAGCACAGACGTTAGCAATTA
>NZ_CANKXK010000060.1 GCF_947487605.1 uncultured Algibacter sp.
CTTCCATTGCTGGATGACATATCTTCAATATGCCAGGTTGCCCCATTCGGATATCTACGGATCAATTCGTGTGTGCCGATCCCCGTAGCTTTTCGCAGCTTATCACGTCCTTCTTCGCCTCTGAGAGCCTAGGCATTCCCCATACGCCCTTATTTAGCTTATTGTACTTTTTGCTTTTTTAATGAGTTTATTATAATTATCAAAACGATTTGATAACTATAATATGATTAATTAGATATCGCTCGAGATTCTAATTAATCCTAATTATTACTTAAAATAGTTTAGATAAATCTAATCCTATTTTTCATGTATCTTTTTTCAATATGTCAATGAACGGTTGCGAATCGCAACTGATAATGTATCAATTACTATTCTTGCAATATCTTGTGATAAATAAATTATCTCAAAGCATTGCCTGGTGGAGAATATCGGAGTCGAACCGATGACCTCTTGCGTGCAAGGCAAGCGCTCTAGCCAGCTGAGCTAATCCCCCGTTGTCGATTTCAGATTGCTGAATCTCGATTAACGATTGTTGAACTCAACTCAACTTCTAAAATTTCCTTTCAATATCTAATGAACTTATCTAAAATTGATCCTTTTTTATCAAATCAACCTTAGGTTGTAGTCTCAGGCAGACTCGAACTGCCGACCTCTACATTATCAGTGTAGCGCTCTAACCAGCTGAGCTATGAGACT
>NZ_CANKXK010000061.1 GCF_947487605.1 uncultured Algibacter sp.
AACGTTTATGTATAAGATTAGTGGCGTTGTTAAGCACTAATTTAGTAAACAAATACTTGCCAGCGGAAAATTCCGCAGGAATTTTCCAAGTAAGCTAGAATTAGCCATTAATTTTATACTTTGTTAGGCAACGTTTTTATTGTTTTTTCAATATCAAATTCCGTTTTAATTCGTTTTCCGTCTTCAGTAAATTGATGTACTAATGGTTCCCAAGAAACTAATTCGATAATTCCATTTTTAATTAGATAGTCCAAATATTTTTTTATTTCTTTACTAGAGTTAGATGTTGATTTAGCAACCTCATTTATCGTAAACCAAATATGTTCAATCGGTTCAGTACATAAATCAGATTGCAGCCAAAGTTCTCTGAAAAGAGTTTTCATAACCGATAAGTCTATTTTGCTATTCATCAATAACTTTTTTTAATTCGGTTTCAAATTTCTCCCAACTTATAAAAGTTTTGTCAGGAATAGTGCTAAAGTCAATTTCCTCCGTTACGTGACTAATTCCAAATTTGTTCTCAAAAAGTTGAAGACAATAAAAGTCATTGTTTATCCATATGTCAACCATAAATGCTCCCGAATCAAAAGAATGAATTTCGTGTCGAATTTCTTTTTGGTTTATTAATTCAGATATTTTATCAATATACGGTTTCATCTAATGTTGCCTAACG
>NZ_CANKXK010000062.1 GCF_947487605.1 uncultured Algibacter sp.
ATACTAGCTACTGCTGCAGTTGTAGTGTCCATTATCCATTTTGCATAAGCTGCATCTACTTCTCCTTGATTTGCAAAAGTACATGAATCTGCCATGGCATCACTCGGTGGTGTGCCTACTGCTATCTTAGCTGGTGCATTCAATTTCCATGTAGCCTCTACATCAAATGTCTCACATAAATCCGTGATTGTCCAAACAACTTTAGCTTCTCCTCCTGCACATAATGCTGGTGCTGCATCTTGAGATTTAATACTGCCTTTAGGAGTACATCCGCCTGTAATACTAGCTACTGCTGCAGTTGTAGTGTCCATTATCCATTTTGCATAAGCTGCATCTACTTCTCCTTGATTTGCAAAAGTACATGAATCTGCCATGGCATCACTCGGTGGTGTGCCTACTGCTATCTTAGCTGGTGCATTCAATTTCCATGTAGCCTCTACATCAAATGTCTCACATAAATCCGTGATTGTCCAAACAACTTTAGCTTCTCCTCCTGCACATAATGCTGGTGCTGCATCTTGAGATTTAATACTGCCTTTAGGAGCACATCCGCCTGTAATACTAGCTACTGCTGCAGTTGTAGTGTCCATTATCCATTTTGCATAAGCTGCATTTACTTCTC
>NZ_CANKXK010000063.1 GCF_947487605.1 uncultured Algibacter sp.
GATTAGTGCGGTTTTGTGTGCGAGGATTTTCCGCAGGAAAATCAGATGTAACAAAACAGGACTAATCGCTGGTTTAAACACAGACCCAAGCATTAATTTTATACTTTGTTGTGTGTAGTTTTATTCTATTTTCGTATAAGTATAAACATCAACATAATTTTCTCCTAACTCTTCATAAGAGTCTTGAAGTTTTAATGTTGTGCTTGTCAATTCAATGATTTCTAAAGAAACATCAACTTGGTCTCCAGTTGTGTATGAAAGAGCAGTTCCATTTATTGTATATGGTAGCGTTTCGTCTACAGTTTCCGTTGTACAATCAGTTCCAGAAAAGTCAATATCCGTTACGGTTGTTTGAGTATATACTTCAGTCCAATAACATATATCAGCGTAATCTAATTCGTCTTGTAATTCTTCAGTTCCATTAGAAGTCAGAGATACGATTTTCCAAGTACCAAGAATACTATTTTGTTCAGGTTCAGTGTCATTATTGTCACTACTACAAGAAAGTAAGATTCCAATTAATAAGGTTAAGAATAATTTGTTCATGGTTTTTTTTGTCATTTTAATTTGTTTTAAAGGGTTCATTTTTGTTTAATTACACACAACGT
>NZ_CANKXK010000064.1 GCF_947487605.1 uncultured Algibacter sp.
CGCCCTATTCAGACTCGCTTTCGCTACGGATCCGCACCTGAAGTGCTTAACCTTGCTAGCAACGGTAACTCGTAGGCTCATTATGCAAAAGGCACGCCGTCACAGCATAAGCCGCTCCGACCGCTTGTAAGCGTATGGTTTCAGGTTCTATTTCACTCCCTTATTCAGGGTTCTTTTCACCTTTCCCTCACGGTACTAGTTCACTATCGGTCTCTCAGGAGTATTTAGCCTTATCGGATGGTCCCGACTGTTTCATACAGGATTACTCGTGTCCCGCACTACTCAGGATACCACTATATCCACATTCTTTACTTATACCGGGCTATCACCGTCTATGGCTCCTCTTTCCAAAGGATTCTAATTCATCTTGCTTCTAATGTCGTGGTCCTACAACCCCAGTATTGCCGTAACAACACTGGTTTGGGCTAATCCAAGTTCGCTCGCCGCTACTATCGGAATCACTTTTGTTTTCTTCTCCTCCGGGTACTTAGATGTTTCAGTTCTCCGGGTTTGCTTCCATTGCTGGATGACATATCTTCAATATGCCAGGTTGCCCCATTCGGATATCTACGGATCAATTCGTGTGTGCC
>NZ_CANKXK010000065.1 GCF_947487605.1 uncultured Algibacter sp.
TTCTCCAGCCAACCTCACAGTCAACCTTCGACGACACTACAATGCTCCCCTACCGATATTTCTATCCCATAGCTTCGGTAATATGTTTATGCCCGATTATTATCCATGCCGAACCGCTCGACTAGTGAGCTGTTACGCACTCTTTAAATGAATGGCTGCTTCCAAGCCAACATCCTAGCTGTCTAAGCAGTTCAACCTCGTTAGTTCAACTTAACATATATTTTGGGACCTTAGCTGATGGTCTGGGTTCTTTCCCTCTCGGACATGGACCTTAGCACCCATGCCCTCACTGCTGATGATCATTTTATAGCATTCGGAGTTTGTCAGGAATTGGTAGGCGGTGAAGCCCCCGCATCCAATCAGTAGCTCTACCTCTATAAAACTATTAATCAACGCTGCACCTAAATGCATTTCGGGGAGTACGAGCTATTTCCGAGTTTGATTGGCCTTTCACCCCTACCCACAGGTCATCGGAACACTTTTCAACGTATATCCGTTCGGTCCTCCACTGTATGTTACTACAGCTTCAACCTGCCCATGGGTAGATCACACGGTTTCGCGTCTACCACTACTAACTATA
>NZ_CANKXK010000066.1 GCF_947487605.1 uncultured Algibacter sp.
CCTCCATTGTCCAATATTCCTCACTGCTGCCTCCCGTAGGAGTCTGGTCCGTGTCTCAGTACCAGTGTGGGGGATCCCCCTCTCAGGGCCCCTACCTATCGTTGCCATGGTAAGCCGTTACCTTACCATCTAGCTAATAGGACGCATACTCATCTTGTACCGTAACCTTTAATGTAAATATCATGCGAAATTTACATACTATGGGGTGTTAATCTTCATTTCTAAAGGCTATCCCCCAGTACAAGGTAGATTGTATACGCGTTACGCACCCGTGCGCCGGTCGTCATCTGGTGCAAGCACCAATGTTACCCCTCGACTTGCATGTGTTAGGCCTGCCGCTAGCGTTCATCCTGAGCCAGGATCAAACTCTTCATCGTTAATTTTTGTGTGTTACTATCATATATAAATACAATGCAACTACTTTTAACAACTAATTAGAATCTCTAGTACTCAAAATGGTCTATTCTCTTTGTTAAATTAAATCGTTTCCAATCTAATTTTTACGCTGTCAATTCAATATGTTTATGAACTTTTTTTGTCTTAACTTAAAG
>NZ_CANKXK010000067.1 GCF_947487605.1 uncultured Algibacter sp.
TCGGGGTTTTGTTTTATCTAAAATACAACTTATTTTACTGAATATCAAGTATCTGAATCACTTCTGAAAGTGCCTAATTAAACTTTACAAGACGCTTTACGAAGTGCTGATTATTCTCCATTAATAATGATACCTTTAAAATATAAACTCCTTGAGATAATTGATCTAAGTTATTAATTTGGATTAATTTGGTATGACTTATTAAACGCTTGGAAACAATTTGTTTTCCTAATAAATTGTATAATGTTACTTCTAAAATTTCGTTTCTAATACTCAAAGGTAGACTAATGGAAATCCTGTCATCAAAAGGGTTTGGAAAAATCTGAACATCAACTAAATTAAAGGAGTCATTACTCAAAGTATCGTCCGTAGCAGGATTACAATCATCATCTAACCCATTTCCAGGTATTTCGGTAGCTCCTGGATTTATTGTGCTTCCAGTGCTTAAAGAATCATCGCAATCGTCCGTACCGCTACCTGACAGTTCACCTAAAAGGAAACCATCGGTAGGTCGCTCACAAGCTGCTACCGAAGAACCGCCATAGTTGTCG
>NZ_CANKXK010000068.1 GCF_947487605.1 uncultured Algibacter sp.
AACTTTCACGTATATAGTTTGTGTCGCCTTATTATTTTGCTTGAGCGAGGCAGAAATGCGATAGCATTTTAGCGTAAGTAAAATAATAAGAAAAGCGATATAAACTATATGCGCTGTTGGGTTTAGTAAAATTAACCTATTCATAGGAAAAATCCTAATTTACGTAGTCAGCCCCGACGCTACATAGCATTTCTGATTCAGGTTTATGGTTTTAAAATCATGTATTATATGCTTAGTATATGATATCGTTATTTTAAAAGTTAACAATGCGTTTTGTTAAATCGCTCTATAGTAGTCTACTAAAAGTATTTTTTTGGAATTCCCTATTGACTTTGTCAGAAAAATTCCCTATCTTTGTCAAGCTTTTATGCGAATCAAAATTCGTATTTGATAGTGTAACTCTCATCCGATTTTAATCGAAAGCTTGTCAGTACAGAATTGTACATAAGTCCAATTCCGTTCTACTTTTAGCAGACTACTATTGATCCTATATTTTCGATTGTTACAATAAACCTGGGAAGATCCAAAAGTCGGGCTTATTAAACCCAAC
>NZ_CANKXK010000069.1 GCF_947487605.1 uncultured Algibacter sp.
GAATAATTTCAAATTCAATTTATTCAGCTTAAAATCAGCGCGAAGTTTTTCGGAGCTATTTTTTGTAACGTGTTTGTATAAGATTAGTTGCGTGGTTTAAGCACTAAAATTAGCAAATAAATCACAGATAGAAAGTCCGCAAGGACTTTCGTAAGTAGGCTTTTACCAGCAATTAATTTTATACAGTGTTGGGTTTTAGTGCTTTTTTTATCCGCTAAATAATTCGTTCCGTTTTTTTCTTTTTCGAGATTTTCATTTCGCAAACTTGCTCAAATTCCGCAAGAGTGATTTTCAGCATTCTGTTCGGTTTTCAGATTTCGATTCCGCAAAGAAACTCAAAAGTCCGCAGTAATTTTTGTCAGCGTTTCGATTCCGTAAACTTGCTAAAAATCCGCAGTTTTGTTTTCCGTAATTGACTCAAATTCCACGTAAATATTTGTCAAATTCCGATTTTAATAAACTTAAATTTCAGCCGAAACTTTAGATTTGGAACGGACTTTTCAGCAT
>NZ_CANKXK010000070.1 GCF_947487605.1 uncultured Algibacter sp.
AAATAAGTTGTATTTTAGATAAAACAAAACCCCGAAAACGAGCCGAACACTCAAAAAACGGGGTTTTATATTATCAATGTATGTCTAAAATACAAAGAATCTCCGATTTACAGTATAATTTTTCATTCTTAAATCCGTCAGAGAATTTTGATGTGTACTTCAATCAATTTTTATCAAGTGATTTAGGAAAAATATATTCAGCTATTCCTTGGCAAGAGTTGGTATTGGCTTTTAAGCTCAAAGAATCTATTAAGGGTACTAAGAATTACTTTAGTCCAAAAGGTAAACTAGCCTTAATGTTTTTAAAACACTATGCCTGTTGTTCTGATAAAAGACTAATAGAGCAACTTAATGCAAATATTGATTATCAATTTTTTTGTGATATTCATTTAGGAGCTCATCGTTTGACCAATTATAAAATAGTGAGCCAAATACGCTGTGAACTGTC
>NZ_CANKXK010000071.1 GCF_947487605.1 uncultured Algibacter sp.
CTTTTTGCTTATACTGCTGAGCTTCTATACCCCGTTTTAGCGGGTGCAAACATACTATCCTTTTTTAATTCTACAATGCCTTTTTTAATCTTTTTTTTTACTTTTTTTTATCCCTCTCTTAAACCCCTTGTTCTCTGTACTTTATAACAACTATTCTTATTAACTTTATTGCTGGTTGAAACCTAATAGGTGACTGAATACTAAATACGAGGGCGAGGAATGTAGAACGAAACGACACTAAAACATTTAAACGGTGATTGGAATGATGGCTTCTTTAAACTTAATGAATAAACCAATATGCTAACTAACTTCTTAGTTGATTTAAAATATAAACAATATAAATATACCCCGCGTTAGAGATAGTAGTAGAAAGCACACAGCACAACGAAGCAGGGACGAGGATTTGGAACCCTTCGACTACGCTCAGGAT
>NZ_CANKXK010000072.1 GCF_947487605.1 uncultured Algibacter sp.
CAAGACAGTCTACAATACTACCAGTATTGGCAGGAGGTGTAAAGTCAGGGATGTCTATAGTATATGTATATGACCAATCGTGAGAGTTACCTTCACAGTCTTCGTAATTGAATACCCATACCATATCACCAGCACAAGGGATATCACTAGGAGTGGTTACCAGTGTAGGAGTGATAGGGTTACCACAAGCATCATTTTGAGCAGGAGGTGTAGGTTGTACTTGAGCATCAGCAAGACAGTCTACAATACTACCAGTATTGGCAGGAGGTGTAAAGTCAGGGATGTCTATAGTATATGTATATGACCAATCGTGAGAGTTACCTTCACAGTCTTCGTAATTGAATACCCATACCATATCACCAGCACAAGGGATATCACTAGGAGTGGTTACCAGTGTAGGAGTGATAGGGTTACCACAAGCATC
>NZ_CANKXK010000073.1 GCF_947487605.1 uncultured Algibacter sp.
GTTACAAAAAATAGCTCCGAAAAACTTCGCGCTGATTTTAAGCTGAATAAATTGAATTTGAAATTATTCGGATTTGACTAACCATAAGCTGATTTTTAACGCAAACGCTGAATTCTAACTCGAACGTTGAATCTGAACAAAGCATTACGTGGAATTGTGCCTGTTTGCGGAACTGAAAATCTGAACGGAAATTTAAAACGGAATTTTTAGCTGGTTAGTTTTCCGCGATTTTTTTTGAATTTTAAGTAAGCATTTTTCTAAAAAACTCCGAATGAAAAAATTTTGATCAAAATCCAAACGGAAAGTACTCACTCAAATGTGTCGCTACATTTTGTAACAACGTGTATAAAAAATGCTTAAATTAGTGCCTAATTCATAGGAAAGTTCACTTTTGTTGCGTC
>NZ_CANKXK010000074.1 GCF_947487605.1 uncultured Algibacter sp.
CATAATTTAACACAATTATGTATAAAAATGACAAAGTAATTAGACGTTACAGCGAACCTTTCAAATTAAAAATTTTAAACGAACTTAGCATTGGAAAACACACTAAGAGTGAACTTTGTAAACTATACTCTATTGCGCCTACAACTGTTAATGAGTGGATTAAAAAATACAATCGTAAAGACTTAATGAATACCAGAGTAAAAGTGGAAACTAAAGACGAAATATCTAGAATTAAAGCGCTTCAAAAGGAAATTGAACAGCTTAAAAAACTACTACTTAAAAAGGATCTTGATGCATTGGTATTAGATTCATATCTAGAAGTAGCTGCCGAAGATCTTGGTTATAAATCTGTGGCGGAACTAAAAAAAAAGCTAAGTATAAAGCCTTAATCA
>NZ_CANKXK010000075.1 GCF_947487605.1 uncultured Algibacter sp.
CCGTATTTCTTGGTTGCATCATATGCAACACCATCTACCGTAATGGTTGCGCCTCCAGTTGCTGACGCTGTTATAGTACCATCATCCTCTCCGTGACACGTTACATTGGTATAACTCGTGGTTAATACTATGTCATCTGGCTCACTAATGGTGATCTTAGTCTCTTCAAAACATACATCGCCTTGGTTGCCTCCAGCTGCCTCAGCACGTACTGTATACATGCCTGGGCCGTATTTCTTGGTTGCATCATATGCAACACCATCTACCGTAATGGTTGCGCCTCCAGTTGCTGACGCTGTTATAGTACCATCATCCTCTCCGTGACACGTTACATTGGTATAACTCGTGGTTAATACTATGTCATCTG
>NZ_CANKXK010000076.1 GCF_947487605.1 uncultured Algibacter sp.
AAGGTTCTTAAACTACCGTCTTTAGGTTCGGTATAAACTAAATTAAACCAATAATCGCTTGTTGGCATTAAAACACCGTTATAAGTACCATCCCATCCTAATCCATTAGGATTTAACTGTTTTAATAATTTACCATACCTATCAAAAATGAGTATTCTAGCCTGCATTTGATTTGATATGCCTACAATATTCCATGTTTCATTATCCCCATCACCATTTGGCGTAAAATATTTGGGATAATCCATAACCATAATAGTTTTTTGGGTTTGCCCACAGCCTTCTAAATCTCTTACCGTAATAGTATGTTCGCCTAAAGGGACATTTCTAAAAATATTATCCATTTGCCAAGGTTCTTCATCTATACGA
>NZ_CANKXK010000077.1 GCF_947487605.1 uncultured Algibacter sp.
TAAATTCCGACGTTTTTTAATTCGGATATTTTATTGCGAAAGTTTAGCGGTTTTCCAATTCAGCAGGAACATTTGGTATTCTATATTTTCGTCGTTAAAACCAAAAGTTGGGAAAATCCAATTTTCATAAAGTTGAGCCGAACGTTTAGCGGTTCTGTAATTCAGCAGAGACTTTTCGGTTAGCTAAATTTTCGATGTAAGCACAGGTTTTAGGCAAGGCTTAATTCAGCGAAATGTTCCGCAGTCTTATGTGTTCTTATTTTCATTTTCAGTTTGCAAAAAAAGAAATGACCTTTGTAAAAGCACGGAATTTAGATGTGTGCCGAAAACTTGTACATAACGGT
>NZ_CANKXK010000078.1 GCF_947487605.1 uncultured Algibacter sp.
AGCCCCAGCACTTGTTATTAACGAAGTTGGTGACGATACAGATAATAGTTCTTGTGATTATGCAGACCAAGTCGCTTTAAATTTGGCCTTCCAAGGTTTCCTAGATCAATTTGGAGAAAGTGGCGGATGCAGGCCACAAGGGTCATTTGCTGATGAATATAGTGCTCCTGTATTATGTGAAGGAGGAACGGTTGTTGTAACTTATAATGTTACAGATACTTGCGATAGTGGATCTGAAACAGCCACGTTTAGTGTAACAGCACCAGCTAAGATAGCAGTAGGCACACCACCGAGTGATGCCATGGCAGATTCATGTACGTTTGCAAATCAAGGAGA
>NZ_CANKXK010000079.1 GCF_947487605.1 uncultured Algibacter sp.
ATTATTTCTATTTCTTGGGAAAAGACTAATCCATAGATTAAAATATTTAATAATGTTAAAATTTGAGTTCTCATTTTCCTAAATTACTGCCAACGTTTACGTATATGAAATGTTGCGTGTTTGTGTGCGAGGATTTTCCGAAGGAAAATTAGAAGCTAGCAAACAAAGCAACTAACATTGGTCAAGCTAAAAGTAGCAATTTTTTATATACAATGTTGGGTTTAATAAGCCCGACTTTTGGATCTTCCCAGGTTTATTGTAACAATCGAAAATATAGGATCAATAGTAGTC
>NZ_CANKXK010000080.1 GCF_947487605.1 uncultured Algibacter sp.
CTCCAGCATCGACAGTTGGTAGCGGATCAATAGAAATAAGAATAGTATCAGTGTCATAACACCCAGTAGCAAGTTCGCTTCTTACATAGTATGTAGTAGCAGAGGACGGACTTACTGTAGCAGAGATTGCACCAGAGTCGTTATCGGCATTGGCTTGCGATGTATGGAATGTCACCGTAGTACCATTGGTGGTTACTAAAGTATTTAAATCGATATTGGTTTGACTAGTAGCACAAACTGAACCGTTTGATGTGCTTAGGGTAGGTAAAGGCGTTAC
>NZ_CANKXK010000081.1 GCF_947487605.1 uncultured Algibacter sp.
ATTTCAACACTTTAATATACTAAATATTCTGCTTTTTCTATGCTGAAAATTTGACTTTCTTACGTCGAACTCAGGTTGAGTAATATTTTTTTAGTCTTTATAATGGAGTGCTTATTAAGCAATGTTTTACCTATCATGGTCATCAATACCTTTTCATATTATAAAATTAGAGAAACCTTACTGCTACATGCTATCGTTTAAGTGTGAAATGCGCTTTAAAGGTTCTTAAACTACCGTCTTTAGGTTCGGTATAAACTAAATTAAACC
>NZ_CANKXK010000082.1 GCF_947487605.1 uncultured Algibacter sp.
CCGTCACTTTTAGTGAGAGCAGGTACAGGAATATTAACCTGTTGTCCATCCACTACCCCTTTCGGGTTCGCGTTAGGCCCCGACTAACCCTCAGCTGATTAGCATAGCTGAGGAAACCTTAGTCTTTCGGCGTGCGGGTTTCTCGCCCGCATTATCGTTACTTATGCCTACATTTTCTTTTGTAGATTCTCCAGCCAACCTCACAGTCAACCTTCGACGACACTACAATGCTCCCCTACCGATATTTCTATCCCATAGCTTCG
>NZ_CANKXK010000083.1 GCF_947487605.1 uncultured Algibacter sp.
ACCTGTACACTCAGCAGCTCCATCAGCACCACCAGCTAAAGCAGGAGGTGTTGTATCAGAGATAACGAAAGTTTGATCTTGACTAGAAGACAATCCACATTCATCAGTTGCTGTAAAGGTTACAGTTATAGTATCAGTACATCCTTGTGAATCCCAAGTACCTTCAGTAAAGCTCATTGTAGCAGCACCACAAATATCGGTAGAAGTTACACCAGCGAAACCATCTCTCCAAGCGATATAATCGGC
>NZ_CANKXK010000084.1 GCF_947487605.1 uncultured Algibacter sp.
AATCTCGATTAACGATTGTTGAACTCAACTCAACTTCTAAAATTTCCTTTCAATATCTAATGAACTTATCTAAAATTAATCCTTTTCTATCAAATCAACCTTAGGTTGTAGTCTCAGGCAGAATTACTTCGACTGCGCTCAGCACAGGCTTCTTGTCTGTCTTTCGACTTGTAGTCTCAGGCAGACTCGAACTGCCGACCTCTACATTATCAGTGTAGCGCTCTAACCAGCTGAGCTATGAGACT
>NZ_CANKXK010000085.1 GCF_947487605.1 uncultured Algibacter sp.
AGTAGTACTAATAACCCATAGGCTTATTGTACGCCTGTTTTTTTAGAGTACAAATAATTATTACAAACCATGTTCTTTATTCAATATGTTAAGATATTTGTTTATCCCATGTGATAAACGCTGAATGCTAACGACAACTATGTCAATAGCAAGCAGCTATAACTTAAGGTGGTTATAGCGATGGGGCTCACCTCTTACCATTCCGAACAGAGAAGTTAAGCCCATTAGCGCCGATGGTA
>NZ_CANKXK010000086.1 GCF_947487605.1 uncultured Algibacter sp.
AATAGTATCAGTGTCATAACACCCAGTAGCGAGTTCGCTTCTTACATAGTATGTAGTAGCAGAGGACGGACTTACTGTAGCAGAGATTGCACCAGAATCGTTATCGGCATTGGCTTGCGATGTATGGAATGTCACCGTAGTACCATTGGTGGTTACTAAGGTATTTAAATCGATATTGGTTTGACTAGTAGCACAAACTGAACCGTTTGATGTGCTTAGGGTAGGTAAAGGCGTTAC
>NZ_CANKXK010000087.1 GCF_947487605.1 uncultured Algibacter sp.
CAGTATAAGCAAAAAGTTCATTTATATTAGATAGTTTTTAAGTTTAAAGAATGGTGTAGAAATTTTTCTTAAAAAAAGATTTAAAAAGTATTGTGTGGTATAAAAAAGGGTTTTATATTTGCACCCGCTTAAGGAGGAAAGACTTTAAGTTAAGACAAAAAAAGTTCATAAACATATTGAATTGACAGCGTAAAAATTAGATTGGAAACGATTTAATTT
>NZ_CANKXK010000088.1 GCF_947487605.1 uncultured Algibacter sp.
ATTAGTGCGGTTTTGTGTGCGAGGATTTTCCGCAGGAAAATCAGATGTAACAAAACAGGACTAATCGCTGGATTAAGTACAGACCCAAGCATTAATTTTATACTTGGTTATGTACTGGTTTTATTTTTTCAGGTACTTAAAATCAGTCTTAAATTTGATTAGTCTAATTTATAAAATTCGATTGATAAACATAAATAAATTCCGACGTT
>NZ_CANKXK010000089.1 GCF_947487605.1 uncultured Algibacter sp.
TTATCGGCATTAGCTTGAGATGTATGATATGTTAGTGTTCCACTACCAGTAGCAATAGAAGCAAGATCAAAAGAATTACCAATACAAATAGATTGAGCAACTCCAGCATTTACAGAAGGGAGTGTGTCAATAGAAATTAAAATGGTATCGGTATCGTAACATCCAGTTGCTAGTTCACTTCTTACAAAATAAGTTGTAGCTG